>CAJTLI010000022.1 GCA_910577525.1 uncultured Oscillospiraceae bacterium | reverse complement strand
GCGGAAAAAGACACGGCTGGCTGCCGTGCCTTGAACCGTAAATCTATTGTAATAGGAGGTGTGGTCGGTGAGCAGATAGAGGACGCCCACCCCCATCCCCGCCATGTCCGCGCAGGCGTGGCGCAGCAGCTCTCCCGCGATGCCCCGACGGCGGTACGCCTCCTCCACATAGACGGCGCAGACGTTGGGGGTCAGGTCCCTTCGGTTGTGGAAGTCGTTGTCGATGACCCCCAGCCCGCCGAGAATGGTCTCGCCCTCCATGGCCAGATACCACTGGGGGACGGGGCCTTCCCCCGCCAGACACTGCTCCATGCTCTCCCGGTAGGCCTCCAGCGGCACGCCCCATTTTTGGTGGAACCACTCCGCCGCCCGGCTCAAAAGCGCTCCATGATCCCGGAGCGCTGCGATTTGACAGGCCAATTCCATTACCTCCTCGGAAAATACTCCTCCACAAAATCCACGTCCTCCACCGTCCACTCCCGGCCGTTCAGACGCTCCAGCGGCCCGGCGTCCGTGGTGAACCGGAAGTTCAGCTTGTAGGAATACAGGGCCTGATATGGCCGCCCATCCCGCTCCCGGCCGTACTTGCCGTCCCCCAGCAGGGGGTGGCCCGCGGCGGCGAACTGGGCCCGGATCTGGTGGGTGCGCCCAGTGATGAGGTCGCACTCCACCAGGGACAGGCCGTTTCGGCTCTCCAGGGTGCGGTACAGCGTCACCGCCGTCCTGCCCCCGGGGACGGGGCGGTCGTATACCCTCACCTGGGCCCTGTCCCCGTCCTTCAGGATGTACCCCTTCAGCCGGCCCTTCCAGGGGTCCATGACGCCGTGGACCACGCACAGATACAGCTTTTGCAGCTCCCGGTCCCGGATCTTCTGGTTCATCACCCGCAGGGCCGCGGCGGTTTTGGCGGCGATGACGATGCCGCCGGTGTTCCGGTCGATGCGGTTGCACAGAGCGGGGGCGAAGGCGTTTTCCCACCGGGGGGACCACTCCTTTTTCTGGTACAGGTAGGCCTGGACGTGGGTGATAAGGGTGTTCACCTGCTCCTTATCGTCGGGGTGGACCACCATGCCGGGGCGCTTGTTGAGGAGCAGCAGGTGCTCGTCCTCATACAGAATGTTCAGCTGGGGCCGGTCCACCCGCAGAAAGGCGTTTTCCGGGGTGGGGGCGTCAAAGAACTCGTCGTTGACATAGAGCTGAAGCAGGTCTCCCCGCTCCAGCCGCACGTCCCGCTTGGAGCCCTTCCCGTTTACCTTCACCCGCTTGAGCCGGATGTACTTCTGGGCCAGGGTCCCGGGCAGAAGGGGCACCGCCTTGGCCAGCCAGCGGTCCAGCCGCTGGCCCGCGTCGTTGGGGCCGATGGTAAATTCCTTCATGGGGCACGCCTCCTCCGGACGTTTGGATTCCCAGATATTGTAGCAGAAAACGGGGGAAAAAACAAGGGAGCGCGGAATTTGCCGCGCTCCCGCCGGGGCTATTTCAAACCTTCGAGATCGCCGGACTGGATGGCCTTCAGGTTGGCGGCGATCCGCTCCGGCGGCCAGTCCCACCAGCCCAGGGCCGACAGCCTTTCAACGGTCCTGTCATTGAACCGCTTCCGGATTATGTTTGCCGGGACCCCGCCCACAACGGCATAGGGCGGCACGTCTCTGGTTACAAGGGCCCGGGCGCCGATCACGGCCCCGTCGCCGATGGTGACGCCCGCGAGAATCACGGCCTCATAGCCGATCCACACGTCGTTGCCCACCACGATATCTCCCTTGTTGTCCCAGGCTTGGGGGATGTCCTCCACGGGCAGGCCCCATTCCTCAAAAAAGATGGGGAAGGGATAGGTGGACAGGCTGCCCAGGGCATGATTGGCGCTGTTGAATATAAATTTCGCGCCGCAGGCAATGGAGCAGAACTTTCCGATCATCAGCCGCTCGTGGTTCATTGGGTAGTGGTAGAGCACGTTGTTTTTCTGAAAGTCTCTGGGATCATGGACAAAATCGTCATAGGTGGTGTACTCGCCCACGGTGATGGACGGGTCCGTCACCACGTTTTGCAGGTATACGGTGCTGTGCCCCTGGGAGCGGGGATAAATTTTCCATTGCGGGATCATTCGATAACCTCCTGAAGATCGTGTTATTTTGCGACGATCCCGCAAAAGGCAACGCATCGCTTCACGCATACCACCTCGCTTGGCAAAGATAGGGCAAGTATACCACCCGCTCCCGCCCTTTTCAAGCCGGGGTTACGTCTCCCGCCCCTCTTTTTCCTCCCTCATCCGCCGGTGCAGGCACTCCAGCGCGTCGGACAGTCCCCCCAGGTGGTCGATGATGCCCAGCTCCACCGCCTCGGTGCCGTAGATGACGCTGCCCACGTCTGCGGCCATCTCCCCGGTGTTCAGCATCAGGTGCTCGAAGTCCTCCCGGCTGATCCGGCTGTTTCGGGTGACGAAATCGCAGATCCGGTCCTGAATGCGCTCAAAGTAGTGGAAGGTCTGGCTCACCCCGATGACCAGCCCGTTGAGCCGCACCGGATGGATGGTCATGGCCCCGGAGGGGACGATGAAGGACTCCTTGGCCGCCACCGCCAGGGGCACGCCGATGGAGTGGCCACCCCCCAGCACCAGGGACACGGTGGGCTTGCGCATCCCGGCGATCATCTCCGCGATGGCCAGCCCCGCCTCGATGTCGCCCCCCATGGTGTTGAGCAGGACCAGGAGGCCGTCCGCCTCGTCGCTCTCCTCCAGGCTGGCCAGAAAGGGCAGGATGTGCTCGTATTTCGTGGTTTTGGCCCCGGAGCGCTCCTCCTGATGGCCCTCGATGGTGCCCACGATGGTGAGGGTGTGAATGGTGCCGTCCTTTGTCTTGACGGTGCTGGAGCCCAGGTCCACGATGTCCTGTTTCAGCTGGTCCTGCTCCTCGTTTTCGCCGTTTTCTGACGGCTTGGTCTCCTCTGTCATGGCAAACGCCCCCTTTTGCGAAATAGTATCCGCAGAAGGGGGCGTTTTTATCCGCGTTATAAATGATCCAGCACCATGATGACCTCGTCTCCGTCCACCTCGCCGGTGGGGCGGAAGCCCAGCTTCTCATACAGCCGCCGGGCGGGCTCGTCGCCCTCCGCATAGCACAGGCAGACCTTTTGGAACCGGCCGTCCGCCCGCATCTCGTCCAGGGCCAGCCGGGCCGCCTGTTCGCCCAGGCCCCGGCCCTGATACCGCTGGTCGATAAAGAGCTGGCTGAACACATACCGCCCGGCCGACCGCCAGTCGAAGTACATCAGCATTCCCACCGGGACGTCATCCTCGCGAATCAGCTTTGCCTGGCTGCGCTGCGCCCGGTGGGCATAGGCCCGGGCCAGCAGGCGGTTGGGGTCCGAGACAAACCGCCGCTGATCCTCCCGGACGGCCAGCTCCTCCCGCCAGTTATCCGGGCCGATGGGTTCCAGCCGGACCACGGCTCAGCCCTTGTACACCGCCTTGCAGGCGGCATAGGTCATATAGCAGTCCAGCTTGGACACCACCTCGAAGGGGGCGTGCATACTCAAAACCGGCACCCCCGCGTCCAGCGTGTCGATGTTCCGGTTAGCCATGTAGCAGGCCACCGTGCCGCCACCGCCCTTGTCGGCGGCGCCCAGCTCCGCCATCTGCCACAGAACGCCCTGGTCGTCCAGCAGGCGGCGGACGTAGGCCACCAGCTCCGCCCCGGCGTCGGAGGCGCCGCTCTTGCCCCGGGCGCCGGTGTACTTGCACAGCCCCACGCCGTAGTTCACATAGGCGGAGTTGTGCTTTTCATACACCAGATTTGCGGCGAAATTGGGGTCGTAGGCCGCCGTCACGTCGGTGGACAGGCAGAAGGACTTCTCCAGGCACACCCGCAGGGGCACCTTCTGGGTGGCGCACAGGTCGCCCACAAAGGTGTCGAAGAAGGTGGACTGCATACCGCTGACGCCCTCGGAACCGATCTCCTCCTTGTCCGCCAGCACGCACACGCAGGTGCGCATGGGAACGCCCTCCAGGTCCAGCAGGGCCTTCAGGGCGGCGTAGCCGCACACCCGGTCGTCGTGGCCGTAGGCCCCGATGAGGGAGCGGTCAAAGCCGATGTCCACCGCGTTGAAGGCGGGGACGGCCTCGATCTCGGCGGAGATAAAGTCCGGCTCCCGGATGCCGTAGTGGTCGTAGAGCAGCTTCATCACCGCCAGCTTCACCCGGTCGCTGCCCTCGTCGTCCTTCAGGGGGCGGCTGCCCACCAGGATGTTCAGGCTCTCGGCGGGGATGGCCTCCCCCAGGGGCTTCTTGGCCTGCTCCGCCCCCAGGTGGGGCAGCAGGTCGCTGATGGTGAACAGGGGGTCGCCGGGGTAGGAGCCCACGGAGATGGGCTTCACCGTGCCGTCCTTCATGGCCACCACCCCCCGCAGCTCCAGGGGGATGGTCACCCACTGATATTTTTTGATGCCGCCGTAGTAATGGGTCTTGAGGAAGGCCAGCTCATTGTCCTCATACAGGGGGGTGGGCTTCAGGTCCAGCCGGGGGCTGTCGATGTGGGAGGCGGTGATGGACACGCCCTGATCCAGGGGGACGGAGCCCACAATAGCCAGGTTGATGCCCCGGCCCCGGTTCACCCGGTACACCTTGGCGCCGGGGTGGAGTTCCATGCCCCGCTCCAGGGGGACAAAGCCCGCGGCCTGGGCCAGCTCCAGCGTGTAGTCCACGCAGCAGCGCTCGGTTTTGCCCCGGTTCAGGAAGGCCTTGTAGCCCTCGCAGTAGTCAAAAATGGCCTGGGACCTGGTCTCGTCCACCACGTCCCAACCGTTTTTTCTCTGGGTCAGCAGCGCCTCCCGCAGCTGCTGGCCCGCCGTCTTTTCTTCCATTTCGCTGATCCTCCTTCAAAAAATAGATTCAAACAGGGTCCGGGCCTTGGCCTCAAGGCTTTCCCGGTCCCCGTCGTTGCGCAGGGTATAGGTACAGCGCGCCTCAAACCAGGCGCTGGGCTTCTGGGCCCCCACTCTGGCCCAGGCGTACTCCTCCGAAACGCCCTCCCGGGCCATGACGCGGCGCACCCGAAGCTCCTCCGGCGCGGTGACGGCCACGGTCACATCGCACAGCCCGCCCGCCCCGCTCTCCAGCAGGGCGACGGCGTCCAGGGCCATGGCCGGGCGGCCCGCCTCCTCCGCCCGGGCGATGAGCCGCCGCAGCTCCGCCACGATGTGCCGGTGGGTGATGGCGTTTAAGTCATCCAGCGCGGACCGGTCCCCGAATACAATAGCACCAAGTTCCTTCCGGCGCAAGTACCCATTTTCATCAAAAATTTCCCGTCCAAACCGGTTTTTCAGCTCATTTTGCATGGACACATCAGTGAGCAGCAGCTGGTGATACACCGCGTCGCAGTCCGCGACGGCCCCGCCCAGCTCCGCCAGCACGTTCAGCACCGTGGTTTTGCCCGCCCCGGTGGGGCCGGTAATGCCGATGACGGTCATGCGCCCGCCCGCTCCAGCCAGGCCAGGGCCGACGCCTCGTCGGGCTGAAAGCAGACGTGCCGGCCCTGATTGCTCTCCCGGATGAAGTCCCGGAGGGGCTTGCTGGTATAGCCTGAGAACCCCCCCTCGTCCAGCCGCTCCTTGAACAGAACCATCGCGGTGCAGCCCGTCTCATACCGGACCGAGGCCAGCAGCTCCATGGCGGAGGGGCCGCTGGTGATGAGCACCCCCGGCTCCCGCACGAGGGCGATGTTGTTTTTTACCTCTATATTCATTGCTTAACTTGATTTCCTTTCAATTGTTTTCCAATTTGCCGGGGCCTAAAACTGCCTCGATGTTCTCCCGGCTCAGCCCGCCCTCCCGTAAGATCCGGTAGGGGGCGGCGGTCAGGTCCAAAATGGTGGACTCCACCCCCACCGCGCAGGGGCCCCCGTCCAGCACCGCGTCGATCTTCCCGGCCAGCTGGCCCAGCGCCTCCCCGGCGGACCTGGGGCTGGGCCCTCCCGACAGGTTGGCGGAGGGGCAGGCCAGGGGCCGGCCCAGGGCCCTGATGACGGCCAGCGTATCCGGATGGTCGGGGCAGCGCACCCCCTGAGTGACCCCCCCGGCGGAGACGATGGGGGGCAGGGTTCCGTTCCCCCGCAAAACCATGGTCAGCGGCCCGGGCCAGAAGGCGTCCGCCAGCCGGTAGGCGTCCGCCGGAATGTCCCGGCAGACGGTCTCCGCCATGGCTATGCCGTCCACCAGCACGTTCAGCGGCTTTTGCTCGGGGCGGCCCTTGACCGCGTAGACGGCCTGGACCGCGTTTTCCTGGCTGGCGTCCGCCGCCAAGCCGTATACCGTCTCGGTGGGCACCGCCGCCAGGCGGCCCATGCGCAGCAGCTCCGCCGCCAGCGCCCCCTGCCCGGCGGGCAGCAGGGCGGTGCCGGTGGCAATGGCGGCCAGCTGGTCCGGGCTGTGGATGATCCACTCCGCCCCAGCGTCCTTCAGCTCCTCCCGGTCCCGGAAGCCCCACAGCACGCCGCACACGGTCAGCCCGCCGTTTTTGCCCGTCAGCGCGTCCACGCCGCTGTCCCCCACAAACAGAGTAGTCTCCGGCTTTGCCCCTACCTGCTCCATCAGGGCGCGGAGGAGGGTGGGGTCGGGCTTCAGCGGCGCGCCGGGCAGCGCCCCCTGGACGTACTCAAACACGCCGGGGAGATAGTGCTCCACCACCGGCCCCGCCAGGGCGTGGGCCTTGTTGGACAGCACAGACAGCCGCAGCCCCGCTCCCTTCAGGGCGTCCAGCAGCTCCGGGACGCCGGGGTAGGGGGCGGTCTTGTCCTCCTTGTGTTCGCCGTAGTAGGCGGAAAATTCCGCCAGGGCCTGGGCCAGCTCCTCCTCGCTGAGACCGTCCGGGGTGAAGCGGCTCACCAGGTTGGGGATGCCGTTTCCCACCATATGCTTGAACTGGTCCACCGTGTGGGTGGGCCAGCCGTGAGCGGCGCAGACGTGGTTGCCCGCGTCCGCCAGATCGTCGATGGTGTTGAGGAGGGTGCCGTCCAGATCGAAAATGATATGAGAAAACATTTAAATACTCTTTCCGGGGCAGCGGCGCGTTCCTTTCTCTCGGCCCGGGCCAGTCCCCCCTTTATTTGTATGTTGAGGTCTGCGCCAAACGCGCCCAACCGCCGTAGCTGGCCCAGGCGCTCCTTCAAGGAACGCGCCGCTACCCCCGTTCCGCCAGCTGCTCCGCCTGACGGGCGGCGGCCAGCGCGTCGATGATCTCGTCCAGGTCGCCGTCCATCACCGCGTCCAGCTTGTACAGCGTCAGCCCTACCCGGTGGTCGGTGAGCCGCCCCTGGGGAAAGTTGTAGGTGCGGATGCGCTCGTTGCGCATGCCGGTGCCCACCTGGCTGCGGCGGTTCTCGCCGTACTCCGACTGAATGCGCTCCTGCTCCCGGTCATAGAGGATGGAGGCCAGCAGGCGCATGGCCTTCTCCCGGTTCTGGAACTGGGAGCGCTCCTGCTGGCACTCCACCACCGTCCCGGTGGGCCGGTGGATGAGCCGCACGGCGGAGGAGGTCTTGTTGATGTGCTGCCCCCCCGCCCCGGAGGAGCGGAACACCTGCATTTCCACATCGGCGGGGTTGAGCTCCACGTCCGCCGTCTCCATTTCGGGCAGCACCGCCACGGTGGCGGTGGAGGTGTGGACCCGTCCGCCGGACTCTGTCTCCGGCACCCGCTGAACCCGGTGGACGCCGCTTTCGAACTTCATCCGGGACCAGGCGCCGTCCCCCTCGATGGTAAAGGAGATCTCCTTGACCCCGCCCAGCTCCGTCTCGCTTGCGGAGTTGACCTCCACTTTCCAGCCCCGCTTTTCCGCGTACATGGTGTACATCCGGGTGAGGGAGTGGGCGAACAGGGCGGACTCCTCGCCGCCCACCCCCGCCCGGATCTCCATGATGACGTTTTTGCCGTCGTTGGGGTCGCGGGGCAGGAGGAGCACCTTGATCTCCCGCTCCAGCCGTTCGATGTCTTCCTTGGCCTGGGCCAGCTCCGCCTGGGCCAGCTCCTTCATCTCCGGGTCGGAGAGCAGCTCCTCCGCCTCCGCCAGATCGCTCTGGGCGCGGCGCAGCGCCCGCCAGGCCGTCACCAGGGGCTCCAGCTCCTTCTGCTCCCGGTTGAGCCGGGACACCAGCTCCGGGTCGGCGTAGGTCTCGTTGGCGGACAGCCGGGCCTCCAGCTCCGCATAACGCAGCTCAATATTTTTCAGGTTGTCCGTCATAGCATCACCTAATTCTCAATTTCTTCCCCACCGCCCCGCGGAGGGCGGTGGGGCTGATATCGCGGATTTACCGGTCAAAGAGGAAGGATTTCACCAGGGCCAGCGGCTCCCGAAAGAACATCTGCACCCGGGAGGGCCCGTGGCTCACCGGCGCGGCCAGGGTGGAGATATACTGGTCGTGATAGACCTCTCCTTGCAGCCTGCCGTCCCGCGCCCGGTCCCAGAGCATTTCAATCCGGGCCAGATGAAACCCGCTGGACACCAGCAGCACGTCATCGGTGACATCCCAGCCCTCCCGCTCCATCAGGTCAAAGGTGTAGTTGACGTTCTGCCAGGTGTTCCGGGACTGATCCTCCATCCAGATTTTCTCCCCATCCACCCCATGGGCGGCGAGGTAGTCGTACATCCCCTGGGCCTCGGAGACGTGCTCGTCGTCCCCCTTGCCGCCGGTGACGACGATCTTGATATCCGGGTGCTCCTCCCAGTAGGCCAGGGCGGCATCCAGCCGGTCACGGAGCAGAATGGATGGGCCGTCCCTCCGCATCTGACAGCCGAAGATGACCATGACCTCCGGCTGGGGATCCGCTGCCACCCGGTCCCGGCTGTGGATGGCAATGACGGCCTCCAGCGCCCCGAACAGAACAAGGCCAAGCCCCAGCAAAATCAGCAGGGCGGTGAGCCAGGGCCTCTTTTTCCGCTGGGGGCTGCTGCCCTTGTAGCGCCGGTAGCTCTGCATAAAACTGTCCGCGCCGCTCATCCCCGGGCCTCCTCCAGCTCCGCCGCCAGCCGCTCCCACTCCCCGTAGAGGTGGGCCAGCTCATCCTCGGCGGCCTCCCGCTCCTTGTAGATCTCCTGGAGCCGCAGATAGTCCGACGCGGCCTCCTCCGCCTCCTGGGCCAGCTCGTCCAGCCGGACCTCCGCCTTTTCCACCGCCCGCTCGGCGGCGCGGGCCTGTTTTTCCAGCTCTTTCGTGCCGCCGGGGCGTTTTTGCTTCAGCTTGTCCTCTTTCGGTTTCTCCGGCTCCGGGGCGGTTTTCGCGTTTTTGAGCGCCTCCTGCCGCTCCCGGAAGGCGCGGAACTCGGTGTAGGAGCCGTGAAAATCGGTGATCTGTCCGTGTTCCAGCATCCAAACCCGGGTGGCGAACTTCTCGATGAAATAGCGGTCGTGGGAGACGAACAGCAGGTTGCCGCCGTACTCCTCCACCGCCTCCTCAATCCACTCCCGGGAGCCGATGTCCAGATGGTTGGTGGGCTCGTCCAGAATCAGCAGGTTGATCCGGCTGTCCATGAGCATACACAGCCGCAGCCTCGACTGCTCCCCGCCGGACAGGGCGGACACCTGCTTGAACACGTCCTCCCCCCGGAATTTGAAAGAGGCCAGCCGGTCCCGAGCCTCCTGGGTGGAGCAGTTCTGGGCGTAGAGCATGGTGTCCACCAGGTTCCGGTCGGGCCGGTCGAAGTGGATGATCTGGGGCAGGTAGCCAATTCGGATGGAGGGCCCCAGGTAGATGGACCCGGAATCGGGGGCCTCCTCCCCCATGATGAGCTTGATAAAGGTGGACTTGCCCGTGCCGTTGTCCCCCAGCAGGGCGATCCGCTCGCCCCCCGCCACGTCCAGGTTGATGTGGTCGAAGAGCACCCGCTCCCCAAAGGACTTTTTCAGCTCCGTCACCACCAGGGCCTCGTCGCCGTGAAACTCCCGCTCCCCAAACCGGGTGGACAGCTTCCGCTCTTTGGTGGGCCGGTCGGTGGTGCGCATACGCTCAATCCGCCGCTCCATGTTGATGGCCCGGCGGTACTGCTTGTCGTTGCCCTTGAAGGCCCACAAGCGCATCTGCTCCGCCGCGGCCTCCAGCTGAGATATTTTCGCCTGCTCCTTCTCGTACTGCTTCAAGCGCTCCTGATAGCGCCGCTCCTTCTCCTCCACGTAAAAGGAGTAGCTGCCGGAGTAAAGCTCCGCCTTCCCGTCCTGAATCTCCGCCACCCGTTTGACCACCTTGTCCAGAAACCAGCGGTCATGGGAGATGGCCAGCACCGTGCCCTTGAACCGCTCCAGATAGCCCTCCAGCCACTCGGTGGCGTTCAGGTCCAGGTGGTTGGTGGGCTCGTCCAACAGGAGGATATCGGTGTCCTCCAAAATGAGCCGGGCCAGGTTGATCCGGGTCTTCTCCCCGCCGGACAGGGCGTCGAAGGGCCGCTCACGCATGTCCGCCCCGATGCCCAGGCCGTTGCAGACCTTGTTCAGCCGGGTCTCGGTGTCGTAGCCGCCCCCCAGCTCGAAGGCGGCGGCGAGCTGGTCGTACCGGGCCAGCACGGCTGGGTCGTCCCCGCCCGCCATGCTCGCCGCCAGCCGGGCCAGCTCCTCCTCCATGGCGTGGAGGGGGGCGAAGGCGGTGTCCAGCACGTCCCGGACGGTGTAGCCCGCCGGATAGACGGGGATCTGGGAGATGAGGCCCAGCCGCTTGCCCGGGGCGATGGCGATGGTCCCCTCGTCGGGGCGGACCTGGCCGGTCATCATGCGGAAGATGGTGGTCTTGCCCGCGCCGTTGGGGCCCAGCAGGCCCACCCGCTCCCCCTGGTCCACCTGGAGGGAAAAGCCGTCTAAAATTCGTTTGCCGACCTCGAACTCCTTGACAAGGCCGGTGAGCTGTATGTCGATCATGGGGATATGTTCTCCTTATTGCGGCACGTTTGCCTGTAAAAAATCCACAATTTTCTCAAAGGCCATGGCCCTCGACGCCTTTACTAAAATGGTCACGCCCGCCCGGACCTCCCGGGACAGGGCGGTTTTGGCCTCGTCAAAGCCAGGGAACCAGTCCGCCTGGTCCATGCCCGCGTCCCGGGCCCCCTCGGCAATGAACCGGGCCAGCTCACCCACGGCGATGAGGCGGTCGGTCCCCGCCTGGGCAAAATAGCCCCCCACCGCCCGGTGGAACTGCTCCGCGCTGGGGCCCAGCTCCTTCATGTCGCCCACCACCGCCACCTTGCGGCGGCCCTGGGCGTCCCCCAATACGGCGGCGGCGGCCCGCATGGACTGGGGGTTGGCGTTATAGGCGTCGTTGAGGATCATGACGTCCCCCTTGCAGCGAATGATGTTCATCCGCATTTTGGTGGGCAGGAAGGCGCCGATGCCCTGGATGATCTCGTCGGGGGCCATGCCCAGGGCCTCGCCCACGGCGGCGGCCATGAGGGTGGGATAGATCATGTGGCTGCCCAGCGCGGGTATGTCCGCCTGGAACTGGCTGCGGGGGGTTTTGATCCGGCAGCTGAGGCGGCACGCCCCGTCGTTGCTGAGGTCAAAGGCGGTGTAGTCCAGCCCCTCCCCGCGGCCCACGAAGGCGGTGCGCTGGCACAGCGTGCCCCGGAGGGAGGCCAGCAGGGGGTCGTCCCCGTTGAGGACGGCCAGGCCGTCCCGCTTCAGATGGGGGAAGACCTCGCACTTGGCCTTGAAAATATTCTCCCGGCTGCCCAGATTCTCAATGTGGGCGTCGCCGATGTTGGTGATGAGGGCCATGTCGGGCTCCACCAGCCGGGCCAGGTAGTCGATCTCCCCGGCGTGGTCCATGCCCATCTCCACCACGCACACCTGATGCCTCTGCTCCAGCTTCAGCAGGGTGAGGGGCACGCCGATGTCGTTGTTGAAATTGCCCTCCGTCTTGTGGACCCGGAACTTGGCCCCCAGCACCGCGGCCACCATGTCCTTGGTGGTGGTCTTGCCCACCGAGCCGGTGACGGCCACGAAGGGGATGGGGAACAGCCGCTTATAATACCTGGCCAGATCCCACAGGGCGCGCTGGGTGGAGCGCACCTTGATGTAGAACTTTCCCGGCTGATAGCTCTCCCGTTCCCGGGCGGTAACGCACCCGGCGGCCCCCGCCTCCAGGGCGGAATTGATGAAGGAATGGCCGTCGAACCGCTCCCCCTCCAGGGGGATGAACAGGCAGCCCGGCTGGATGGCCCGGCTGTCCGTGCTCACATCGTAGACCAGGGCGTCCAGGCCGGCGGGCTCCCCCAGCAGGACGCCGTTTACCGACTCCAGCAGCTGTCTCAGTGTCAAAGCCTCCATAGTGGCGCTCCTCTCGTTTTCCCAATTGCGGCCGTGCGTCTACCGCCGCGCTTCCCGGGCCTCCAAAGACGCGTTGATGATGCGCTCGCACAGCTCGCCGTAGCCGATGCCCACCGCCGCCGCCTCCTGGGGCAGCAGGCTGGTGGGAGTCATGCCGGGCAGGGTGTTGATCTCCAGGAACCAGGGGGTTCCGTCTTCGGTGACGATGAAGTCCGCTCGGGCGTACACCGACAGGCCCAGGGCCCGGAACACCGTCAGCGCCGCCCGGCTCAGCCGCCGCTCCCAGTCCGCCGGAATGGGGGCGGGGCAGAACTCCTCCGCCGCCCCGGGCTGGTACTTGTTCTCATAGTCGTAAAAGCCCTCCTTGGGCACGATCTCGATGGAGGGCAGGGCCCGGTCCTCCAGAATGCCCACCTGGATCTCCCGGCCGGCGATGTACTGCTCCACCACGCACACGCCGCCGTGGTCCAGGCCCTGGGCGAGGGCGGCGGACAGCTCCTCCCGGCCGCGGGCGATGGACACCCCGATGGAGGAGCCGGAGGCCACCGGCTTCACCACGCAGGGCAGCTCCAGCCGCTCCGCCAAGGCGGGAATGTCCTCCGCTGTATACTTTACCAGCTCCCACTTAGGGGTGGGTACGCCCAGCGGCTCCAGGAAGGGGGCCACAAGGCGCTTGGTCAGGTCCTTGTCCATGGCGGCGGCGCTGCCCAGATAGCCCGCGCCGGTGTAGGGTACGCCCAGCAGGTCCAGCGCGGCCTGCACCCGGCCATCCTCGCCGCAGGCGCCGTGGAGGGCCAGGAACACCACGTCCGCCATGGCGCACAGCTCCAGCACGCCAGGGCCGAACTGGTTCGCCCCGCCGCCCGCGCGGGAGGCCTTCACCGCCGCCAGATCCGGGGCCTGGCGGCCGATCCGGGTCAGCTCCTCCGGGATGGGGGCGGTGAACAGGGCCGCGGGCTCCCCCTCCGTGCCCAGGTACATATCAATAAGAGCCGTCTCGTGTCCCCGCTCCCGCAGGGCGGCGCACACCTTGCAGCCGCTGGACAGGGAGACATTCCGCTCGGGACTGAGCCCGCCGGCCAAAACTACAATTTTCATATCGACGCTCCTCGCTATTCAAGTAGGCTGGTTTACTCCTATTTTATGCTTGAATGTAAATTATACCACAGCCATGTGGGAGAAACAAGAGGCAAACCGGAGGGCCGCTCCCCGGTTTTTTTGAAAATACGGTTGATATATTTTCCAAAGCGTGATAAAATAACTCCGGCCTGCCGCACGCCCGGCGCGAGGCAAGGCCGCGCTAGTTGGGGAGATAGCGGTGCCCTGTACCTGCAACCCGCTACAGCAGGGATGAATCCCGGCCCCCGGAGGCAGACTGTGCCGCCTGCCCCATATAAGCAGCGATGACGGACCGGTCCCGCGCAACGCTCACCCGTGAACCGTGTCAGGCGGGGAACCGAGCAGCACTAAGCGGACCTGGGCGTGTGCCGCGGGCCCGCCGGTCCTGAGCCGGCTGTATGGGTAACGGGCATATCCTGTCCTTCAAAGGCCGGTGCGCGGTCTTGTTTTGCGCCGGAGTGTGACAATGCCACGGTCTGTTAGGCGCAGCGTGCAACAGCGCTGCGCGTTTCTTTTACATGCGAGAGGTGATTGCCGATGTACCAGGCCCTATACCGGAAGTGGCGCTCCCAGACCTTTGACCAGGTGGTGGGACAGGGCCACGTCACCCAGACCCTGAAGCGCCAGGTGGCGGAGGGGCGGCTGTCCCACGCCTACCTGTTCACCGGCACCCGGGGGACGGGCAAAACCTCCTGCGCCAAGCTGCTGGCCCGGGCGGCGAACTGCGAGAATCCCCAGGACGGCAATCCCTGCAACGCCTGCCCCTCCTGCCTGGGCATTCTCAACGGGTCCATCCTGGACGTGCTGGAGCTGGACGCGGCCTCCAACAACGGCGTGGACGATGTCCGGGCCATTCTGGACGAGGCCGTTTACACCCCCGCGTCCGTGAAAAAGCGGGTCTACATCGTGGACGAGGTGCACATGCTGTCCGCCCAGGCCTTCAACGCCCTGCTCCAGATTCTGGAGGAGCCGCCGGACCATCTGATGTTCATCCTGGCCACCACCGAGGTCCACAAGGTGCCCGCCACCATCAAAAGCCGGTGCCAGCAGTTCGCCTTCAAGCGCATCCACGCCGCGGACATCGCCGCCCACCTGCTCCGCGTCTCCGGGGCGGAGGGCATCGGGCTCACCGAGGGCGCCGCCGCCCTCATCGCCCGGCTGGCCGACGGCGGAATGCGGGACGCCCTGTCCCTGATGGACCAGTGCTCCGGCGGAGGCGGGGCGGTGGACGAGGAGCGGGTGCTGTCCGCCCTGGGGCTGGCGGGAAATCTGGAGGCCGCGGCCCTGCTCCAGCACGCTGCCGGCGGGGACGCCGCCGCCGCCCTGGAGCGGCTGGACGCCCTCTACGCCAACGGGAAGGAGATGACCGCTCTGGCGGGGGAGCTGTCCGCCCTGGTGCGGGACCTGCTGGTGCGCAAGACCGCCCCCAGGGTGGGCGCGGCCCTGATGACCGGGGGCTTTGACAACGAGACGCTGAAGGGGCTGTCCGCCCGGTTCAGCGTGCCCCGGCTGGTGCAGATGCTCACCCTGTTGCAGAGAACGGCGGCGGACCTGGCCCGGTCCGCCAACCGCCGCACCGACATGGAGCTGTGTCTGGCGGCGCTGTGCGACCCCGCGCTGGACGGGTCCTTGGCGGGGCTGTCCGCCCGGGTGGCCCGGCTGGAGCAGGGGGCCGTTCCCGCGCCCGCCCCGGCCACGGAAGCGCCTTCCCCGCCCAGCCGGGGAGCTCCGCCGCTCAAACGGGAACCGCTCCTGGCGGAGGAGGTTCCCTGGGAGGAGCCCCCTCTGCCCGAGGAGCCCCCCGCCCGGGAGGACGCGCCCCCCTGGGCGGAGCCGGAGCCCGCGCCCAAGGCCGCGGCCCAGGTAACGCCGGAGCCTCCGGCCCCCGCCAAAGCGGCACCGGAACCGGAGTCCGGTCCCCCCGCAGCCCCCGGCTGGCCGGGCTGGGAGGCCTTCCGCGCCCGGCTCAAGGGGATGCTGGCGGTGAGCGATTACAGCTTCATCGGCAACCCGGCCATGGCGGAGGGCCGCTGGGACGGGCGGCAGCTCACCCTGTGGGTGGCCAACGACTTTTTGAAGGGCATGCTGGACAAACCCGCCATCACCCGGCCCATGGCGGAGCTGTGCGGCCAATTCACCGGGACGGCCCGGCAGGTGTCGGTGCGGGTGGGCCAGGCCCCGGCGGAGGCCGCCGCGTCCGCCCCGGCGGACGCGGCGGACCCCTTGGAGGCGTTTTTGAACCGGGGCGGCAGCAATATCGTGGTAGAGTAAAAAACTTGCGGCGGCGACATAGGAGGTAACTGATATGGCAAAGGGATTCAACAGCCGCGGTATGGGCGGCATGGGCGGCGGGAACATGAACAACATGATCCGCCAGGCCCAGAAGATGCAGCAGGACATGATGAAGGCCCAGGAGGAGCTGGAGTCCAAGACCTACGAGGCCGCCGCCGGGGGAGGCGTTGTCACCGCCGCGGTGTCCGGCAAAAAGGAGCTGGTGTCCGTGACCATCGACCCGGAGGCGGTGGACCCGGAGGATGTGGAGATGCTTCAGGACCTGATCGTGGCCGCCGTCAACGAGGCGCTGCGCAAGGCCGCCGAGGACGCCGCCAGCCAGATGTCCAAGCTCACCGGCGGGCTGAACCTGCCCTTCTAGCGTCCGGGCCGCGCGCCCAAAAGGGCCCCGCAAAGCCGGTCTCTGGCTTTGCGGGGAGAGGAGGCGCAGCGGAGCGGGCGGGCTTTTCCCGAAGGGGAAAGCGAGTGAGCGCAGCTTGCGCCGACGAGGCGAGGCGTGATGACAGCGGAAGGATATGATAAACCGTGTACAACAGTACGCTGTGCTACCTGGAAAACCCCCAAGGCGAGTACCTCATGCTCCACCGGGTCAAGAAAAAGGCGGACATCAACAAGGGAAAGTGGATCGGTGTGGGCGGCAAGTTCGAGGAGGGGGAGAGCCCCGACGAGTGCCTGTGCCGGGAGGTGCGGGAGGAGACGGGCCTTACCCTCACGGAACTTCAGTTCCGGGGGGTAGTCACGTTCCTGAGCCATGACAGCGGCTCGGACCAGTTCATGTACCTGTTTACCGCCACGGGCTGGACGGGGGAGCTGAACATGGATTGCAGCGAGGGCGAGCTGGCCTGGGTGCCCAAGGAGCGGGTGCCGGACCTGCCCCTGTGGGAGGGAGACATGGTCTTCCTGCGGCTGCTGGCCCAGGGCGCGCCCCCTTTCCTGCTCACCCTGGACTACCGCTCGGACACCGGGGAAGACCGGCTGACCCGAGCGGTCCTGAACGGGGAAGCGCTTCCCATCAACAAATAAGGAGTGAATATCAGATGAAATTTTCCGAGATGCCCTATGAGCGCCCCGACTGGGAGGCGTTCAAGGAAAAACAGAACCAGTTCACCGCCCGGATGAAGGCGGCAAAGAGCTATGAAGAGGCCAGGGCCGTGTTTTTGGAGAAGGAGGAGCTGGACCGGCATGGAAATACCATGTCCACCCTGGCCCAGATCCGCAACACCATCGACACCCGGGACGAATTTTACGACGGGGAGATAACCTTTTGGAACGCCGCCATCCCCGAGTGGCAGGAGTGCGACCAGGCGTGGAGCATCGCCATGCTGGAGTCCCCCTTCCGCAAGGACTTTGAGGAGGAGTACGGCGGACTCATGTTCCTGAACA
Source organism: uncultured Oscillospiraceae bacterium (assembly GCA_910577525.1). Classification (GTDB taxonomy): domain Bacteria; phylum Bacillota; class Clostridia; order Oscillospirales; family Oscillospiraceae; genus Enterenecus. Next base: position 23,376 of record CAJTLI010000022.1, on the reverse strand, counting down.
CCGAGATCCGCCTCAAAACCTTCTCCCCGGAGATCGTACCCCAGCTCCAGAAGGAGAACGACCTGACCCAGGCGTACCAGAAGCTCATCGCCTCCGCCCAGGTGCCCTTTGAGGGCAAGACCTATACTCTGGCCCAGATGGGCCCCTTCCAGTCCGACGCGGACGACCAGCGCCGCCTGGCCGCCTGGAAGGCGGTGGGAGCCTGGTTCAAGGAGCACCAGGGGGAGCTGGACCGCATCTACGACGAGCTGACCCATCTCCGGGACGAGATGGGCCGCAAGCTGGGCTATGACGGCTATACCCAGCTGGGCTACTACCGCATGGGCCGCAACTGCTACGGCCAGGAGGACGTGGAGAAGTTCCGCGCCGCCGTGCGCCGGTACCTGGTGCCCCTGGCCGACCGGATCTTCCGGGCCCAGGCAAAGCGCATCGGGGTGGAGTACCCCCTGAGCTACGCCGACAACGCCCTGAAATTTCGCTCCGGCAACCCCAGGCCCCAGGGCACGGCGGACGATATCATCGCCCAGGGCAAAAAGTTCTACGACGAGCTGTCCCCGGAGACCTCCGAGTTCTTCCAGACCATGCTGGACGGGGAGCTGATGGACGTGCTGGCCACCGAGGGCAAGGCCGGGGGCGGCTACTGCACCTCCATCCCGGAGTATAAGGTGCCCTTCATCTTCGCCAACTTCAACGGCACCCAGGGGGACGTGGAGGTGATTACCCACGAGGCAGGCCACGCCTTCGCCGGCTGGATGAACCGGGACCGGGTGCCTATGGAGTACTGCTGGCCCGGCATGGAGGCCTGCGAGGTCCACTCCATGTCCATGGAGTTCATGGCCTGGCCCTGGACGGAGGGCTTCTTCGGCCCGGACACCCGGAAGTACCTGTACAGCCATCTGGCCGGGGCGCTGACCTTCATCCCCTACGGCGCTCTGGTGGACCACTTCCAGCACGAGGTCTACGCCAACCCGGACATGACCCCCGCCCAGCGCCACGCGGTCTGGAAGGAGCTGCAAGGCCAGTATATGCCCTGGGTGCGGCTGGACGGGGACATCCCCTTCTTTGCCGACGGCGAGGCGTGGCAGCGGCAGAGCCACATCTATGAGGCCCCCTTCTACTATATCGACTACTGCCTGGCCCAGACGGTGGCGCTGGAGCTGTGGACTCTGCTCCAGAAGGACAAAAAGGCGGCCTGGGAGAAGTATATGGCCTACACCCGCCAGGGCGGCAGCCGCACCTTCACCGAGCTGCTCGCCAACGCCGGGCTGGACAGCCCCTTCGACGAGAAGTGCCTGCGGGAGGTGTGCGAGGCGGCCGGCGCGTGGCTGGACGGCTTCGACCTCACCGGCATTCAGTAAACGGTAAAAAGAGACAGGTCCCTCTCCCAAACCGGGAGAGGGACCTGTCTTGTTGTCCGGTCAGCCCTGCTTCAGCAGAGCCTCCACCTCTTCCCGCTCCGGCATGGAGCGGATGGCCCCCTTCCGGGTCGTCACCAGGTAGGCGGCGGTGTTGGCGAAGGAGAGCATGGCGGCCAGGTCCGCCTCGGAGAGCCCCTCCAGGCCGTGGTCCAGCACAAAGTTCAGCACGCTGGCGCAGAAGGTGTCCCCGGCCCCGGTGGTCTCGATGACGCCGCCCCGCTTGCAGGCGGGGACGAACACCCGCTTGTCCTCATAGAACGAGTAGCTGCCCTGGGCCCCGGCGGTGACGTTGAACAGCCGGATGTTGGGATATTTCTCCCGCAGAATGGCCGCGCCCCGGTCGAAATCCGTCTCGCCGGTCATAAACTCCAGCTCGTTGTCGGCGATTTTCAGCACGTCGCATTGGGCCAGGCCGTATTCAATCCGCGCTTTCGCCTCCTCCAGGCTGTCCCACAGGGGCGGGCGCAGGTTGGGGTCGAAGGAGATGACCGCGCCGCAAGCCTTGGCATGGCCGACAGCTTTACAGGTGGCCCTGCGCACCCCCTCGTGGGTCATGGACAGGGTGCCGAAGTGGAAAATCCGGCTGTCCGCGATGGCCTCCAGGGGCAGCTCCTCCTCCCGGAGCATCATGTCCGCCCCGGGATTGCGGTAGAAGGAAAAGTCCCGGTCGCCGTTCTCAAAGGTCTTGACGAAGGCCAGGGTGGTCCGGGCCTCCCGGTCAAAAACCAGGTGGTCCATGCAGATGCCCGCCTGGGCCGCCGTATCCCGGAGCAGATGGCCGAACATGTCGTCCCCCACCTTGCCGATGAAGGCGCAGGAGCGGCCCAGCTTTTTCAGCATGGCCAGCACGTTGCAGGGGGCCCCGCCGGGGTTGGCCTCGAAGAGGGTGTTGCCCTGGCCGCTGAGGCCGTTCTCGGTGAAGTCGATGAGCAGCTCCCCCAAAGCGGTCACGTCATATCGTTTTTCACTCATGGCTCATTTCTCCTTTTCATCGCCCGACGCCGGGGCGTTTATGACTCCTGATAGGCTGTGTAAATCTCCCGCCGGGAGAAGCCCTCCGCAGGGCCGAAGGGTCCCTCGGGCAGGGCGGTGATGGGGCTGTCCGGCTTTGCCCGCTTGGGGATCAGCCCCCGCTCCGCGCACCAGGCCAGAGCTCCCCAGCAGGGGTGCCGGCCCTTGCCGTCATCGCGGATTTTGTCCCAGCGCAGGTCCATGGCCTCCTCCTTGGGGGCCAGCAGCATGGCCAGCTCCCCCCAGGTCATGGGCTGGTCCAGCCGCACCAGGTTGTCGGAGTAGGCCACCGCCCGGTCCTTTTGCAGGCGGCACAGCTTGTCAAACAGCGGGTCGTCCCGGCCCACGTCGGCGAAGGGGCTCTCCCGCATCAGCTCCTCCACCGTCACCACCCGGTAGCCGTACTCCTTCAGCAGCTCCAGCTGCTTTCTCAGCCCGAAGGCCACCGGGGTGCGCTTGGACATGTTGCAGCCGTCCTTCTGGAAGATGATCTGGCCGCGGAAAAAGTCCGGGTCCTGCTCCAGCGCCTTTCTCATGGGCTCCACCATGGCGTTGACCTCGGCCTCCAGCGCCGCCTCCGGGCCGGGCAGGGTGGAGGGCAGCCAGCCGGCCCCGTCAAAGGAGGCGGCCAGGTATTGGTAATCCATCCGGTCGTACACGTCGTAGCTGGTGAAGCCGTCCCCGATGGCGTCCACGTAGTGGGGCGGGCGGCCCATGGTGATCTGGTAGCCGTAGGTCTCCCAGAGGAGCTTGTCCAGCTTGTCCAGGTCGTCCAGGGCCTTGTCCACGCCCCCCAGGTACTCCCGGGCCCCGTAGACAAAGGGCTTTTTGCCGAAAATGATGTGGCGGTAGCCGTGGTTGGTGATCTGGTGGCCCTCGTCCAAAATCCGGCGGATGAGCCGGTCATTGTGGGCCGCGCCCCCCTTGAGGTCGCAGCCCAGATCGGGGTAGTGGTCGAATTTGATCCCGCCCCAGGCGGCGCTGCCCACCTTGCCCGCCTGGTCGGGGTAGTTTTGGCTGGTGTCGCCCACCACGTCGAAGGTGCCCTTTGCCCCGAATTCCGCCAGAGTGTCCAGCAGCACGTCGGTGAGGGAGCGGCCCTCAAAGCGGTCCGGGGCGGCGGGCAGGTCCATGGGCCCGTCGTCGAAGGTCATGGCGCACAGGCGCTTGTCCGTTTTGACCCGCTCGACGCGCCGGGTGTAGCTGAGATACCGCTTCTCCGGCGGGAGGAGCTTTTTCATCAGCCGCTTCCCCTTTTTCCCGATTTTTACGATGAGCGACATGGCTCAATCCCCTTTCCGAAAGATGTCCTGCAAGCAGCACTTGGCGGCAAAGGCCGCCCATTTGGCGTAGCTCAGGGGGCGCGCCCCAATCCTGCGCCGTTTGGTGAGCTGGCTCCGGGCGGCGTACCAGGCCCTGCTCCGGCGGCCCTCCGTCCGGGCCGCACCGGAGAGCAGGGCGGCCTTGGCCGCCTCCAGGGTCAGCGCCTCCGCCTCCACCACCGTGAAGCCGTTTCCCACCTCCTGAGGGCGGTGGGCGTCGCTGCCGCCGAAGGCGGGCAGGCGGCACGCCTGGGCAAAGCTCCGGGCCAGGCGGTTGGCGTCGTGGATGTTCCGGTCCGCCCGGCTGTTCCACGTCTCCACGCCGTCCAGCAGGGGGACGGCGGGCGCCAGCCTCGCCCCGTCCCGGGAGCGCTGGAAGGGGTGGGCCAGCACCGCCAGCCCCCCCTGGGCGTGAATGAGCTCCGCCGCCTCAAAAAAGTCCCTTGTCTCCACCGGCCCGGTGAGAAACAGCCCCAGCAGATGCCCGAACTGGGTGGACACCTCCACGCCGGGTATGAGAAGAAAGTCCTCATACTCCGGCGGGTCAATCAGGGCCAGGTCGTGGTCGCAGACCGCCGCGCCGTTCAGCCCCCCGGCCTTTGCCAGGGAGACGATCTCGTCCAGCGTCATCACCCCGTCCGGGGACCGCTGGGAGTGTGTGTGCAAGTCTAATTTCAGCTCCATAGTCACCTTTTCAGCAGCGTGTTGCGCAGGTAGCGGCGGAAGGGGGCGGGGTCGTCCCGGGCGGACAGGGCCTCCTTTGCCCGGAACCAGTCGGCCATCCCCTGAAAGAAGGGGCCGGGCTTTCCGTGGCGCAGGTTGTCCAGCATGGCCGCCCCGTCGTTCAGGGTGAAGCGCATCCGCACCCCGGTCCGGTAGTCCTGGGGGTCATAGTCCAGCCGCTCTCCCGCCGCGGCTTGGGCGTAGCGGCAGGCAAAGGGGCTGTCCGCCCGCTCGGTCATGGGAAAGCTGCCCCAAACCCGGGGGTTGACCTCCAGCACATAGGGCCCCTTGAACTCCACCATGGCCATGCCCACAAAGCCGAAGGAGGCCAGCAGCTCATAGGCCCGGCGGATCATGGCCCCGTCATAAAAGCTCTCGCAGCAGGTGGACGGCCCGCCGGAGGCGGGATACTCCCGGATTCTCCGGTGGCAGAGGGCGGAGATAAGGCGGCTGTCCCGGTCCAGCAGCAGGCTGGCCCCCGCGCCCTGCCCCTCCACCTTCTCCTGGACGATGGGACAGGGGTCATAGCGCTCCATGGCCGCGCGGCAGGCGGCGTACTCCCGGGGATTGCGGGCCACGGCGTACCGGTCCCTGGCCTTGAGGCCGGACTTCTCCCCGCAATGGGGCTTGACCACCACCGGATACCGGTCCGGCTCCCCGCCGAACTGGGCGGGGACGGGGATGTCCAGCTCCCGGCAGCGGCGGTGGACCGCCTCCTTGTCGTTGAGGGCGTCCAGAATTTCCGGCGGCGCGATGAGAAAATCGCACACCCGGGCGAACCGCTCCCGCTGTTTCGCCACGGCGTTCAGCGTGGCCGCCCCCACGCAGAACAGCACCGGATGGTCATATTCCGCCAGCAGTTCGTACAGCCGGTCCGGGTACGCCGGATCGTCTTCCGAGCCCTCCAGCCAGCGGCTTTGACCTGCGTAGCGGGAGGCAAAGCCCGGCGGCTCCAGGGCCAGGCCGGCCCGGGTCTGGGTGACGGCGACACGATACCCCGCCCGCCCCAGCATTCGGATCGCGGCGATGGAGGCCCGGTATTTCCCGTCTGTGATCACCACCGTGCTCATAACGCGCCCCTCCTAAACCGATTGGAAAATATTATATCAAAGCGTCCGGAAAATTGCAAGGGCGGCGCGGCCGCGGCGGCGCAAAAGGGCGCGCCCCGTCCAAATCCCCCGCTGTTCGTCATAGAAAGTTTACACCGAGGCGAAGAACATTTCTTGTTTTTATGGGTAAGGTGTGATATACTGCCATAACAGCATTCTCAAAAGCAGACTGCCCGGAGCGGGGCTCCGGTTTAAAAAGAAGGAGGTTGTGCCTGTGGCCGACCCGTTAAAACCAAACGATCCCAACCGCCGGGGCGATCCCAACAGTGGGGACGACAAAAAGAGAAGCCCGCTGGGCTTTTTCAGCATCGTGCTGTGGGCGGTGCTTCTGGTGTTCCTGCTCCAGATGTGCCGCAGCACGGTGGAGAGCGCCGCCGTGCAGACGGTGAACTATTCCACCTTTTACGAGTGGGTGGAAAAGGGCTATGTGGAGGAGGTCAAGCTGGACTCCAACGTCTACACCTTCACCCTGAAGGAGGGGGCCGAGCCCCTGAAGGAGGTGGTGGACCAGCTGGAGAAGTCCTACGGCGGCGGGGGGCTGAACAGCCTATTCTACCCCTTTGAGCGCAAGGACCTGGAGAGCGCCGCCAGCAACACCATCAAGTTCCAGGTGGGTCCGGTAAACGAGGAGGACCTGGTGGGGCGGCTGATCAAGCACGGCGTGGCGTTCCACCGGGACCCCGTCACCGAAGAGCAGTATATGATGAACATGATCCTCAGCACGGTGCTGCCCATCCTGCTGATGGTGGCGGGGCTCATGCTGGTGTACCGCTACATGTTCAAGAAGATGGGGTCCGGCGGCGGCTTCGGCGGCATCGGCGGGGTTGGCAAGTCCAACGCCAAGGTGTACGTGGAGAAGAAGACCGGCGTCACCTTCCGGGACGTGGCGGGCCAGGACGAGGCCAAGGAGAGCCTGGAGGAGATCATCGACTTCCTCCACAACCCCGGCAAGTACACCGAGATCGGCGCCAAGCTGCCCAAGGGCGCCCTGCTGGTGGGCCCGCCGGGCACCGGCAAGACCCTGCTGGCCAAAGCCGTGGCCGGCGAGGCCAACGTGCCCTTCTTCTCCATCTCCGGCTCCGACTTCGTGGAGATGTTTGTGGGCGTGGGCGCCTCCCGGGTCCGGGACCTGTTCAAGGAAGCGTCCAAAATGGCCCCCTGCATCATCTTCATCGATGAGATCGACACCATCGGCAAGTCCCGGGACAACCGCATGGGGGGCAACGACGAGCGGGAGCAGACCCTGAACCAGCTGCTGGCCGAGCTGGACGGCTTCGACCCCGGCAAGGGCGTCATCGTGCTGGGGGCCACCAACCGGCCCGAGGTGCTGGACAAGGCCCTGCTGCGCCCCGGCCGCTTCGACCGGCGCATCACCATCGACCGGCCCAACCTGGCCGGGCGGCTGGCCACCCTCCAGGTCCACACCCGGAAGATCAAGCTGGCCGAGGACGTGGACCTGAACAAAATCGCCCTGGCCACCGCCGGGTGCGTGGGGGCCGACCTGGCGAATCTCGTCAACGAGGCCGCCCTGCGCGCCGTCCGCAAGGGCCGCAGGCTGGTGACTCAGGAGGACCTGCTGGCCTCCTTCGAGTTCGTCATCGCCGGCAGCGAAAAGAAAAACTCCGTGCTCACCGAGTTCGAGCGCAAGCTGGTGGCCTACCACGAAGTGGGCCACGCCATGGTGGCCTACAAGCAGAAGAACGCCGAGCCGGTGCAGAAGATCACCATCGTCCCCCACACCGAGGGCAGTTTGGGCTACACCCTGCTGATGCCCGAGGAGGACAAGACCAACCTGCGCACCCGCGAGGAGCTGATGGCCAAGATCACCGTGTCCATGGGCGGCCGCGCCGCCGAGGAGGTGGTGATGAACACCATGACCAACGGCGCCTCCCAGGACATCCAGGAGGCCACCAACATCGCCCGGAACATGGTGGCCATGTACGGCATGAGCGAGGAGTTCGGCATGATGGCCCTGGGCTCTGTCCGCAACCAGTATCTGGACGGGGGCTACGGCCTGGACTGCGCCCAGGACACCGCCGCCGTCATGGACAAGGCCGTCAAGGCGGTGCTGGACGTGTGCTACAAGGACGCGGTGGAGGTTATCCGCGCCAACCGGGAGGACATGGACAAAGTCGTGGCCTACCTGCTGGAGAAGGAGACCATCACCGGCGGCGAGATGGTGGCCATCATTGAGGGCCGGGACCCGGCGCTGGTGGAGGGGGCCTACACCTCCACCAAGACCAGGGCCCAGCTCCCCGAGGACGTGGAGCCCCCCGCCCGGCACATCCATATGGTGGATGAGCCCATCCCCATGCCGCCTCCCCCGGAGGAGCCCGGCGGCGAGGCGGACGCGGACGGCCCCGGCCCCGATCCCGAGTCCCCCGGCGGCGGGGAGGAAACGCCCGGCCAATGAGCGCGCGAAAGGACCGGCAGGCGGGAAGCGCCTGCCGGTCTTTGGGTTTTGACATGGGGGCGCGGCTATGGTATAGTGTAAGGAACTGAGACGGCGAAAAGGAGCCGCGCCACAATGCGGAAAGGAGGCGGAGGCCGGATGGCGGAGGAAAGAGACGGAACGCTGCTCCCCCAGGGGCACAGCGCGGTTATGATCTGCATCGACCCGGAGCTGGTTCAGAGCATGGCGGACGTGTCGGTCAGGAAGCAGCGCCGCTTCCAGGAGCTGCTGGAGGCCGCCGAGGAGGGCGATCTGGACGCCCAGCACCGGGTGGCCATGAGCTACTGCAACGGAACCGGCGGGGCCCGGCAGGACGAGGATCAGGCCTTCCGGTGGTTCCGCAGGGCGGCGGAGGAGGACTACATCCCCGCCCAATACGGCCTGGGCCTGTGCTATATCCGGGGCATCGGCACGGAGCGGGACCTGGAGCGGGGAATCCGGCTGCTGGAGCAGGCGGGGGCGGAGGGCTACCCTCCCGCCCTGTGCGAGCTGGGGCTGTGCTATGAGGTGGGCGCCGGGGTGGCCATGGATAAAGAGCGGGCGGCCCAGCTCTACCGGGAGGCGGCGGAACAGGAGTACGCCCCCGCCCAGTGCAATCTGGGGTTTTTCTACTACCGGGGCATCGGCGTGGAGCAGGACTACCGGGAGGCGGCGGGCTGGTTTGCCCGGGCGGCCCGGCAGGACTACCCCCGGGCCCAGACCCTGCTGGGCGAGTGCTACGAGGGCGGCCTGGGCGTGGAGCGGGATGTGAACAAGGCGGTGGCCCTCTACCGGGCGGCCCACGAGAGGCGGTATGAGGCGGGCACCTGCGCCCTGGGGGTGTGCTACGACCAGGGCATCGGGGTGGAAAAGGACGAGGTCCGGGCGGCGGAGCTCTACCGCCAGTGCGCGGAGCAGGGCTATCCCCGGGGGATGTTCCTGCTGGCCCAGTCCTACGAGCTGGGCCAGGGGGTGGAGCGGGACTTCGCCCGGTCCGCCCAGCTCTACCGCCGTGCCCACGAGGAGGGCTATCCCCCCGCCACCTGCGCCCTGGGGCTGTGCTGCGAGCTGGGCCAGGGGGTGGAGCAGAACAAAGCTCTGGCGGTGGAGCTGTACCGTCAGGCGGCGGAGCAGGGCTATGTCCCGGCCCAGTGCAATCTGGGCTTCTGCTACTACCGGGGCATCGGCGTGGAGGAAAACGACGGGCAGGCCGTCCACTGGTTCGAGCAGGCGGCGGAGCGCGACTATCCCCGGGCCCAGCAGCTGCTGGGCGAGTGCTATGACGACGGCGTGGGGGTGGAGAAGGACGAGGCCCGGGCGGCGGAGCTTTACCGCCGCGCCCACGAGAGCGGATACCCGCCGGGCACCTGTTCCCTGGGCCTGAGCTATGAGCTGGGCCGGGGGGTGGCGCAGGACAAGGCCCGGGCGGCGGAGCTCTACCGCCAGGCGGCGGACCGGGGGGATGCCCGGGGCATGTGCAATCTGGGCTTTTTCTACTACCACGGCATCGCGGTGGAGGAGAACGACGTGGAGGCGGCCAGATGGTTCGCCAAAGCCGCCGGGCAGGGCTACCACCGGGCGGAGTTCCTGCTGGGCGAGTGCCTGGAAAACGGGTTCGGCGTGGAGCGGGACGTGAAAAAGGCGGTGGCCATGTACGCCAAGTCCCATCAGGGCGGCTATGCCGACGGCACCTGCGCCCTGGGCCGCTGCTACGCCGGGGGCCTGGGGGTGAAGCAGGACGACGGCCGGGCGCTGATCCTCTACGTGGAGGCCGCCGAGCGGGGCAGCATCCGGGCGGTGTATCTGCTGGGCCAGTGCTACGAACAGGGCCGGGGGGTGGCCAGGGACCCGGCCAAGGCCCGGGAGCTCTACCAGCGGGCGGCGGACCGGGGCCACCGGAAGGCCCGGGAGGCGCTGAAGGCCCTGGGACAGGCGGAGCCGGCCGCCGGTCAGGAGCCGGAGCCCCCAAAAAAGCCCAAGCACTGGTGGCAGTTCTGGAAAAAATGAGGCCCGCCTCCATACATACAAAAAGAGCCTGCGCGGGACTTTGTCCCGCGCAGGCTCTTTTTGTGATTTGTCTGGCGCGCCGGGTTCAGTTGGAGATGTACTGGCCCATGATGTAGCCGTACCGCGCCACGCCGCCGGGCCCGGCGTAGCTGATCCGGTACCAGCCGTTGCCCGCCGCCTCAATGACGGTGATGGACTGCCCGTTGAACAGGCTGTCCAGCACCTCGCAGTTGGTGTTGGGCTCGGCCCGCACCCGCAGGCCGCCGGCGGCGTTGACGATGGTGGCCGCCCGGCCCACGGAGGGGCTGGCGGGAGGCTGGCTGGCGGGGGGATCGGACACCGCCGGGGGGTCGGACACCACGGGGTCGCTCTGGACCGGGGGCGTCTGAGTGGGGGCGGGGCTGGGGTCCTGGCTGGCGGGGGGCTGGGACACCCCTTGAGAAACGTCCGCCACGGGGTCGTTGTGGAGCTGGGGATAGATGACGGTAAACACAATGACCAGGGCGGCCACGATGATAATCAGGGAACACAGGAAGGTGATCAGCCGGGGCCAGTTGATGGGGGGCAGCTCCACCACGCCGCCCCTGCGGCTCTGCTTTGGGGCCAGCCGCTTGCCGCCCTTGGGCCGGGGGGCGCTGTAGACCTCCTCTTCCTCCTGCTCCTCAAAAGCGTCCTGACCGTCGAAGACATAGCCGTCGTCCAGCTCCTCCTCGTCCCGCTTGCGGGAGGAGGAACGGACCGGGGGGGTAACGCGGGGGGCCCGCCGGGGATCGCTGCGCTCCCCGCAGAAGGGACAGCGGCGGTAGGTGGCGCTGTAATCCTCGCCGCAGGATTCACAGTGAATAAGCGTATCGCGAGAGGGCTTGGAAGCCATGTTGAGATTCCTCCTTGACCAAACGGCTGGAAACTTGCTGTACCCCATTATCTTACACGCTTTGACAGCGTTCGTCAATCTTTTTCTTGTCCGCGGCCCGTTTTTATGCGCAGCCCGCCCCAGGGCCGGAACCCGGGGCAAGCCAGGCCGCAGCCGTCCGAAAAAAAGAGGCGCGCCGGGCCGGAAACCGGGGAGCGGAGGCACACATTTGGGAAAAAACGCAAAAAGTAAAATCCTGGGTCTTTTGGAAAATAGAAGGACAGCCGGAAAAAGCGTGGTTAAATCACACAAAAACAGAATGCCAATTCTGTAAAATAAAACGAAAATCACAACAACATACCAAGATGTGATGTAAACTGCACAAAAAGCGTCCCAGGCAACATTCTGGCATATTTTCGAAAACGCAGTCCATTTACAGAAGCCGGGGGAAAGCGGTATCATTACCCTGAAATCGCCGTCCGGAGGAGGCGGCAAGGAGAAACGAAGCAGAGGAGTGGTGTTCATGAAAAAAATACCCCGTATCGCATCATTGCTTGTGGCGGCGGCGCTGCTGCTGTCCCTGGGCGGCTGCGGCTCCGCCGACGGCAAGACCCACCTGAAGTTCCAGATCTGGGACATCGCCCAGCGGGACAGTATGGAGGCCATCTGCAAGGCCTACACCGCCAAGCACCCCGACGTGACCATCGAGGTGCAGGTCACAAGCTGGAATGAGTACTGGACCAAGCTGGAGGCCTCCGCCGAGTCCAACACCATGCCGGACATCTTCTGGATGCACACCAACCAGATCCTGTACTATTCCGACTTCGGCATGCTGGCGGACGTCACGGACCTCTATGACGACGTGGAGGCCAACTACTACGAAAACCATTTTTCCGAGATCTCCATCGGCAACGCCCAGGGCAGCGACGGCCGCATGTACGGCGTGCCCAAGGACAAGGACAACATCTTCCTGGTGTACAACAAGGAGATGTTCGACGCCGCCGGGGTGGCCTACCCCGACGAAAACTGGACCTGGGACGACCTGGTGAACGCCTCCCAGACCATCTACGACAAAACGGACAACTACGGCTTTTTGGCCTATAACGACGACCAGATGGGTTACTGGAGCTTTGTCTATCAGGCCGGCGGGTACATTCTGAACGAGGACAACACCAAGGCGGGCTTCGACCAGCCCGGCACCAAGAAGGGCATGGAGTTCTACGTGGGCCTCCAGGACTACGACTGGTGCCCCAAGCAGAACTACTTCGCCGAGACCGCCCCCGGCACCGCCTTCTTCTCCGGCATCGGCTCCATGTACGTGGAGGGCAACTGGGAGCTGATGAACAAGTGCCTCAACTTCCCCAATATGGACGGCAAGTGGGACATCGCCCCCATGCCCAAGTGCCCCGACCCCGTCTCCGGCGACGGCCGGGCCACCATCTCCAACGGCCTGTGCTACGCCACCGCCGCCCACGGCAAGACCCGGGACATCGCCCTGGACGTGATCAAGTTCTTCGGCACCGAGGAGGCTCAGCTGCTGGCCAGCTCCTACGGCGCGGCCATCTCCGCCTACAACGGCACCGAGCAGCCCTACTTCGACGCCTTTGAGAAGGCGGGCTATGACATCAACGTGGAGATGGTCATGGACCAGTTCGAGTACGGTGTGCAGAATGTGAACAACGCCGCCAAGCCCAAGTGGAAGAGCCCCGTGCTGGACGAGATCAACAAGGTCTACAACGGCCAGCAGAGCCTGGAGTCCGCCCTGGCCAGGATGCAGGAGATCGTGGATACCGAAACCGCCAAAAAGCTGGCGGACGGCTGAGAGGAGGGTCATTTGTGAAGAAAAACAAGCTGTCTCCCGCGGCGAGGCGGGAACAAAACTGGGCCTATCTGATGGTGGCCCCCACCATTATCGGCCTGATCGTGCTCAACCTGTGGCCCTTTGTCCAGACCATCTACAGCAGCTTCTGCGAGCACCTGGGCTTCGGACACTACAAGTTCATCGGCCTTGACAACTACATCGAGATGTTCCAGACCCCCGAGTTCTGGAAAGCCACCTGGAACACCATCCTGTTCTGCATCCTTACCGTCCCCGTGGGGCTGTTCCTGTCCCTGCTGGTGGCCATGCTGCTCAACGCCAAGATCAAGTTCAAGGGCGGCTTCCGCACCATCTACTTCCTGCCCATGGTGTGCGCCCCCGCCGCCGTCACCATGGTGTGGCGCTGGATCTTCAACGGCAAATACGGCATCCTCAACAAGGTGCTGGGCACCGAGATCGGCTGGATCACCGATTCCAATTTTGTCATGGTCTCCTGCGCCGTGGTGGCCATCTGGAGCGCCATCGGCTATGACGCCATCCTGCTGCTGGCCGGCCTTCAGAACATCCCCAGGACCCTCTACGAGGCCAACAGCATCGACGGCGCGGGCCCGGTAAAGCAGTTCTTCACCATCACCCTGCCCATGGTGTCCCCCACCCTGTTCGTGGTCATGATCATGCGGCTGATGTCCTCCGTCAAGGTGTACGACCTCATCTACATGATGGTGGAGGAGACCAACCCCGCCGTCACCAGCGTGCAGAGCCTGATGTACCTGTTCTACCGGGAGTCCTTCGTGGCGGGCAGCCGGGGCATGGGCTCGGCCATCGTCATCTGGACCGTCCTGCTCATCGGCCTGGTGACGGTCATCCAGTTCTACGGCCAGAAGAAATGGGTCAATTACGATGTCTAAAGGAGGGCCGGCAAAATGAAAAAGAGTTCTCTGGGGGCCTCTAAGACCAGGCTCACCGTCCTGACCTACGCCGCCCTGATTCTGGGCGCCGTCATTATGATCTTCCCCTTCGTGTGGATGCTCCTCACCAGCTCCAAGACCGTGCCCGAGAGCGTCGATCCCAACTTCACCTTCTTCCCCAAGCAGATCATGGTGGACAACTTCGTGGAGGCCATGCAGAGCCTGCCCTTCCTCAAGCTGTATCTCAACACCGCCCTGATGATCTTCTTCCGGGTGGTCTGCGCGGTGGCCTTCAGCTCCATGGCGGGCTACGCCTTTGCCCAGCTGGAGTTCAAGGGCAAGAACCTGCTGTTCGGCATCGTACTGGTGCAGATGTCCCTGCCCAGCCAGATCTTCATCATCCCCCAGTACCAGATGGTGGCCAAGATGGGGCTGGCCAACACCATTTTCGCCCTGGTGTTCCCCGGCATCGTCAGCGCCTTCGGCGTGTTCTTCCTCCGCCAGACCTACCTGGGCATTCCCAAGGAGATCGGCGAGGCCGCCTACCTGGACGGCTGCAACCAGTGGCAGACCTTCTATAAGGTCATGTTCCCCCTCACCGGCACCTCGGTGGCCGCCCTGACCATCTTCACCGCCGTGTTCGCCTACGCCGACCTGATGTGGCCCCTGGTGGTGAACTCCGACCTGAATATGATGACCCTGTCCTCCGGCCTGGCCACCCTGCGGGGCCAGTTCTCCACCAACTTCCCGGTGCTGATGGCCGGCTCCCTGCTGGCCATGCTGCCCATGGTGATCCTGTACCTCATCTTCCAGAAGCAGTTCATCGAGGGCATCGCCACCACCGGCGGAAAATAATGTCTATCTGAGCGCGGACAGCCCCGGCGCCGGCCTTTGCGCCCCGCCGGGGCTTCTGTGCTGAGGAGGGAACCGCCTCCATCTGCCTCTCCCCCATTATGACCAGTTTTCCGGCGGAATCCGGGCGCGGATTTGTGGCATATTTCTGCCTTCCGGCCCTTGCCTTTCGGGGGAAAATCCCGTACAATCACACGGAAAATATTGATGCCAGGGAGGTAGCCCGATGATACAGCTAGACTGGAACAACCAGGTGTTCACGCTGCACACCCGGGCCTCCACCTATCAGATGAAGGTGGGGGACTACGGGGTGCTGCTGCACACATACTACGGCCCGCGGCTTCGCGGCGGGGACCTGTCCTACCTGCTCCAGTACGCGGACCGGGGCTTTTCCCCCAACCCGGCGGAGGCGGGCCATAACCGCGTCTTTTCCCTGGACACCCTGCCCCAGGAGTACGCCGCCAGCGGCGCGGGGGATTACCGGCTGCCCGCCATCCAGGCGGAGCTGGCCGACGGCAGCCAGATTGTGGACCTGCGCTTCGCCGGGGCCGAGGCCCGCCGGGGCAAATACGCCCTGCCCGGCCTGCCCGCCTTTTTCGCCGGGGAGGCGGAGGCGGACACCCTGTCGGTCCGGCTGGAGGACGCCGCCTCCGGACTGCGGGTGGAACTGCTCTACGGCGTGCTGGAGGAGTACGACCTGATTACCCGGGCGGTTCGGGTGGTCAACGGGGGAAGCGCCCCCCTCCGCCTGGGGCAGGCGGCCTCCCTGTGCCTGGACTTCCTGCCCGCCAAGCTGGACCTCATCACCTTTGACGGCCGGCACGCCATGGAGCGCTGCCCCGCCCGGGCCCCCCTGCGCCCCGGCGTACAGGGGGCGGGCAGCGTCCGGGGCATGTCCAGCCACCAGCACAATCCCTTTGTGGCGCTGTGCGAGCCGGGGGCGGACGAGGACCGGGGCCTGTGCTACGGCGCTCTGCTGCTGTACAGCGGCAGCTTCCAGGCCGAGGCGGAGCGGGACCAGTTTGACAACAGCCGCCTGGTCATGGGCATACACCCCCGCAGCTTCTGCTGGACCCTGGAGCCGGGAGAGGAATTCACCGCGCCGGAGGCGGCGCTGGTGTGCTCCCCCGACGGCCTGGGGGCCATGAGCCGCCGGTATCACCGGGCCATCCGGGACCACCTGCTCCGGGACCCCTGGAAGGGGGAGCGCAAGCCGGTGCTCCTCAACAGCTGGGAGGCGGCCTATTTCAACTTCAACGCCGGCACTTTGGCGGAGCTGGCCCGGTCGGCGGCGGAGCTGGGCGTGGAGCTGTTTGTCATGGACGACGGCTGGTTCGGCAGCCGGGACAACGACCGGCAGGGCCTGGGCGACTGGTGGGTCAACGAGGAAAAGCTCCCCGGCGGGCTGGAGCGGCTGACCGCCCAGGTTCAGGCGCTGGGCATGAAGTTCGGCATCTGGGTGGAGCCGGAGATGGTCAGCGAGGACAGCGCCCTCTACCGGGCCCACTCGGACTGGGCCCTGGCCGCGCCCAACCGGGCCCCCGCCCGGGGCAGGAGCCAGCTGGTGCTGGATATCTCCCGCCGGGAGGTGCGGGAGCATATTCTCTCCGCCCTGCGGCCGGTGCTGTCCTGTCCGGGGCTTTCCTACGTGAAGTGGGACATGAACCGGGGCCTGACGGACGTGTGGTCCGCCGCCCTGTCCCCTCAGCGCCAGGGAGAGGTGTGCCACCGCTATGTGCTGGGGCTCTACGAGCTGCTGGAGCGGGTGCGGCAGGAGTTCCCCCACCTGCTGATCGAGGGCTGCGCCGGCGGCGGCGGCCGCTTTGACGCCGGTATGCTGTACTACACCCCCCAGATCTGGTGCAGCGACAACACCGACGCCATCGACCGCCTGCGCATCCAGTACGGCACCTCCTTCTGCTATCCCGTGTGCGCCATGGGGGCCCATGTCTCCGCCGTCCCCAATGAGCAGACCGGCCGGAGCGTCTCCCTGGAGACCCGGGGGGTGGTGGCCATGAGCGGCACCTTCGGCTATGAGATGGACGTGGGCCGGTGCGGCCCGGAGGAGCGGGA
Source organism: uncultured Oscillospiraceae bacterium (assembly GCA_910577525.1). Taxonomy (GTDB): domain Bacteria; phylum Bacillota; class Clostridia; order Oscillospirales; family Oscillospiraceae; genus Enterenecus. The sequence continues at coordinate 6,850 of CAJTLI010000022.1, read as the reverse complement.
GGAGATCCGCCGCCAGATCCGTCTGTTCCAGAAGTATTACGACCTGATCCAGACCGGGGACTACTACCGGCTGACCTCCCCCTTTGAGGAGGGACCCTTCACCGGCTGGCAGCAGGTGTCCGCCGACAGGCGGCGGGCCCTGGTCTCCCTGGTGACTGGTCCGGCCCGGGCCAACGCCCCCTTCGCCGCCGTGCGCCCCAAGGGGCTGGACCCGGACGCGATGTACCGGGTGAACGGCGGGGAGGCGGTCTACCCCGGCGACGCGCTGATGCGGGCGGGCTATCCGCTGCCCCCGCAGATGGGGGATTACCGGGCCTTCCAGCTGTACCTTGAGGCGGAATAGCTTCGGACCGGCTTCAAGCTTAAGGAAGCACTGATTAAATGCGTCTTCGGCATTCTGCGGAAATTTTGCGCCATAATTTTGTTGCGATTTCTTGAAATAAACACAATTATTCCTGCGAAATCGCGCCGCATTCTGACGCAAAATTTCTTTGCAGCCTGCTCTTGCCGATTTAATCAGTCCTTCCTTAAAAATGCGCCCGCGGCGCTTTGTGGCCCTTTTTCGCAAACCGCCCTTGTCGGTTTATTCAGCCCTTCCTGAAAAAGGCACTGATTCCGTGGCCGCGAGGCCACGGAATCAGTGCCTTTTTCCCGGAGTCCGGGGCCCTAATCGGAGGCCCCCTTGTTCTGGACGCGCCACTCCCGGGGAGAGACGCCGTACCGCTTTTTGAAGGCCCGGGAGAAGTGAAGCTGGTTGGGATAGCCGCACAGAGCCGAGATATCCCCGATGGAGGACTTGGTGGTCTTCATCAGCTCCGCCGCCTTGGACAGCCGCAGGCGGATGAGAAACTCCTGGGGCGGACAGCCCATGGTGTCCCGGAACAGCTTGCTGAAATAGCTGCGGTTGAGCTTGCACACGTCGGCGATCTCCTCCACGGTGAGCTCCCGCTGGTAGTTGTGCTCCATAAAGGTGACGGCCTCCTGGATGTAGAAGTCCTGGAGGCGGGAGGGGAGGACCTCCCTGCGGGTGGAGGAGGACTGGATCAGCGCGTCCAGAAACAGGCAAAGGTGGCCGATGAGGCACAGGGTGGACGCGCCGGAGTGGTCGGCGATGTAGAGCATGGCGTCCCGAACGGGAACGGCCATGGCGGGGGTTTGGGGCCGGTAGATGGGCTGGGAGGGCCCCAGCCCCGCCGCGCTGAGAAATTCCTCCGCCCGCAGGCCGCCGAACTCCAGCCAGGTGTACTTCCAAGGGGCGTGCTGGTCGGCGAAATAGGTGTTCACCAGGTTGGGGCAGATGAGAAACCCCTGCCCCGCCTCCAGGCTGTACCGCCGGGTGACGCCGTCCGGGCCGTCGGCGTTGAGATACCCCTTGCCGGATATGACATAGTGAAACAGGAAGTGATTGCGCACAAAGGGCCCGAAGGAGTGGAGCGGCTCGCACTGCTCCCAGCCGTATTGAAACAGCCGCAGATCCAGAAAGTTTTCGTTGGGAAACACGGAAAAGGAATAGTCTCGCATACCTGGCCACATCCTCTCGCGCCGGTTTCATATATCATACCACACGGCGCGGCGGAAACCAACCGGAAATATGGAACTCCTCCGGAAATATGGCGGCCCCCGGCGCGGGACAGGCGCGCCGGGGGCCGCTTCGCGGGGCGGAGAGCCGCCCCGGCTATTCCGTAAGGGCCTCCCGCAGCCTGGCCACCGCCCGGCGCTCGATGCGGGACACCTGAACCTGGCTCACCCCCAGCACCTTGGACACCCGGTCCTGGGTCAGGTTTTTGTAAAACCGGAGGAAAATCACCATCCGCTCCCGCTCCGGGAGCTGGTCGATGGCCTGGCGCAGGGTGAGCTTTTCCACCAGGTCGTCCTCCATGCCGCCGTCCCCCAGCACCGCCTCCAGGGAAAAGCCCTCCTCGCCGCTCTCCCCCTGGAGGGAGGCCACCGACAGCATGGCGTTGTCGGCGGCGGCGATGTCCTCCGGCTCCAGGCCGGTGGCCTGGGCCAGCTCCCCCACGGTGGGTTCCCGGCCCAGCTTCTGGGCCAGCTCCAGCCGCCGCTGGCGCAGAGCCATGGCCCGCTCCTTGGTGCCCCGGCTCACCTTCACCGCCCCGTCGTCCCGGAGAAAACGGCGGATCTCCCCGGCGATTTTGGGCACGGCATAGGTGGAAAATTGGGTGCCGTACCCTGTGTCAAACCCCCGGACCGCCTTCAGAAACCCCAGACAGCCCAGCTGGTACAGGTCCTCCGGGTCCACCCCCCGGCCATAGTACCGCCGGGCCACCGACCAGATGAGGCCGCTGTTGTCCAAAAGCAGCCGCTCACAGGCGTCGTTGTCCCCGGCCTGGGCGGCCTCCAGCAGGGCGGGGGCGTCCAGCCCTCTCACTTGGCCAGGCCCGCCCGGGGAGACAGGCGCTTGCGCATGGTGACGGCGGTGCCCTTCCCAGGGGTGGAGCGCACCTTGAGGCCGTCCATAAAGCTCTCCATGATGGTGAAGCCCATGCCGGAGCGCTCCTCGCCGCCGGTGGTGAAGAGAGGGGTCCGGGCCCGGTCCACGTCGGGGATGCCCACGCCGGTGTCCTTCACCTGAATCTCCAGCACGCCGCCGTCCAGCAGCCGCAGGCGCAGGCTGATCTGCCCCAGGCAGTCGGGGTAGGCGTGGACGATGGCGTTGGTGACAGCCTCGGACACGGCGGTCTTGATGTCCGCCACCTCGTCCAGAGTGGGGTCCAGCTGGGCGGCAAAGCAGGCCGCAACCCCCCGGGCAAAGCCCTCGTTGGCGGCGCGGGAGGTGAAGGTGACGCTCACCTGGTCGATCGCTTTCATCTATGTAGCCCTCCTCAGTCAAAAGAAATGAGCCGCCCGACGCCGGCGGCGTCCAGCACCCGCCGGGCCTGAGCCGGGATGGCGGTGACAGTGACGGTGCCGCCGGTATGGGACATCTGCCGCCGGGCCCGGAGAAGCACGGCGATGCCTGAGCTGTCCATGAAGGTGACGCCGGACAGGTCCAGCACCAGGCGGGCGGGCAGACGCTCGGCAATGGCGTCGGTGATGGCGTCCATCATATCGCGGGCAACCTGGTGGTCGATCTCGCCGGACAGGGCGATGGTCAGCACGCCGTCCCGGCTGGTAACGGTGATGGGCATGGCTTGTCCCCCTCTTTTGTATCGGTATCAAAAAAGAGCACGGCGTGGAAATCACGCCGTGCTCATTATACCGGATTGGACCGGTCACTTTTTGCCGAAGGGGCAATGGACAATGGAAATATTTACATATTCTCCAGCTGCTCCTGGATTTTGGCAATCAACGTCTTCAATTTCTCGGCCCGGTCTTTTTCTGCGGCCACCACCTCCGCCGGGGCCTTGTTCAGGAAGCCGGGGTTGCTGAGCTTGCCCTCCAGGCCCTTCAGCTCCCCCTGCTTTTTGCCCAGGTCCTTTGTGAGCCGGGCCTTTTCCTTCTCGATGTCCACCAGCTCCGCCAGGGGCATATACACCTTGGCGTCGTGGGTCACGTCGGCCACCAGGCCGGTGAGATCGGCGGGCTCGTCCCCGCGGACCTCGATGGAGGAAGCCCAGGCCAGACGGGTGAGGAAGCCCCGGCCCGCCTCGAACACGTCCCCCTTGGGGGTGACGATGGTGAGGGCCGCCTTCTTGGAGGGGGGCACGTTCATCTCGGCCCGCCGGGCCCGGATGGCCCGGATTACGTCCATGACGGACTCCATGGCGCTCTCCGCCTCGGGGAAGCTCAGCTCCTCCCGGTACACGGGCCAGTCCTGGAGCATCAGGAAGCCGCCCTCCAGGCCGGGGGCGTGGGGCAGGGCCTGCCAGATCTCCTCCGTAATGAAGGGCATGAAGGGATGGAGAAGCTTCAAGGTCTCGGTGAGGACGTACACCAGCACCTGCTGGGCCTGGACCTTCGCCTCCTCGTCCTCCCCCTGGAGGCGGGCCTTGGTCAGCTCGATATACCAGTCGCAGTAGTCGCTCCAGATGAAGTCGTACACCTTGGCGGAGGCCACCCCCAGCTCATAGGCGTCCATGTTCTCGGTGACTTCCCTCACCACCCGGTTCAGCCGGGACAGAATCCACTGGTCCTCCCGCTCCAGCCTGTCCGGCAGGACGCACCGGTCGATGGTCAGGTTCATCATGACGAACCGGCTGGCGTTCCAGATCTTGTTGGCGAAGTTGCGCATGGCCTCGCACTTCTCCACGAAGAAGCGGGTGTCGTTGCCGGGGGCGTTGCCGGTGATGAGATTGAAGCGCAGAGCGTCCGCGCCGTACTTGTCCGCCATCTCCAGCGGGTCGATGCCGTTGCCCAGGGACTTGGACATCTTGCGGCCCTTGTCGTCCCGGACCAGACCGTGGATCAGCACCGTGTGGAAGGGGGGCTTTCCGGTGTGCTCACAGCCGGAGAAGATCATCCGGGCCACCCAGAAGAAGATGATGTCATAGCCTGTCACCAGCACGTCGGTGGGATAGAAATACCGGAAGTCCTCCGTGTCCTCCGGCCAGCCCAGGGTGGAGAAGGGCCACAGGGCGGAACTGAACCAGGTGTCCAGCACGTCCGGGTCCCGCTCAATGTCCCGGGAGCCGCAGTGGGCGCACTCCGTCGGGTCGGTCTCGGAGACGGTCATTTTGCCGCAGCGGGCGCAGTACCACACGGGAATCTGGTGGCCCCACCACAGCTGGCGGGAGATGCACCAGTCATGGACGTTCTCCATCCAGTTGGTATAGGTCTTGGTGAACCGCTCGGGGACGAATTTGGTCTCCCCCTCGTTGACCACCCGCAGGGCCTCCTTGGCCAGGGGCTCCATCTTCACGAACCACTGGGCGGAGATGATGGGCTCCACGTCGTTGTGGCAGCGGTAGCAGGTACCCACGTTGTGCTGGTGGGGCTCCACCTTCTCCAGCAGGCCCAGAGCCTCCAGGTCGGCGACCACCGCCTTCCGGGCCGCGTAGCGGTCCAGCCCCTGGTATTTGCCGCCGCGCTCGTTGACCACGCCGTGGTCGTCCAGCACCCGGATGGTGTCCAAATTGTGACGCAGGCCCACCTCGAAGTCGTTGGGGTCGTGGGCGGGGGTCATCTTCACGCAGCCGGTGCCGAATTCCAGGTCCACGTACTCGTCGGCCACGATGGGGATCTCCCGGTCCATCAGGGGTAGCAGGCAGGTCCTGCCGATGAGGTCCTGATAGCGGGGGTCGTCGGGGTGGACGGCCACGCCGGTGTCCCCCAGCATGGTCTCCGGCCGGGTGGTGGCCACGACGACATACCGCCCCGGCTTCCCCGCGATGGGATATTTGATGTGCCAGAGATTGCCGGGCTTGTCCTGATACTCCACCTCGGCGTCGCTCAGGGCGGTGACGCAGTGGGGGCACCAGTTGACGATGCGGCTCCCCTTGTAGATGAGTCCCTTGTCGTACAGGCTCACGAACACGTGGCGCACCGCCTTGGACAGCCCCTCGTCCATGGTGAAGCGGGAGCGCTCCCAGTCGCAGGATACGCCCAGCTTCTTTTGCTGCTCCACGATGCGGCTGCCGTACTTGTGCTTCCAGTCCCACACCCGCTCCAGAAACTTCTCCCGGCCCAGGTCATGGCGGGTGAGGCCCTCTTTGGTGCGCAGCTCCTCCTCCACCTTGATCTGGGTGGCGATGCCCGCGTGGTCGGTGCCGGGCAGGTACAAAGCGGCATAGCCCTGCATCCGCTTGTAGCGGATGAGCATGTCCTGAACGGCGTCGTCCATGGCGTGGCCGATGTGGAGCTGGCCGGTGACGTTAGGGGGGGGCATGACGATGGTGAAGGGCTTCTTCTCGGGGTCCCGGATGCCCCGGAAGCAGCCGTTTTCCTCCCAGGCGGCGTAGACGCGGCCCTCCACCTCCTGGGGTTCGTAGACCTTGGGCAGTTCCTTGCTCATTGCGATACACTCCTTTTTGGGGCACAAAAAATCGCCCCAAGCTGTTTGCTCAGGGCGAACCAAAAAAGTCCGCGGTACCACCTGAATTTCCCCGGTGGGGGACGCTCATTGCCTCTGTAACGGGAGAACCCGGCGGCGCTTACTCAAAAAGCCTGTCTTCACAACCTCAATCCACCATCTGAGCGGATCTTTTCCTGTCATTCTTCGTTGTGATTTTTTGAAATAAACACAATTATTCCTGCGAAATCCCGCCTCGCCTGACAGAAAAATCTCTCGTCCATCCGGTGGTTTCGGCAGTGAATACAGGTTCTAATGTTCGGCGCCGCGGCTCAGGGACCACTTCACCCTGCCTCCGCGCGGCCTTTCACCCACCGGCCGCTCTCTGAAGCGGAGGGAGAGGGGTACTGCTTCCCTTCCCAGCCTTTTACGACACATAGTATAGGCGAAGCGAAGCGGTTTGTCAAGGATGGGTTTTCCCGGCGGCCAAGTCAGCAATGATACGACATAAAATACAATAAATTAAAAAAACCTTACAGGGCGGTGGTCATTATGATATTGTTAACAGGAACGCTTCATTGATTTCAGGCGGGGGTGCGCATTGCCCGATGCCGTGCTTATCAGACGTTTTCGATGCCGGACGGCTGTCTGAAGGTACAGGATCGACAGCGGGTTGGCTATAGAAATGGAGTAAATGTATGCATAAAGTAAAGTGGGACGCTCAAAACAACGGGATTATTTTGAGCAACAATATATCAGACGAGGATGCGATACCGGCTCCTCGCCCGGTGTTTTTGCAGGAATTGCAGATACTTGAAGTGGATAAGAAGTACCGGCTGCCCAAGACGGATCAGCCGATCTGCTGGAATATTGACGCCAGGTACTATTATTACTCCCGAATTAGAACATAGGAAATCTGGCTATGTTGAAAGAAAGCGGAGA
>CAJTLI010000021.1 GCA_910577525.1 uncultured Oscillospiraceae bacterium | reverse complement strand
CGCTGCCGCCCCCGCCGCCGCTGCTCCCGCGGCCCCTGCGGCCCCCGCCGCCATCGCCGCGGGCGAGCCTGTGAACTCCCCCATGCCCGGCACCATCCTCCGGGTGGAGGTGGCCCAGGGCGCCGCTGTCAAGGAGGGCCAGCTGCTGGTGGTGCTGGAGGCCATGAAGATGGAAAACGAGATCCTCGCCCCCAAGGACGGCACCGTGGCTCAGGTTGTGGTGCAGAAGGGCAGCCATGTGGAGACCGGTTCGCCGCTGATCGTCCTGGCGTAAGGAGGGGCTTGTATGGATATCTTACAAACCCTGTCCAAGCTGGCCGTCGAGTCCGGCTTTGCCGGGTTCTTCGCGGCGGGCGGCTGGAAAAACCTCATCATGATCGCCGTGGCCTGCGTGCTGCTCTATCTGGGCATCGGCAAAAAGTTTGAGCCGCTGCTGCTGGTGGGCATCGCCTTCGGCGTGCTGCTCACCAACATCCCCGGCGCGGGACTGTACCATATGGGGATGTGGGACGCCTACGTCTACGAGTGCCCCTACGACGCCACCAACGACTACGCTCTCTACAACACGGCGGAGGAGCGCGCCTACAGCGAGGAGGAATATTATTATTATCTGGCGGCCAGGGCCTGCGGCCACACCACCGGCCAGATCGAGGAGTATTTTGAGACGGCGGCGGAAACAGGCGCCAATATCTCCGCCGACTTCCAGAGCCTGGCGACCTCTTCCGCCTTCGACGAGAGCGTCCTGTCCACCATCCAGATCAAAAGCGAGCTGTCCTTCACCGACATCATCCATCTGGGCGGCCTGCTGGACATCCTGTATATCGGCGTGAAGGCGGGCGTGTACCCCTGTCTGATCTTCATCGGCGTGGGCGCCATGACCGACTTCGGCCCCCTCATCGCCCGGCCCTCCTCCATGCTCATGGGCGCGGCGGCTCAGCTGGGTGTGTTCTTCGCCTTCTTCGGCGCCTGCCTGCTGGGCTTTGCCGGCAACATCGCCGCCGCCATCGGCATCATCGGCGGCGCGGACGGCCCCACGGCCATCTACCTGACTACCAAGCTGGCCCCGGCCTTCCTGGGCCCCATCGCCATCGCCGCCTACTCCTATATGGCCCTGATCCCCATGATTCAGAAGCCCCTCATGCGGGCGCTGACCACGGAGAAGGAGCGGAAAGTAAAGATGGAGCAGGCCCGGGAGGTGTCCAAGGTGGAGAAGATCGTGTTCCCCATCCTGGTGGCCACCTTCGTCATCCTGCTCATCCCGTCCACCGCCCCCCTCATCGGCTGCCTGATGTTCGGCAACCTGCTGAAGGAGACCGGCGTCACCGAGCGCCTGTCCGACACCGCCCAGAACGCCCTGATGAACATCGTCACCCTGTTTTTGGGCATCAGCGTGGGGGCCACCACCGTGGCCGCCCGGTTCCTGTCCCTCCAGACCCTGATGATCGTGGTGCTGGGCGTCATCGCCTTCATGTTCTCCACCATCGGCGGCCTGCTCATGGGCAAGCTCATGTACAAGCTTTCCGGCGGCAAGATCAACCCCCTCATCGGTTCCGCCGGCGTGTCCGCGGTGCCCATGGCGGCCCGGGTGTCCCAGCAGGTGGGCCAGGAGGCCAATCCCTCCAACTTCCTGCTCATGCACGCCATGGGTCCCAACGTGGCCGGCGTCATCGGCTCCGCCATCGCCGCGGGCTTCCTGCTGGCGGTGTTCGGCTGATTTCAGCTTCTTCCCGCATCCAAGGCCCCTGCCCAACGGCAGGGGCCTTCCCTTTGGCCGAAGAACGGGAAAAGCGGCGGCACAGCCCGGAGGCTGTGCCGCCGCTTCTCAACTACAGATCGTTTTACTGGGCCGTCCGCCTCAGAGCGGGCTGGAAATATCCGATTTTCGGCAGCGTCTTGAGCAGCACGGTCCCCAGCACACAGCAGGCCAGCGCCTCCCCGGGAATGAAGGTGAGCGCGTTCCACCCGCAGGCCAGCCAGAAGGCGGAGTTCACCGCGCCAACCTCCGCCCACGCCCACATGGGGGGCAGAACGAGGGCGTTGACCACGATGGGGGGCAGGGCCGCCAGCTGCCAGCGCGGCATTTTCACGGTCAGCCAGGCGGCGATGGCGGTGGCCATGGTGCCGAAAATCACGTCCACCGGCCCATAGGGGGACAGCAGATTGGTAATCAGGCATCCCACGGCCAGCCCCGGCGCGGCGGCCGGGAACAGGAACGGGAGCACGGTGAGCGCCTCGGCGAACCGGACCTGCACGGGGCCAAAGGTCAATTGCAGGATGTCGCCAAAGTACCCCATCAGGGCATAGAGCGCCGCCACCATGGCGGCAAGGGTCAGGTCTCGCGTGGAAAATCTGCGCATGAAAAAAGCCTCCTTTTATGTTTAGAGTGCCGGCGCGCGGCACAGCGGCGGGCGTTCCTTCCGGACAGCTCCGCGCCTGCGGCTGTCCGCGGCTCACTGCCCGCCGGTTGGACCGAAATGGAGGTCGGTCGGTTTTATTTTATCACAATTTTGTCCCGATGTACAGAATTTTTTCCGCACCGGGCAAATAAAAAGGACTTGCCATCGGCTGGAATTGGTTTATAATATGATGCAGCGGACACAGTCCAAAAATCGGGGCCCCGCCCCGGCAGGAGGCGTTTTTATGTTTGATTTTCAATACTATGCCCCCACCCGCGTGGTCTTTGGCCGGGGCGCGGAGGCCCGCACCGGCCAGCTTCTTCGGGAGTTGGGCGTCAACCGGGTGCTTGTCCACTACGGCGGGCAGAGCGCTGTGCGCTCCGGCCTGCTGGACCGGGTGGAAGCGTCTCTGGACGAGGCGGGCATTGCCCACACCCGGCTGGGCGGCGTAGTGCCCAATCCCCGGCTGTCCAAAGTCCGGGAGGGCGCCAGGCTGGCCCGGGACTTCGGCGCGGAGCTGATTCTGGCGGTGGGGGGCGGGTCGGTGATCGACTCGTCCAAGGCCATCGGCTACTCCCTGGCCGAGCCGGAGGAGGACGTGTGGGACCTGTACGCCCGCAAGCGCAAGCCCCGGGGCTGCTTTCCCGTGGCCTGCGTGCTCACCATCGCCGCCGCGGGCAGCGAGATGAGCAACAGCAGCGTCATCACCAACGAGGAGACCGGGGAAAAGCGGGGCTACCGCAACGACCTGTGCCGCCTCAAGCTGGCCATTATGAACCCCGAGCTCACCGTCACCCTGCCCCCCTATCAGACGGCGGCGGGCTGCACCGATATCCTCATGCACACCCTGGAGCGCTATTTCACCCAGGGCGGCACCCTGGAGCTCACTGACCGGATTGCCGAGGGACTGCTGCGCACCGTGATGAAAAGCGCCCTCATTCTCCGGGACGACCCGGCCAACTATGACGCCCGCGCCGAGGTGATGTGGGCCAGCTCCCTGTCCCACAACGACCTCACCGGCCTGGGCGCCAACGGCATGGATTTCGTCCCCCACGGACTGGAGCACGAGCTGGGCGGCATGTTCGACGTGACCCACGGCGCGGGGCTGTCCGCCGTCTGGCCCGCCTGGGCCCGGTATGTCTACCGGGACTGCCTGCCCCGGTTTGTCCAGTTTGCCGTTAACGTGATGGAGATCCGGCCGGGGGCCTCCGATGAGGAGACCGCGCTGGCGGGCATTGCCGCGCTGGAGGACTTTTTCCGCTCCATCCACATGCCCGTCACCCTGAAGGAGCTGGGCGTTGAGCCCACCGAAGAGCAGATTCTCGCCATGGCGGCCTCCTGCGCCAAGGGTGCCGGGGGCAAAAAGGGCACCGCCAAGGTGATGTACGAGGCGGACATGGCGGAGATTTACCGCCTGGCCCGGTGAGGCGCGCCCCATGATTCAGGCAATCCGCGCCCTCCTGAGCAGACACCGGGAGATTCTCAGCTACGTGTTCTGGGGCGTTATGACCACCGCCGTCAACTACGTGTCCTACCTTCTGCTCACCGAGGGCCTCCGCATTCATTATCTCGCCGGCACAGTCATCGCCTGGGTGCTGAGCGTGCTGTTCGCCTACTTTGTCAACAAGCTGTTCGTGTTCCAATCCAGGGACTGGGCCTGGCGGGTGGCCCTGCGGGAGCTGTGGCAGATGGTGGCCTCCAGGCTGTTCTCCCTGGGGCTGGAGCTGGCCATCATGTGGCTGTTTGTGGACACCCTCCGCTGTCCCCACACCCTGGTCAAGCTGTGCGCCAACGTGTTGGTGGTTGTGGTCAACTACGTGCTGAGCAAGTTTATCATTTTTAAAAAGACGGTGGAATAAAAACAGGCCGCTCCGGTATTCCGGAGCGGCCTGCCTTATTGCCATTACCATTACCAACCGATTTCATCCAAAATCCCCATATTGGGATACCGGTTTCTCAACAAACTGTCAGGATAGCACTCATCCAAAAAGACCGTCACAACACCGGCGGCGGGCACAGCCCTCCGGCGCTGATCCATCCGGCACAGCGCCGCGGCGGACAAAACGGTGCTGCACGCCAAAAACAACGCGGACACCTGGACAATCCGCCGCCCCATTCTCCGGGGAATCCGGTCGATGAACGCGCACAGCGCCGGAAACAGCAGACGCACCCACACCAGGGCGGCCAGCCCCCAGAACAAGCAGAACACCAGGTTAATCCGGCCGTTCAGGTTAAAGGGCAGATGGCGGTAATCCCAGAAGCAGGCTCCGAACAAAATTTCCTGGAGCCAGGAGCATATGTACTCATAGGCCCCGCCCAACACGGCGCCCGTCACGACAATGCGCACCGCCCCCCGGTCCTCCATCCCGTGGAGCGCCAGCGTGAGCAGCACCGCGCCGGCTCCCCACACCAGGCTGAAGGGCCCGTACAGCAGGCTGCTGCGGCTGATGAGCTCTCCTCGGGTAATCAGCCAAAAGACCACCTCCACCAAGTCGCCCACCACCCCCGCGATGAGGAACAGCCAAAAAATCCGGTAGAGGGTCAGGGGCCTGGCGGCGGCCTCCCGCGCCTCCTCCCTGCTCCAAGCTCCGGACGCCTCCCCTGCGGCTTCTCTGGTCATAAGCTCCTCCTCCTCCTTTCGTATGCTACAGTATACCACAGCCCGCCGTCAAAAAGACGAAAGGATTTCTAAATTTTTCATGAAGCAAGCCTGTCTCCCCGTGAAAGGAGACGGGCTTTTTGCGGACTCGGCCTGGATGGCGGGCACCGCAATACCGCCCTGCGGGCCCCCAAAAGCTGCCTCCTGCCGGGGGCCCCGTAAAGCCGCACTTTGGGCTTTGTGGGGAAGGGAAGCACAGCGGAGCGGATGAGCTTTTGCCAAAAGCGGAAGCGAGTGAGCGCAGCTTGTGCCGGTGTCAGCCCGGGGGCCAGGTCATGTCCCGCCCCGCCAGCACATGGAAGTGCAGATGGGGGACGGACTGGCCCGCCTGGGCCCCGCAGTTGGACACCACCCGGAAATCGGTGACGCCCATCTCCCTCGTCACCTTGGAGATGACCTCAAAGCAGCGGCACACCACTTGGGAGTTGGTCCCGTTGATCTCCCCGCAGGAGCCGATGTGGACCTTGGGAATCACCAGGAAGTGGGTGGGCGCCTGGGGGTCGATGTCGTGGAAGGCCACGCACTTCTCATCCTTGTAGACGATCTTGGAGGGGATCTCACCTTTTACGATCTTACAGAACAGGCAGTTTGGATCTTGCGCGTTGAGCATAGGTCAAGCCTCCTTTATTGATTCGGCACCACAGCGAAAAACTCCAGCGGCCCTTGGCTGTCGTTGATCAGAGCGTGTCCGCTCCCCTTGGGGCAGTAATGGCATTGGCCCGCCTTCACCGGCTCTTCGCCGCCCTCCACCTTCACCTTGCCCGCGCCGGACAGGACGTAGATGATCTCGCTGCTGGTCTCGTGGATGTGCCAGCCGATGGACGAGCCGGGGTCCAGCACGCCCTTCAGGATCTTTCCCAGCTCGTCAACCCGCATCTGGGCGTGAATAGTGCCGTCTCCACCCAGAAAATTCGGAATATGGGTGGTCTCCATGGTGGTGTAATCCAGGATCATGGCGATCGCTCCTTTCAAACAGGTTTGAATTGGTTGGCCGCGGGGTCGTAGGCATAGCCCGCCCCGGCCAGCTTTTCGGTCAGCTCCCGCTGGTCGGCGTCCAACCCATCGCACAGGGCGGACAAGCTGGGATACTCGTCCCGAAGCTTGGTATTCACAACGCTAAGCAAAATATAGGGGTCCTGGGGCAGCATAGTCTCCCTCCTAAACGCAAATACGGTGGCGGTGTGCTCGGCTTGATAGATGATCGCTTCGTCCGGGCGCCGGGGGTTTTCCAGCCCCAGCACGTCGTAATACTCGTCGGACCAGTTCAGCCCGGAGGGATCGAAGGCTGCCTGCATGGCCTTGACCTTGTGGAACGGGTCGGCGGGCGAGAGGCCAAATTCCTTCGCGATAGCGGCCAGGGCCGTTTCACAGTCCCGCTGGAAACCCTCATCGGCAGACTGAAATTCCGCCTCACCCTCTTTCAGGTCCCCGTAGAACCTGCCCTCGTCCTTCCACCACAGCTCCGCAAGCGGGTTGGCGTCCTGACAGAACAGCACAAAGGACAGGAACTCCCGGAAATCGCTCCCCACGGGGAGGACGAATTTGCCCTCTTCTCCCATGGCCGGGTCCACGCAGAACACCCGCTCATCCCCCGGCAGGAGGATAAAATGAACGCCGTCACAGCCGATGCGGCCCACAAATTCCGCGTCCGTAGGGGTGCAGAAATAGGCGAAGTCCTCCCCGCCGTCCTGGAGCAGTCCGATGGAGTCGAAGTCGATGTCCAGGGTCCGAAAGCGCCTCAGATCGTCTCTAGTCATATTATTATCATCACTTTTCAACGGAGTACCTTTCGTCACCGGGCGGAAACGTATTGTGTTCCGCCCCATGACGAAGCGGTTTAAAAGTTCTTTTTGCCTACTTTTTCTTTCAAGAAAAAGTAGGTCAGAGCCCCAGCTTCATGGCCACTACGTTGTCCACCATGGCCAGCGCGTTGTCCAGCATGAGCACATCCTTGCCGCCGCCCATGGCGCTGTCCGGCTTGCCGCCGCCGGAGCCGCCCGCGATGGCGCACACCTGCTTGATGATGTCCCCGGCCTTCACACCCTTCTTCACCGCTTCCTTGCCGCAGGCGCACAGGAAGGTGATCTTGCTGTCGTTGACCGCCGCCAGCACCGCCACCACGCAGGGGTCCTTCTCCCGGAGCAGGTCGCCCATCTGGCGCAGGCGGGCGCCGTCCGCCTCGGGCACCGTGGCGGTGAGCACTTTCAACTCGCCCACATCGTGGGCCGCGAACAGAATCCGGTCAGTCTCCCCGGCGGCCTCCTTGGCCTTGAACTTCTCCACCAGCTGGTGCAGGTTTTTGATCTCGCCCATGACGGCCTCGGCCTTCTCCCGCAGCTCCCCGGGCTTGGCCTTCAGCACCGCCGCCGCCTGGTTGATCCGCTCCTGCACCTCGCCGTAGAAGGCCAAGGTCTCCCGGCCGGTGGTGGCCTCGATGCGGCGCACGCCGCTGGCCACGGAGAATTCGCTCTTGATCCGGAACGCCCCGGCCATGGCGGTGTTGCTGAGGTGGGTGCCGCCGCAGAACTCCACGGAGTACCCCTCCCCCATGTCCACCACCCGGACGGTGTCGCCGTACTTCTCGCCGAACAGGGCGATGGCGCCCTTTTTCTTGGCCTCCTCGATGGGCAGGACTTCGGTGTTCACGGCGTAGCCCGCCAGAATGGCGTCGTTGACGATCCGGCTGACCTCCGCCACCTGCTCCGCCGTCATGGCCTCGAAGTGGGTGAAGTCGAAGCGCAGGCGGTCGGGCTCCACCAGGGAGCCCGCCTGATGCACGTGGTCGCCCAGCACCTCCCGCAGGGCCTTGTCCAGCAGATGGGTGGCGGTGTGAGCCCGCATAATGGCGTTCCGGCGCTCCTTGTCGATGGAGGCATATACGGTGCCTCCCACCTTGATTGAGCCCTCCATCAGCCGGCCGTAGTGCATATACTTGCCGCCCTTGTTCTTCTGCACGTCGGTGACTTCAAAGAGCATCCCGCGCCCGCTGTCATGGGTGAGCTGGCCGTGGTCGGCCACCTGGCCGCCCATCTCGGCATAAAATGGGGTGCGGTCCAGCACCACGATGGCCTCCCCGCCGCCCATAATCTCATCCACCAGCTCGCCCTCCACGACGATGGCCACCACCTTGGCGTCGGGGATCGTGTCCTCGGCGTAGCCCACAAACTCCGTCTCGGGCACGTCCTTACCGAACTCCACCCCGGCCCAGCCCAGGTCGCCCAGGGCCTCCCGGGCCTTCCGGGCCCGCTGGCGCTGCTCCTCCATGAGCTGCTTGAATTCGGCCTCGTTCAGGTCCATCCCCTGCTCCTGGACCATCTCCAGGGTCAGGTCCACGGGGAAGCCGTAGGTGTCGTACAGCTTGAAGGCGTCCGCCCCGGAGAAGGTCTTTTCCCCCTTCCCCTTGTGGCCCGCCAGCATCTCGTTGAAGATCTTGAGGCCGCCGTCGATGGTCTTGGCGAAGTTCTCCTCCTCCACCCGGATCACCTTGGTGATATAGTCCTGCCGCTCCCGCAGCTCGGGGTAGTGGCCCTCGTTCTCGTGGATCACGGTGTCGCACACGGTATAGAGGAAGGGCTCGTTGACGCCCAGCAGCTTGCCGTGGCGGGCGGCCCGGCGGAGCAGGCGGCGCAGCACGTAGCCCCGGCCCTCGTTGGAGGGCAGCACGCCGTCGCAGATCATGAAGGTGGCGGAACGGATGTGGTCGGTGATGACCCGGAGGGACACGTCTTTCTCCCGGCTCTCGCCGTAGTGGGCGTGGGTGATCTCGGAGACTTTATTGGTGATGTTCATCACCGTGTCCACGTCGAACAGGGAGCCCACCCCCTGGCACACGCAGGCCAGACGCTCCAGCCCCATGCCGGTGTCGATGTTCTTCTGCTTCAGCTCGGTGTAGTGGTTCTGGCCGTCGTTGTCGAACTGGGAGAACACCACGTTCCAAACCTCAATATAGCGGTCGCAGTCGCAGCCCACGGTGCAGCCCGGTTTGCCGCAGCCGTACTGTTCGCCCCGGTCGTAGTAGATCTCGGAGCAGGGGCCGCAGGGGCCGGAGCCGTGCTCCCAGAAATTGTCCTCCTTCCCGAACTTGAAGATGCGGTCAGCGGGGATGCCGATCTCCTCGTTCCAGATGCGGAAGGCCTCGTCGTCGGCGGGGGTGGTCTCGTTGCCCGCGAAGACGGAGGGATACAGGCGGCTGGGGTCCAGGCCCACCCACTCGGGGGAGGTCAAAAACTCCCAGGCCCAGTGAATTGCGTCCTTCTTGAAGTAGTCCCCGAAGGAGAAATTGCCCAGCATCTCAAAGTAGGTGCCGTGGCGGTCGGTGTGGCCGATGTTCTCAATGTCCCCGGTGCGTATGCACTTCTGGCAGGTGGTCACCCGGTGGCGGGGGGGCTCCTGCTCCCCGGTGAAGTAGGGCTTCATGGGGGCCATGCCGGAGTTGATGAGCAGCAGGGACGCGTCGTTTTGCGGAATCAGGGAGAAGCTGGGCAGGCGGAGATGGTCCTTCGTCTCGAAGAATTTCAGGAACATCTCCCGCAGCTCGTTCAGGCCGTAGGGCTTGGGATCGTACATGGGAATTACCTCCAAATCAATTGTTTTTATGATAAACTGAGCCATTCAGTATTTTTCCAGATAAAAGCCCCAGACGCACATACTGAACTCACCAGCGGCAAACTCGTGCCGCTGGCCGTCGATGGTCACAGCGTAAACGTCAATTTTGCGTTCCCCGCCATTGGGATCGCGAACTTTAACCCGCTTCCCTGTACTCTCCCACTCATAGTCGAAGATGTTCACGCCGAACAGGGTTGTGTTTCCGTCCACGCCTGTAACCTCGTGCTGCCAGGTTTTTTCCTTCCACATTTTCATGGTGTTTCCTCCTCCAGTTCAAACACCACCTCAAACTCCTCGCACACCACCGGCATGGACGGGGAAAAGGCCAGTCCCGCCTCCGAGAGCTCCTTGCGGAAGAAGTCCTCGTGGACTTTTCGCCAATAGTCCAGGGTCCGGCCGCCCTCCCCCTCCCGGAACGCCTGTTCCGCGCTCACCTGGTCGAAGGGCACAGTATACACCCGCGTGGTGCGGATGACGCACACCGCTTCCTCCCGGCTGTCCAGAATGACGCTGTACTCCCCTGCCCGGGGCAGGGGCTCGCCCTCCAGCCCGTACAGCGGCCCCGCGCTGGCGGTGGCGGTTTTCACCCCCGTGCGGGTCAGCTCCGCCAGGGTGTCCGGGTCGGCCCCGTAGGCCCAGGCCTCGTATTCCTCCCCGGCGGCGGGATTGACGGCCTGATACGCCGCCCACATCTCCTGATGGGTCACTTTCCCCCTCCTCTACAGCAAAAAAGCCCCTGCCAAAAAGTTCAGGGGTGGGCAGACGCCCACGGTACCACCCTGATTTCCTCATGGCAAGGACACTCGTTCATCCGGTAACGGGGAAGGGCCGTCCCGGTCATCCCGGGAGCGCTCAGGAGCGGCGCGCCCAACCGCCCGACGCGAGGGGTTCCACCATTCCCTCTCTCTGGTGCGCGGCGTTTTGGGTTTGACTCCGTCAAAGCTTATTTATTTTATCACATTTTTTTCAGTTGTCAACGGGGAATGTTGACAGCCGGGACCCCATGGGCGCCGCCCTATCCCACCGCCGCAGGGCCGGACGCCGGAACCCCGCTGAGATATTTGTTTTTATAGAAGGCCAGCCAGCGGCGGAACTCCGGCTGGTCGCCCTGGCGCACATCCCGGGCGTAATCGTGGAATTGCAGGTCGGCGTTGCGCAGCTCCAGCACGGCCAGCGCCAGATTGGAGCAGTGCGCGGCCACGCGCTCAAAATTGTTGATCAGATCGTTGAGGATAAAGCCCATCTCCAGCGTGCACCGGCCGTCCTGAAGGCGGCGGATATGGCGCAGCTTCATCCCCTCCATCATGGTGCTGATGACCTCCTCCAGCGGCTCCACCTGCTGAGCCACCGCCGTGTCCGCCTGACTCAGGGCCTGCTGGGCCAGAGAGACGATCTCCAGCACCGCGCCGCTGGCCCGGGTCATGTCCTCCAGGCCGTCGGAGGAAAAGGAGATGCTCTTGGTGTCCATCTCCTTGGCCAGCTCGGCCAGATTCACCGCGTGGTCGGAGATGCGCTCCAGGTCGGTGAGGCAGTGGAGATAATGGGAGCTGATTAAGGTCTCCCGCTCGTTCAGGCTGTGGGTGGAGAGATGGAACAGATAGTTGCCCAGCTTGTCCTCATAGCGGTCCACCACGTTCTCCCGGCCCAGGATCTTCTCATATTTCTCCCCGCTGAATTTGGAAAACAGCTCGATGGAACGGTTCAGGTTCTTCATGGCGGCGGCGGTCATCCGGTTCACCGTGCGGCCGCTCTGCTCCAGGGCCAGGGGCGGGTAATTGAGGAAGCGCTCGTCCAGCAGGTTTTCCTCAAACTCCTCCTCGTCCTCGGAGCGCTCCTCCCTGATGGTGGCGCAGGCCAGCTTCACCAGCAGCCCGGTGAGGGGCAGCTGCACCAGCGTGGCGGCCACCTTGAACACGGTGTTGAACACGGCGATGCCGAAGGCGTCGGCGGGCCCGGCCATAAACTCCATGTCCACAAAGGCGTGAAGCACATAGAAGGGGACCATGAACAGCACGGAACCCACGATGTTGAAGTACAGATAGATGACGGCGGTGCGCTTGCCGTTGGGATTGGCACCGATGGCGGACAGCAGCACCGGCACACAGGCGCCGATGCACATGCCCAGCACCATGGGAATGGCCACCTCATAGCTGATGGCCCCGGTGACGGACAGGGCCTGCAAAATGCCGATGGAGGCGGAGGAGGACTGGATCACCGCCGTCACCAGCAGGCCGATGAGCAGGGACACCGCCGGATTGGAGGCGGCGGAGATGAACTGCAAAAACGCCTCGTTCTCCTTCAGGGGGTCCATGGCGGAGCTCATGGTCTGCATCCCGCTCATGAGGACGGAGAAGGCCAGGAGAATCAGGCCGATGTTTTTCTGGGTCTGCTTGCGGCAGAAGAAATACAGCACGATGCCGGCAAAGGCGATGAAGGCAAAAATCGTGCCGGAGGTAAAGCCGCCCTCCCCCTCCACGTTGGCCAGGGTCAGAACCCAGCCGGTGGCGGTGGTGCCGATGTTGGCGCCCATGACGATGCCCACGGCGTTGGACAGCTGCATAATGCCCGCGTTGACGAAGCCCACCACCATGACGGTGGTGGCGGAGGAGGATTGGATCACTGCCGTCACCAGCGCCCCCAGCACAACCCCTTTGATGGGGCTGGAGGTCAGCTTGCCCAGCACGGTCTCCAGCTTACTGCCCGCCACTTTTTTCAGGCCGTCCCCCAAAAGAGTCATGCCGAACAGGAAAAAGGCCAGACCGCCCAGCAGTGATATAATGTCCGCAATACTCATATATCATGTTCCTTCCCGCGGGTCCGGCCCGCTTGCGGCAGACTGCAGCACATATGAACAGGGACATTATACCATATCGTTCAAAGAATTTCTCCCTTTTTTTACATTTTCTCTAAAGATGTATAAATTTTTTTTGCCGCAGACCGAATTTTGGATAAAACAGAAAAAGCGGGCAGGCTTCCGCCTGCCCGCTCCGCCGCACAGTCTGATTTGCCGGGTCTCCGCGCGGACCCGGCCTACCGCCTGCCGCCCCCCCGGCCTCCGCCCCGGCTTCCGCCAAAGGAGCCCCCGGGACGGCCTCCGCCGAAGGAGCGCCCGCCGCCGCGGCTGCCGCCGAAGGAGCCCCCCGGACGGGACCCAGCGGAGGGCCGGCCACCCCCGAACGTCCCCCCAAAGGAACCGCCGGGGCGGGGACCGGAGGGACGCCCGCCGCCAAAAGAGCCGCCAAAAGAGCCGCCAAAGCTTCCGCCGGGACGGGGGCCGGGTCCCGGCCTAGGACCGGGACCAAAGCCCATGCCAAATCCGGGACCCGGCCTATGGGGCGGCCTGGGAGGGCGGGGCCTGGGGGGCCTGGGCCGGAAGATATAGAAGGGCCGGTAAACATAGGTGGGGCCGTACCACCCGCTGCGCCAGCGCCGCCGGTGGGAGCCCTCCATGGCCAGCAGCAGGATCACCGCCAGCACCACAATAAGAATCAGATCAAAAAAGCCGTCCATCAAGCCGCCTCCTCTCGCGGGTCAGTAGTGGTCCCCATACCACCGCTCCAGGGCCTCAGTGAGGTCCAGCACGGCGTTGTCGTAATCGCCCCGGACAAACCAGTATTCCATATACTCGGAGGCGTAGCCGGAACAGTCGCTGGTCAGGCTGTCCCCCAGTAGCAGCCAGTAGTTATCGCCGCTGATGTCCAGCACCACAATCATGTCATAGCCGCCCAGGCCCATGTCCTCCGCGCACCGGAGGGCATAGTCCCCCAGGTCCGCCCGGCCGTAATTGCACGTGACCACGCCGATGGTGACGCTGTAGCGGTCCCACAGCCGGCCGTTGCGCTCATTCAGCACCCGCTCGGTCTGGCCGGACAGCACGTTGGCGTCGTCCCACACGTAGGAGTCTGCGGAAGCGGGGGCGTTGGGCACATCAGGTCTGGGCTCCTGGGTCCCGGCCAGGGGGGACTTGGCGTAGCCGATGTCGATGGCGGCGGTGACCATGACGATGGTGAACAGCCACGCCCCCGCCTGGGTCTTGAAGATGTTCACCTTTTTGTTCTTCACCCCGGCGGCGACGCCCCCCATGGCAGCCCCCACCGCCGCGATGCACAGGACGAAGATCACAATACCTCTCATGGAAAATCCTTTCTACTGCAATGTGATTGCGCTCGGATTGGGCGCGTGGCCGGGGCGCGGCGTTATCACGCTCGCTTTGGGCGCGCTTACCCCCGCAGCTCCAGCAGCTTCTGCTTCAGCTCGCCCTCGATACGGCCCAGCTCCAGCTCGGCCTCCCGGCGCTTCTGGGCCCCGTCCTTCTGGATCTGCATCACCTCGTCCAGGGTGGAGATGAGCTGCTGGTTGGTGTGCTGGAGGGTTTCGATGTCCACCACCGACCGCTCCGCCTCCTTGGCGGTCTCGATGGTGCCCATCTTGAGCATCTCCGCGTTTTTGCGCAGCAGGTCGTTGGTCATGTTGGTGACGGCGGACTGGGCGGCGGTGGCCTGGCGGGAGTGCTCCAGCCCCAGAGCCAGCACCATCTGGCTCTTCCACAGGGGAATGGTGTTCACCAGAGAGGACTGAATCTTCTCCAGCATCAGGGTGTCGTTGTTTTGGATCAGCCGGGTCTGGGGACCCATCTGGACGGAGATCATCCGGGTCAGCTCCAGGTCGTGGAGCTTCTTCTCAAACCGGTTGCACAGGTTGGCGAAGTCGTTGTACTTCTGGGCGTCCTCCTGGGAGCCGCTCTCCGCGGCCTGCTTGCGCAGCGCCTCTAAATCCTCGTTCCGGGCCTTCATCAGCGCCTTCTTGCCCGCTAGGATATACATGGTCAGCTCTTTGTAGTACTTGGTGTTCAGATCATACATCTGGTCCAGCATGGCGATGTCCTTCATCAGCGTCACCTGATGGCCCTCCAGAATGGAGGCGATCTTCTCCACGTTGACCTCCGCCTTGTCATAACTGGCCTTCATGGCGGTCAGCTCGGTCTTTTTCTTCTGGAAGAACCCGGCGATGCCCTTCTTCTCCGGCTGGCCGAAGGTCTTTAGCTCCACCACCAGGGAGGACAATGCCTCGCCCACCTGGCCCAGGTCCTTGGTGCGCACGTTGTTCAGGGCGTTCTCGGAAAACCCGGCGATATTTTTCTGGGCCGCCGCGCCGTACTGGAGCACCTGGGTGGAGTCGGTGATGTCGATCTTCTGGGCAAAATCGTTGACAATCTTCCGCTCCGCCTCGGTGAGCTGGCTCTCGTCCAGCTGGACGGCCTGGGCGTCCCGGGCGGCCTGGACCGCCGCCGCGTCGTCGGGGCTTATGGCGTTGTCCAAGGTCAGGGACGGGGCCTCGGGGGCCTTGGGAACAGCGGCCTCCGCCTCCTTCGCGGCGGCGGCAGCCGCAGAGGCGCCGGTGGGGTCCAAGGTCAGCTCGGGCATCATGTTCAGTTCGTCACTCATCGTCAATCTCCTCCAAATTGTTGTTGGGGTCTGTCTCCTCGTCAAATTCGCTCCGCTCCGGCGTCATCTTGTAGGCCCTCCACCAGCTGACGGCGGACACCAGGCTCAGCGCCAGCAGGGCCAGCAGCAGCAGATGGACCTGGGGCAGCCGCCGCACAAAGGCCACGCCCACCGCCGCGGCGGCCAGCGTCCAGATAACGGCCAGGACATGGCACTGCTTTCGGGTTGTCTCCTTTTTCATCCCGCCCTCACATTCCGTCCAGCGTCATGCCGCCCAGGCCCTCCTGAGCCAGCATCTGCTCCATCACGGTGATCTCGGCGGAGATATCCATGGCCTCGTCGCCGTAGAGGTCGTCCAGCTGCCGGGTAAAGGCGGCGCAGATGGTGTCCAGCATACCCTCCACCTTGCCCTTGGTCCCGTCAATATTGCTCCCAGACACGCCGGTGGAGTCCATCCGGTCATAGGCGTTGAGCAGTTTTAAGGTGGTGGGCAGGTAGTAGTTCATGAACTTGCGGATCTGGGGCAGCTTGGAGGGGCTGGCCGCCACGGTGTCGATGATCTTTCCGGTGGTGGCCTCCAGATGGTCGATCTGCCGGGAGATCTTCTCGTCCTTGATGGAGTCGTTGAGCCGCCGCATCTCCCCCACCGCCCGGTCCCGCTCCGCCAGCAGGGCGTCGATCTCGGGGTTTCCGGTGGATTTGGGCTTGGCCTCCTGTTTGGGTTCGGGCCGGGCCTCCGGCTTCGGGGCGGATTGGGCCCCCTCCCCCACCTCGTACCCCCGGTCGGGGAACAGCATCTTGCCCCCGTAGTAGGCGATCAGGGAGACCAGCGCCGCCATAATGTAGTGGACAGGGCGGTACAGGGGGGCAAACACCGACCAGAGCAGCCAGGTCCCCCCGATAAAATAGACGGGCAGCACGCTGCGCTTTTTGACATGGGCCACGGCTTTTGCCCCCTTTCCGAAATCTGGCTTCTATTCTACTCCCCCGGAGCGCCCTCTGTCAAGAAGAAGGGGCGGGAGCGTGTTGACTTTAACAGTTTCTTCATGTAAAATAGGTCGTTACGATGTTCCCCCGCCCCGCCGGGGCGGGGGATATGATAAACAAGCTAAGGGAGTCCTTCCAAATGATGACGTTAGACGATTTCCGCGCCGCCCGGAAAGTGCTGGACGGCGTTCTCCACCGCACCGACCTGATGTACAGCCCCTTTTTCACCAAAACCACCGGCAACCATGTGTACATCAAGCCGGAGAACATGCAGGTCACCGGGGCGTATAAAATCCGAGGGGCCTATTTCAAGTGCTCCACCCTCACCGGGGAGGAGAAGGCCAAGGGGCTGGTGACGGCCTCCGCCGGCAACCACGCCCAGGGGGTGGCCTACGCCGCCCAGGCGGCGGGGGTGGCGGCCACCATCGTCATGCCCACCACCACCCCCCTGGTGAAGGTGAACAACACCAAGGACTACGGCGCGAAGGTGGTGCTCCACGGGGAGACCTTCGACGACGCGGCGGCGCTGGCGGCGAAGCTCAGTGAGGAGGAGGGGCTGACCTACGTCCACCCCTTCAACGACCTGACCGTGTCCACCGGCCAGGGCACCATCGCCTATGAGATCTTCAAGGACCTGCCCGACGTGGACGTGATCCTGGTCCCCGTGGGCGGGGGCGGGCTGGCGGCGGGGGTGTCTACCCTGGCCAAGCTGCTCAACCCCTCGGTGCGGGTGTTCGGGGTGGAGCCCTCCGGGGCGGCCTCCATGAAGGCCAGCCTGGAGGCGGGCCATATCGTCACCGTGGACCCCATCTCCACCATCGCCGACGGCGTGGCGGTGAAGACCCCCGGCGACCATGTGTTCCCCTACATCCAGAAAAACCTGGACGGCATCATCACCATCGACGACGGCGAGCTGGTGGACGCCTTCCTGGACGTGATGGAGAAGCACAAGATGATCGTGGAAAACGCGGGCCTGCTCACCATCGCGGCGCTGAAGCACCTGGACTGCCGGGGGGAGAACGTGGTCCCGGTGCTCTCCGGCGGCAACATGGACGTGATTACCATCTCCTCCCTGGTGCAGCACGGGCTCATCAACCGGGGGCGCATCTTCACCTTCTCGGTGCAGCTGCCCGACCGGCCCGGCGAGCTGCTGCGCATCGCCGACCTGGTGGCAAAGCTCAGCGGCAACATCATCAAACTGGACCACAACCAGTTCGTCAACATCAACCGTCAGGCGGGGGTGGAGCTGAAGGTCACGCTGGAGGCCTTCGGCCTGTCCCACAAGGCGGAGATTCTGGACGCTCTGCGTCAGGAGGGCTATCAGGTCCGCGAGGTGGCCGCCAGCGGCACGATTACAGGGTAAAAGCGCCCTTGGCTCGTTTTCCCCGCCGCCGGGAGATGCGAAAGTACCATCCCGCCCGTTGGGCGGGATGGCCGGTATAACAACTCCCCCCGCCGCCGCGATTGCGGGGGGGTATTCAGGTGCGGCGCGCCATCCGGGGGCCCGGCCGGGCGCGAGCGGGGCCAGGGGGAACCGCCCGGCCACCTCCGGCGGCGACCTCCGCGTGTTCTATCCTATGCGCCGGGGCGGCGGGTGCGCCCGCCCTCCGCCCGGATTTGGGGCCTGTCCCGGCGGGAAAACTCAGGAAAAGAAGGAAAAAACCATGGTCAAGATTGCCCCTTCCATCCTCTCGGCGGATTTTTGCAATTTGGAGCGGGATATCCGGCGGGTGTCCGCCGCCGACTGGCTCCACGTGGACGTGATGGACGGCATGTTTGTCCCCAATCTCACCGTTGGCCTGCCGGTGGTCCGGTCCATCCGGGCGCACACCGGCATGTTTCTGGACGTTCACCTGATGATCCACAAGCCCGCGCGCTACATCGAACAGTTCGCCAAGGCGGGAGCGGACCTGCTGTCCGTCCACCTGGAGGCGGACCACCCCGCCCAGATCGCCGGCGCCCTGCGGGCCATGGAGGACAGCGGGGTGAAGAAGGCGGTGGCCCTGCGGCCCATCACGTCGTCCAAGGCCGTTCTGCCCTACATCGAACAGCTTGACATGGTGCTGGTCATGACGGTGGAGCCCGGTTTCGGCGGGCAGAAATTCATGGAAAGCCAGCTGGATACCATCCGGGAGGTCCGGGCCATTATCGACCGGTACAATCCCGCCTGTGAGCTGGAGGTGGACGGCGGCGTCAATGCCAGAACCGCCCCCCTGGTCATAGAAGCCGGGGCCACGGTGCTGGTGGCGGGCTCGGCGGTGTACGGCGCGGAGGACCCGGCAAAGGCCATTGAGGCCCTGCGGAGGTAGGGGAATGACCTATCGGTTGAAGGAACAGCGGTCGGACAGCGGCCTGATGGAGCGCATCCTGACCTACGAGGAACAGGCTGTCCAAACGCTGACCCGGCAGATTCAGGATGCTTTCGCTCTGCCCGCCATTTCCGGCCTCAGCTTTCGGGCCGAATTACGCCAAACAAAAAGCGCCCGTGTCGGCCCCAGCACCCCCATCCGGCTGGCGGAGCTGAAAAAGGTGCCCCGGTATTATCTCAGCACCTTTACCCTGCTGGCCCTCCGGGACGGGAAGCCGCTGGCGGAGGCCTGCCCCGGAGGGTTCATGAGCCTGTTTGCCGCCTTTGTCCCGCTGGTGTGCGCCAACCGGGACGAGGTGCTCTGGTACGACTACGAGGCCGATTTTCCCCCGGCGCTGGCCGAGCTGTCCCGGCGGCTGGCCGGCGCGTTCCCAGACGGGCGCGGCTGATTTTACAATGATGTTTGCTTTGGAGGATTTCCCATGGACTATTTTCCCGCGGCCCTGGAAAATTTAGTGGAGCAGTTCGCCAAGCTCCCCGGCGTGGGCCGCAAGAGCGCCCAGCGGCTGGCCTTTTTCATCCTGGACCAGCCGGAGCAGACGGCCCGTGACTTCGCCGCCGCCCTGCTGGAGGCGAAAACCGCCATCGGCTGCTGCCCGGTGTGCCAGAACCTCACCGACGGGGAGGGGGAGTGCCCCATCTGCGCCTCCTCCAAGCGGGATCACAGCGTGGTGTGCGTGGTGGCCGACCCCAAGGACGTGGTGGCCATGGAGCGCTCCCGGGAGTACGGCGGGGTGTACCACGTACTCCACGGGGTGATCTCCCCCATGAACCATGTGGGGCCGGACGACCTGCGCATCGCCCAGCTGGTGGAGCGGGTGGCCGCCGGGGGCATTGAGGAGGTCATCATGGCCACCAACCCGGACACCGAGGGAGAGACCACCGCCATGTACCTGTCCCGGCTGCTCAAGCCCTTCGGGGTGCGCACCACCCGGCTGGCCTACGGCATCCCCGTGGGCAGCCACCTGGAGTTCGCCGACGACGCCACCCTCATGCGGGCTTTAGAAGGCCGCAGGGAAATATAGACGCCCCACAAAAGGAAAGGAGCGATCCCCATGAACGGCTGGCTGTACGTGATGTTCATCGAGAAAACCAAGACCTACAACCGCCTCACCAAGGCGGCGGTGGAGCGCCATGTGGACAACCTCCGGGCCCTGGACGACAGCGGGCATCTGGAGCTGTGCGGGGTATTCAAGGGCTATCCCGGCGTGGCGGGGATGTACATCCTGCGGGCCGGAAGCTATGAGGAGGCCGAGGAACTTTGCAAACAGGAGCCGCTGGTAACGGAGGGCTTTGCGACGTACAAGCTGAAAGCCCTCCAGGTGGCCGACCGGGACAACAACTACCTGCTCTGAGCGGAAGCGTGTCATTTTGATATTTTTTTAACGAAAATAGAGCGCAAAAGCGGAAATTTTTCCGCTTTTGCGCTTTTCGTCTTCCCTTTTTGAAAAATCTATGGCATAATGGGACTATACAAAAATATCCACTCAAAGGAGGACGCCCCATGAAGCCCAACACCGTCTTTTCCCCCGAGCGGCTGGAGTACCTGAAGCTGCTGGCCCGGCAGTACCCCAACGTCCAGGCCGCCTGCACCGAGATCATCAACCTGCGGGCCATTCAAAACCTGCCCAAGGGCACCGAGCACTTCCTGAGCGATGTCCACGGGGAGTTCGAGGCCTTCCAGCACATCCTCAACTCCGCCTCCGGCGTGGTGCGCGTCAAGATCGACGAGCTGCTGGGGGCCACCGTTCCCCGGTCCGACCGGGACCAGCTGGCCACCCTCATCTACTACCCCGAGGAGAAGCTGGAGGAGATCGAGCGGGAATGCGACGACATGCGGGAGTGGTACAGGATCACCTTTCACCGGCTCATCGACCTGTGCTGCCTGGTCAGCGCCAAGTACACCCGCTCCAAGGTCCGCAAGGCCATGCCGCCCGAGTACGCCTACATCATCGACGAGCTGATCCACACCCACTATGAAAAAAACGAGGCGGACAAACGGGACTACTACGAGAACATCATCAACACCATCATCGACCTGGACCGGGCGTCCAACTTCCTCATCGAGCTGTGTGAGCTCATCAAGCGGCTGTCGGTGGACCACCTGCACCTGGTGGGCGACATCTTTGACCGGGGCCCCGGCGCCGACGTGATTATGGACAGCCTGATGGCCTACCACAGCGTGGACATCCAGTGGGGCAACCACGACATTCTCTGGATGGGGGCCGCCTCCGGCTCCCGCACCCTGGTGGCCACGGTGCT
Source organism: uncultured Oscillospiraceae bacterium (assembly GCA_910577525.1). Classification (GTDB taxonomy): domain Bacteria; phylum Bacillota; class Clostridia; order Oscillospirales; family Oscillospiraceae; genus Enterenecus. Next base: position 21,298 of record CAJTLI010000021.1, on the reverse strand, counting down.
GGCCAACTCCCTGCGTTACAACAACCTGGAGGTCATCGAGACGGGCTACGGCATCTCCCTGCGGCCCCTGTCCGTGTTCGCCGACGAGTTTTATCGCCACTGCGACATCAGCCGCTTCGAGCTGAAAATCGCCAAAGAGGATGAGGACAGCGTCACCGACCTGGACCGGGTGCTGGGCGCCCGGATGCACAAGGCCATCTCCATGATCCTCTTCAAGCTGGAGGGCCAGAAGATCCAGCGCAACCCCTCCTTCCGGATGGACGACCGGCTGCTGCTGGACAAGATCGACTACGACGCCAAAACCATCACCATCGACGGCGTGACCTATCCCATGCTGGACACCGATTTCCCCACTGTGGACCCGGCAGACCCCTACACCCTCACCCCGGAGGAGGATACCCTCATCAACACCCTCACCCGCTCCTTCCGCCACAGCGAAAAGCTCCAGCGCCACGTCCGCTACCTCTACTCCAAAGGGAGCCTGTACCGCGTCTACAACGGCAATCTGCTCTTCCACGGCTGCATCCCCATACACGAGGACGGCTCTCTCATGCGCTTCTCCATCGGCTGCGACGGCCTGTCCGGCCGGGCCTTCCTGGACTACGCCGACAAGACCGCCCGCCAGGCCTACTACAACCGGATGGGCCCCACCCGCCAGCAGGGCATGGACTTCCTGTGGTGGCTGTGGGCGGGCCGCAACTCCCCCATCTTCGGCCGGGACCGCATGACCACCTTTGAGCGGCGGTTCATCGCCGACGAGGCCACCCATGTGGAGGCCAAAAACGCCTACTACCACCTGTACAACGACCCGGCGGTGTGCGAGGGCATTTTAAAGGAGTTCGGCCTGGAGGGCCCCCACTGCCACATCATCAACGGTCACGTCCCCGTCAAGTCCAAAAAGGGCGAGAGCCCCGTGAAGGGCGGCGGCAAGCTGGTGGTCATTGACGGCGGCTTCTGCAAGGCCTACCAGAAGACCACCGGCATAGCCGGATATACCCTCATCTACAACTCCACCTGCTTCCGGCTGGTGGCCCACGAGCCCTTTGTGGGCCGGGCCGCCGCCATCCACAAAAATTATGACATCGCCTCCACCACCCAGGTGTTCGAGCGGCTGGAGAGCCGGGCCATGATCCTCCAGACGGACATCGGCAAAAAGCTCCAGGGCCAGATCGACGAGCTGGTGGACCTGGTGGCCGCCTTCCGCAGCGGCGCCATTGTGGAGAGCCACAAGACTTGAGCGAAATTTTCCGCAATCCGCACCCGCCGGCCAAGCCCGCCCGCACCGGTTTCCGACAGATTTCCGCAAAACCGCCCGCCAGAACTCCGGCGGGCGGTTTTTTTGGGGCAAAGTTAAAATTCTCCACACGTTTTTGCTGTTTTGATACCAAATTGTAACTCTTTTTCCGTATACTTTTCCTTGCCCAATTTGATATAAGGTGGTACAATATTAACGATTGTCATGATTGCGCAGCGCCGCCTGACCCGGCAATCAGAGTCAAGGAACGTCCATGGATCAGTCCGCACCCCGGATGACGCCTGCCCGGCGTTCGCCCGATCCGAGGTGCGGTCCCATGGTTGGGAGGTTGTCGCAGAATGGAAGAATCCACACCGAAAAAAGGTATTCCCGCCGCGCTCATCGCCGGAATCGCCGCCGCCGCGGTCGTGGCCGCCCTGGCGGGCGGCTATTTCGGGCTGTGCGGCTGGGTGCAGGCCAATGACCAGCTGCTGCCCGGCTCGGTGGCCGTGGACGCCCAGGGCGAGACGGTGGCCGACCTGGGCGGGCTTAATCGGGAGGAGGCCCTGGCCGTGGTCTCCAAGGAGATGGACCAGCGGCTGGACAGCCGCAAGCTCACCCTCCTCTATGGCGAGGGCCAGAGCAGGGAGCTGTCCGGCGAGCTGATGGCCTGCGCCCCCGAGGCGGCGGTAGAGCTGGGCATGTCCGCCAAAGAGGACCAGCCCTTCTGGAAGCTGGGCGCCATGTGGATGGGCCTGGCGAAGGAGCCTACCAGCTTGTCCCTGTCCGCCGCCGCCTTCACCCCCGAGGGCGAGGCCCAGGCCAAGGGCATTATCCAGTCCATCGCCGACGAGCTGTACGTGGCCCCGGTGGACTTCACCTATGAGCTGGGCGATGAGTCCGTCACCGTCACCCCCGGCAGCGACGGCCAGAAGGTGGACGCCGCCGCCCTGCTGGACCAGGTGGAGCAGGCCCTGGCCCAGGGCCTCAGCGAGCTCCGGGTGGAGCCCGCCGCCACCCCCAGCGCCGAGCTCACCGGGCAGGCGCTCCACGACCTGATCCACGTGGAGCCCAAACCCGCCGGGGTGGACGCGGACGGCAGGCTCACTCCCGCCGTGGTGGGCCGGTCCGTCAACGCCGGGGAGGCCCAGGCCAAGCTGGACGAGGCTGTCCCCGGCGAGCCGGTGGTCATCCCCCTGGAGTTCACCCCGCCGGGGGTCGCCGCCGACGAGTCCATGTTCTACAAGGACCTGCTGTCCGAGGTCACAACCAATCTGGACGGCGTGGCCACCCGCTCCTTCAACGTGGCCCGGGCGGCCTCCTTCTGCAACGGCGTCGTGCTCCAGCCCGGGGACGTGTTCTCTTACCTGGGCGTCATCGGCGACCCCAGCGTGGCCAACGGCTACAAGCCCAGCACCGGCTACGCCGGCGGCCAGACCGTGGCCATGGACGGGGGCGGCGTGTGCCAGGTGTCCTCTTCCCTGTACTACTGCTCGGTGTACGCCAACCTGGAGATCGTGCGGCGGGCCTGCCACGCCTTCTCCACCGGCTATATCCCCAACGGACTGGACGCCACCGTCTACTATCCCAGCCTGGACTATCAGTTCCGCAACAGCACCGGCTTCCCCATCAAAATCGTGGCTTTCACGGAGGGCGGGGCCTTCGGAAAGCTGACGGTGCAGTTCTACGGCAGCAATCCGGACGGCGTCTCGGTCAAAACGGAGCGGTACACCCAGTCCAGCACCCCCTGGACCACCGTATACGAGCCCGACGAGACCATCCCGCGGGGCACCACCAAGGTGGATGTCACCCCCTATACCGGCTATGTGGTGGACGTGTACCGCTGCGTGTACGGCGCCGACGGCTCCCTGCTCTCCCGCACCTTTGAAAACCACAGCGTCTACGCCAAGCGGGACAAAAAGATCCTCTACAACCCCGCGGACACCGGTCCCTGGGGCGAGGGCACCGAACCCCCCGCGTCCAGCGATCCCCCTGTGGAGCCCACCCTCCCCGTGACCGAGCCCACTCCGCCGCCCCAGTCCACGCCCACCCTTCCGCCTGTGGAGCCCACGCCTGAGCCCACCCTTCCGCCCGTGGAGCCCACCCCAACCCCTGAACCCACTCCGCCTGTGGACCCGCTTCCCGCCGAGACCATGCCGGACTGGCTTCAGCCCGCCTGAACGGAGGAACGGTTTCCATGTTTCAAGGCTTTTCTCAAGAGACGGTGGATTTCATGTGGGGCATCCGCTTCAACAATGAGCGGAGCTGGTTTGAAGCCCACAAATCCGACTATCAGACCTATTTCCTTAACCCGATGAAGGAGCTTGGCAGGCAGGTGCAGGGGGAGCTGCTGGACCGCTTCCCCGAAAACGGGCTGAACCTGAAAATCTCCCGCATTTACCGGGACGCCCGGCGGCTGTTTGGCCGGGGGCCCTATAAGGACCACCTGTGGCTGTCTCTGTCCCGGTTCGGCAACGAGGCCTCCGGCGGGAACCACCCGGTGCTCTGGTTTGAGCTGGCCCCCGACGGCTGGAGCTACGGCATGGGCTTCTGGGCCGCTCAGCCCATTATCATGGAAAAGCACCGGGCCCGCATTGACCGGGACCCCAAGCCTCTGCTGAAGCTCCACAACAGGCTGGAAAAGCAGTCGGAATTCGCGCTGGAGGGGCCGGAGTACAGCCGGAAAAAGCCTTGCTCTGAATCCAGGCTGGCGGGCTGGTACAACAAAAAGTCCCTGGACCTGGGCCACAGCGAGGCGCTCACGGAGGCCGTCTATCAACAGGCGCTGGCGGACCGGCTGGCGGAGGGCTTCACCTTCCTGATGCCGTACTACGACTATTTCTCCACCCTCTGGGCGGACCCGGACCCCAGGGCCCCCGTATAGCCTCCCCCCTGCCCCGCAAAACGCGCAGACAAAAAACGCCGCAGGCTTTCCAAAGCCTGCGGCGTCAGCTTGTCCGGCGTCGCCAAATCCCGCTTCTCAATCCTCGCCGACATCCTGCGGGGGCCCGTCCCCATCCTCGTCGAAAGACAGGGCGAACTTGCCGTGGCAGACGGGGCACTCCACCAGCCCGGCGGCCAGCGCCTCGTCATCCACCACCAGGTCCTCGCCGCAGGTGGGACAGGGGATCTGGAAAAAGTCCTCCTCCTCACCGTCCGAACCGTCAAGGCCAGTCTCCTGGCCGTCCTCCTCCTCGAAGACGGCCTCCTCCAGACCGGCCACCGCGTCCTCCAGGGTGTCCAGGTCGCCGTCGAACTGATCCATGGAGGCCTCCATGCCGTCCAGCTGCTGGCCTACCTCGCGCAGAACATCCAGCACCTCAGAGAGAATGCGGGCCTCGCCGGATTTCTCCGTATCCAGCCTCATCCCGTCGAACAGGCCCTGAATATAGGCCACTTTCTCTGTAATGGTCATCTTTGCGCTCCTTTTTCTTGCCGCGCTCCAGTCCAAGCTCTCTTCCCGGCTGCTTCTCCGCGCTCAGCCCTTGCAGCGCTCCAGATACTCGCCGGTGCGGGTGTCGATGCGGATCTTGTCGCCGGGGTTGATGAACAGGGGCACCTTGATCTCCGCGCCGGTCTCCAGGGTGGCGGGCTTGGTGACGTTGGTGGCGGTGTCGCCCTTGAAGCCGGGATCGGTCTCCGTAACCTCCAGCTCCACAAAGTTAGGGGGCTCCACCCCGAACACGCTGCCCTTGTAGGACATGATCTTGCAGGTCATGTTCTCCTTGACAAACTTGAAATTGTCCCCCAGGACATCCTTGTTGATGGGGGTCATGTCATAGGTCTCCATGTCCATGAAGTAGTACAGGTCGCCGTCGTTGTAGCTGTACTCCATGTCCTTGCGGTCCACAAAGGCCTGCTCAAACTTGGCGGTGGGGTTGAAGGAGGTCTCGGTGACGGCGCCGGTAATGACGTTCTTCATCTTCGTGCGCACGAAAGCCGCGCCCTTGCCGGGCTTGACGTGCTGGAACTCCACGACCTGCATCACTTTGCCTTCCATCTCAAAGGTCACGCCGTTGCGGAAATCGCCTGCTGTGATCATTGCCATTGGTATCGTCCTCCAGTATCCAAAATTTTAGTGTCATATAGAAGCTTTATCAATGCATTATACTCCATATGAAGACAGATTGCAAGGGGTTTCCGCGAAGAGGAGGCGTTCGTGGGGAATACCGGCGTGTTTTCTCCGCCGGCCGGCCCTCTTCAAGCTTCAAGGTATGCAATTCTGATGAAACGGAGGGATTTTCATGTGCACTGCGGCCATTTACCGGACGCGCGGTTTTTATTTCGGAAGAACACTGGACTATGAGGTCTCCTATGGCGAGGAGATCACCGTCACGCCCCGGCGCTATCCGTTTCGCTTCCGGGCGGGGGACGCGCTGGAGCGGCACTACGCCATGATCGGCATGGCCCACGTGGCGGACGGCTGCCCCCTGTACTACGACGCGGTGAACGAGATGGGCCTGGGCATGGCCGGGCTGAACTTTGTGGGCAACGCGGTCTATCACAAGCCCCTGCCGGGCCGGGACAACGTGGAAACCTTTGAGTTTATTCCCTGGATTCTGAGCCGCTGCGCCACGGCGGCCCAGGCCCGGGCGCGGCTGGAGCGGCTGAACCTGACCGGCGGCGCCTTCAGCCCCACGCTGCCCGCGGCACAGCTCCACTGGATCATCGCGGACAGAGACGGGGCTATTGTGGTGGAGTCGGTAAAGGACGGCCTGCGGGTGTATGACAACCCGGCGGGGGTGCTGACCAACAACCCCCCCTTTTCCGAGCAGCTGTTCAACCTGAACAACTATATGGCCCTGTCCACCCGTCAGCCCCAGAATCACTTCTCCAGCAAGCTGAACCTGGCCCCCTATGGCCGCGGGATGGGGGCGCTGGGCCTGCCCGGGGATCTGTCCTCCCAATCCCGGTTTGTCCGGGCGTCGTTTGTGCGGCTCAACTCCGTCTCCGGGTATGGGGAGGAGGAGAGCGTCAGCCAGTTTTTTCACATCCTGAACAGCGTGGAGCAGCAGCGGGGCTGCTGCGAGGTGGAGCCCGGCGTCTATGAGTACACCATTTACACCTCCTGCTGCAGCGCGGACAGGGGCGTTTACTACTACACCACCTACGGCAACCACCAGATCAGCGCGGTGGATCTGCACCGGACGGACCTGGACGGCGCCGGGCTGGTCCGGTATCCCCTGATCGCCGGAGAGCAGATCCGCTTTCAGAACTGAACGCCGGCCTATCCCACGTCACAGGCGGCGCGGGGACCCTTTGGGGCCCCCGCGCCGCCTGTGACGCTCACCGCGCCCCGGTCTCAATCCGGGTCCCGGTGTAATAATGGGTCAAAATATCCTGCCAGCCGCTTCCGGCGGCGGCCATGGCGTTGGCCCCGTATTGACTCATGCCCACCCCGTGGCCGTAGCCGGTGACGGAAAAGGTGAACACACCGTCCTCCTCCTTCACGTCGAAGCAGGCGGAGCGCAGGGCAAACAGGTTCCGGGCCGCGCCGCCGGACAGCTCCACGCCTCCCAGCTCCACGCTGGCCACCCGGCCGGAGGCGGTGCGGGTCAGATTTTGAAACCAACCCGGCGGGTCCCCGGACAGGTCCGCCCCCAGGCCCGCCTCCGCCGCCGTCTTTTTCACCTGCTCCGCGGTGAGGGTGACGGTGGAGCGGTAGTTGGGCACCTCGTCCCCCTCGGGGCTGTCCACCGACACCAGGTAGGGGGTGGCGCGGCCCCACACCGCCTCCGCGTCCTCGGTGGCCCCGGAGGCGGAGGAGAAAAACACCGCCTGAATGGGGGCGCCCCCGTAGGTGAGAATCTGCCCGTCGGTGTCCGCCACGGCGGAGGCGATTTTCGCGGTGTAGGCGGAGGCGGCCCCGTCCCCCCAGCGCTGGGCGGCGTCCGCCTTGGAGAGAAAGGCCTGACAGCAGGAGGAGTCGGCGCAGATGTCCGCCTCGTCCGCCTGATGGCTTTTGGCCTGGAGCTTCCACAGGGAGTAGGTCCGGGCGCACACCGCCTGGGCCCGGAGGGCCTCCGGCTCAAAGGAGGCGGGCATCTCCGCCGCCACCACCCCCCACAGATAGTCGGCCATGGTCATCTCATACACCTGCCCGTTCCGGCCCAGAACCCGCAGGCTCTGGGCGGCGTCCCATTCCCCGGGGGAGGGCTCTGGAACATCCGCCGGGGCGGGGCTGGCGGGGAGGGTGAGCAGGGTGGGGCTGGGGGAGGCGTCCGCGCCGGGGGCGTCTCCCAGCGCGGCCAGGGGCAGAAGCAGCACAGCGGCCCCCAGCGCCAGTCCCGTGAGCAGCGGAGCGCGCAGCGCCCGCCAGGCATCCACATTTCGCAAGTTAAGCACCTCAATTATTCAAAATTCGGGAGAATAGACGGGAAAACCCCAGGTCCCGCAAAGGAGCGTCATGACAAATTTGCATTGACGCGGCCTTGAAATTGCGTTATAATAGTCTTTAACAGTCATTGGAACAGCGGCGCGGACACCCGGAGGAGGGCGGAATATGTTAAACATGAACATCATTGACAACCTGATTGAGGCACGGAAGAAGGCTGTGGAGCAGTACACCAGCTCTGTGGACTTCATTCAAGGGATATGCGGGGAATTTGAAAGATATACCCAGATCTCCCCCCGCTATTATGAGAAATACGGCGTGAAGCGGGGCCTGCGCAATCAGGACGGCACCGGCGTCATGGCGGGCGTCACCCTTATCGGCAACGTGAAGGGCTATATCATGGAGGACGGCGAGAAGACGCCCGCCCCCGGCCGCCTGCTCTACCGGGGCATCAACGTGGAGGAGCTGATCCAGGGCTTTACCGAGGCGGGCCGGTTCGGCTATGAGGAGACGGCGTACTTACTGATGTTCGGCGGCCTGCCCACCAAGGAGGAGCTGGAGCAGTTCAGGGACATCCTGGCCTTTTTCCGGGAGCTGCCCCCCAACTTCACCGAGGACATGATCCTCACCGCCCCCAGCCACGACATCATGAACAAGCTGGCCCGCTCGGTGCTGGCGCTGTACTCCTACGACCCAGACCCGGACAACAACACCCTGCCCATTGAGATGCTCCAGGCCATCCGGCTCATCGCCCGGTTCCCGGTGATCACGGCCCACGCCTACGCCGCCAAGAAGCACTACTTCGACCGGGAGTCCCTGTACCTGCACCGGCCCCAGCCGGAGCTGTCGGTGGCGGAAAACTTTTTGTACTCCGTCCGTCAGAACAACCAGTTCACCCAGGAGGAGGCCCGCCTGCTGGACCTGTGCCTGGTGCTCCACATGGAGCACGGCGGCGGCAACAACTCCGCCTTCGCCTGCCGGGTGCTGTCCTCCTCCGGCACGGACATCTACTCCGCCATCGCCGCGGCGGTGGGCTCCCTGAAGGGCCCCAAGCACGGCGGCGCCAATATGCGGGTCATGGCCATGTTCGACGAGATCGAGGCCAACGTGAAGGACTGGAAGGACGACGGGGAGGTGTCCGCCTACCTGACCAAGATCCTGAAGAAGGAGGCGGGAGACGGCTCCGGCCTCATCTACGGCATGGGCCACGCCGTCTACACCATGTCCGACCCCAGGGCGGTCATCCTCAAGCGGTTCGCCAAGGACATGGCCAGGAAAAAGGGGATGCTGGACGAGTTCGAACTGTTTGAGACGGTGGAGCGGCTCACCCCTGACCTGTTCCACGCCGTTACCGGCATTGAAAAGGCCATGTGCGCCAACGTGGACATGTACTCCGGCCTGGTGTACAAGATGATGGATATCCCCTCCGAGCTGTACACCCCCCTGTTCGCCATCGCCCGGATCGTGGGCTGGTGCGCCCACCGGGTGGAGGAGGTCTACAATCCCTATGGCCGGATCATCCGCCCGGCCTACAAGGCGGTGGGGCCCAAGCGCTCCTTCATCCCGCTGGAGGAGAGGGGCTGACGCCAAGCCTCCCGTGAACCCTGCGAGAAGGGGCGGTCTCCCCCCCCCGGGACCGGCCGGCAAAAACGACTCCTGAGCAAAAAACAGGTGCGGTCTCCCCCGAGACCGCACCTGTTTTTTATCTGCCCGGCCTGTAGTCCAGCCCGGCGGGATAGAAGAAATTCACCTTTTTGTCCGACAGGCGGATGTCCAGCTTGTGGGCCCGCAGGGGCTCGCCGTCCACCACCGCCACCAGCTCCTGGGGGCTGCGGACGGTGACGCCGTTCCCCTGGCCGTACTGGATCAGATTCGGATACCGGGCGTACCGGCCCCTGCCATACTCCCCCACCAGGCGGAAGAAGGTGAGCCGGTCCACCTTGCGCACCACCAGGGTCTCCAGCAGGCCGTCGTCTGGCATATTGTCCCCCACGGGCATGAAGCCGCCGCCGTAATACCGGCCGCTGCACACGCAGATGATGGTGGCCTCCCCCTCGTAGTGGTAGTTCTCCATGTCCACCACCACGGGCTGGGAGATATGCTTGAACAGCACGTTGGCCACGGCGGAGATGGCGTAGGCCCCAATGCCGGACACCAGAGGAAAGCCGTTGTACTTGTCCTTGTCCACCGCCACCCGGGCGTCCAGCCCGGTGCACACGATGTCGATGCCCAGATGGCCGTTGCAGTCGATGAGGTCCATGGCGGCCTGGGGACCCTCCGACAAAGCCTTCAGGTCGGTAAAGCGGGCCTTGTTCTCCTTCCCGAAAATTTTCAGGAAGTCGTTGCCGGTGCCGGTGGGCACGTTGGTGACGGCGGCGCTGTCAAAGCCCGCCGCGCCGTTGACCACCTCGTTGAGGGTGCCGTCCCCGCCGCAGGCGTAGAGGCGCACCGCCTCCCCGGACCGGGCCGCCTCCCGGGCGGTCTGCCGGGCGTCACCCGGCTTCTCGGTAAACGCGATCTCATAGGGCAGGTCCAGGGCCTGGATGCTGTCCACCAGGGCCTGGGCGCTCCTCTTTTTGCCCGCCGTGGGGTTGATGATGAAAATGTGCTTCATATAAACGCCCCATCTCTCTTGATATGGCCGCCCTGTAGGGGCGCACACTGTGCGCCCGCGGTTTATACGCCGGTCCCCGTTTCCCACGGGCGGACAATGTCCGCCCCTACCTTGCGCCTCTTCCATACATGAACAAGTCGCACTTGATCATGCCGTTGTAGAGCTTGCGTTTTTTGCCGGCCGGCTTGCCGAAGGAGCGCTCAAACTCGGTGTGGGAGCTCAGCACGTCCACCTCCCAGCCGGGGGGCAGGGTCCGGACCGCCCTGCCAAAGGAGCGGTACAGCGCCTCCGCCTCCTTCTTCTCCAGCAGCCGCTCCCCGTAGGGCGGATTGCATACCACCCGGCCCCGGGGCTCGTCCCGGTGGAATTTGGCGGCGTCCGCCACCTCGAAGCGCACCGTGTCCGCCACCCCGGCCAGGTCCGCGTTGTGCCGGGACAGCTCCACGGCGGCGGGGTCGATATCCCCGCCCCAGATGTCGTAGGTTCCGTGAAACTCACGGTCCATGGCCTCCTCCGCGGCGTCCATCCACAGCTTTGACGGCAGCCAGCTCCACCGCTGGGCGGCAAAGGAGCGGTTGAGCCCCGGGGCCCGGTTCCTGGCGATGAGGGCCGCCTCGATGGGGATGGTGCCAGAGCCGCAGAAGGGGTCGCAGAAGGGGTCCCGGCCCCGGTAGCGGGACAGGGACACCAGCGCCGCCGCCAGGGTCTCCCGCAGGGGCGCGCCCATGTTCCGGGCCCGGTAGCCCCGTTTATACAGGCTTTCCCCGGAGGTGTCCAGCATGAGCGTCACGGTATCCTTCAAAACGGAGAACTGCACTTGGTATAAGGTTCCCGTCTCCGGCAGGGTCTCCAGACCATATACCTGCCCCAGCCTTTTGCACAGCGCCTTTTTCAGGATGGACTGGCAGGCGGGCACCGAGTGGAGCTGGGAGCTCACCGAATAGCCCTTCACCGGGAAGCGGCCCTCCCGGGGGATGAAGTCCTCCCAGGGCAGGGCGGCGCAGCCCTGAAACAGCTCCTCGAAGGACCGGGCCTGAAACCCGCCCAGGGACAGCAAAACCCGGGCTCCGCAGCGCAGATTCAGGTTCAGCCGGGGGATGTCGGCCAGGCCGCCCCGGCACAGCACCCGGCCGTTTTCCGCCCTGACATCCCCGAGGCCCAGCTTTTTCAGCTCATAGGCCACGGTGGACTCTACGCCCATAAGGGCAGGTATGACGAACTGTAATGTTTTGTCCATAGGATACTCCAACAAAAAATTTTTGAAAAAACCCTTGACTTTACATTTGGTGGAAGGTGTAGTATGATGTCACCGGGAGGAGAAGAGCTTTACAAAATACAGTATAATGTAAAATGGAAGCGCTGGCAACAATAATATCGTCCAAGGCGAGAAAAACTTCTTTTCCCCGGCGCGGGTTTGTGCTACAATTACATGGAAGCGAGAAAGGAGTGAACGGTATGCCCGATATGAAATCCATGCTGATGATTATGTGGCTGGTGCTGCTGATTGTGTTTGCCGCCAGCGAGGCCATTACCGTGGGGCTGACCACCATCTGGTTTGCCGCCGGGGCGCTGGTTTCCCTCATCGCCGCCCTGCTGGGCGGGCCGCTGTGGATTCAGATCACCCTGTTTCTGGCGGTGAGCCTGCTGTGCCTGGCGGCGGTGCGGCCCCTGGCCAAAAAACACCTGAACGACAAGGTAGAGCCCACCAACGCCGACCGGGTGATCGGCGCGGAGGCCCAGGTGACGGAGGACATCGACAACATCCACGGAAAGGGCGCGGTCATCATCCGGGGCATAACCTGGTCCGCCCGGAGCCAGGACGGCGGCCCCGTCGCCGCCGGGACCATGGTAAAGGTGATGCGCATTGAGGGCGTCAAGGTGTTCGTGGAGCCCATCGCCGCGCCGGTGTCCGCCGGAGAGCCCAAAAACTGGTAAGCAAAGGTCCTATTGATATATATTGAAGGAGGTAGTCAAATGAAAACATTCGCGCTGGCCGGAGCCATTGGCTTGGAGGCCCTGGTGGGCCCCATCATCGCCCTGCTCATCATCGTACTCATCCTGGGTATCCTGGCCTCCAACATCAAGGTGGTCCAGCAGTCCAAGGCCGTGGTCATCGAGCGGCTGGGTGCCTTCCGCACCGTGTGGGGGGTCGGCCTCCATTTGAAGGTTCCCTTCATCGAGCGGGTGGCCAAAACCGTGTCCCTCAAGGAGCAGGTGGTGGACTTCGCCCCCCAGCCCGTCATCACCAAGGACAACGTCACCATGCAGATTGACACCGTGCTCTACTTCCAGATCACCGACCCCAAGCTGTACACCTACGGCGTGGAGCACCCCATGAGCGCCATTGAGAACCTGACCGCCACCACCCTGCGAAACATCATCGGCGATCTGGAGCTGGACCAGTCCCTCACCAGCCGGGACCACATCAACACCCAGATGCGCGCCATCCTGGACGAGGCCACCGACCCCTGGGGCATCAAGGTCAACCGGGTGGAGCTGAAAAACATCATGCCGCCCCGGGACATTCAGGAGTCCATGGAGAAGCAGATGCGGGCCGAGCGCGAACGCCGGGAGGCCATCCTCCAGGCCGAGGGCCAGAAGCAGTCCCAGATCCTGGTGGCCGAGGGCGAAAAGCAGTCCGCCATCCTCCGGGCCGACGCCGCCAAGCAAGCCAAGATCATGGAGGCCGAGGCCGACAAGACCGCCAAGATTCTGGCCGCCGAGGCCGAGTCCGAGGCCATTCTGAAGGTCCAGCAGGCCACCGCCGACGCCATCCGGCTCATCAACGAGGCCGACCCCGGCCAGGGCGTGCTGACCATCAAGGCCCTGGAGGCCTTCCAGAAGGCCGCCGACGGCCGGGCCACCAAGATCATCATCCCCAGCGAGCTCCAGGGGCTGGCGGGCATGTGCGCCGCCGCCAAGAGCGTGTTCGACACCGTGGAGCCCAACCAGCCCAAGAAGTAAGGCCATGGAGTGTCCGTACTGCCGGACTGACCCTATTCAACGTGGAATGAGGTAGCAGCCGTGTATGAGTATAAATACGTCTCTGTGGAGAGCACCGGCGTGATGGTGCCGGAGTTCAAGGGCCAGCGGGAACTCATCGACCGCTGTGCCGCCGACGGCTGGCGGTTCGCGGGCTGGGTACCCGTCCGGCTGACCACCGCCAGCGGCGGCGCTCTGAAAGTGATCGACCTGATCTTCGAACGGGAAGTATAATTCAGAACAAGCAGGACGGTCTTGCAAATGCTGCAAGACCGTCCTGCCTCTTTTAGGCGATACGTAATTGATTCGCGGCGCTGGCCGGACTGGGCATACGCCCGGTCCTCCGGGCGGGACAAAATCCGCGGCGTTTCCCGAACACGGAAACGCCGCAGATTTTGTCTTCCATTTTGTACTTTAGCATGGTATACTGATCGTGACAAAACTGCTCTCCGGAGCAGAGCGATACAAACAGTATAAAACAGAGAAAAGATAACGATAAGGATAGATGAACTATGAAGATCGTGGTCAAAGTGGGCACCTCTACCCTGGCCCACCCCACCGGGCGGCTGAACATCCGCCGGACGGAGGATCTGGTAAAGGTGCTGTCCGACCTGAAAAACGGAGGACACCAGCTGATTCTGGTGTCCTCCGGGGCCATCGGCATGGGGGTGGGCAAGCTGAACCTGCCCGGCCGTCCGGCGGATATGCCCACCAAGCAGGCCGCCGCCGCCGTGGGCCAGTGCGAGCTGATGTATACCTACGACAAGCTGTTCGGGGCCTATCACCACACGGTGGCCCAGCTCCTGCTGACGGCGGAGGACGTGAACTTTCCCCGGCGGCGGCAGAACTTCGAAAACGCCGTCAACCGGCTGCTGGAGCTCAACACCCTGCCCATCGTCAACGAGAACGACGCGGTGGCCACCGACGAGGTTGGGGTGTCCACCACCATCGGGGAAAACGACACCCTGTCCGCCATTGTGGCCCAGTGCGTGGGGGCGGATCTGCTGATTCTGCTCAGCGACATCGACGGGCTGTACACCGCCGACCCCCGAAAGGACAATTGCGCCGCCCTGATTCCCGAGGTCCGGGAGATCACCCCGGAACTGCGGGCCCTGGCGGGGGCGGCCGGGTCCTCTCTGGGCACCGGGGGCATGGCCACAAAATTGAAGGCGGCGGAAATCGTCATGGCCTGCGGCTGCGACATGGTGATTGCCAACGGGCAGCATCCCGAGCTGCTGTACGACATCGCGGAGGGCCGCCACACCGGCACCCGCTTCATCGGAAGGAGAGCCGAACCATGACCACCCTGGAAATCTTACAGCGGGCCAAGAAAGCGAAAAGCGCCATGGCCCTGGCAAAGCCCGACGCAAAAAACCGGGCGCTGTCGGCCATGGCAAGGGCCCTGGAGGACCATGCCCCGGCCATCCTGACGGCCAACGCCCTGGACCTGGAGGCGGCGAAGGGCGCCGTGTCCGAGGTGATGCTGGACCGGCTGGCCCTCAGCGGGGAGCGCATTCGGGGCATGGCCCAAGGGGTGCGGGAGGTGGCGGCGCTGCCCGACCCGGTGGGGCTGGCGCTCCGCCGGGAGGTCCGGCCCAACGGGCTGGTCATTGAGAAAACCGCCGTCCCCATGGGGGTCATCGCCATCATCTATGAGAGCCGCCCCAACGTCACCTCCGACGCGGCGGCGCTGGCCCTCAAGGCGGGCTCCGCCTGCGTGCTGCGCTGCGGCAAGGAGGCCCACCGCTCCGCCGCCGCCGTGGTGGACGCTCTGCGGGAGGGCCTCGCCGCCGCCGGACTGCCCCAGGGCGTCCTGGGGCTGGTGGAGGACACCACCCGGCAGTCCGCCCATGAGCTGATGACCGCCTCGGGGCTGGTGGATCTGCTCATCCCCCGGGGAGGCGCGGGGCTGATCCGGGCCTGTGTGGACAACGCCACCGTCCCCGTCATCGAGACGGGCACCGGCATCTGCCACGTCTACGTGGACAAGGACGCGGACCTGGACATGGCGCTGGACATCCTGGAGAACGCCAAGTGCTCCCGGCCCAGCGTCTGCAACGCCGCGGAGGTCTGTCTGGTCCACCGGGATACCGCTCCGGAATTCCTGCCCCGGCTGAGGGAGCGTCTGGTGGACCGCCGCGCCGCCCAAAGCCTGCCCCCGGTGGAGCTGCGGCTGGACGGTGAGGCCGCCGGCCTCATTGCCGGTGTCCCCGCCGGGCCGGCCGACTTTGACACCGAGTTTTTGGACTACATCCTGGCGGTGAAGGTGGTCGGCGGCGTGGACGAAGCTGTTGGCCACATCGCCGCCCACTCCACCGGCCACTCCGAGGCCATTGTCACCGCAAGCAAGGAGACCGCCCGCCGTTTCACCGCCCAGGTGGACTCCGCCGCCGTCTACTGGAACGCCTCCACCCGGTTCACCGACGGGGGGGAGTTCGGCCTGGGCTGCGAGATGGGCATCTCCACCCAGCGCCTCCACGCCCGGGGGCCCATGGGCCTGGCGGAGCTGTGCACCTATAAGTATATCGTCACGGGGACGGGTCAGGTGCGGTAGCCTCCCTCCTCACACCGGAATCGTCAAAAACGTCCGCACGGCCCCGCTCAAATCGGCGAACAAGGCCGTATCCGGCGGGAAAAACGTGAACCATACGATGAGCGCCCCCAGCAGGGCGGCCAGCACCGCCGCCGCCTTGTCCGTCCCCGGCCACTCGCACAGGGGCCACAGCACCCGGGGCAGCAGAAAGCCCACCGCCATCAGGACGAAGTACAGCGCCAGGTCCACATACAGGCTCTCTCCACGGAGAAGAATGTGGTACAGATACCCCGTCCCCACCAGGGCGGCGCACACGAAAACCGCGCTCAGCAGCCAGGGGGTTCGGCCCGTCCCCTTCCCGCCCCGGCCCATGAGCAGGGCCGCCCCCAGCAGGGGGAAATAGAGCAGCTTGACGTGCTCCCAGACGCTCTCCCGCACGGGGGAGATCAGAGCCAGCGCCGGGTTGGGAAGCCACTGATAGAGAAAGTGGAGAAGCACGCCCGCCGCCGCGGCAATCAGATAGTAGAGAATCAATTTTTTGGTCGATTTTTCCATGGCTACACCTCATTTCATAGTACAAGGTATGCCGCGCCCTGGGCAAACTATGTTTGAAGCATGGCCGTTTTTTCTGCGCATTTTGTCGAAATTTGTCCAAATTCAGCCAATCCCTCCGGAGACTTCCAGCATAAAAAGCGCGGGACGCCGCCCTTCCATCCCCGCCGCCGCCTCCGCTGTCAATCCCCCCTAACTTTGCCACGGAGAAAATCCGCCTCCGCCGCCATATTAAAAGAGCGGGCGTCGGGGCGCTTGGGGAGGAAGCTCTCCCCAGCCGCCCGGACCTCCGTCAGTTTCAAAAAGGCGGTGAATGGATTTGAATGAAAAAGCGAGACCATTTATGGGGGCGGCAGTCCTTCGGGGGCTGGGGCTGCTGCTGGCGGCGGTGCTGACCATGTGGCCCGCCGCGGCCTGGGCCGCGGAGCCGGTCACTGTGATCCCGGTGGGCCGGGCGGTTGGCATCAAGCTCTTTTCCGACGGCGTGGTGGTGGTGGGCACCTCCGATATTGCCACCGATGGGGGCAGCGTGAATCCGGCCAAGGACTGCGGCCTCAAAGAGGGAGACATCATCACCCACATCAACGCCACCGAGGTGGATACCATCGAGGAGGTGTCAGCCCTGCTCCAGGAGCTGGAGGACAGCCCCATGAGCATCCGGGCCATCCGGGACGACAAGCAGGTGCAGCTCACGGCCAAGGCGGCCCGGTGCAGCGCCGACGGGGCCTATAAGCTGGGGGCCTGGATTCGGGACTCCATGGCGGGCATCGGCACCGTCACCTTTTACTGCCCGGATACCGGGGCCTTCGGCGCCCTGGGCCACGGCATCAACGACGTGGATACCGCCCTGCTCATGCCGCTGGAGAGCGGCTCCATCCTGCCCGCCACCGTGGCCGGGGTGGAAAAGGGCAAGGCCGGCGATCCGGGCCAGCTCCAGGGGGTATTTGACACCGACTCCACCCTGGGCCTGCTCCACGCCAACACCAGCGGCGGCGTGTTCGGCGTGATGGCGGACAGCGGCTGGGTGGAGGGCACTCCGGTGGCGGCGGCGGAGCGGAGCGAGGTACAGCCCGGCAAGGCCACCATCCTGTGCAATATCAGCGGCGACCGGGTGGAGGAATACACCATCCAGATCTCCAAGGTGTTTCCCGAACGGGAGGACGACTGCCGGGACTACCTGATTCAGGTCACAGACCAGCGCCTGCTGGACGCCACCGGCGGCATCGTCCAGGGCATGAGCGGCAGCCCCATCCTGCAAAACGGAAAACTGGTGGGAGCCGTAACCCACGTGTTGGTGGACGACCCCACCAGCGGCTACGGAATCTATGTGGGCCGGATGCTTCAGTTGTGCGATAACTAACTGTAATTTCCGTTTTTGTGATTCCAAATCTGGGCCAAACCTTGAATTCGACAGCGAATGTCGAATAAATCCTTGAAAAAATCTGGAAAAAATCCTTGCCATCTGGCTGATTCTGTGGTATTTTAAGAACAACCAAAAAATGGTAAAACAGAAAGTTAAAACCTCAGGTCGCAGACCGGAAAGGAACAGGGATATGAGCGATACGAAGAAAATCATCGTAGCGGATTCCTCCGAGGAATTTCGCGGCATGCTGGCGGAGCTGGTTGAGGAGGAGGCGGACCTGTCGGTGGCCGCCCAGACGGACAACGGCGAGGAACTGCTGGATCTGATCGCCCGGCACAGGCCGGACGTGGTGATCATGGATCTGATGCTGGCCGGCATGGACGGGCTGGAGGTACTGGAGGAGCTGGGGGAGGACCGCCCCCGGACGCTGGTGCTGTCCTCGTTCAACAACCCCTCCGTGGCGGACCAGGTGATCCGGCGGGGCGGCGACTACTGTATGCTCAAGCCCTGCCGGATGAAGACGGTGATCAGCCGGGCCCGGGAGATGGCCTTTGGCCGGACGGGCGCCCAGATTCAGGAGGAGAACACCAGCCGGGAGCTGGAGCGCCAGGTGACGGCCATCATTCATGAAATCGGCGTACCCGCCCATATCAAGGGTTATCAGTATCTGCGGGAGGCCATCAGCCTGGCTGTGGCGGATATGGAGATCATTAACGCCGTGACCAAGGTATTGTACCCGGCGGTGGCCAAGAAATTCGCCACCACCTCCAGCCGGGTGGAGCGGGCCATTCGCCACGCCATTGAGGTGGCCTGGGACCGGGGCGATCTGGAGATCCTGCAAAAGTATTTCGGCTATACGGTGTCCAACGCAAAGGGCAAGCCCACCAACAGCGAGTTCATCGCCATGATCGCCGACCGCATCTCCCTGGACGGCTCCACCACGGCGTAAGAGAACGGAAGCCCTCCTCCGGCTTTGGGGACACAGCTCGAAAAAAGACAGCATAATGGAAAGGCGGCCCCATGATACACGTATCATGGGGCCGCCTTTCCATGTGCTGTTTACATTTTTGAGCCTTTATGGTATAGTTGACACGGTTGAAAAGAAGTAAATACTTCTTTTCAACCTGTTCGGCGATTATTCGCCGAACAGGCCGCAAAGCGGCTTCGTGTCAGACTTCATAGTCAAAGCAATTCAAAAGAGGAGGCGACGCCATGCTGTCCCGTCAACGTCTGTTCTGGCGGCTCCGGCCCTACGACCTGCCCGGCTCCGACCGGGATTTCCTGCGGGCCTGCCGGGATAACTGCGCCTACCACATACGCCGCTGCCCCGGTTACGCCGCCATCTGCGAACACCTGGGCTTTTCCCCCGATCAGCTCCAAACTATAGAGGATCTGGCAAAGCTGCCCGTCATCCCCACCCTCTTTTTCAAGCGGAAGACCCTGTTTTCCATGTCCCAACGGCGCATGGCCATGAAGGTTACGTCCTCGGGCACCAGCGGAAAATTCAGCCGCATCGGCTTTGACTGGGGCTCCATCCTGGCCGAGGCCCCCATGGTGATTAACCTGGGCTTCCGCCACCATCTGGTGTCTCCAAAACCCGCCCACTGCGTCATTTTGGGCTACAAGCCCCACAAGTCCAACCACACCGGGGTCGCCCGCACCATGTTCGGCCTGACCCACTTCTCGCCGCCCCTCAGCCGGACCTATGCCCTGCATATGGAGGACGGGGCCTATGTCCCCGATCTGAACGCGGTGGCAAAAGCCCTGAAGAAGCTGGAGAGCTCCCGCTTCCCCACCAGAATCATCGGCTTCCCCTCCTATCTGTGGTTCGGCCTGAAGCGGATGGAGGAGCTGGGGCTGCGGGTAAAGCTGCCGAAAGGCTCCCGGATCATTCTGGCCGGGGGCTGGAAGCAGCACTCCGCCCAGGAGGTGGACAAGAGCACCCTCTATGCCCTGGCGCGGCAGGTGCTGGGCGTCCCGGAGGAAAACATCAACGAGCTGTTCGGCGCGGTGGAGCACCCGGTATTTTACAACACCTGCCGGCGCCACCACTTCCACATCCCCGCCTATGGCCGGGTGATTATTCGGGACCCGGATACTTTGGAGCCCCTGCCCATGGGCCGGGTGGGTCTGATTAACCTGATCTCCCCCCTGATGTGCGCCACCCCCACCCTCAGCGTCATGACCGACGACCTGGGCTGTCTGACGCCGGGGGAGCGGTGCGGCTGCGGCATATCCACGCCCTGCCTCACCATCCTGGGCCGGGTGGGAATGAGCGACATCCAGACCTGCGCCGCCGGGGCGTCCGAGCTTCTGGGAAAGGGGGAGGCATTTTGATTTTCGCCGACGGAAGACTGCTGCCGGACACGGAACAAAAAGCCGTTCTGAACGGCCTGGAGGCCCATCTGAACACGGTCCGTATGGGCCCGCCCCTGGCGGCGGAGACGGTGATTTCCGCCGTGGACGCCCTGGGAAAACGGCTGGAGGCCGGGGAATTCGCCCCTCTGCTGGCCCAATTCCTGCCCGCCAGGGTGGGGCTGGACGAGCTGCTCCCCCTGCTGCGCCGGGAGGCGCTGGAGGCCAAGCTGGCCGCCGAGCTGGGCCCGGAGCCCTTCGGGACAAGGGAATACGCCAAAACCACCGCCCGCGTCCTGCCTCTGGGCGTGCTGCTTCATATCGCGCCGGGCAATATGCCGGGCCTGCCGGTGTACACCGCCTTGGAAGGGCTGCTGACCGGCAATATCAACCTGGTCAAGCTGCCCCACGGGGACAAGGGGCTGTCCCTGGCGGCGTTCCAGCTTCTGACCCGGCAGGAGCCCCGGCTGGCCCCCTACCTCTACGGGTTCGACCTGCTCTCCGGGCGGCGGGAGGAGCTGAGGGTCCTGGCCGGGCTGGCCGACGGGCTGGCGGTCTGGGGCGGCGACGGGGCCATTGACGCCGCCCGGGCCCTGGCCGGGCCGGGATGCAAGCTCATCGAGTGGGGCCACCGCCTCAGCTTCGCCTATGTCTCCGGCTATGAGGACCGGGACGGGGAGCTGTCCGCCCTGGCGGCCCACATTGTGGAGACGGGCCAGCGGCTGTGTTCCTCCTGTCAGGTCATCTTCCTGGACACGGAGGATTGGGAGGAAGGCGCCGCCTTCTGCCGGGAATTCCTGCCCCACCTGGAGCGGGCGGCGGCAAAGCGCCCCGGCTTAGGTGCCGGAGCCGCCGCCTCCCTCAGCGGCCACACCGCCCTGCTGGAGCGCATTGTGGACAAAACGGCGGCGGGAGAAGTCCTGTTTCAGGGCAGGGGGTGCTCTGTCGTTCTCCGGCCGGACCGGGAGCTGGAGCTGTCCCCCATGGAGGGGAACGTGCTGGTGAAGCTGCTGCCCCAGGCGGAGCTTCTGCCCGCCCTGCGCCGCCAGAAGGGGCGGCTCCAGACGGCGGGCCTCCTGTGTGCGCCTGAAAAACGGGAGGCCCTGACCGGGCTGCTGGCCCGGTCGGGCGCAACCCGCGTCACACGGGCCGGGTCCATGTCCGCCTCCTTCCCCGGCGAGGCCCACGACGGGGAATATCCCCTGCGCCGCTATGTCCGGGTGGTGGACGTGGAGCGCTGATTCTCAAAAACCGCTGAATAAACCGCCTCAGACGGTTGAACTGCACCCCATTTGTTAGACAGTATGGTATACTACTAACAAGTGGGGTGA
>CAJTLI010000020.1 GCA_910577525.1 uncultured Oscillospiraceae bacterium | reverse complement strand
CGTGAACCGGACGGCCTCCCGGACCCGGCTGTACCGCCTGGCCCCGTAGTTGTAGCCCTCCACCGGCTGGGAGCCGTTGGTCAGCCCCTGGACCGGCATGATGAACATCTCCCGGATGGAGTTGATGATGGTCATCACCCCCACGTAGGTGTCCCCGCCGTAGGCTTGCAGGGTGGCGTTGCACACCACCTGGACCAGGCTGTTGGTCATGTTCACAAAGAAGCCGGACAGGCCCAGGGAGACGATCTTCCTGGTGCGGGCCCCGTCCAGCCGGAGGTTTTCCCGCCTTAGACGCAGAATGGCCCGCTTCCCCGTGAGAAAGGCCAGCACCCAGGCCGCCGACAGCCCCTGGGAGAGCACGGTGGCCAACGCCGCCCCCCGCACCCCCAGGTTGAGCCCGAAGGGAAAGATGAACACCGGGTCCAGGGCGATGTTCACGACAGCCCCCAGCAGCACCGTCATCATGCCCACCCGGCCAAAGCCCTGGGCGTTGATGAAGGGATTCATCCCCAGGCTGACCATGACGAACAGGGTGCCCCAGAGGTAGATGGTCATATAGCCGTCGGCATAGGGAAAGGTGTCCGGGCTGGCCCCGAACAGATACAGAACGGGCTCCTTGAAGGCCAGGAAGAAGGCGGTGCCGGCCGCGCCCAGGATCAGCAGCAGCAAAAAGGCGTTGCCCATCACCCGCTCGGCCTCCCCGTCGTCCCCCCTGCCCCGGCTGATGGAGCACAGAGGCGCGCCCCCGGTGCCGCACAGGTTGGCAAAGCCCATGAGGATGGACACGATGGGCATCGTCACCCCCAGGCCGGTGAGGGCCAGGCTGTCGCTCTCCGGCAGGTGGCCCAGATAGATGCGGTCCACCACGCTGTACAGCACGTTGACCAGCTGGGCCGCCGCCATGGGAATGGCCAGGCTCATGATGTTGCGGGGAATGCTCCCCTTGGAAAAGTCGTTCTTCTGGGCCGCCACGGCGGGGACCTCCCTTCAGGCCGGATTTCAGCCCGGCTATCCTATCACAAAAGGGAGGAAAAGGGAAGGGTTCGGGGCCCCGTCTATCCGACGCCCGCCCGGGCAGAGGACGGCAAATTCACAACAAAAAACTGGAAAATCCCTCTTGCGTTGTGGAAATACACTAAGAGCGCAAGGGGGGTTTTGTGGGGAATGCACAGGGCAAAATGCAGTTTGAACGCAAATCCATACAGTTTGCGCAAATCGACGCCAAAGGATAAAAAGTTGTGGTAAACTCCTGGGCATAGCGGGAACTGCCCGCAAAAAAGTGAATGAGGAGGAAAGAACATGTTAGCTATCAACTGGGATGACGTCGCAAAGGTGGTAAGCACGATAATACCTCATATCGTGGCTATCGTCATTGCGCTCGTCGCCGCCATCGTGGTCACTGTGGCCGCGATGAAGGCCCCCAAGGGTGCCAAGGGCCTGATTCGGGGCTCCGCCTGGGTGGCCGCCCTGCTGGCCGTGCTGATCGTGGTCAACCTGATCTGCACCGGCCCCTTGGCCACCCTGCTGACCCAGTCCCTGGGCAAGCCTGTGGCCAAGATCGACGAGGCCACCACCAAGGAGGCCACCGAGCTGGTGACAGAGATCTGCCGGGAGGGCATCACCCTGCTGAAGGATGAGGACAATATCCTGCCCCTTCAGAACAAGAAGATCAACGTGTTCGGCTGGTCCGCCACCAACCCCTGCTACGGCGGCACCGGCTCCGGCGCGCTGAACCAGTCCTACCCCACCGTCACCTTCCTGGACAGCCTCAAGGCGGCGGGCATCGAGTACAACGAGGACCTCATCAAGTTCTATGAAGATTACACCGCCAAGTTCCAGCAGATGGACGCCTATAAGGACAACGGCCAGGGCAGCCCCGTCATGCTGCCCGCCGTGAGCATGTGGAACCAGAACTGGACCCTGCCCCAGCCCGGCGCCGGCCTGTACTCCGACGAGCTGATGAACGGCGCCAAGTCCTTCTCCGACACCGCTGTCATCTTCATCGCCCGGGTGGGCGGCGAGGGCGCCGACCTGCCCAAGGACATGGATGCCCTGGTCAAGGGCGAGTACAAGGCCGACTCCGCCATGAACTATGACGACACCGTCAACGAGGGCAATGACTGGGACCCCGGCGACACCTACCTGAACCTCTCCAACCCCGAGGAGGAGATGGTCAAGCTGGTGTGCGAGAACTTTGACAACGTCATCGTCATCTACAACAGCGCCAACGCCTTCGAGCTGGGCTTCATCGACGAGTACGACTCCATCAAGGGCGCGGTCTGGTGCCCGGGCACCGGCCAGGCCGGCTTCACCGCCCTGGGCGAGATTCTGGCCGGTGACGTGAACCCCTCCGGCCGCATGGTGGACACCTATGTGTATGACTTGACCGCCATCCCCGCCTTCAACAACATCGGCTACATGCTCTATGACAACATGGAGGAGCACGCCTACAAGAGCACCAACTTTATGACCGGCACCGAGACCACCACCCTGCCCGCCTTCGTCAACTACGTGGAGGGCATCTACGTGGGCTACAAGTTCTACGAGACCGCCGCCGCCGAGGGCCTCATCGACTATGACAAGACCGTCCAGTACCCCTTCGGCTACGGCCTGAGCTACACCAGCTTCAAGCAGGAGATCACCGACTTCTCCGACGACGGGACCAACATCACCCTGAAGGTCAAAGTCACCAACACCGGGTCCGTGGCCGGCAAGGAAGTGGTGCAGGTCTACTTCAACCCGCCCTACACCAACGGCGGCATCGAGAAGGCCACCGCCAACCTGGTGGAGTTCGCCAAGACCGCCAAGCTGGAGCCCGGCGCCTCCGAGGACGTGACCATCACCTTCCCCATTGAGCAGATGGCCTCCTACGACGACCAGGGCAAGGGCTGCTATGTGCTGGAGAAGGGCGACTACGTCATCTCCATCAACTCCGACTCCCACACTGTGATCGAGTCCGAGACCTATACCCTCAGCGCCGACAAGGTCTATGACGAGAACAACAAGCGGGACAGCGACGCCTCCCCCGCCGTCAACCAGTTCGACTACGCCCGGGGCGAGGAGGTGGAGTACCTGTCCCGCAAGGACGGCTTCGCCAACTACGACGCGGCCACCGCCGCCCCTGCCTCCCACTCCATGCCCGCCGCCGACAAGGCCAATTTCTACAACAACGCCAACTACCTCACCGCCGAGGTGACGGCCAAGGACGAGGAGCGGATGTTCCCCAACGCCGCGGCCCCCACCACCGGCGCCAAGAACGGTGTGAAGCTCAAGGACCTGCGGGGCGCCGCCTACGACGACCCCAAGTGGGACCAGCTGCTGGACCAGCTCACCCTGGAGGAGATGGGCAACCTCATCGCTCTGGGCGGCTATCAGACGCTGGACTTGGCCTCCATTGAGAAGTACCGCACTAACGACTGCGACGGCCCCGCCTCCATCAACAACAACTTCACCGGCCAGGGCTCCGTGGGCTTCCCCGCCGCCGTGATGATCGCCGCCACCTGGAACGACGATTTGGCCACCGCCTTCGGCGAGAGCATCGGCAAGATGGCCGACCAGATGGACACCGCCGGCTGGTACGCCCCCGCCATGAACATCCACCGCACCGCCTTCGCCGGCCGTAACTTCGAGTACTACTCCGAAGACGGCGTGCTGTCCGGCTCCATGGCGGCCAACGCCACCATCGGCGCGGAGAAGTACGGCGTGTACGCCTATATCAAGCACTTCGCCCTCAACGACCAGGAGACCAACCGCTGCGGCATGCTGTGCACCTGGACCAACGAGCAGGCCATGCGGGAGATCTACCTGAAGCCCTTTGAGATCTCCGTGAAGGAAGGCAAGGCCAAGGCCGTCATGTCCTCCTTCAACTACATCGGCCCGCGCTGGGCCGGCGGCACCTACGAGCTCCAGACTCAGGTGCTGCGCAACGAGTGGGGCTTCCAGGGCATGGTGCTCACCGACTACTTCGGCGTGTACGGCTACATGAGCGCCGATCAGGGCGTCCGCACCGGCACCGACTTCTGCCTGGTGGCCTATCCCACCGAGACCAGCCAGACCCGCTTCCGTGAGACTCCCGCCGCCCAGCAGGCCATGCGGCAGTCTACGAAGAACATTCTGTACGTCACCGTCAACAGCCGTCAGTACAGCGACCTGGGCATCAAGCAGTCCACTCAGCCCAACCGCTGGGAGACCTACCTGACCATCGCCAACGTGGTTGGCGGCGTGATTCTAGTGGCCGCCGAGGCGTTCTTCATCTACAGCTTCCTCAAGAAGAAGAAAGCGGCTTAAGTCCCGAACATAAAATCCGGCGGAACGCCGCACCATAAGCGCGCAACAGTCCCCCGCCCCCGCCCTCCGGCGGGAGCGGGGGACAGAGAAGCCTTGAACAGAGCCGGGGAGGCGCTCCCCGGATCTGTTCAGCGCTTTTCCATCGGGCGGAAAGTCCTGTATAACGAATCAAAAAACCAGTAAGGAGGAGTTTGTTTGAAACACGAGGACATCATCAAGCAAATGACCTTGGAGGAAAAATGCTATCTTTTCTCCGGCAAGGACTTCTGGCAGACCAGAAGCATCGAGCGGCTGGGGGTGCCCAACATGACCCTGTCCGACGGCCCCCACGGCATCCGCAAGCAGGCGGGGGCCGGGGACCAGCTGGGGCTGAATCCCTCTCTGCCCGCCACCTGCTTTCCCACCGCCGCCGCCGTGGCCAACTCCTGGGACCCCGCCCTGGGGGAGGAGATCGGCCGCTGCCTGGGGGAGGAGGCCGCCTCCCAGGGGGTGGGCGTGGTGCTGGGCCCGGGGCTCAACATCAAGCGCTCCCCCTTCTGCGGGCGCAACTTCGAGTATTTCTCCGAGGACCCCTTCCTGGCGGGCAAAATGGCGGCGGGCTACATCCGGGGCATCCAGGCAAACGGCGTGTCCGCCTGCCCCAAGCACTTTGCCTGTAACTCTCAGGAGCTGCGCCGCATGGCCTCCGACTCCGTCATGGACGAGCGAACCCTGCGGGAGATTTACCTCACCGGCTTTGAAATCGCGGTGAAGGAGGGCCATGCCAAGTCCATCATGTCCTCCTACAACCGGATCAACGGCGCTTACGCCAACGAGAATGAACATCTTCTCCAAGAGATTTTGCGGGACGAGTGGGGCTTTGACGGCTTTGTGGTGTCCGACTGGGGCGGCTCCAACGACCACGTGGAGGGGGTTCGGGCGGGCTCCCACCTGGAGATGCCCACCACCGGCGGAGACTCCGACCTGGAGCTCATCGACGCGGTAAAGTCCGGAAGGCTCAGCGAAGAGCTGCTGGACAAGCGGGTGGATGAGCTGCTGGACGTGATCCTCTCCGTCACCAGCTCCGTCAAGCCGCTGGAGGGTAAGCCCTTCGACATCGACAAGCACCACGCCATGGCGGCAAAAGCCTCTGAGCAGTCCGTCGTGCTGCTGAAAAACGAAAACAACATCCTGCCCCTGAAAAAGGGCACAAAAGTCGCCGTTATCGGCGAGTTCGCCCAGAAGGCCCGGTATCAGGGGGCGGGCTCCTCGGTGGTCAACCCCACCAAGCTGGACCACGCCATGGATGTCATCAAGAACTTCGACCTGGACGTGGCGGGCTTTGAGCCCGGCTATCCCCGTTCCGGCAAGGGCGACCCCGCCATGCAGGCCAAGGCGGCAGAGCTGGCCCAAAAGGCGGATGTGGTTCTGCTCTATATCGGCCTGGACGAGATCAGCGAGGCGGAGGGTCTGGACCGCTCCCACATGAGGCTGGCCCAGAGCCAGGTGGACCTGCTGGAGGCAGTCAGCGCCGCCAATCCCAATGTGGTGGCGGTGATGTCCGCCGGGTCCGTGGTGGAGATGCCCTGGCTGGACAAATGCAAGGCTCTGGTCCACGGCTACCTCTGCGGTCAGGCGGGAGCTTCCTCCGTGCTGAAGGTGATTATGGGTCAGGCGAACCCCTCCGGCAAGCTGGCGGAGAGCTACCCCATCAAATACGAGGACGTGTCTTCCGCCCCCTACTTCCCCTCCAAGGAGCGCACCGCCGAGTACCGGGAGGGCCTGTTTGTGGGCTACCGCTATTTCGAGACCGCCAAGGCGCCGGTGCTGTTCCCCTTCGGCTTCGGCCTGAGCTACACCACCTTCGAGTACAGCGATTTGAAGGTGAGCGAGAAGGAGGCCAGCTTCACCCTGAAAAACACCGGGAACATGGACGGGGCCGAGGTGGCCCAGCTCTATGTGTCCAAGCCGGACGGCGGCGTGTTCCGCCCCGCCAAGGAGCTGAAGGGCTTCGCCAAGGTGTTCCTGAAAGCGGGGGAGAGCAAAACCGTGACCATCCCCCTGGACGACAAGGCGTTCCGGTATTTCAACGTGGACACCAACAAGTTCGAGGTGGAGGGCGGCGACTGGACCGTCATGATCGGCGCGTCCTGCGCGGACATCAAGCTGTCCGGCACGGTGAGCGTCCAGGGTACTGGCGCCAAGTCCCCCTATGACAAGCAGAAATTCGCCAAGTATTTTGCGGGAGATATCAAGGATATCAGCGACGCCGAGTTTGAGGCCCTGCTGGGCCGTCCCATCCCCGACGGCCACTGGAGCGGCACCCTGGAGATGAATGACGCCATCTGCCAGCTGTACTATGCCAAGAGCTGGCTGGCCCGGCGGGTGTACGGCATCATGACCAATATGCTCAACAAGAGCATCGCCAAGGGCGAGCCCGATT
Organism: uncultured Oscillospiraceae bacterium; assembly: GCA_910577525.1. GTDB lineage: Bacteria > Bacillota > Clostridia > Oscillospirales > Oscillospiraceae > Enterenecus. The sequence continues at coordinate 37,277 of CAJTLI010000020.1, read as the reverse complement.
TGAACATCACCTTCATTTACAACATGCCCTTCCGGGGCATCGCCAAGATGGCGGGGGGCATGTGCACCATGGAGATGGCGGAGGGCATCCTCACCATCTGCAACGGCCACTTCTTCAAGGGCCTGGGACGGGTCATCGGAGGGTTCTTCCGTTCCGGCAAGAAGCGCAAGGCGGCCAACGCCATTCATTAAGGAGGGAAAAGTATGAAATTTTTGGACAGCTTCGCGGAGAAGCACCCCAAGGCGGCGGAATGGATCCGCAAGGGCGGCCTGTTCCTCATTTTCAGCTACCTGGTCACATTTTTGAAGTTCCTGCTGCTGATGTTCCTGCCCGGCCTGTACCGGGGCATGGTGGGCGACGCGGTGTGGACCTGGCCCGGCATTGAGACCACGCTGTTCAACGTCCCCTTCACCCTGTCCATCATCGGCAACAGCCTGGCCGACGGCGGCCTGGCCTACACCCTGGCCAACCTGACCGCTATCGTCTTTGGCGAGGTCGTCAACTTCCCCCTCCAGCGCAACGTGACCTTCAAGAGCCACGGTCCCCTGGCGCCCCAGATCGCCGCCCACGGCATCGCCACCATCGTGGTGTTCCTGGTGATGAATCTGTTCACCTGCGTGTGGAACCCCATCACCACTGCCTTGATCGGCAATGAGGCCCTTCGGGATACCGTCCGGAATATCGTGACCACGGTAGTCACCGGCGGGGTGGCCATGATTATCATCTTCGCGGTGGACAACAAGATTTTCGCGCCGGACTTCGGCAAGAAAAAGTGAGAGAGCTCTCACGCCAAATGAAACGGGCCGTCGGGGTCCGTACGGAGAAAAAGCCTGCCGTCCGGCAGGCTTTTTCGCGCGTGCCGGGGAACCCTCACGGGGAGCTTGCAGCAAAGCCTGTGCGTCAGCGATAAACGGCCTCTCAGACAAAACGCCCGGAGCGTGGACGCTCCGGGCGTTTTTACGTTCTGCCCTTGCCAAAGCGGGCGCGGTCTGCTACAATGGGAAAAATTCGACACGGTTCGACAAAATTCGACAAACCGGCCGGAAGCCATTCCCAGGAGAGGCCGGGACAAATCCGCATAACATAGAGAGAGGATCAAGGGGGGCGGAGAGATGGACAGACCGAGCATGGATCAAGGGGCGGCCCGGACCGCGGCGGAGCTGCGGCTCCAGCTGGCCCAGGTCACGGCAGCCAGCCAGATGCTGGAGCGGACGGCCACGGACGAGTCCAGCAGAAAATATCTGGCGGCGCTGGAGCAGGGGGTCTGCCGTATGCTGCGCACGGTGGGCCGACTGGAGCTCAGCCAGCGGCTGGGCGGAGACGCCGGGCCGGAGCTTCAGCGCAAGCCGGTGGACCTGGCCCTGCTGTCCAACGAGCTTGGGGCGCGGCTGGGCGAGCTGCTGGCCTGGGCGGAGGTGGAGCTGGCGGTGAGCACCCCGGACCATCTGCTGGCTCAGGCGGACGAGGGGCTGATCCGGCAGCTGCTGATGGAGCTGGTGTCCAACGGGGCCAAGGCGGGCAGCCGCGTGACCCTCACCCTGGTCCGGCGGGAGGACCGGGCGGTGTTCACCGTGGAGGACAACGGGCCGGGCATTCCTCCGGAACGGCTGGGCTACCTCTTTTCCAGCGCCGAGGAGGCCGCGCCCGACTGGCGGCGGGGCGGCGTGGGAGTGGCCATCGCCCGGCGGGTCGCCGCTCTCCACGGGGGGACGCTGGTGGCCGACTGCGCCCCCGGCCGGGGCCTGCGGGCGGTGGCGTCCATCCCCTTGGGCGTGTCGGAGGGGGTGGAGCTGCGGGACCCGGGCGCCGCCTGGGACTCGGGCGGGTTTGACGAGGAGCTGATCGCCCTGAGCGGCCTGCTCCCCGCCGGGGCCTTCGGGCCGAATTTGAAGTAGGTATAAAAGCGGGGCGCGGGGCGTCCCGTTTTTTTGCCCGGTCAGAGGAGGGAGCTGGCCTGAGAGATGGTGTTGGCCACCGCCGCCAGCACCTCCCCGTGGGTCTGGTCGAACAGGTGGGTATAGATGCGCTGGGTGATGTTGGGGCTGGCGTGGCCCATGGCCCGGCTGATCTGGTACATGGGCACCCGGGCGCTGTTGGCCATGCTGGCGAAGGTGTGCCGCAGGCCGTGGAAGGTGATGGGGGCCAGGTTGTGCTTGCGCACGAAGACGGCCAGGGCGGTGGACATCAGATTGGGGTGGAGGGGCTGGCCGTCCCTGCCCAGCAGAATGAAATCGTCCAGGCCGCAGGGCATTCCCTCCTGAAGGCGCCGGGCCTGGAGGGAGCGGAGGAGCTCCAGCAGGTCATCCAGGGCGCTGATGGACAGGGTGCGGCAGCTGTCGGTGGTTTTGGGGGGCTTCTCCACCACCCGGGCGCCCACGGTGGTGCGAACCCAGCGCACGGACAGCTGGCCGGAGTGGAGGTCCACGTCCCGCCAGCGCAGGCCCAGAATCTCGCTGCGGCGCAGGCCCAAGAAGCAGGCCAGCCGCACCGGAATTTCCAGTGGATCGCCCTGCACCGCCCGCAGAAGCTGGCTCAGGCGGGCGGGGGTGTAGTAGGCTACCTCCACCGTGGCGGCGGGGGGCGGCGTGGCCCGCTGGACGGGGTTGGCGGCGATCACCCCCTGGCGGAAGGCGGATTTCAGGGCGGTGTGGAGGAGCACGTGGTGCTTGCGGATGGTGTTGGGGGACAGGTCCTTGCCGTCGGCCAGCCACTGGTAGTAGCCGTTGATGAGCTCCGGGGTCAGGTCGGCCAGCCGCACCTTTCCGAGGGCGGGGCGGACGTGGTTCTGAATGATGCTGTCATAGCCGTGAATGGTGGTGTCCGCCCGGCAGGGCTCAATGTCCTTTTCCATCCAGATGTCCAGCCATTTGCCCAGCGTGATGCCGGCGTTGGCGGAGGGCTCGGCGCGGGGCAGGGGAAAGCCCACCTTGGGCTTGGCAGGGATAGGGCGCAGGGTGATGCGGGGGGTTCGGCCGTGGGAATTTGACATAAGAACAGCTCCTTTTCTCTGAAATGTTTGGCTTTAAAGGCCGGATGGAACTGGAAATAACGAAAAGTTATTTCTGAACACTTTATTATAAACTCTTGTGAACGGGGAGGAAAAGGGACCCCTTGACTTTTGCCTCGTTTGGCAATACAATATGTGCACCCGTTTAGGATATGGAGAAACCCCCATTTTTATATAAAGGATGGAAACGATATGGCACAGGACAAAAACAAGCAGGTGAGTCAGATCACCGATATGGATGTGGACTTCGCCCAGTGGTACACCGACGTGTGCAAAAAGGCGGAGCTCATCGGCTACGCCAAGACCAAGGGAATGTTTATCCTCCGCCCCTATGGCTACGCCATCTGGGAGAGTATCCAGGCCTATCTGGACCGGCGCTTCAAGGAGACGGGGCACCAGAATGTCTCCATGCCCATGCTGATCCCCGAGTCGCTGCTCCAGAAGGAGAAGGACCACATCGAGGGCTTCGCCCCCGAGTGCGCCTGGGTGACCTACGGCGGCAGCGAGAAGCTGGACGAGCGCATGTGCATCCGCCCCACGTCGGAGACCCTGTTCTGCGACCACTGGGCCGACGTGGTCCACTCCTGGCGGGACCTGCCCATGCTCTACAACCAGTGGTGCTCCGTGCTGCGCTGGGAAAAGACCACCCGGCCCTTCCTGCGCCACCGGGAGTTCCTCTGGCAGGAGGGCCACACCCTCCACGCCACCGCCGAGGAGGCCATTGAGGAGACCGAGCGGATGCACCGTATCTACGCCGAGCTGTGCGAGGACGTGCTGGCCATGCCGGTGGTGATGGGCATGAAAACCGACAAGGAGAAGTTCGCCGGGGCGGAGCGCACCTATACCATCGAGTGCATGATGCACGACAAGAAGGCCCTCCAGAACGGCACCAGCCACTATTTCGGGGACGGCTTCGCCCGGGCCTTCGGCATCTCCTTCGCCGACAAGAACAACCGGCAGACCACCCCCTTCGAGACCTCCTGGGGCATCACCACCCGCACCATCGGCGGCGTCATCATGACCCACGGGGACAACCGTGGCCTGGTGCTGCCCCCCAAGGTGGCCCCCGTCCAGGTCATCGTCATCCCCGTGGCCCAGCACAAGCAGGGCGTCATCGAGGCCAACCGGGCCGTGATGGAGCGGCTTTCCAAGGCGGGCTTCCGGGTGAAGCTGGACGATTCCGACAACTCCCCCGGCTGGAAGTTCGCCGAGTACGAGATGAAGGGCGTCCCTCTGCGGCTGGAGCTGGGCCCCAAGGACATGGAGAAGAACCAGTGCGTGCTGGTGCGCCGGGACTCCGGCGAGAAGTCCTTTGTCTCCCTGGACGGCATCGAGGACACCGTGGCCAAAATGCTGGACGACATCCACGCCGGGCTGTACGCCAGGGCCAAGAAGAACCTGGAGGACAACACCTACCCCTGCGCCACTCTGGCGGAGGTCAAGGAGAAGATGGAGACCCGGGGCGGCTTCGCCAAGACCATGTGGTGCGGCGACGAGGCCTGCGAGGTGAGAATGAAGGAGGAGGCCGGTGTGTCCTCCCGCTGCATCCCCTTTGAGCAGGAGAAGCTGGGCGACGTGTGCGCCTGCTGCGGCAAGCCCGCCAAGAAAATGGTCTATTGGGGCGTGGCGTACTGACCCATGCCTGTGTGTAGGGGCGGATATCATCCGCCCGTGTTTCCCGGAGGAATCTGCTGGCTAAGGGCGGATGATATCCGCCTCTACAAGCGCCCCCGCCCCACGGCGGGGGCGCTTCTTCGTGAAGTTGCACAGACGGTTTCCGGCTAAAGGGTGGAAAACCGTGAAAAAACTTTGGTATTTGGGCAAAAAATTGCTTGACTTTCAGGGCGCCCCTGTTGTACAATAATCAAGCGCCTGTCAAAGGCGCACTGCGATGATGCGGGAGATTGCTCGCCCGGCGAGGTAACTTCCGCGGAGTATGTCCGTATGATCGGGCGGCTGAGAGGCTCACTCCACGGCGTATATCGCCCTGGATGGGTAGAACCGGCCTGCTTTGCGCCGGTTTTATTCATGCCGGGGAGTGATACGCACGGAAACGTGGATTGAATCGCTTCTCACCCGTTACGAAGAAGCGGCCGAGCCGTCGTGAACAGGCGAGGCGCGACAAGGACGCAGTCACATTAACGTTCGACTTCGTAATCAAGGAGGAAACACAATGGCAGCTCAGAAAGAAATGATCCGCATCCGGCTGAAGGCCTACGACCATCAGCTCATCGATCAGGCGGCGGAGAAGATCGTGGACACCGCCAAGCGCAGCGGCGCCGAGGTCTCCGGTCCCATCCCCCTGCCCACCAAGCGGGAGATCGTCACCATCCTGCGCTCCCCCCACGTGAACAAGGACTCCCGGGAGCAGTTCGAGCGCCGCACCCACAAGCGGCTCATCGACGTGGTGAAGCCTTCCGCCAAGACCGTGGAGGCCCTCCAGAGCCTGGACCTGCCCGCCGGCGTGGACATTGAAATTAAGATCTGAGCGTCCGAGCCGTCGTGAGCAGCGCGGGTAACCCTAAATGGGGCCCCCGCAAAGCCGCTTTTTGGCTTTGTGGGGAGAGGAGAAGCAAGAAAGCAAGCGCAGTTTTCGCCGAAGGCGGAAACGGAGCGGAGCGGACTTTGCTTCGACGAAAGCCGCGCGTCGCGAACAGGCGAGGCGTGACAACAGCGCGCAACCAAGTTTGTACCCGCAGCTTACCGCGTTTTGAGGTAAGCGGGTCAAGTCGGCCGAGCAATGACAGCCCAATGGTCACCTCGCCCGACCAATAACCTTAACAAGGAGGAATACACATGGAAAAGGCCATCATCGGCAAGAAGGTGGGTATGACCCAGATCTTCGACGAAGCCGGTAAGGTCATCCCGGTCACCGTCATTCAGGCGGGCCCCTGCACCGTGGTGCAGAAGAAGACCGAGGAAAAGGACGGCTACACCGCCGTCCAGCTGGGATTTGACGAGGTCCCGGAGAAGAGGCTGTCCAAGCCCGAGGCGGGCCACAGCAAGAAGGCCGGCAAGTGCTTGCGGGTGCTCAAGGAGTTCAAGCTGGACAAGGCCGCCGGGATGAACGTGGGCGACGAGCTCACCGCCACCGTGTTCGCCCCCGGCGACCGGGTGGACATCACGGGCATCAGCAAGGGCCACGGCTACCAGGGCGCGGTGAAGCGCTGCGGCGGCCATGTCCAGAAGAAGTCCCACGGCGGCGGCCCCGTCCACCGCCATTCCGGCTCCATGGGCTCCAGCACCGACCCCTCCCGCATCTTCAAGGGGCACAACGGCGCGGGCCAGATGGGCAACGAGCAGGTCACCGTCATGAACCTGGACGTGGTCCAGGTGGACGAGGAGCTGGGCGTCATCGCCGTGCGCGGCGCGGTGCCCGGCCCCCGGGGCGGCGTGGTGGCCCTGCGCTCCAGCGCCAAGAAGCTGGCCGAGAAGCATGTGGCCGACACCACCGGGCGCGTCAATCCCCAGAAGCAGTCCGCCCGTGTCAACCCGCAGAAGGCCTCTGCGCGTAACAAGTGAGAAAGGAGAGAATGACAAATGCCTAAAGCGAACCTTTATGATATGGCCGGTAAGCAGATCGGCGAGGTCGAGCTCTCCGAGGCCGTCTTCGGCATCGAGCCCAACCAGTACGTGGTCCACGACGTGGTCAAGAACCACCTGGCCAACTGCCGTCAGGGCACCCAGAGCAGCCTGACCCGGGCCGAGGTGTCCGGCGGCGGCAAGAAGCCTTGGCGCCAGAAGGGCACCGGCCACGCCCGTCAGGGCTCCACCCGGGCCCCCCAGTGGACCCACGGCGGCATCGTGTTCGCCCCCAAGCCCCGCTCCTACCGCTACACCCTCAACAAGAAGGTGCGCCGCCTGGCCCTGAAGTCCGCCCTGAGCGCCAAGGCCGCCGCCGGCAACGTGCTGGTGGTCGACAAGCTGGCCATGGGCGAGGTCAAGACCAAGACCTTCCAGGCGTTCCTGAACGCGGTGGAGTCCAAGAAGGCCGTCGTCGTCACCGGCGACTCCAACGTGGTGCTGTCCGCCCGGAACATCCCCGGCATTGTGACCAGCCCCGCCAACCTCATCAACGTCTACGACATCGTCAACGCCAACCAGGTCATCATCGACCAGGGGGCGCTGGCCGCCATCGAGGAGGTGTTCGCCTGATGAAGACCGCATACGACATCATCAAGCGCCCCATCATCACCGAACAGTCCATGGCCGCCGCCACTGAGAAGAAGTACACCTTCGAGGTGGCCAAGGACGCCAACAAGATTGAGATCGCAAAGGCCTGCGAGGAGATTTTCGGCGTGAAGGTGGCCAAGGTCAACACCCTGAACATGCAGGGCAAGGCCAAGCGCATGGGCCGCTATCCCGAGGGGCGCCGCCCCCACTGGAAAAAGGCGATGATTACCCTCACCGCCGATTCCAAGACCATCGAGTTCTTCGAAGGCATGGTGTAAGGAGGAGATTAGAGAATGGCTATCAAGACTTATAAGCCCACGACGCCCTCCCGCCGCCACATGACCGTGTCCGCTTTCGAGGGCATCGACAAGAAGGCCAAGCCGGAGCGCTCGCTGCTGGAGAGCCTGAAAAAGAACGCCGGCCGCAACAGCTATGGCCGCATCACCGTCCGCCACCGTGGCGGCGGCAACAAGAAGAAGTACCGCATCATCGACTTCAAGCGGGACAAGGCGGGCAAGGCCACTGTGATTAATCTCCAGTACGACCCAAACCGCTCCGCCAACATCGCCCTCATCGAGTATGAGGACGGCGAGCGCCGCTATATCCTGGCCCCCGTGGGCCTGAAGGCGGGCCACGCCATCATGACCGGCTCCGGCGCGGACATCCTGCCCGGAAACGCCCTGCCCATCGCCGAGATCCCCGTGGGCGAGACCATCCACTGCATCGAGCTCTACCCCGGCAAGGGCGCCCAGTTGGTGCGCTCCGCCGGCACCGCCGCCCAGCTCATGGCCAAGGAGAACGGCATGGCTCAGGTCCGCCTGCCCTCCGGTGAGGTCCGGCTGGTCCGGGAGGAGTGCCTGGCCACCATCGGCCAGGTGGGCAACACCGACTGGGCCAACATCCACATCGGCAAGGCCGGCCGCAAGCGCCACATGGGCTGGCGCCCCACCGTCCGCGGCTCCGTCATGAACCCCAACGACCACCCCCACGGCGGCGGCGAGGGCAAGAGCCCGGTGGGCCGCCCCGGCCCCGTGACCCCCTGGGGCAAGCCGGCCATGGGCTACAAGACCCGCAAGAAGAAGAACCGCACCGACAAGTTCATTGTCCGGCGCCGCAACGGCAAGTAAGGAGGGAGTGTAACAGATGAGCAGAAGTATCAAGAAGGGCCCGTTTTGCGCTCCCGAGCTGCTGAAGCGCGTGGATGAGCTGAACAAGAAGAACGAGAAGAAGGTCCTCAAGACCTGGAGCCGCGCCTCCACCATCTTCCCCTCCTTCGTGGGCCACACCATCGCCGTCCACGACGGCCGCAAGCATGTGCCCGTCTATGTCACCGAGGATATGGTGGGCCATAAGCTGGGCGAGTTCGCGCCTACCCGCACCTTTAAGGGCCACGCGGGCAGCAAGACCGGTAAGTAAGGAGGAGGAGAGACAATGGAAGCGAAAGCCACACTGAGATACATCCGTATCTCTCCCCGCAAGGTCAGCATTCTGTGCGACCAGATCCGCGGCAAGAGCGTCAAGGACGCCGAGGCCGTGCTGGCCCTGATCCCCAAGGCCGCCTCCGACCCGCTGGCCAAGCTGGTCCACAGCGCCGCGGCCAACGCCGAGAACAACCACGGCATGGACCCCGAGAAGCTCTATGTGGCGGAGGCCTTTGCCTGCCCCGGGCCCATCATCAAGCGGTACCGCCCCGTGTCCAAGGGCCGCGCCCACCACATCATGAAGCGGACTTCTCACATGACCGTCGTGGTCAAAGAGCGCTGAAAAGGAGGTCGAGAGTAAATGGGACAGAAAGTAAATCCCCACGGCCTGCGCGTGGGCGTCATCAAAGATTGGGACTCCCGCTGGTACGCCCGTGACGAAAAAGTGGGCGACCTCCTGGTGGAGGACTACAACCTCCGTAAGGAGCTGAAAAAGAAGCTGTACGCCGCCGGCGTGCCCAAGATCGAGATTGAGCGGGACAATGCCAAGGTGCGCATCTACGTGCACTGCGCCCGGCCCGGCCAGGTCATCGGCAAGGGCGGCGAGGAGATCGAGAAGCTGCGCCTGGAGCTGGAGAAACGCCTGGGCAAGAGCGTGGCCCTGAACATCGTCGAGGTCAAGGACGTGGACAAGAACGCCCAGCTGGTGGCGGAGAACATCGCCCAGCAGCTGGAGAAGCGCATCGCCTTCCGCCGGGCCATGAAGAACGCCATGGGCCGCGCCATGCGCATGGGCGCCCTGGGCATCAAGGTCCAGGTGTCTGGCCGCCTCAACGGCGCCGAGATCGCCCGCACCGAGCACTACCACGACGGCACCATCCCCCTGCAGACCATCCGTGCCGACATCGAGTACGGCTTCGCCGAGGCGGCCACCACTTACGGCCGTCTGGGCGTGAAGGTGTGGATCTACAAGGGCGAGGTGCTCACCCAGACCCTGCGCACCACCCCCCGCACCATCGACACCAAGAACTATAAGGAGCGCGAGCAGCGGCCCCGCCGCCGAGACGACCGCAGGGGCGGCTTCAACCGCCAGGGCGGCGACCGGCGTCAGGGCGGCTTCAACCGCGACCGCCAGGGCGGGCCCCGCTCCAATAACGGCCCCCGTCCCAATAACGGCCCGCGTCCCTCTGCTCCTAAGGAAGGAGGCGCCCAGTAATGCTGCTGCCTAAGAGAGTAAAGTACCGCCGCGTCCACCGCGGCCGCATGACCGGCACCGCCACCCGCGGCAGCAAGGTCGCCTACGGCGAGTGGGGCCTTCAGGCCACCGAGCCCGCCTGGATCACCGGCAACCAGATCGAGGCCGCCCGTGTGGCCATGACCCGCTACACCAAGCGCGGCGGCAAGGTTTGGATCAAGATCTTCCCCGACAAGCCCATCACCAAGAAGGCGCTGGGCACCCGTATGGGCTCCGGTAAGGGCGCTCCCGAGGGATGGGTGGCCGTGGTCAAGCCCGGCCGCGTCATGTTCGAGATCGCCGGCGTGCCCGAGGACGTGGCCCGCGAGGCCCTGCGTCTGGCCGGCCACAAGCTGCCCATCAAGTGCAAGATCGTGAAGAAGGAAGAGTCCGAGGAGAAGGGTGGTGAATGAAGATGAAGGCAAACGAAGTGCGCAAGCTGAGCGCGGCTGAGCTGGACGCCAAGCTGGTGGAGCTGAAAAAGGACCTGTTCAACCTCCGTCTTCAGCACGCCACCAACCAGCTGGAGAACCCCATCCGCATCGCGGAGGTCAAGAAGGACATCGCCCGCGTCAAGACCATCCTGCGTGAGCAGCAGGGCCGATAAGGAGGAGTAAACGATGAGTGAAGTGAGAACCTCTTCTCGTAAGACCAGAGTCGGCCTGGTGGTTTCGGACAAGATGGACAAGACCGTTGTGGTCGCCATCGCCGACCGCGTGGCCCATCCTCTGTACAAGAAGATCGTCAAGAGGACCTACAAGCTGAAGGCCCACGACGAGAACAACCAGTGCGGCGTGGGCGACCGCGTGCGCGTGATGGAGACCCGCCCCCTGTCCAAGGACAAGCGCTGGCGCGTGGTTGAGATCATCGAGAAGGCGAAGTAAAAGGAGGTGCCAGTATGATCCAAGAAGAAAGCTATCTGAAGGTGGCCGATAATACCGGCGCCAAGGAGATTAAGACCATCCGCGTACTGGGCGGGTCCCGGCGCAGGTTTGGCAATATCGGCGACGTGGTGGTGGCCTCCGTGCGGAAGGCCGCCCCCGGCGGCCAGGTGAAGAAGGGCGAGGTGGTCAAGGCCGTCATCGTCCGCTCCGCCCGGGGCGTGCGCCGCCCCGACGGCAGCTACGTCCGCTTCGACGACAACGCCGCCGTCCTCATCCGCGACGACAAGAACCCCCGGGGCACCCGTATCTTTGGCCCGGTGGCCCGCGAGCTGCGCGACAAGGATTACATGAAGATCCTGTCCTTGGCTCCCGAAGTGCTGTAAGGGGGTAGCGAGGTATGAGTATGAACGTGAAGAAGAACGACACCGTGGTTGTGCTGTCCGGCAAGGACAAGGGCAAGCAGGGCAAGGTGCTCTCCGTGGACCCCAAGGGCGGCAAGGTGATCGTGGAGAAAGTCAACCTGGCCACCAAGCATCAGAAGCCCCGCCAGCAGGGCCAGGAGGGCGGCATCATCACCAAGGAGACCCCCCTCTACGCCTGCAAGGTCATGACCGTGTGCCCCAAGTGCAATAAGCCCACCCGCCCCGCCCACAAGGTGGAGGACGGCAAGAAGGTCCGCGTGTGCAAGCACTGCGGCGCCCAGATCTGAGAGAGGAGGAGCAGAAATGGCTGAGAAAAAAATGCCCAACCTGAAGGCGAAATATCAGGCCGACGTGGCTCCCGCTCTCATGCAGAAGTTCGGCTACAAGTCCGTCATGGAGATCCCCCGCATTGACAAGATCGTGGTCAACTGCGGCTGCGGCGAGGCCCGGGACAACGCCAAGGTGCTGGAGTCCGTGGTGGCCGACCTGGCCGCCATCACCGGCCAGAAGCCCGTCATCACCAAGGCCAAGAAGTCCGTGGCCAACTTCAAGCTCCGCGAGGGTATGCCCATCGGCGCCAAGGTCACCCTGCGCCAGGACAAGATGTGGGAGTTTATGGACCGGCTGTTCAACGTGGCTCTGCCCCGCGTGCGCGACTTCCGGGGCATCAACCCCAACGCCTTCGACGGCCGGGGCAACTACGCCCTGGGCCTGAAGGAGCAGCTGATCTTCCCCGAGATCGAGTACGATAAGATCGACAAGATCCGGGGCATGGACGTGGTGATCTGCACCACCGCCAAGTCCGACGAGGAGGCCAAGGAGCTGCTGACGCTGCTGGGCGCCCCGTTTACCACCAACGGCTGAGAGAGGAAGGGAACAAGCTATGGCCAAGAAATCCATGATTAACAAGCAGCAGGCTGAGCCCAAGTTCTCCAGCCGCCGCTACAACCGCTGCAAGATCTGCGGCCGCCCCCACGCCTACCTGCGCAACTACGGCATCTGCCGTATCTGCTTCCGGGAGCTGGCTTACAAGGGCGAAATCCCCGGCGTCAAGAAAGCCTCTTGGTGAATCTCGCTTCGCTGTGCTTCGTTAAACCGGTTTGCCGTACACCCGGTACTGCCTGCGCCGGTCTGCCTCGCCCAGCAAAACGATCTTCACCGAGCCCGAATGTAGTAACTCGTCCAGAGGCGGGAGTTTGAGGGCTCCCGCCTATGGGCCTGTTATATGGCACTTGCAAATTTCAGCAAAAAACGACCGTTCCGAGCCCCCCAGCGAGGGAAAAGGCGGATAACAGGTCGGGGGACGATGCCTAACCCCCGATACCTTTCCGTCTTAACCGGAAGCGTCCATTTGGACAATTTCGGTAATCTAAATAGGAGGTAAAGTCTCATGCAAATCACCGATCCCATTGCGGATATGCTCACCCGCATCCGCAACGCGAACAACGCCAAGCATGACACCGTGGATGTCCCCGCTTCCAACATGAAGAAGGCCATCGCCCAGATTTTGCTGGACGAGGGCTATATCAAGAACTTCCAGACCATCAGCGACGGGACCCAGGGCGTTATCCGCATCACCCTGAAGTATATTCAGCCCGGTAAGGAGAAGGTTATCACCAACCTGAAGCGGGTGTCCAAGCCCGGCCTGCGGGTCTACGCCGGCGCCGACGAGCTGCCCCGGGTGCTGCGCGGCTTAGGGATAGCCATCGTCTCCACGTCCAAGGGCGTCATGACCGACAAGAAGGCCCGCGAGGCCCATGTCGGCGGCGAAGTCCTGGCATTCGTCTGGTAAGGAGGGTCATAGGAATGTCTAGAATTGGCAGAGCTCCTATCGCCGTTCCCGCCGGCGTGGAGATCAAAATCGAGGACAACAACCTCGTCACCGTGAAGGGCCCCAAGGGCGCCCTCACCCAGCAGCTGCACCCCAGCATGACCATCAAGCAGGAGGGAGCCGAGCTGCACGTCGCCCGCCCCAACGATTTGAAGGAGAACCGCTCCCTGCACGGGCTCACCCGCACCCTGCTGCACAACATGGTGGTGGGCGTCACCGAGGGCTTTAAAAAGACCCTGGACGTGAACGGCGTGGGCTACCGCGTGGCCATGGAGGGCGGCAAGCTGGTCATGAACCTGGGCTTCTCCCATCAGGTCGTCATGGAGGCCCCCGCGGGTATCACCGTGGAGACCCCCACCCCCAACCAGATCGTCATCTCCGGCTTCGACAAGCAGCTGGTGGGCCAGTTCGCCGCCGAAGTGCGCGAGAAGCGTCCCCCCGAGCCCTATAAGGGCAAAGGCATCAAGTATTCCGACGAGGTCATCCGCCGCAAGGTGGGCAAGACCGGCGTCAAGAAATAAGAAGGAGGTGTGCCGATTATGATTAACCGTCCCAATACCAAGGCTCAGCGCCTGCACCGTCATAAGCGCGTTCGCGGCAAGGTGTCCGGCACCCCCGAGCGTCCCCGCCTGAACGTGTTCCGCAGCGAGACCAACATCTACGCTCAGATCATCGACGATACCAAGGGCGTCACCCTGGTCTCCGCCTCTTCCCAGGAGAAGGGCTTCGAGGGCCCCGGCAGCAATTGTGAGGCCGCCAAGAAGGTGGGCGAGGCCATCGCCCAGCGCGCCAAGGACAAGGGCATTGAGGCCGTGGTGTTCGACCGCGGCGGCTACCTGTACCACGGCCGCGTGAAGGCTTTGGCCGAGGGCGCCCGCGAGGGCGGCCTGCAGTTCTAAGGGAGGAGGAAACGAGAATGCCTAGATTTGAAAGAGAACCCAAAGAGTTCGTGGAGAAGATGGTCTATCTGAACCGCGTTTCCAAGACTGTCAAGGGCGGCCGTGTGGCCAAGTTCTCCGCGCTGATGGTGGTCGGCGACGAGAAGGGCCGCGTGGGCTACGGCCTGGGCAAGGCCGCCGAGGTGGCCGAGGCCATCCGCAAGGGCATCGAGGACGCCAAGAAGAACATGGTCCACGTCACCCTGTCCGGCACCACCATCCCCCACGAGGTCATCGGCGAGTTCGGCGCCGGCCGCGTGCTCCTCAAGCCCGCCAGCAAGGGTACCGGCATCATCGCCGGCGGCCCCGTGCGCGCCGTGATGGAGGCCGCGGGCGTGTCCGACATCCGGGCCAAGTGCCTGCGCACCAACAACCCCCAGAACGTGGTGGCCGCCACCATGGAGGGGCTCAAGTCCCTGCGCAGCCCCGCCGAGGTCGCGAAGATCCGCGGCAAGAGCGTGGAAGAGATCTTAGGTTAAGGAGGCTCAAGACAATGGCTAAAACGATTGAGATCAAGCTCGTCAAGAGCCTGAACGGCCGTCTGGTCAAGCACAAGGCCACCGCCGAGGCCCTGGGCCTGCGCAAGATCGGCGACACCACCGTGCAGCCCGACAACGAGGCTACCCGGGGCAAGATCGCCCATATCAGTTACCTGCTCCAGGTGACTGAGAACGCCTAAGGAGGTCATGACCATGAATCTGCATGAACTGTCCCCCGCCCCCGGCTCCACCCAGGTGGGCAAGCGCAAGGGGCGCGGCATCGGCACCGGCAACGGCAAGACCGCCGGCCGCGGCCACAAGGGCCAGTGGGCCCGCTCCGGCGGCGGCGTCCGCATCGGGTTCGAGGGCGGCCAGATGCCTCTGGCCCGCCGCCTGCCCAAACGGGGCTTCAACAACATTTTCGCCAAGCGCCTGGAGGCCATCAACGTCTCCGCCCTGAACAAGTTTGACGACGGCGCTGTGGTCAATGTCTGCGATCTGCTGGAAAAGGGTATCATTTCCAAGTGTGAGTACGGCGTCAAGATCCTCGGCAACGGGGAGCTGACGAAAAAGCTGACGGTCCGCGCCTCCGCGTTCTCGGCCTCGGCCAAGGAGAAGATTGAAAAGGCGGGCGGCACGGCGGAGGTGATCTGAGCATGATTCAGACAATTCGCAACGCCTGGAAGGTGCCGGAGCTGCGGGCTAAGCTGCTGTTCACGGTGTTCGCTCTGCTCATTTTCCGGGTGGGTTCCGCCATTCCTGTGCCGTTTATCAACGCAGAAGCGCTCAGAACCCATATGGCGACCCAGTCGTCTGGGATTTTCAGCCTGCTCAACGTGATGAGCGGCGACGCCTTCTCTCAGGCCACGGTGTTTGCCCTATCCATCCAGCCCTATATCAACAGCTCCATCATCATCCAGCTGCTGACCATCGCCATCCCCGCCCTGGAGCGGCTTCAGAAGGATGGCGGCGAGGAGGGCAAGAAGAAGCTCGCTGCCATCACCCGCTACGCCACTGTGGCCATCGCCCTGATTCAGGCCTTCGGCTACTACGCCATGATTAACTATTATGGCATTGTGAGCGGGGGAATCTGGCCCGCTATTGTGATCATCACCGCCTTTGTGGCCGGCTCCGCCTTCCTGATGTGGCTGGGCGAGCAGATCACCGAGTTCGGCATCGGCAACGGCATCTCCATCATCCTGTTCGCCGGCATCGTGGGCCGGGTGCCCACCATGGTGGAAAACATCATTCTGGGCGTGCAGAACTGGGCCAGCGGCGCGGTGTATACCGAGAAGAACCCTGTGTCCATCCTCCATCCTGGCTTTATTCCGCTGATTATCATCGGCATACTGCTGCTGGTGGCGTTTATCGTCTTCATGGACAACTCCGAGCGCCGCATCCCCGTGCAGTACGCCAAGCGGGTGGTGGGCCGGAAGATGTACGGCGGCCAGTCCAGCCACCTGCCCATCAAGGTGAACATGTCCGGCGTGCTGCCCATCATCTTCGCCCAGTCCATCGCGTCCATCCCCGCCACCATCGGCATGTTTGTGCCCGACGCCTCGGTGGAGGGCACCGGCTGGCACACCTTCCTGGAGATCTTTGACACCAGAGGGCTGGTGTACAGCATTGTGTATTTCCTGCTGATCGTGGCCTTCAGCTATTTCTACAACACGATCCAGTTCAACCCCGTCGAGGTGGCCAACAACCTGAAGAAAAACGGCGGCTTCATCCCCGGCTTCCGCCCGGGCAAGCCCACCAGCGACTTCCTGTCCAAGGTCATCTCCCGCATCACCATGTTCGGCGCGCTGTACCTGGCCGTGGTGGCCCTGCTGCCCACCATCGTGGGCAATATCATGACGTTCGCGGGGAGCAGCGCCGGCGGCAGTCTGGCCATCGGCGGCACCTCCGTCATCATCGTGGTGGGCGTGGCGCTGGAGACCGTCAAGGCGCTGGAGGCCCAGCTGATGATGCGCCACTACAAGGGCTTCCTTGAGTGAGCCGCGTGAGGTGAGCGCAATGAAGCTGATCATGTTTGGCGCCCCCGGCGCCGGGAAGGGAACCCAGGCCGCCATCCTCAGCCAGCGGCTGGGCGTCCCCACCATTTCCACAGGCAACATCCTGCGGGCGGCCGTGAAGAACGGCACGCCCGTGGGGCTCCAGGCCAAGCGCTACATGGACGCGGGGCAGCTGGTGCCCGACGAGGTCATCATCGGCATCGTCGCCGAGCGCCTGGAGGAGGACGACTGCAAAAAGGGCTATATTCTGGACGGGGTGCCCCGCACCATCGCCCAGGCCGAGGCCCTGGAAAACGCGGGCGTCCAGTTCGACTGCGTGCTGGACATCGAGGTCCCCGATTCGGAGATCATGAGCCGCATGACCGGACGGCGGGCCTGCACCGCCTGCGGCGCCACCTATCATGTGGAGGCCGCCCCCCCCAAGGCGGAGGGCGTGTGCGACAGCTGCGGCGGTGCGCTGGTCCAGCGGGAGGACGACAAGCCCGAGACCGTCCAGAGCCGTCTCGACGTGTACCACAGCCAGACCGAGCCCCTCAAGAAGTTCTATGGGGAGCGGGGCGTTTTGAAGACCGTGCCCTTCCAGTCCGGCATTGAGGCCACCACTCAGGCCATCACGGACATACTGGGGATCTGAGTATGGAGCTCATCACCCTGAAATCGCCCAGGGAGCAGGACGCCATGCGCAGGGCAGGGCGGATCACCGCCCAGGCCCGGGCGCTGGCGGGCAGTATGGTCCGGCCCGGCGTCACCACGAAGGAGATCGACGACGCGGTGCGCAGGTTTATCCGCAGCCAGGGGGCACAGCCCTCCTTTCTGGGATACGGCGGTTTCCCCGCCTCCACCTGCATCTCGGTGAATCAGGTGGTCATCCACGGCATCCCCTCCCGGCGGCAGGTGCTGCGCGAGGGGGACATCGTCAGCGTTGACGTGGGGGCCTTCATCGGCGGCTTCCACGGCGACTGCGCCGCCACCTATCCCTGCGGGACCGTTTCAGAGGAGGCCCGGCGGCTCATCGACGTGACCCGCCAAAGCTTTTGGGAGGGCTACGAGAAGGCCGCGCCGGGAAACCGGGTGTCCGACATCTCCCACGCGGTCCAGCGGTATGTGGAGAAGCACGGTTACTCCGTGGTTCGGGACTTTGTGGGCCACGGCGTGGGGACCAAAATGCACGAGGCCCCCGAGGTGCCCAACTTCGGCCCCGCCGGCCACGGCGCCCGGCTCCAGCCGGGGATGGCCATCGCGGTGGAGCCCATGGTGTGCGCCGGGGACTGGGCCGTGAAGGTGCTCCGGGACGGCTGGACGACCGTGACCACGGACGGCTCCCTGGCAGCCCACTATGAGAACACCATCCTCATCACTGAAAACGGTCCGGAGATCACCACCGTCACCGAGGATGGAATCTACCAATGAGCAGCACGATGCCTGATTACACCGGATGGATCGTCCGCGCCGAGGCCGGACGGGACAAGGGAGGGCTGTTCTGCGTGATGGGAATTGTCCAGGAGCAGAGGCGACTGCTGATCGCAGACGGCAGGCGGCGGAAGGCCGCACGGCCCAAGGCCAAGGACTTCAATCACGTGAAGCTGCTCACCGGTGGGTTCGACCACCCCGCCATTCAAAAGCTGAGACAGGGCGAGCCCCTGAGCGACAGAGAACTGCGAAGGGCGCTGGCTGCGTTCCGAGATCAACTGGAGGTATGACGCTTTGGCAAAAGACGACATGATCGAGTTGGAGGGCGTCGTCACCGAGGCCCTGCCTAACACCACGTTCAACGTGGACATTGGAAATGGACACATCATTTTGGCGCACATATCCGGGAAGCTGCGTATGAATTTCATCCGCATCCTGCCCGGTGACAAGGTCACGGTTCAGATGTCGCCCTATGACCTGACCCGGGGCCGCATCACCTGGCGTTCCAAGTAAACTATCAACGACCTCGCCTAGAACAAGCTTTTCTCTCAAGGGGCCTTGCCCCCAAAAGGGACCGCCAAGCTCCCGTCCCCCGCAGGGAGGCGGCCGCAGGCCGGCTCCGACCGCGAGCCCAGCGAAGCGGGTCGCGGCCGGAGAGGAGGAGCAGCGGAATGAGCGAGCTTTCGGCATCAGCTGGAAGCGAGGGATATGGAGCTTGCTCCGACGAGGGGCCATCAAGGCCTTAACAGGAGGTTAAACGATATGAAAGTCAGACCGTCTGTCAAGCCCATGTGCGAGAAGTGCAAGATCATCAAGCGCAAGGGCAGAGTCATGGTCATTTGCGAAAACCCCAAGCACAAGCAGAGACAAGGTTAAAGGAGGGGCATAGAGTATGGCACGTATTGCCGGCATTGATCTGCCGAAGGAGAAGCGAGTCGAGATCGGACTCACCTATATTTATGGCATTGGCCGCACCAGCGCGAGCAAGATCCTCAAGGAGGCGGGCATCAACCCCGACACCCGCGTCAAGGATCTGACCGACGCCGAGGAGGCCAAACTGCGCGAGATCATCAGCCACGAGTACACGGTGGAGGGCGACCTGCGCCGCAACGTGGCGATGGACATCAAGCGCCTGACCGAGATCGGCTGCTACCGGGGCATCCGCCATCGCAAAGGCCTCCCCGTGCGCGGGCAGCGCTCCAAGACCAACGCCCGCACCCGCAAGGGTCCCAAGCGCACCGTCGCCAACAAGAAGAAGTAAGGAGGGATAAGATCACATGGCTGCTAACAAGAAAACCATCAAGCGCCGCCGCGAGCGCAAGAACGTAGAGAAGGGTCAGGTGCATATCCGCTCCTCCTTCAACAACACCATGATCACCGTCACCGACATGCAGGGCAACGCCCTGTCCTGGGCCTCCTCCGGCGAGATGGGCTTCCGGGGCTCCCGCAAGTCCACCCCCTACGCCGCCCAGACCGCCGCCGAGACCGCCGCCAACGCCGCCATCGAGCAGTGCGGCCTCAAGAGCGTGGAGGTGTACGTCAAGGGTCCCGGCCAGGGCCGCGAGGCCGCCATCCGGGCGCTTCAGGCCGTGGGCCTGGAGGTCACGCTCATCAAGGACGTGACCCCCGTGCCCCACAACGGCTGCCGCCCGCCCAAGCGCCGCCGCGTCTGATCTGGAAGGAGGAAAACCGATATGGCTAAGAATATGCAGCCCTACCTGAAGCGCTGCCGCACGCTGGGCATCTCCCCCGCCGTCATGGGCGTGAACAAGGAGTCCAACCGGAATCCCGGCCCCCAGCGCCGCCCTAAGAAGAGCGAGTACGCGCTTCAGCTCACCGAGAAGCAGAAGGTCAAGTTCGTGTACGGCGTGCTGGAGAAGCAGTTCCGCGCCTACTACGAGAAGGCCGCCCGCATGAAGGGCAACACCGGCGATGAGCTCATGACCCTGCTGGAGCGCCGCCTGGACAACGTGGTGTTCCGCTTAGGGCTGGCCGCCACCCGCCGGGAGGCCCGCCAGCTGGTCAACCACGGGCACTTCACCGTCAACGGCAAACGGGTGAACATCCCCTCCTACCTGGTGAAGGAGGGCGAGGTCATCGCCGTGTGCGACAAGAGCCGTTCCTCCGCCAAGTTCAAGAAGATCGTGGAGGACGACCGCTTTGTGGCCGCTCCCAAGTGGTTAGAGAAAAATAAGAACGCTCCGCTGGAGGGCAGGGTCCTCGCCATGCCCCAGCGGGACGACATCGACTTCGACGTGGCCGTTAACCTCATCGTGGAGTTGTACTCCAAGTAATGCCGCTCCCACGACGGCATAGCAGGCGCTTCCGCCCCCCAGCGAGGCGCGGGCCCGCCTCAGGGCGGGCCCGGTCCGGGCGCCTGTCAGCACTCGCCAATGTTAAAGGAGGGTAACACACGAATGGTAGAAATCCAGAAGCCGCGCATCGAATGTATTGAGAACGTTGGCGACGACGCCTACGGCAAGTACGTGGTCGAGCCGCTGGAACGGGGCTACGGCACCACCATCGGCAACTCCCTGCGCCGCATCCTGCTGTCCTCTCTGCCTGGAACGGCCGTTACCGGCATCAAGATCGCCGGCGTGCAGCATGAGTTCTCCGTGATCCCCGGGATCAAGGAGGACGTGACGGAGATCGTGCTCAATATCAAGGGCATCATCGCCAAGCTGTACACCGAGGGCGTCAAAACGGTCTACATCGAGGCCGCCGGAGAGGGCGAGGTCACGGCCGGAGACATCAAGGCGGACAGCGACGTGGAGATCCTCAATCCGGACCATCACATCGCCACCCTGGGCCCCGACGCCACTTTGAATATGGAATTGACCCTCTCCCAAGGCCGGGGGTATATCACCGCCGACCGGAACAAGCCCGCTCAGACCGTTATCGGCCTGATCCCGGTGGACTCCGTGTACACGCCGGTGCGCAAGGTGAACTACTTTGTGGAAAACACCCGCGTGGGCGACGCCACCGATTACGATAAGCTGACCCTGGAGGTTTGGACCAACGGCACCATCTCCGCCCGGGACGCGGTGTCCCTGGGCGCCCGCATCCTGGTGGACCACTTCACCCTGTTCACCGACCTGTCCGAGACCATGGGGTCCAAGGCCACGGTGGTGGAGAAGGCGGAGGCCCAGCGCGACAAGGTGCTGGAGCTGACCATTGAGGAGCTGGATCTGTCCGTGCGGTCCTTCAACTGCCTGAAGCGGGCCAACATCAATACGGTGGAGGATCTCATCTCCAAGACCGAGGACGAGATGATGAAGGTGCGCAATCTGGGCCGCAAATCCCTGGAGGAAGTCATTAACAAGCTGGCCATGATGGGCCTGGCCCTGGCCAACGACGAGAACCTGTGAGAAGCGCTGAGCCGTCGTGAGCAGCGCGGATGGACCGGAGCGAGGGCGAGCGGCGGGGCCTCAGGCCCCAGAGACCAGCCCGAGTCGGCGGGAAGCCGCGCGTCGCGAACAGGCGAAGCGTGACAACTGAGAAGCGCTGTGCCGGCGAGGCGGCACAGGAGTATGTAACGTTCCTTCCTGTGCGTATGGCCCAGGCCATGCCCCGGAAAACGCCGGGCGCCTGAACGAATTTAAAATACCCCGCCACGCGGGGCTGAAGGAGTGCTTTATTATGGCTAAGAACCGCAAGCTGGGCCGCACCAGCGACCAGCGCCGCGCCATGCTGCGCGCCATGACCACCTATCTGCTGGAGAACGGGCAGATCAAGACCACTTATGCCCGCGCGAAGGAGGTTGCTCCCATCGCGGAGAAGATGATTACCTTGGCCAAGAAGAACGATCTGGCCGCCTACCGCCAGGCGCTGTCCTACCTGACCAAGGAGGATGTGACCAACAAGCTGTTCCACGAGATCGCCCCCAAATACGCCGACCGCAACGGCGGCTACACCCGGGTGCTGAAGATGGGCCCCCGCCGCGGCGACGCCGCCGAGCTGGCCATCATCCAGCTGGTGTAATTGTTGAAAATAAAAACTCCTCCGCCTTGGCGGAGGAGTTTTTTCGTCTCAGCCAGACGGCAGGCTGCGGGTATACGCCGCAGCGCCGAGAAGCAGAAGGGTGCGGTCCGAGGTCCAGCGGGCGGCGTCCAGAAGAAAACCGCCGCCCAGGGGGCCCCGCCAGGAAAAATAGTCCCGCCTGGGCAGGGCGTACCGCTCCATCACGGCCATCTGGGTGCCGCCGTGGGCCACAATGGCCAGCAGCTCCGCGCCCTCCTTCGACGCGCCGTCCGCCAGAGCCGCGAAAGCGGCACAGGTGCGCTCACAGAATTGGGCCATGGACTCGCCCGCCGGAACTGGCCCGCGGCAGCCGCCGTCCACCCACCGCCGGTAGGGGGCAAAGTCCTCCATATCCCGCCAGCTCCTGCCCTCAAAGACGCCGAAATCCATCTCCCGAAGGTCGGGAATGACGGCCTGCCGGACGCCGGGGAACAAAATTTCCGCCGTCTCCGCCGTCCGGCGCAGGGGAGAGACATAGACCACCCGGGGGACAAGGTCCGCCGGAATCAGCGCTCCGCGCCCCGCGGGGCTGAGGGGCAGGTCGGTACGGCCCAGATACCGGCCCTGGGCGTTGTAGGCCGTCTCCCCGTGGCGCAGAAGCAGGACCCTCATTTCAGCTCCATGGGCAGGCCGCAGAACACCCGGACCACCCGCTCCGCCCGGCGGGCCAGAAGGACGCTCAGACGGCCCGCCGCCTCCCGGGCGGCTCGCTCCTCCCGGCCAACGGGCACCACGCCACCCCCTACCTCAGTGGCGATGACCACCTTGTACCGGGCCAGCGCGTCCGCCAGCGCCTCCAGGTCCGGGCACCCGGCGGCCTGCTCCTGAACGTCCCAGACAACCCGCTTTTCCAGCTCCTCCACGCCGCAGCCCAGAAGCCGGCAGGCATAGTCCCGCTTGCCGCTGTACAGCGGCCCCGTGATAAAAATCATAAAAATTTCGCCTCCAACAGCTGGCAGGCCACCAGGGCCCCCAGCATCCAAAGCTCCGCCCGCTGGAGAAACCAGCCGGACAGGTCGCCGGACAGCCCCCCGAACTGGCGGTCCGCCGTCACCCGGAAGTGCAGAAACACCAGCAGGGCGGCCGCCAGCATGGCGATTCCAGACGCGCCGCCAGCGGCGATCATCCCCGCGCCGGACAGAACGCACAGGACAGTCAGAACGCGGCCCGCCGCGGTCCGGTCCGCCGAGGTGGCGAAGGTGTGGGCCAGGCCGGTGTTTTTTGCCAGGGGGAACCGGGTCACGGCCAGGCCGGACAGGGCGCGCTCCAGCACAAAGGCCAGTCCCATGGACCACAGGGCGCGGCCGTCGTCCCGCAGGGCGGCGCACAGGGCAAAATAGGCGGCGAAATAGGCGCACAGCCGGATGACCGCAAAGGCCCCGGAGCAGGGGTCTTTTAAAATCTCCTGCTTTTTCTCCGGCGGGGCGCAGCTGGCCAGAGCGTCGCAGGCGTCGGCAAAGCCGTCCAGATGGATGCCGCCGGTGACAAGCACCGGGATCAAGCAGAAGCCCGCCCCCCGCAGCAGGTCCGGCGCGGTGAGAAAGGCGCACAGCGCGCTCCAGCCCCACCAGAGCAGGCCGCAGACCACGCCGATCAGCGGAAACGCGCACAGGGCAAACCGCATGTTTTTTTCGTTCCACGCCGGGCGGGGCAGGGGCAGGGCGGAAAACATGGCGAAGGCCACCAATACCGTCTCAATCACGATCATCCCGCCGCCCCCTTGTAATATTGCGGCAGGCCGCAGACTACCTCGCACACCCGGTCCGCCCGCCGAGCCAGAGCCCGGTTGACCTCGGCCACCAGCCGCAGATAGTGCTGCGTTTCACCGGCGTAGCGGTCCCCGCCGGTGAACACCTCGTTGCTGACCACAATCAGGTCCCCGCACTGGGACAGAAGAGCGCCGACGCCGTCCACAATCGCCGAAAACGCCCCCGCCTCCCCCGCGCCGCCCGGACTGTACAGCTCGTTGGCCGCCAGATTGCCGACGCACTCCAAAAGCGCGGCTCCGCGCCGGGGCAGACGCACCGAGGCCAGTCCGGTGTAGCGCTCCACCGTCTCGAAGTCCTTTTCCGCCCGCATGGCCCGGTGCTTGGCCACCCGAGCCCGGCCCTCCCCGTCAAAGGGCTCCATGGTGGCGATGTAATAGCGGGGGCGGTGGGGCGAGGCCAGCACAAGCCCCTCCGCGTACTCGCTCTTGCCGCTGGCCGAGCCGCCGATCACCAGGGTGAACACGGCCTCAGCCCCCCTGGGGCGTGTACGCCTCGATGCCGGTGCTCTCAAAGGTGGTGCCGTCCTGATAGAGGGCCAGCGCCATGTCCAGCAGCGGTATGGCCGCCACCGCGCCGGTGCCCTCCCCTAAACGCATGTCCGCCGTGATGAGAGGCCGTTTGCCCAGCGCCTCCAGAAGCAGACGGCCCGCAGGCTCGGCGGAGACATGGCTGGCAAACATGGCCTTGCCCGACTCCGGACACAGCCGCACAGCGCACAGCGCCGCCACCGTGCTGATCAGCCCGTCCATGAGGACGGGAACGCGGTACAGCGCGCCCCCCAGGAAGATGCCGCACATGCCCGCCAGATCAAAGCCCCCTACCTTGGCCAGCACGTCCACCGGGTCGGCGGGGTCGGGCCGGTTGACGGCAATGGCCGTCTCAATGGCCCGGATCTTCCGGCGAAGCCCCTCGTCCGACAGGCCCGAGCCCCGGCCCGTCAGCTCCGGAATGGGGCGGCCCAGCAGTACGCAGGCCACCGCGCTGCTGGTGGTGGTGTTGCCGATGCCCATCTCGCCGGTGGCCAGCAGGCCAGCCCCCGCCTCCTTCTCCGCCCGCACCAGCTCCACGCCGGTGAGTATGGCCCGCTCCGCCTGTTCCCGGCTCATGGCCGGACCCTGGGTGATGTCCCCCGTGCCGTCGCCTAAGCGGCGGTCCAGCAGGTTGTCCATGGGCGGCATCCCGATCACCCCCATGTCCACCGGCACCACCCGGCAGTTGGCCACCTGGGCCATCCTGCACACCGACGAGCGGCCCAGCGCCGCATTGCGGGTGACGGCGGCGGTGACGGTGTGGTCGGACTGGGCCACCCCCTGGGCCACCACGCCGTTGTCCGCGCACAGCAGCAGCAGGGCCCGGCGGGACAGATCCAGTTCCGGGCTCAGGGTGAGGGCGGCGGCGTCCTCCAAGGCGGTTTCCAGCAGGCCAAGGCTGCCCAGTGGCTTGGCCACCGAGGCCCACTTCTCATGGGCCGCCCGGCGGGCCGCGCCCTCCCGGGGGTCAGGCCGGATGGCGGCCAGTACCCCGCCCAGCGTGTCGTTTTTTGTCATTGCCCCGTTCACTCCTTACATTATATATACATATACAATGGGGGCGGCCCCGCGCAGGCCGCGCCAGTAAAGCTATTCCATTTTACCACCGCCTTTGGGGGCTGTAAAGGGAGCGAAAGGGTCTTTTCCCGCCCGGCCCCAAGAGGATGAGAGGGGAAATATCCAGGCGCCGCCGGTTTTCCGTCCCCAAAAGCCCGGCCAATGCCGGGAAATCCGGTATCAATCATTTTGCCCTCAGGGGAGATCGGAGACTATCATTTATTGTGCCGCGCTCCCGTCAAAACAGGCCGCGCCGCCCGCCGGGTCCGCCGCCCACCCCCCGTCAGAGGAAACCGGCTCCCGTAAATCCGGGTGGAAAACAGGCCGTTTTTCGGAAAAAACTGGGCGAAAATCAAGGCCAAACCACCCCCCCGGCACAGGCCGTTGACACCGTTTATGTCACTGTGTTACAATAGGTCGAAGGGCGCGGTTCGACAAAACACGCGCAGGATAAACACTGTATGTTGTTATTTGGACCAAGTACAGACACAACAGATCGTGAAAGGAAAAAATTTCCGCGCTTGCACGCCAAGATGCAATTCCGAGGTTTATTACAGTTGTGTTACAGTTGAGCTTGACCCATTGACTTTTGGGGCGGATGGTTGCTATAATGAGCCCAGCCTGAGGGACGGAACCGAAGGGAGAAGAGGATGGCTCATCCTTCCTTTGATCCCTAAATGGTTCCAGAACCTCAGCAAAAACAAAAAGGAGGAAACATTTCCAATGAGAAACTTGAAGAAGTTCCTCGCGCTGGTTCTGGCGATGGTCATGGCCATGTCCCTGATGGTCACTGCCAACGCCGCCACGAAGTCCTCCAAGTTCCCCGACGAGAACATCGACCCTCAGCTTGTTGAGGCCGTCGACGTCCTGGCGGGACTGGAAGTCTTCAAGGGCCAGAACACCACCGGAGCTGCGGATGCGAAAGCTACCTTCGCTCCTAAAGAGGAGATCACCCGTAAGGAAGTCGCGGCTCTGATCTACCGCGTGTTCAGCACCGACGTGAAGGACACCAAGATCCACCTGTACAAGGACTACGCCAATTTCTCCGACGTGAATTCCGAGTCC
Organism: uncultured Oscillospiraceae bacterium; assembly: GCA_910577525.1. GTDB lineage: Bacteria > Bacillota > Clostridia > Oscillospirales > Oscillospiraceae > Enterenecus. Next base: position 11,023 of record CAJTLI010000020.1, on the reverse strand, counting down.
TGGTACGCGGGCTATGTGGGCCTGTGCGCCAACCACAACATCATCAAGGGCTCCAACAACGGCCGGTTCTACCCCGACAACAAGGTCACCGGTTATGAGGTCCTGGCGATGATTCTCCGCGTCGTCGGTTACGACGAGGAGGGCGAGTTCACCGGTTCCGGCTGGCAGACCCGCGTGGCCTCCAAGGCCGCCCTGCTGCACATCACCGACAACCTGAACACCACCAACTACGCTGGCACTCTGAATCAGCCCGCTACCCGCGAGGTCGTGGCCGAGCTGATCTTCCAGACCATGGTCCGCGTGCCCCAGGTCACCCACAACTCCCTGGGCTACAACGACAAGACCAACCTCACCAGCAGCACCTACAACCCCACTCTGGGCCAGGAGAAGTTCGGTCTGGCTGTCACCGGCTGGAAGAACGACGGCTGGGGCAACCCCTTCTACACCTGGACCAAGGGCGGCGTGATGGCTGGGTATAGCGACAACTACTACTACCTCCGCACCAACGAGGAGGGCCGGCGCGACCTGAACTACCCCGTTTACGGCACCACCCCCGCTACCGTGGCCACCATCACGCCTGAGGCCACCAAGTACTACAACACCGCCAACGTCCGCGAGTGTGACGTGGCCCATGACCTGGGCATCGAGGTGGAGCAGAACTTCACCCTGTATGTCAACAGCAAGGCCCCTGTCACCGACAAGTACAAGATCGTGGCCACCGACACTGTCACCCGCGTGGGCGGCCAGGGCCGTGAGACCAAGGTGTACTACAATGTCTACAGCCCCTTCGCCGGTTTGCTGACTCCCACCGTCACCATGGTGGACACCTTCCTGGCCAAGGTTACTCGCGTGACCCCCGTGGTGCTGGATCACAACAACCACATCGTGCAGATGGCCCGCGCCGACCTGGAGGTCTTTGACCGCGCCGACGCCGTGGGCACCGCTAACCGCACCAACACCATGCCTGCCACCGCTGGCGGCACGACTGCGGCTGACAACCTGAACTTCATCAACGAGGACGGCACCCGCTGCACCAACATGACCAACGGCAAGTACTCCAGCACCCACTATGTGGAGTCCAAGACCAACTACACCTACGCTGTGGGCGACTACGTGCTGGTCCGCGGCTACACTGATCCCACCCAGGGCGGCGACAACGGCGCGACCAATCCTGCCGCTCCCGGCGCGAACACTGGCCTGTACCATGCCGGCACTCAGGAAGCGATTGAGAAGATGGCCTTCGAGACCAACATGCTCAAGAGCGACCACGTCGCTTCCAACATCGCCATCGTGCAGCAGACCAACCCCGTGCTGGCCAAGCAGAGCGCCATCACCTGGAACGACGGCACCCACGTGGTGGGCAGCGAGACCAAGAACGACCAGCTGGCCCTGTTCATGGACTACGCCGGCCGCACCCTGAACACCACCTTCGCCTGGTACTATGACCAGTTCGGCAACATCATCGGCATCGGCCCCGTGCCCAACACCGTGAACTACGGCGTGATCACCAAGCTGTACTCCGCCTTCAAGCAGGGCAGCTCCGCCACCACCGGCGACGCCGTGGCTATGGCTCACGTGAAGTACGCCGACGGCACCGAGGCTGACGTGACCATCAGCAAGTTCTTCACCGCCGGCGCTATTGGCGGCCGCGGCGCGCTGACCGCCGGCAGCTACGGCTCCGCCATGACCAACGCCGCCAACAGCGTGGAGCTGAACCCCCTGTACGACTACAACACTGTTGATGGCAAGGTTATGACCGCTGAGGATGTCGCCACCTATACGGCTGACGTGAACGCGCATGACGGCGGCAACCTGTACGTGGCTCCTGTGGCCAACATCAACAAGGCTCAGGAAGTCGGCCAGCAGACTCCGTACTTCGGCATCATCGGCTACAACATGTTCAAGTTCATCACCACCGAGGACGGTGTTGTGACCGCCGTTGAGGTCGCCGGCGACGCTCCTGTCAGCGCGCATCAGGACAACAACAACAGCGTGTTCTACGCTGGACACCACCACTTCCAGAACGATGCTGACCTGAACGGCAAGCTGAGCAAGGCCCAGGGCAACATCACCACCAACACCTTCAAGGCTACCAGCACCGTGTGGCTGGACCAGAACGTGAAGATCATCCTGAACACCGACGGCACTCTGCGCACCTTCAACGGCCTGAGCGCTCTGCCCAGCGATGTCACCATCAAGTCCAACTCCGAGATCGACTGGGTTGACGTGAATGGCGACCTGCGCGCCGACTACGTCTACCTGTACGGCGAGACCACCGGCACCGTGACCTACGGCCTGTTCTACTACAACGGCGGCGCGGCCTCCTGGAACGGCACCGAGGGCACCCTGGCCGGCTGGCTGAACGGCGAGCAGACCACCCTGAAGTTCAGCGACGAGACCGAGTTCCGGACCATCCAGAACAGCCAGGCCTATGACGCTCACCTGTTCGCCGTGCGCGTGATGGACGGCGTGGTTGAGGACGTGATGGTGACGAATGACAACAGCCAGTACACTGCCACCGAGATCCCGCAGCTGCTGTACAACGGCGTGTATGCCGCCGGCGCCACCACCACCAACACCACTCTGGACAACTTTGACACCGACATCCTGCACACCAACTACGCTGTGAACGCTGTCGCGTTCAAGACCGGCGTGCCGGGCAGCAACCCGTACAGCGCCACCACCGCGGCTGCCTACCATGAGGACACCGGCGCTACCGTGACCTACACCCGCAATGGCGACCAGTTCTACGGCACCGTGACCGCCGACGGCGTGACCTACTACGTGACCAACACCTCCAAGATCTTCGGTATTGGCATGGGCGTCACCCATGGCGAGGCCGTCCTGGAGTACCTGGAGCGGAGCACTCACAACGACGTGACCATCGTGTATGACACCGTTTCCAACGGCATTATCGAGATCTACGTGGCCACCGACCCGAACGTCACTCCCAGCCAGCCCGCTGGCCCCAACACCGGCCTGAACATCGTGGCTATGCGGATTGACAACACCACCAATCCCTCCAACCTGGTCATCAACGTGACCTGCGCGTCCACTGAGACTGCTGTCACTGGCGGCTCCGCCATTGTCACCCTGCGGAATGCCACCACCAACAGCATGATCCTGAACGGGCTGGGCGTGGCTGACACCGGTCTTGCCTTGGTCACTGCGGGCACCGCGGGTGCCTACACCATTACGGTGCCCCTGGCGGGCGGCAGCCTGTCCAACACCGCTGGCCAGCAGTACGAGGGCAGACTGTCCCTGACCCTGAATGGTGTGACCTACACCTGCGACTTCAGCGGCTGGAGCATCCTGTAATCCCCGCTGCCAGCGAGACCCTTTAGCAAAACCCTAAAAAAGGCCCCCCGGGAATTCCCGGGGGGCCTTTTTCCGCCCTCAGCAGAAGGCGGCGTAGAGGTATTTGGTTCCTTTTCTGTTGCTGGAATCGTTGGTGTTGGTCACTGGCACTACCTGGAAGCCGCCCGGCTTTACCTTGACATAGATGCTCTCCTGCCCCTCGACGGCCATAAAGGCTAATTTGTTGTAGCCATAATCGTGGATAATCACGGCCTTGGGCGTGAAGGGCAGCGGGACGATCCGGCCCTCCACCCCGTCGCCGGTGTAGACCCCCCAGGCCATTTTGCGGCCCTCCAGAACGGTGACGCGCTGGTCCAGGGCGTCGGTGACGGCCTGGGTCCGGGTCTCGTGGCTGTCCAGGGCGGCCTCGATTTTGCGGGTGTTGTCGTTGAGCGCCTCGGGCAGAAACGGGTCCGAGGACTCGATGATGCTGAGCTTGCGCGATGTGGTTTGTTGCATAATATTATCCCTCCCAAAGGGGAGGGATAAGGGGGTGCGGAGTTGCCGAAAAATGTGCAAGAAAAAACCAGTCCGTCCGTTTTTTTTCGGCAAAAGGCAACGTTGCACCTGTCCGCAACCTTTGATAGAATACTCCTGACGGAATATGAAACGGAGGGATGTTTATGGCAAACACCGAAGCGCTGCAATACTATCAGCAGGCCCTGAAAACGGGCCAGCGGGAATATAAAAACTGCGTCCACCGGGGGCTGAACCCCAACATCCAGGCCCTGGGGGCGGAGAAGCTCCAGCTGTCCCAGGTGAAGCTGGGGATCATGGAGATTCCCATTTATCTGGTGGTGGGCTCCACGGAGGAGGCCCGCTGCAATTCCTTCTCCCCCGGGTTCTATCCCCTGATGGGGCTGGACTCGGAGTTCGCCATGAAGTGGACCCATCTGTGCGGGGCCCAGCTGGAGGAGGGGATTCACGACGCCATCAAGTGCTATGAGTATCTGGGCCGGTTCTACGTCCAGGAGGGCAATAAGCGGGTGAGCGTCCTCAAATCCATGGGGTCGCGGACCATTCAGGCGGAGGTGATCCGGCTGATGCCCGATCAGGCGGAGGACATCACCACCCAGATCTATATGGAGTTTCTGGAATTTTACCGCCGGAGCAAGTGCTGGGGAGTTCATTTCAGCGAGCTGGGGGGCTACGCCAAGCTCCAGGCGGCGCTGGGCCTCACCCGCGACCAGGACTGGGACGAGGATTTTCAGAAGAAGTTTAAGGCCCGGTATTTTACCTTCCGGAACAGCTTTTACCGGCTGGGGGGCGGCAGTCTGGGCCTCACCACCGGGGACGCGCTGCTTCGCTGGCTGGAATTCTACTCCGCCCAGGACTTCCTGACCATGGGCGAGAGCGATTACCGCAGAACGCTGACGGCTATCTGGAAGGAGCTGTGCGTCCACGGGTCCACCGCGCCCATCGCGGTGAGCCTGGCTCCCGCCGCCGAGGGCGAGGAGAAAAAGAGCGTGATGTCCACCCTGCTGGGGGTAAAAAAGAAGCTGCGGGTGGCCTTTTTGTTCCAGGGCACGCCTCAGACCAGCGGCTGGACCGCCGGACACGACAAGGGCCGGGAGTATCTGGAGAAAACGCTGGGGGACAGCGTCAGTGTGCGGGGCTACTACGGCGTGTCCCCCCAGGGGGCGGAGGATGTGATCGACGAGGCCGTGGCGGAGGGCGCGGAGCTGATTTTCACCACGTCGGTGAGCCTCATCGACGCCACCCTGCGGGTGGCGGTGAAGTATCCCAAGGTCCGGTTCATGAACTGCTCCATCGACCAGCCCTACGTGAATGTGAAGGCGTACTACTGCCGGGTGTATGAGGGAAAATTCATCACCGGGGCCATCGCCGGGGCCATGAGCCCCTCCGGGCGCATCGGCTACGTGGGCAGCTACCCCATTCTGGGGGTGCCCGCCAGCATCAACGCCTTTGCCCTGGGGGCGGCGCTGACCAACCCGGAGGCCCGCATCGACCTGCGCTGGCACTGTCTGCCGGGGAACTATATGGGCGAGTTCCAGCGCCAGAGCATCCAGATTGTCAGCGACCGGGACTTCATCTCCGAGCAGCCCGACGGAGCCCAGGGCCTGGCCCGGCTGGAGGCGGACGGCGAACTGGTGCGGCTGGCCTCCCCCAGCTGGCATTGGGGGGAGTTCTACGTTCGCATGGTTCGGGAGATGCTCCGGGACCCCAAGTCCATCCCGCTGGCGGAGGACTCCAGCCGGGCCATCAACTACTGGTGGGGGATGAACAGCGGCGTTATTGACCTGCATTTCAGCCCCGACCTGCCGGAGGGGGTGCGTTCCCTGGCGGAGATCCTGCGTCAGGGCATCCGGGCGGGGACCATCCACCCCTTCCAGCGGCTGATCCGGGACCAGGCGGGCAATGTGGTCAACGACGGGAGCCGGGACCTGACCATGGAGGAAATTTTGAAAATGGACTGGCTGTGCGACCGGGTTGACGGCCGCCTGCCCGCCTTTGACGAGCTGCTCCCGGTGGCCAGGCCCACGGTGCGGCGGCTGGGCGTGGACCGGGAGAGCATCCCGCCGGAGGAGGAGAAAACGACGTGAAGCTGCTAGTGATCTCCGACGCCCCGGATCAGGGGCTGTGGGACTATTTCTCCAAGGAAAAGCTCCAGGGGGCGGACGCCATCGTCTCCTGCGGGGATCTGCCTGCCTCCTACCTCACCTTTCTGGTGACAATGGCCAACAAGCCCCTGTTCTACGTCCACGGCAACCACGACACCCGCTATGAAAACCAGCCCCCGGAGGGGTGCGACTGCATTGAGGATCAGGTGGTGGAGTTCAAGGGCTACCGGCTGCTGGGGCTGGGGGGGTGCATGAAGTACAACAGCAGCACCCATCAATACACCGAGCGGCAGATGAAGCGGCGCATTGCCAAGCTGGAGCGGACGCTGAAGCGGGGCGGAGTGGACATTCTGATCACACACGCCCCCGCCCAGGGTCTGGGGGATATGGAGGATGCCTGCCACCAGGGCTTCTCCTGCTTTCGGGAGCTGATGGAACAGTACGCCCCCCGGTATCACCTTCACGGCCACGTCCATCTGCAATACACCCCCAACGCCCCCAGGACCCGGCAATTCGGGGATACCACTGTGGTAAATGTCTCGGGGAAATATTTCATCGAGCTGCCGGACAGGCCCTATGAGGACCGCCCCCGCGCCAAGGGGCTCCGGCGGCTGCTCCGGAAGCCGCACTGGGCGGAATAGGCGCCGGGCGCGGGTCCGGCGGCCCGCGAGCCAAACAAAAGAGGGGAACAGGTTTCCCTGTTCCCCTCAAAAAGTGCTGAAATGACTGTGTTTCGCTTACTTGAAGTACCGCTCCAGCAGGCCCTTCAGCGCCTTGCCGTGGCGGGCCTCGTCTTGATACTAGACTCTAAATACACAACATGCTGTATTTAATTGTAGTTATTTGCTGCAATATCACAAAATATGCAAATGCTTTCCCACACTTTTCCCACCAAAATTTCGCTTGTGGGAAAGCGTGGGAAACGCTTTTTTACACGGTTTTGCTCCAACTTTGTATAGCTGAGACTTTTACTCATTTGCAATGGAATTTTCTTTAATACAGCGTCCACCAATAGTCAAAAACCTTGCGGTAGCCGTTTCCCTTTTGAGGAAGGTATGGGTAAGCTCGAACTTTTTTACCACTCACCCGCTTGAGCCACTTCTGGCACTTGCTGTTCTTGGGATATTTGATGTACTTGCCTGTGTGCAGAAGGGTTCTGCCCTCAAAGCCCCAGTCCACATAGCTCCGGTGGGGACCGTAGCGTGCGCTCTGGATAATCGCCAGTAGCCGGTCTGACTTTTCCCGTCCTTTCCTTCGGCGATACCGTCTGCCGGTATATCGCTTGCAACGAAACTCTTCTTCAGAATTTTTCAAGAGCTCTGCAATCTTCCCGTTTAACTCTATTTCGGTCATAAACCTTTCCACTTGGCACAGTGCGGGTAACCGGACTAATCCCATACCAGGAGCCGCGCTGCTTGGTGTGGTACTCTTTCTGCGCTTTCTTACTACGCTTGTTCAGCGGCACGATCTGCGCCACAGGAATCCCTCCTCTCAGACCCTAACATTTCGATTACAAATCCACAAAACGCCTTGCCATCCTTGTATAGTTCTGCTATTCTACACTACCAGAATGGAGGCGATTGTCATGTACCTGAACCAATTCCCTGTCATTGACCTTCCTGCAACCGGGGCCAACATCCGCCGGCTGCGGCAGACGAAAGGCCTGTCCGTCCGGGACCTCCAGCAGTTCTTCGGCTTTGAGGAGCCCCAGGCCATCTACAAGTGGCAGCGGGGCCAGAGCCTGCCCACGGTGGACAATCTCTACGCCCTGAGCGCCCTGCTGGATGTACCCATGAACGACATCCTGGTGGCGGCTGACCTCCCTGAACTCCATATTTGTACCATGAGCGGCAGGCCGGAGCCTGCCGCTCATCCTTTTGATCCTCGGACGTGGTGGGCATGGCGGAATTTCAAAGCCGCTTAGACCCTTATCCGCCGCATCCGGGCCGAAAGGCATCCCGAGGGGGAGCACTCACCCGGAGTTGGCGACTTGTTGTTGTAAGTTGACCCAAGGACTAAAGCCTTGGGAACCAAGTTTCAGAAGAGAGAAGCGTAAGGGCGGTTTTACAGTTCGCGCATTGAGGGGGGAGCAAAAACGCAGTTGCACAGAACGCATGGAGAAACGTCTGTCGTTTCTTCCCAATCAGCATTTTGTAGATATTCACCAATATGTTCTTCACGATGTGCGGCATCATCATTCATCCGTACCTGAACCGGCCGTCACGGGTTCTCCATTCCGCCATGCTCACCGCGCCCGAGGTTGGGAGCTACTGGGTCTGCCGCTGGATGAAGTCGGACAGGATCGTGTCGAAGCTGTCGTTCATCTCAAAGGGGAGGGTGTAGTCCACAGCGGTGTTGACTAGGCACTGGTCCAGCTTGGCGGACACCTCATCGGCCCTGTGCCCCAGCTCGGTGGCCATCCCCCGGACCTTGTTGCGGTCGAAGTTGATGGTGGTCACTCGCTTGGCGTCACAGCGGTAGCTCACCTGGTTGCCCTCGCCGTTGAACCGGTAGCTGCTGCCGCCATTGGGCAGCACCACCTCGCTGTTGCGCAGGACGGCCATCCGGCGGAAGGTATCAGCCAGCTCCTGCCGGGCCCGGTTCAGGCCAGTTTCGCTGTCCATGTCCAGGGGCAGTTTGGACTTGGCGGCGCAGATGGCGGCGCTGAGCTTTTCCCGCTCCGCCAGCATAGCCATCAGGAAAGCGGCCACTTGGTTGATGTGCTCCGCATACTCGCTGGGGGCGGCATCCTCGGTCACTGCGTCCTGGGCCTCCGGCATGACCTTGCTGCGCAGATGGGTGGTGGTAACCCTCAGGGTGTTGCCCCGGTCCTGGAGGATTTCGCCGGCCTCGTCCATGAGGGCTTGCAGCTTGTTCTGGGCTCGAAAAGCGTCTTTCAGATTCATAGTGTTTCACTCCTTCGCTCTGTCGTTATATCCCTATCATACGGACGAAAAAGCGCTTTGTCATTGAACCGGTGGTTTAATTTTTAAGCGATGAAAACGAACATCCCCCGGACTCGCAGCATCCAGGGGATGTTCATTTGCTGTTTCGTAATATTCTGCTGATGGTCATGGACGATAGACCTACTGGAGACCGAGCAAAAACGGGACTCTATTTGGACTGCAACAGTGTATGCCACAGATGGTCCGTCCTTTGTAAAATCAGCCATAATAGTCGTACTTGACCCGTTCCTCCATATCCCAGGGGCTATCGACAAATTTTTGAAGCCCCAGCTTGTCAATGCACTCCTGACAAAGGTGGTAGTCAACAGTTTCTTTTTTGAGCAAGTCCAAGGTTTCCCGGTCATTGTAAAAAATGCCGAGTTCGAACATAGGTAGCCCTTTCCGTAGACACCGACCACATCGGTCATACATACAAGCTGTCGCTTCATATTCGTTTCCATCACACCAGTGTACACTTTTTGCACACTGCTGCAGGATGCGGAAAACAGACTCATAGGGAATCAGCCCAGCGTCATATTCTACAAGGACTTTGCGAACCACTTCGTTCAAACCATGACCGATATTGTGGCAGCTCATGGGAACACCTCCTATTTTAAAATAGCATCATTCCTGGATGGACGACTTGTCTTCATCAAGGACCACGCTCTGCCCCATAGCAAGAAAGCGGTCAAAATCGCTTTCATATAGTTGATCCTGAATGATTCTATATTTTTCAAACTCTGTTTCCGCGTGCAGCTTTGCCTGTTCTGCACTGATTTTGCCAGGTCCAATCAGCAATTCGTTGCCATTGAACTCCAGGAATCCATCCAGGCGCTTTGCCCAATCCTCCATGCTCATGGGAATTTTTCGCTCTGCCTGGAGTTCCGCGTAATCCAGATAGAGTGTTACGATTCGCTCCAGATAGGACATCTCTTTCTCGCTGAGATAGTTTTTGGCAACGGTCACATCTGCCTTTACAATTTTTCCATCTGGAGCACTTTCCCAGGTTGTCAGTCCCATATGCTCTTTAGCGGCATCTGCCCGTTCCACGATCAGTTCAGCCGCCGTATGACGATGAACCGCATAATGCAATTTATTCTGCACCGTCTGAAAGAATTGTCTTGTAGTCTTTGCGTCTTTGTCGTAGTCAAAGGCTGTCGCATAGAGATCCGTGACCTTCTGATAAAACTTGCGCTCGGACAGACGGATCTCACGGATATACTGCAATTGGCGCTCAAAGTATTCATCCGTGAACATATGGCCTTTTTTCAGCCGTTCCGGATCCATCGTCCAGCCCTGGATCGTATGGTCCTTTACAATTTGCCCAGCCCACTTGCGGAATTGCACGGCGCGTTGGTTGTTGACCTTAAACCCGACCGCAATAATCATTTGGAGGCTATAGTGATCCAGATTGCGGGAAATCTGCCGGGTTCCCTCAGTTTGAACTGTCAAGTATTTCTTGACAGTTGTTTCTGGAAGCAGTTCACCATCATCATATATGCGCTGAATATGCTGGGAAATGCTCTGCTTTGACACATCGTACAGCGCCGCCATCATCTTCTGGGTCAGCCAGATATTTTCGTCCTCATACCGCATTTCATAACTCTCTGCGCGATCACCTGTGGACGCTACAAAGGTCAGGTACTCAGCGGCACTGGAGCGGATGGTGATTTCGGTTTTCTTTTTTCTCATACTGCACTCCTCCTGCTACCAATCCCGCTGTATATCGCTCTCATTAACCTGGTACAGAGAAAGAAACTCCATAAAGTCATTGCCGTTGCGAATCAGCATTAACTCATCAAATTTCCCGCTGGAAGGGTCCTTGAAGCCCGCTACCTGTTCCCCGGTACAGATACTGGAACGAATCACAGGAATTTTCCCAGTTTTGTCATAGAGCGGTATTGTGTGCTTTTTTCGTCTGTTGAACATCAAAGGCGCTCCCCTTCTACTGCCCGTAGCAATTCACGGCACGCGGCCAGTATGTCCCACCAAATGGCCTCAAAGTTGTGTACCACGGACTATTAGCATTACTCGCTATCATACTGTTCTTGCCCTCAGTATAGCACATTCCACCAGTGAAGTCGAGCAATGCCATTAAGTTAACCAGATATTCCCAAGCAAAGCGCAAAAAAGCACTTG
>CAJTLI010000019.1 GCA_910577525.1 uncultured Oscillospiraceae bacterium | reverse complement strand
GGACTGGCCTGTTTCACCACCATGTATTTTACCGTCTACCGCCCCCTGGGGCGGCTGCGGGACGGGGACCCCGGCCTGTGACCGGCAAAAAGAGCCCCAACCCGCCGCGGGTTGGGGCTCCGCGCTTTCCGGCCTATCCGCCCTCCCCGTTCCGCTGGTGGGACAGCACCCGTCCGGTGGAGGCGTCGATCTCGTACTCATATTCCGTCCCGCCCTGCCAGAACCTCAGCTGATACACCGTCTGCCCGTCCCTCCGGCCCATGCGCAGGCGGGTAAACCGGGCCTGGCCGCTGGTCAGGCCCGCGTGCTCCAGGGCGATGGACTTGGCCCGGTCCATGCCGATATACATGGAGGAGGGGGCGCTGGCCGCGGGGGAGGGGCTGGGCTCCGGCTGGGCGCTGGCGGGGGGCTGGCTCTCCGGGGGCTGGGAGGGCTGGGCCGTCTCCGGGGGCTGGGACGCCCCCTCCACTGGAGGGGCTGTCTCCGGCGCGGGCGTGGGCTCGGCGGGCGCCGGGGTGGAGACCACGCGGGTCTCCTTGGACCTGCTGTAAACGGCCCCGGTGCCGGCGTGGATCAGGTATTCAAACTGGCTGTTCCAGGAGCGGAAGTTCAGCTGATACATCAGCGCCCCCTGCTCCTCCCGCAGGGCCTCCACCGAAAACGTCACCTGGGCGGCGGTCAGCCCCGCGTCGTCCAGGGCGGCCTGCCGGGCCTCCTCCAGGGTAACGCCCGTTGTGGGGAGGGATTCCGCCGGGACGGAGGTGGATGCCTCCGGCTCCTCCGGGACGGCGCCCAGCCGGGCGTAATAGACGATGCAGTAGATCACCGCGCCCAGGGTGGCCAGCGCCACCAGCAGGCAGCCGGCGGCGGTCCGGGCCTTTCTGGGGTCGGACAGCAGGGCTTTGAGCTTCTCCATAAGGGGGACCTCCCGGGAAAATCATAGGTTGTCCTCTATTATAGCAGAGCTTTTTCCAAAAAGCCAGCCCCGGCCAGGGGGCGGGAGGTTTTGGCAGGGGCGTTCAAGGCGAGGGGGCGGGGACGCTTCCTCGTCTTCTTGTTCGTGCTGAGAGGCGTTGACATCATGCTCCACCGCCAAGCTGAATTTACAGACTTATCACAATTCCAGCCTCATATGAATCATTTCCTGAAATCCCGCCGTTCGAGAATTAAAACCCTTCGGATTTCTGCCATACTCCACAAAACCCGCTCTTTTATACATGGACACCGCTCTTTCATTTCCGGCAACCACAGTCAGCTCAAGCTGAATATATCCCGCAGCCTTGGCGCATTCCATGCACGCGGCAGTTAACGCCTGTCCAATCCCAAGGCCCCAAAACTCTCTGGCGACGCTGATACCAAATTCAGCGCGGTGCCGTACTTTATATTTTGAACCGACTGCCTCAATGCCCGCGGTTCCGACAATGGTTTGATCCACTATGGCGACCAGTTCAATTTCATTTTCGCTTTCAGATTTTTCTTTGAGAAATTGGCTCTCCTGTGTCACATTGAAAGAATTCTCATCTGGATAGGTCAGTAAATAATCCGTTTCTCCATGCGTCAAGTTAAAGTTATCCAGCACAGCCTGTCCATCGCATTCCATTCCATTTCTCAAGCGGCACTCCATACCATTTTTTAATATAATCACTTGATCGTATTTCATCGCACACACCTCTCAACCGGGAATTTGTCAAACTAATTCTATCACAGCCAATCCTTGATTTCAAGAAACCGCCGGCGGTCAGGGCGGCCGGCGCAAAGGGAACCGCGCCGATTTCTGCCGCTCTCTTGATTTTTCAGGAAAATGATAGTATAATTTCCGAATCAAGAGGTGCTGTTATGAACGTTCTGATCTTATCCTGCAACACCGGGGGCGGGCACAACGCCGCCGGGGAGGCCCTTGTCCAGTGTCTTCGGGAGCGGGGCCACCAGGCGGACCTGGTGGACTTTCTGGCTCTGGCCGGGGAAAAGGTGTCCCAGCTGGTGAGCGGCGCGTATATCGAGATGGCGAAGCGTCTGCCCGGCCTGTTCGGCATCACCTACGGCCTGGGGCGGGTGGTGAGCACGGCGGAGCAGATTTTGAAATTCCACTCCCCGGTGTACGCCGCCTGCGCCCAGGTGATCCCGGCGCTGGAGGCCTATCTGCAAGCCCATCCCTGCGGCGCGGTGCTGGCTTCCCACATCTTTCCCGCCATGGCGCTCACGGAGATGAGGCGCCGGGGCCTGGCCCTCCCCCTCACAGCAGCGGTGGCCACCGACTACACCTGCATCCCCTTTTTCCAGGAGGCGGACTGCGATTACATTCTTCTCCCCGGGCCCATGTGCCTGGATGAGTTTACCCGGCGGGGCTTCGACCCGGAAAAGCTGGTGCCTGTGGGCATCCCGGTGTCGGAGGCGTTCCGGCTGAGGGTGGGCAGGACCCAGGCCCGGCGGATGCTGGGGCTGGAGGAGGACTGCCGCTGGGTGCTGGTGATGGGGGGCAGCATGGGGGCGGGGCAGATCGCCCAGCTCACCCGGAGCCTGCTCTACCTCATGGAGCCGGACGTTCGCCTGGCGGTGGTGTGCGGGTCCAACGAGGCCCTCCGGCGGCGGCTGGAGCGCAGCTGGGCGGACAGCGGCCGGGTGCGGATCGTGGGCTTCACGGATCAGGTGGCACGGTACATGGAGGCCAGCGACCTGCTGTACACCAAGCCGGGGGGGATCACCTCCACGGAGGGGGCGGTGATGGGGGTGCCCATGGTGCACATGAGGCCCATCCCCGGCTGTGAGAGCCGCAACCGCCAGCTTTTCACCCGGGAGGGGATGAGCGTGACCGCCCGGGGGGTGCTGGCCCTGGCGGTCAAGGGCCGCAGGCTGCTGGCCAGCCCGGAGCGGCAGGAGCGGATGCGCCGGGCCCAGCGGCGGCAGGTGGCGGCGGATGCCGCCGGGCAGATCGTCAGCTTCCTGGAGAAGCATGTGGAGGCGGAGGACCCATGAACTATGTATTTTATATCGTGCTGGGCTATCTGTCCGGCAGCGTGCTGTATTCCTACTTCCTTCCCCTGTGGCTGAAGGGGCTGGACGTGACCCGGGACACCCCGGACGGCAACCCCGGCGCCTTCAACTGCATCTCCAAGGCGGGCTGGCCTCTGGGCCTGCTGGCCCTGGCCTGCGACGTGCTGAAGGGCGCGGCGCCGGTGCTGCTGGCGGCCAACGCCCTGGGCACGTCGGAGTGGGCCTTCGCCCTGGTCGCCGCCGCCCCGGCGGCGGGCCACGCCTGGCCGGTATTCCGCCGCTTCCGGGGCGGAAAGGCCATCGCCGTTTCCTTTGGCGCGGCCCTGGGCCTGTGGCCGGTGTGGCAGCCCTTCGGCGTCCTGGCGGCGTGCTATCTGTTTTTCTCCCTGGTGGTGCGGCTGGAGCCCCACCGCTTCCGCTCCATCGTCACCTACCTGTGCTTCGGCGCCTGGAATTTGATCCGGTTTGGGACCGCTCCGGCGGCGCTGGGCTGTGCGCTGACGGCCCTCACCGTCATCAGCCGCCACTGGCGGCCCGAGCCCGCGGAGGAGCCCCCCAGGGTCCGCTTCGCCCTGCGCAGGCAGGAATAACGCAAAAAAGCCCCTCCGCTGACGGGCGTTGAGATAAGAAACCTCTTTGTAGGGGCGCATATTATGCGCCCCTACAGGATTTCTTAAAACAGCGCTCTTGAGCCGGAGGGGCTTTTCACGGTTCACAGCAGGTCGTAGCGGTGGAGGATGACGGCCAGCTGGGCCCGGCTGGCCGGGGAGGTGGGCTGGAGCGTTCCCGCCGAGGTGCCCTGAATCAGGCCGCTCTTAATGGCCCAGCCCATGGCGGTCTGGGCGTAGGAGCGCACGGCGTTCCCGTCCTTGAAGCCGGACACGGCCATGCTGTCCGCGGTCCGGCCCAAATAATCCGTCTCATACCGGTAGAGCATTGTAACCAGCGCCTGCCGGGAGATCTGGCCGTCCGGGGCAAAGCCGCCGGCGGCGATCCCCTCCAGAAAGCCCTGCTCCGCGGCCCAGTCCATGGCGCCGCCCTCCTCCCCGCCGGACATCCGGTACAGGGTCTCCGCCATGTCCCGATAGGTCACAACGGCGTCGGGGGAGAACAGCGCTTCGCCGGTGCCTGCCATGAGCCCGGCCTGATGAACATATTTCACGTCGCCGTAATACCACATGTTCAGGCCCACGTCGGAGTAGGGCATGGCCAGCAGCTCATGCCAGGGGTTGTTCTCCCTGGGGTCGGTGGGGTCCCAGCCGTTGTCCATGGACTCGGTGATAAAGTCCACCGTCCGCCCGGGCTTGCCCAGAGGGCCGGGGGAGTCGTAGTCGTCGTAGACGGTGATCTTGGTGCCCCGGGCGCAGTTGTCATAGATCCACTTGGCGTCCCCGGACTGGAGGCGGACGCAGCCCAGGGAGGCCCGCTCCCCCAGGGCGTTGTACTCAAAGGTCATCAGGGTGGAGGGGTCCCTGCTGGTGTAGCATACCGAGTGGAAGAGAATGTTGCCCCTGATCTGGGAGACGTATTGGCCGTAGGAGTTGTCCAGCATATGTACCCAGGGCCACTTGCCCCCCATGGAATAGGTGCCGGTGGGGGTGGCGTGGCCGTCCCGCCCCACGGAACAGATCATGGCCTTCACCGGGACGGTGTAGTACCCCTCCCCGTCCAGCCCGTAGACGGTGACGGTGTTCAGGGCCCGGTTGACCTTGATGTAATAGGGGCGCCCGTTTCCGGGCATGGGACCGGCGGCCCACGCCGTGCGGACGCCGGAGCACAGGAGCAGCGCGGCGGCGGACAGCGCCAAAAACAGGCTGACAATTCGCTTCAACTGGGGATACCTCCTACCATATCTTGTGTACTGCCGTCCATTATATATGGTTTCGGAGGAAATTGCAAGGGGAATTGGAGCGCGTCCGCTTCTTGCCGCGCTGCGCCTGCTCGCAACGCGCGGCTTCGCTGCGGCTCAGGCAAAACCCAGTCCCTCTGCGAGGGCCTTGGGCTTTTGCCCTCGCTTCGTTCCAAGCGTCCTCGCTGTCCGCTTTTCCGCGCTTCTTGTCACACGTCTTTGCTCCCGTAGAAGTGCCGTGACAGCAGGAAGGATACCGCCAGCAGGGCCAGCCCCGCCACCGCCGCGACCGCGGGAATGGCGGCGGCCTGCGCCGGGGTGGGCTCGGCAAGCTCCAGGGATTTGAGCCATTCCAGCCCGCCCAGGGGAAACAGGGCCGCGACGACCAGCAGAACGATCCCGCCCATGATGCCGAAGAACATCATCCGGGCCCGCTCCGGGCCGAATTTGTACAGGAAGGGCAGCATGATGGCGTTTACCAGTACGGACATCAGGCCCATCACCGAACAGCTCACCAGAAATTCCACAGGCTCCTCCACCCGTCCGGCGGCATACAGCATCACGCCGAGAATGGCCGTCAGACCCACGCTGAGCAGGCACAGCAGCAGGACGCAGAGATACCGGGCGGCTACCGTTTTCGTGCGGCCCACCGGCAGGGCCAGGCCGTAGGTGTCCCACTTGGCCTGCTTGTCGTAGGCAAACACATTCATGGGAAGCATCACGACCATGACGACCAGCAGCACGCCGATGATGTCCGCCGACCACACCCCGGTAAAAGCGATGCCCACGTATACTATCAGCATAAACAGGTAGGAGCGCAGAGTCTTGCGCAGGATGAGAAGATCCTTCAAAATCAGCCCGGTCATGCTTTCTCCCCCTTTACCACGAATACCATCAATTCGTCCAGCGTCACCGGCTCCACCGTCAGGCGGGGATAGGTGCGCTTAAAGTCGTTCTTGTGCCGGATCAGCGCCTCGGTGGAATATTGGCTCTTCCGGGTGGCCACCACATAGCCCTGGTCCACCTGTTCCAGCTCCTCCCGGGCGCACACCAGCCGCCCATAGCTCTCCAGCAGGCGGTCCTTCTCGTCGCACAGCAGCAGCTTTCCTTGGTGGAGGTAGGCGATGTAGTCCGCCACCTTTTCCAGGTCGGAGGTGATGTGGCTGGAGATCAGGATGGCGTGGTCCTCGTCGGACACGAAGGCCAAAAATTCGTCCAGGATCTCGTCCCGGACCACTGGGTCCAGCCCTGCCGTGGCCTCGTCCAGCAGCAGCAGCCGGGGCCGGTGGGCCAGGGCCGCCGCCAGGGACAGCTTCATCCGCATCCCCCGGGACAGCTCCTTGATGTTTTTCGCCCCAGACAGGCCGAACTTATCCAGATAGTCCCGGTACAGCCCCTTGTCCCAGGTCTTGAACACCCGGCACAGCACCGTCTCCACGTCCCGCACCCGCAGGTACTCGGAGAAAAAGCAGTCGTCCAGCACCATGCCGATATCCTCTTTGGCGCGGTCCGGATCGGCGCCCAGCAGGACGGCCGTTCCGGCGGTGGGCTTGACGATGCCCAGCATGGACTTGATCAGGGTGGTCTTGCCCGCCCCGTTCTCCCCGATCAGGCCCATGATGGAGCCGCCGGGGACCTTGAGGTCGATGGGCCCCAGGGTGAAGGTCTTGTATTTTTTGACAAGACCCTTGATCTCAATACAATTTGTCATAAGTCATTCCTCATTATACAATGTGTTGAGCATTTCGGTGAGTTCGTCCAGGCCCACGGCCCCGGCTTTTGCCGTGTCCACCGCCTGGGACAGATGCTCCTCGACCTGGCACAGCACGGCCTCCCGCCGGGTCTCCCGGTTCTGAGCGGCCACAAAGCAGCCCTTGCCGGGGACGGTGGTGAGGAAGCCGTCCCGCTCCAATTCTTCGTAGGCCCGTTTGGTGGTGATGACGGAAATGCGCAGATCCCGGGCCAGCAGGCGCATGGAGGGCAGGGCCTCGCCCTCGGGGAGCGCGCCGGAAAGGATGAGCCCTTTCAGCTGGCGGACGATCTGCTCATAGATCGGCACGCCGGAGGAATTGCTGATGATGATATCCATGGTGCACCTCGCGAGGGACCGCTCGTCAGCGGCCCCGGTATTTTGTATATATACGATATACACAGTATACATGGCAGATACACGGTTGTCAAGGGGGACGCGCAAAAAATTTGGGGAAATAAAAACCAGCCGCCTCCCAACGGGAAGCGGCCGTCAATGCGGGTATAGAAGCCGGGAACCGAACGGTCTGACACCCAGGCGGGGAAGTTACCGGTGCTTTCCCATGAAGAACAGGGCCACGCAGCCCGGCCCGGTGTGGGCCCCGATCACCGGCCCGATGGAGTTGATAATAATCTCCTTGGTGCCGTAGCGCTTTTTGATCTCGTCCGCCACATACTGGGCGTCCTCGGCGCAGTCGCTGTTGCTGATGAACATGGTCTGACCGGCGGGGTCCTCGGCCAGCTCCCCCACCTTGTCCACCAGGGCGGTGAGGGACGCCTTGCGGCCCCGGGCCTTGGCCACGTTGATGAGGTGGCCCTCGTCGTCCACATGGAGCACCGGCTTGATCTGGAGCATGGTGCCCACCACGGCGGTGGCGGCGGACACCCGCCCGCCCTTTTTGAGGAAAAACAGGTCGTTGACGGTGAACCAGTGGCACTGGCGCAGCTTGTTGGCCTCGGCCCAGTCCCGGACCTCCTCCAGGGACTTGCCCTCCCGGCGCAGCTTGGCCGCCTGGTAGACAAACATGCCCTGGCCCAGAGAGGCGCACAGGGTGTCCACCGTGTAAATTCTGCGGCTGGGATATTTCTCCGCCAGCTCGTCCGCGGCGATCTTGAAGGAGTTATAGGTGGTGGACAGCCCGGAGGAGAAGCCCAGCACCAGCACGTCCTTGTCCTGCTTCAGCACAGCCTCCATGGCGTCGGACGCCTCGCCCACATTGACGGCGTTGGTGGTGGCCATGAGGCCCTCCCGCTGTTTGTTGTAGAACTCGCCGGGGGACATCTCCCGGTTATCCGGCCAATTCCGATAGGTCCTGCCGTCCATGATGAAGGCCAGGGGGAGCACGGTGAGCTCCAGCTCCTGAACCAGGCTGTCGGGCAGGTCGCAGGACGAATCGGTGATAATCAAGTAGTCGTTCATGGTAATCGTACCTCCAAATCTTAGATGTGGGTATCATGAGACCGGCGGTTTGGGCCGGAGATCATTTCCGTTTCTTCAGCAGGTCCTCATGGCCGGTGCGCTGGGCCAGAATGGCCAGGGCCCGGTGGCAGGCCAGACCGTAGGCATAGCTGCGCAGGGCCAGGTCCAGCGCCAGCTTGGGCAGGTCGCGGTCCGTGGTGTTCTCGTCCACCCGTTCCGCCGCGTCCGCCATGGCCTGGTCCAGGTACTGGCAGAAGTACTCGTACTGCCGCTCCGGGGCCCGCATCTCCCGGCCCACGGTGGTGAGCACCTTCATCTCCCGCACGCTCAGCACCTGCTTCAGCGCGCTGATGGCGGTGAGATAGGCCAGGTGCTCCTGGCCGTACTTTTTGCCGTTGGCCCGCTCCACCAGGCCGTCCTTGATATAGTTGTTAATCATGGCGGAGGTGAGGGTGTCGCTGTCGCCGGTGGGAATCATCTGCCGGGACAGGTAGCCCACCACCTGATCCATATACAACGGGATGTCGGGCAGGCCGTCCCAGCCGTCGGGCCGTCGCCGGGCCAGCTGCTCCTTGAGCTCTGCCAGCTCCTCCATGGGGAAACTCCTCCAATCCGTAAGGCTGTGTTGCAATCTGATGTGTGGAATTATATCACATCGTTTTGAGGACGTAAAGGGGGAAAACGTAAAAACGTCCGGGCGGGACTGCGGAAGCGCCGGACGGGGCGGAGAGAGAACTCCCGCCGGGGGCGGACCCCGGCGGGAGCTGAAAGCTTGGTCGTTCAATTTTGCCGCGGCTCTTCCACACGCCCGTCCTGCCGGACGGGGCCGCCGTGTGTTCAGCCCCCTGTTCCTTCCAGATTTATCTTCACGTCCTGATACAGGGCGTTGCTCAGAATTTCCGGATTCTCCCCGATAAACGCCTTGGCCGCCTCCTGATCCCCCTGGAGCTGCCACAGGAACCAGGCGGTGACGTAGCCGTCCGCTGAATACAGCATTTTTCCGTGGTCCATGCCGGGGCGGAGGGCTGTAACTGTCCCCGATGGAATGGCGTCGGACAGTATCTTCACCCCCTCCGGGGTGATTACGTCGTTCTCCGGCGCGGCCAGGATCAGGGTGGGGACGGACATCTTGCCGGGGTCGTAGTTCAGCCCGATTGCGGCAGCCACGTCCAGCTGGGTGGGGGACAGACTGACGGCGCAGGCGTACATCCCGCCGTGGGGCTGTTCGCTGACGGCGTTGAATACGGCGACTCCACCCTGGGAGTGGCCGGAAATCCCAATGTGTTCCGTGTCTGCCTTTTGATAAAAGATACTGTCCGGGTCGCTGTTCTGCTCCAGCAGCCAGGCCAGGGTGGCCTCGGCGGAGGCCCCGGTGCAGGTGCTTGGGTCCTCGTTGCCCAGCACAATGAAGCCCCAGGAGGCCAGGTGCTTGAACAGCGCCTTGTATTTTGACGCGTACACTCCGGTGCCGTTGGCGAACACCACCACCGGGTATGTATCCGCGCCCTCCTCCAGCCCGGCGGGATAGTACGCCTCAAACTTTTTCCAATCCCCCGGGGCCTCCGCCTCGGTGTACTTCACCTCGTGTTTCCCCATGGCCAGGAATTTCGCCTCCAATTCCCCGCCGGTTGCCACCGTTTTGGTGTAGTTGTCCGGTACGAAGGGCCGCGTGGACAGCCAGAACAGAAGCGCCGCGACCAGCACGATCAGAATCAGGAGAATGATCCCCACAATTTTCAGGATTTTTAATACCAGCCTCATCGTATCTCAAAACCTCATTTCACCGGCATATACTTGTCCAGATACTCCTCCACCGCCTCCATCCACTGCTTGTAGAGCGCGTGGTCGTTCTGCAATCCGTGGCCGGAGTGGGGCATCTCAAAATACTGGAAGTCCACACCGTTTTCCTCCAGCGCCGCCTTCAGCCGCAGGGACGCCTTGAAAGGCTGCACCCGGTCATAAGTCCCATAGGCCACCACGGTGGGCGGGGCCTCGGCTGTAATCCACTCGGCGGCGGAAATGGGGTGCATTTTCTCCAGATAGGAGCCGTCCTTGATTTCCTCCACGGAAAGCATCTCGCCCAGCATGGCGCTGAAAATGCCCGCCGCCCCCTGATAGCTCTCCTCCGTCTCCCGGTCAAAGCCGTAGTTGTCCCAGTCCTCCCGGTGGAAACAGGACGGCCCCACCGCGCCGAAGGTCATTTTCACGGGAACCGGCGCTTGACTGGCATCCCGATAGGCGTAGATCATGGCCAGGGCGTGTCCCGCCGAACCGCCGGCGATGCCCATGCTGTCGATGTGGTAGCCCTCTTTTTCCGCCGCCTCAATCACCTTGGGGATGGCGTCCCTGATCTCGTTGGACTGGGTCAGCACGCTGGCCTCCGGGTGGGCCTCGCTCCGCAAGGTGTAGTTAATACCCGCCGCCACATAGCCTTTTTGGCACAGCCAGGAGAGCATCTCCACATCCCCGCTCTTGTCCCCGGAGGTAAAGCCCCCGGCGTGGAGGTAGATCACCAAACCGTAGTTTTCCTTCCCGTTGCCGGCGGGCAGATACAGGTCGAACTTGTTGGCCTCCCCGTCCCCGTAGGGCAGGTCGGCCATGCGCGTCCCCAATTCGTCGCTCCACGCGACGCTGTATTCCTTTGCCCACGAGGGCTGGATCATAAATTTTGAGGCAGCCCCGGCCCCAAAGGCCAGAATGAAAACAAGGATACCCATCCAGATTGGCACCGCCCTCACCCTCTTTTCTCTCACAGTTTTGCTCATAAGAAGTTCCCCCCAAACAGCGACCCGCCGATGAGCAGGTTCATGACGGCCCGCACCGCCAGCCGCCCCAGCACAAAGGCGGCACAGCAATGATAAACAGAATCACCAGCCGTTTTTGCGTCAGCATCATTTCCATATCCTCCCTTGACAGATTTTGTTCTGGCTTGCTATCTTCCCTAGGCGCCGTCCGAGCCTTGGCAATGCGCCCAGCGGCGAGGGATTTTCACCACGCGAGGCGGTCTGGCCCAGGCGCTGAATTCGGATGGCCTTGACGCCGCCTGCTCCGCTTGGAAAGCGGCCCGAGACAGCGCAAACAGAAAAATCCCCGCCGGTTGGCGGGGATTTTTCCATCAATTACCGCATCAGAGAGCAGACCAGCTCCGTATAGGCGGCGGGGTCCTCGATGGGCAGGCCCGCGATGAGCAGGGCCTGGTGGTACAGCACCTCCACATATTTGGCGGCTTTCTCCTTGTCCTCCCCGTCCAGCGCCGCTTTCAGCGCCGCGAAGGGGGCGGAGGCGGGGTTCAGCTCCAGAATCCGTTCCGCCTTCATGGGGCCCATGGGGGACGCGCCCTCCATCTTGGCGAAATACTTCTCCATCTCCAGGGACATGGGGCCGTCCGCCGTCATGCACACCGGGGCGGTCTTCAGGATCTTGGACACCCGGGCCTCCTTGATCCGGTCTCCCAGGGTCTCCTTCACGAAGTCCAGCACCGGCTTGCTCTCCTCCGCCTGCTTCTCCTGCTCCGCCTTCTCCTCGTCGGTCTCGGGCAGGGCGTCCGGGTCGGAGACGGATTTCAGCTTCTTGCCCGACACCTCGGCCAGGGCGTTCATGACGAACTCGTCCGCCTCCTCGGTGAGGTAGAGAATCTCCCAGCCCTTGTCGGCGACCCGCTCCACCTGAGGCAGGCGGGTGGCCTGCTCCTTGGTGTCCGCGCAGACGTAGTAGATGAACTCCTGGCCCTCTCCCATGCGCTCCACATATTCGGACAGAGAGGCCAGCCTACCCTCCTTGGAGGTGGTGAACAGCAGCAGGTCCTGGAGGAGCTCCTTTTTCGCGCCGTAGTTGTCCACCACGCTGTACTTGAGCTGGCGGCCGAAGGCGGACCAGAACTTTTCGTACTTCTCCCGGTCGTCCTTCATCAGCTTGACCAGCTCGTTTTTGATCTTCTTCTCCAGCGCCGAGGCGATGATCTTGAGCTGGCGGTCGTGCTGGAGCATTTCTCTGGAGATGTTCAGGGAGAAGTCGGGGGAGTCCACCACGCCCTTGACAAAGCGGAAGCAGTCGGGCAGCAGGTCGGCGCACTTGTCCATGATGAGCACCCCGGAGGAGTAGAGCTGGAGGCCCTTCTCATACTCCCGGGTGTAGAAGTCGTAGGGGGTGGCGGAGGGGACGAACAGCAGGGCCTTGAAGGTGACGGTGCCCTCGGAGGAGGTGGTGATGGTGGCCAGGGGGGCCTGCCAGTCGCCGAACTTCTCCTGGTAGAAACGGTCATACTCCTCCTGCTCCACCTTGGAGCGGGGCCGCTGCCACAGGGGAACCATGGAGTTGACGGTCTTCTCCTCCACCACTGTCTCCCACTCGGGCTTGTAGTCGTCCCCCGCGTCCTCCGGCTTCTCCTTCTGGCGGTAGTCCTCCACCTCCATGCGGATGGGGTGGCGGATATAGTCGGAATACTTCTTAATTAAGGTTTGCAGGCGGGAGGTTTCCAGATACTCGCTGTAGTGCTCGTCCTCGGTGTCGGGCTTGAGGTGCATAATCACGTCGGTGCCCGGCTCCTCCTTTTCGCACTCGGTGATGGTATAGCCGTCCGCCCCGGCGGACTGCCACTGGTGGGCGGCGTCCTCCCCGTGGCGGCGGGTGATTACCGTCACCTGGTCGGACACCATGAAGGCGGAGTAAAAGCCCACGCCGAACTGGCCGATGATGTCCGCGGCGCCGTCCTTGTCCTCTCCCATGTCCCGCTTGAACTGGAGGGAGCCGCTTTTGGCGATGGTGCCCAGGTTCTGCTCCAGCTCCTCCGCCGTCATGCCCACGCCGTTGTCGGACACCGTCAGCGTCCGGGCCTCCTTGTTCGGAATCACCCGGATGCGCAGGTCCTCCCGCCTGGCCTTCACCGTGTCGTCGGTGAGGGACAGATAGGCCAGCTTGTCGATGGCGTCGCTGGCGTTGGAGATGATCTCCCGGAGGAAAATCTCCTTGTGGGTGTAGATGGAGTTAATCATCAGGTCCATCAGACGCTTGGATTCCGCTTTGAACTGCTTCTTTGCCATGATTTCGCACCTCGTATATGTTAATTTTTGTAAAAACAGCGTTTAGCACTCCTGTGCTTCGAGTGCTAAACGCTATAATAATACGCCCGCCGGAATTTTGCAAGGGGTATCGCAGAAAATTCACAATTTTCCCGGAATATCTGGGACGGGCAGGGGCAAAATATGGTCGGTTGGGAGAAAAGACGGGGAGTGGCTGGGAAAGATGAAACTTTTGGTTGCCTTTACTTACCTGGAGTGCTATAATATGAAGAAGCGCGGAGAAACGGACAGCGAGGGAGCTTGGAGCGCAGAGAGGGTAAAAGCCCAGCTGGCGCCAAGCGCGGGCGGATTTTGCCCGAGGCGGAGTGAAAGCGACCGAGCGCCCCGGCCGGTTCGCAGCGTGACAGCAGAGACGTGCTCCCAGGCAATATGGTCGAGCTATCTCGCGGATAAAAAGACATAACAGGGGCGTGCCCCTTTTTACCAATTAAACCGGTGCTGCCGGAAGTCAGAGGTGCTGATTTGAAAAAATATGTGATTCACGGCGGGCGTCCGCTGTATGGCAAGGTTGAGATCAGCGGCGCGAAGAACGCCGCCGTCGGTATTATTCCCGCCGCGCTGCTGGTGGAGGGACCCTGCCGCATTGAAAATATTCCCGCAATCAGCGATGTGGACCTGCTTTTGGACATTCTGCGTGAGCTGGGCGCCAATGTGCGCATGCTCAACCGGACCACGGTGGAGGTGGACTGCACCGGCGCCCGGTGTATGACCGTCCCCTATGCCGCGGGGCGGAAGCTCCGGGCCAGCTATTACCTGCTGGGGGCCATGCTGGGCCGGTTCGGCGAGGCGGAGGTGCCCCTGCCCGGCGGCTGCGACTTCGGGAGCCGGCCCATTGACCAGCACCTCAAGGGGCTGGCCGCCCTGGGGGCCGAGGTCCGGGTGGAAAAGGGCTATATGTGCGCCAAGGCCGAGGGCGGGCGCATGAAGGGCAGTCAGATCTACCTGGATGTGGCCAGCGTGGGGGCCACCATGAACCTGATGCTGGCCGCCGTGCTGGCAGAGGGCACCACCGTGATCGAAAACACGGCGAAAGAGCCACATATTGTTGATTTAGCAAACTTTTTAAACTCCATGGGCGCAAAGATCACCGGCGCGGGCACCGACGTCATCAAGATCCGGGGCGTGGACAAGCTGCGGGGCGGAGAGTACTCCATCATCCCCGACCAGATTGAGGCGGGCACCTATATGGCCGCCGTCACCGCCGCCGGGGGCGAGGTGCGCATCTGCAACATCATTCCAAAGCATCTGGAGTGCATTACAGCCAAGCTGCTGGAGATGGGCGCAGAGGTGGAGGAGGATGGGGATTCCCTCATCGTCCGGCGCAGCGGGCCCCTTCAGAGAACCAATGTGAAGACCATGTTCTATCCCGGCTTCCCCACCGATATGCACCCCCAGATCGCGGCGGTGCTGTGTCTGGCCCGGGGCACCAGCGTCATCACGGAGGGCGTCTGGGACAACCGCTACCGCTATACCGAAGAGTTCCGGCGGCTGGGGGCCAAAATCCAGGTGGACGGCAAAATCGCCATCATTGAGGGCGTGGAAAAGCTCACCGGCGCGCCCATGGAGGCCTGCGACCTGCGGGCCGGGGCGGCCATGATTATCGCCGGGCTGGCCGCCCAGGGGACCAGCGAGATCTCTAACGTGAAGCACATTGAGCGGGGCTACGAGGACATTATCGGCAAGCTGTCCGGCATCGGCGCGGACATCCGGGCGGTGGAGGTCCCCGACCCGGATCAGAGGAAGGTATCCGCGGCAGGATAGCGCGGAGCAGGGGGGTGCGAGAGAGCTTGGAACGGAGCGAGGAGGAAAGCCCAGCCGCCGCCCGGCGGAGGCGGATTTTCTCCGAGACGGAGTGAAAGCGGCCGAGCGGTCAACCGCCTGCGCAGCGTGAATAGGATAGCGCGGAGCCGTCGTGAGCAGCGCGGACGGCACTATATGGTTGGTTTCGCCGGAAAGGACGGTGTCCTTTCCGGCTTGTCTGTGAGCTTGGGAAGCGCCGGTTCAACGCGTCTGCGGCATCCTGCCGGTTTAATCGGTCCTTCCCCAGATAGAAAATCGGAGGGCGTTTGCCATGCTGAAAGTGGCCACGCTGGCCAGCGGGTCGTCGGGAAACTGCGCCGTGGTCAGCGACGGACGGATACATATTCTCATCGACGCGGGCATCTCCACCCGGCGGATCGCCCAAGGGCTCAGGGCGCTGGGGCTGGAGCTGCGGCACATCTCCGGAGTGCTCGTCACCCACGAGCACATCGACCACGTGGCCGCCCTGCCGGTGCTGTGCAAGCAGACCCAGGCCCCGCTGTATACCGCCGAGGGAACGGCCTTGGAGCTGTGCGGGCGGTGGAGCGGGCTGGCGGAGCGGTTCCAGGTGTTTGAGCCGGGCCAGCGGTTCGCCGTCAGCGGGCTCGAGGTGGGCACCTTCCCCACCAGCCACGACTGCGCCTGTCCCTGCGGATTTTACGTGACGGACGGGAACCGGAAGCTGGCGCTGTGCACCGATACCGGCTTTGTCACCCCCCAGGCCCGGGAGGGGGTCAGGGGCGCCCACACGCTGATCGGAGAGTTCAACTATGACCCGGAGATGCTGCGGACGGGCCCCTATCCCCTCCACTTAAAGGAGCGCATCCGGGGGGACCGGGGGCATCTGTCCAACGAGATGGGCGGGCAGTTTGCGGCCTGGGCCGGGTCCCAGGGGACGCGGCGGGTGATTTTGGCCCACCTGTCCCAGGAGAACAACCTGCCGGAGCTGGCCCTGGCTGCGGCGGAGAAGGCCCTGGCGGAGCTGGGGCTGGGGAAAAAGGACGTGGAGCTGGCCGCCGCGCCCAGAGGCCAGGCCACGGGATGGTTTGAGGTTTAAAAGAGCCCTTGCGCG
The DNA here is from genome assembly GCA_910577525.1 of uncultured Oscillospiraceae bacterium. Classification (GTDB taxonomy): domain Bacteria; phylum Bacillota; class Clostridia; order Oscillospirales; family Oscillospiraceae; genus Enterenecus. Next base: position 29,766 of record CAJTLI010000019.1, on the reverse strand, counting down.
GGCCCCATGGAGCGTGCCGCGCAGGGAGCGGATGTACAGCAAAACGGATTGGCGGCCGGGCGCGGCGGAATGGAGCTTGTGAGGACGGCATGGCGGGGATTACCTTGATCTGCGTGGGAAAACTGAAGGAAAAGTTCTATGCGGAGGCCGCAGCAGAGTACGTCAAGCGGCTGAGCGGGTATTGCAGGCTGAGCATTGTGGAGCTGGCCGAGCAGAAGCTGCCCAAAACCCCCTCCGCGGGAGAGATTGAGGGGGCGCTGGAAAAGGAGGGCGCGGCCATCCGGGGCAAAATCCCGCCCAGCGCCAGGGTGGTCGCCCTGTGCGTCGAGGGGCGCATGAGGTCCAGCCAGGACCTGGCCCGGATGATCGGCGGGTGGCAGAACGGCCCTGAGAAAAACCTGGTGTTCGTCATCGGCGGGTCCTACGGTCTCCACCCCTCCGTCAAGGCCGCTGCCGCCTCCCAGCTGTCCATGTCCCCCATGACCTTTCCCCACCATCTGGCCCGGGTGATGCTGCTGGAGCAGATTTACCGGGCGTTCAAAATTCAGGAGGGCGGGGATTATCACAAATAGCCTCGTTCTGCCCAAAGGACGGGCAGAGCCCCCCGGCGCGGAATCCGCGCCGGGGGGCTCTGTTCATCACTCCGAGGGGTAGTTGTAATCCACTGTATTGACGGTCTCAATTCTTCCGTCCTCATGGATTCGGAACACCCGCCAGGTGGTGCCGGGCACTCCGGCGGGGATGTGGTACTCCGCCACCACCCCGGCCCCCTGATAGACCCGCACGGTGGCGCCCGACTCGCTGAGCTTGGTGGACTGGGTGCTTCCGCCGTTGGTGTAGTCGTGCACGGAGTAGGTGTAAACGCCGTCCACGCCCTGGTAGATGGTGATGGTCTCCGGCCCATAGCTGGTGGTGTCGTCCAGGTCCAGGTTCACCCGGTGCCGGCCAAGGGAGTCATAGCTGTTCTGATCGCTGTAATACACGTGGAAATCACTGCCCACCAGGTGGGAGTCCAGGTCCTCAGGGTACTCGTTCCAGGTCAGCACGATGCGGGTCTCCCCCTCCGCCAGAACCGGACTCATGGGGAGATTCCACTCCGACTGGAAGCCGTCGGGCAGAACCGCCACATTGTGATAGGCGGGGGAGAAATCCTCCGCGGAGGTCTCCGCGGTGTAGTAGCCAAAGCTCAGGTCCTCTATGGTAAAGACGCCGTACTGGTCCGTCACCGCCGTGGCGGCCGCCCGCCCCGTCTCGTTGTTCCAGCCGGACCGGAGGGTGACGGTGGCACCGGCCACGGCGTCGCCGTTCAGCGCGTTGGTGACGCGGGCGCTGATCTCCCCGGTGGAGCCCCGGCTCACCTCTCTGGTCTCCGGGATCATCAGGAACAGCTCCGTATAGGCATCCTCCCCGTCGGTCAGGGTCTCGGTGGTCTCGATTCCGATGTGCTCCTCGGCGTCCACATGGAGCTCGTAGGTTCCGGCGGCCAGTCCGGTCATGGAAAACCGGCCCTCCCCGTCGGTGGTCTCCGCCCTGCCCAACTTCGGCTCGCCGTCCACCTCCACATAGAGCCTCACCGTGGCCCCGGGCAGCAGGGCGGTTCCGCCCTCGCGCAGGTATTCGGACACCGCGCCGCTCAGGGAGCTGTTCCCGCCATACAGGCGCTTCAGCTCCTCCAGCCAGTCAGACAGGCGCTGGTCGCCGGTCTCGCTAAAGCCCTGCTCCAGAATATTCAGCGCGTCCTTTTCCCGGCCCCGCTCCAGATATACCTTGGCCAGCGCCAGATAGACCTCCGGATTCTTGGGGTCAAGCTCCAGCGCCGTCTCATAGTCCTTCTGGGCGTCGCGGTAGCGGCCCAGACCCATGTAGGCGTCGCCCCGGCCCAGATAGGCGTCCGCCCGGGGACGGATGTCAATGGCCGCCTCAAAGGCCAGGATGGCCTCTTCATAATCGCCGTCGCCCAAAAACCGCAGGCCCGTATCCAACTGGGACTGGTACTCCTGGTCCTTTTGGTACTCGTTGTAGAAGTGCAGGGCGGCCAGCGCCGCCAGGATGCCCAAAATCACCACGATGGGGATAATGACGAACCACTTTCGGGATTTCTTCTTGGGCGGAGGCGGCGGGGGCGGAGTCATCGACCGAAGCTCCCCGGGCCGCACCGTCGCGCCGGGCTGGAAGTCCAGGGGAACCGTGGCGCTGGGGTCCGGCCCATAGCCGTTATAGGGTCCCGTCCCCGGCATGGGGTTGAAGCCTCCGGACCCCGGCATGGGGTTTGGCCCGGGGTCCGGCAGGGGGTTGAAGTCCCCGGATCCCGGCATGGGGTTGGGCCCGGGGTCCGGCAGGGGATTAAAGCCTCCGGGTCCCGGCAGGGGATTGAACCGCTCAGGTCCCGGCATGGGATTGGGCCCAGGGTCCGGCATGGGGTTGAAGCCCCCAGGTCCCGGTCCGGCGGCGGGCTCCGTCCTGGGCAGGGGGCCGGGTTCCGGGTCAGGGCCGGGTCCCGGCGCGAAGCCGGGGTCCGCCTCCGGCGGCCGGGGAACGGTCTCTCCCCCCGGCATGGGGTTGAAACCCCCGGGTCCCGGTCCGGCGGCGGGCTCCGTCCTGGGCAGGGGACCGGGGGCTGGGTCAGGGCCGGGTCCCGGCGCGAAGCCGGGGTCCGCCTCCGGCAGCAGGGGTACGGTCTCTCCCCCCGGCATGGGGTTGAAACCCCCAGGTTCCGGCCCGGCGGCGGGCTCCGTCCTGGGCAGGGGACCGGGGGCCGGGTCAGGCCCGGGTCCCGGCGTGAAGCCGGGGTCCGCCTCCGGCGGCAGGGGAACGGTCTCTCCCCCCGGCATGGGGTTGAAACCCCCGGGTCCCGGTCCGGCGGCGGGCTCCGTCCTGGGCAGGGGGCCGGGGGCCGGGTCAGGGCCAGAGCTGGGTCCCGCGGGGGCGAAGGTCTCCACCGGAGGCTGAGCCTTTCCGCAGAAATCGCAGAATTTGGCGCTCCATTCCAGCTTTCTCCCACAGCTCGTACAGAATTTGTGGGGCAGGGCCGGTCTCTCTTCGTTTCTCTCTCTCATCTCAAATAACCTCGCCTTTCCGCCCCGCCGCGGCGGAGCTGTGGACCTCCCGCGCTGGCGCGCGCCGAGGGTTATTTTGTGCATTATACCATAATTCGGCAAATATTTCAAGCAAAATCTGTCTCATTCCGGAACTGGAGCCCATGGAAAACCCGGCCCTCCGCCGGGATGCCGATTTTTGGGAATCCCCCTGCCCCGGTTGACAGCGCAGGGCTCAGCGGATATAATAGGTAGCGATTCCGTCTGCATAAAACGGCTATAACACGGTGACGATGGAGATGCGGGCCCATGATACGACTGGTCGATGTACATAAAGAATACGACAATGGTACCAAAGCCCTGCGGGGGCTCAACCTGCGCATTGAGGACGGGGAGTTCGTGTTCCTGGTAGGTCCCTCCGGCTCGGGCAAGTCCACCATCATCAAGCTGCTCACCGGCGAGATCACCGCCAGCTCAGGCCGGGTCATCGTCAACGGCTACAATCTGAACAACATCCGCCGCTGGCAGATCCCCCATATGCGCCGCACCCTGGGCATCATCTTCCAGGACTTCCGGCTCATCGAGAAGAAGACGGTGCAGGGCAACCTGGAGTTCGCCATGCGCACCGTGGGGGCCAGCGGCCGGGAGATGCGCAAGCGCATCCCCTACGTGCTGGAGCTGGTGGGGCTGGACGACAAGGCGGACGCCTACCCCAACGAGATGAGCGGCGGCGAGCAGCAGCGGGTGGCCATCGCCCGGGCGCTGGTGAACAACCCGAAAATGATTATCGCCGACGAGCCCACCGGCAACCTGGACCCCAAGCGGTCCCTGGAGATCATGACGCTGCTGGAGCGGATCAACGCCATGGGCACCACCATGCTGGTGGTCACCCATGAGCGGGACCTGGTCAACCGTTTCTCCAAGCGGGTGGTGGCCATCAAGGACGGCGAGCTGATACGGGACGGTCAGGGAGGCTACTACAGAGCATGAGACGATTTAACTTAGGCTATTTCATCAAAGAGGGGTTCTCCAGCATTTTCTCCCACGGCCTGATGTCCTTCGCCGCGGTGTGCATGATTGTGGCCTGCCTCATCATCATGGGGTCCTTCTCCCTGCTGGCGGTGAACGTGGACAACATGCTCAGCCAGCTGGAGGAGGAGAACGAGTTTCTGGTCTTCATCGACGAGGACTATACCGACGACCAGATCCGCACCCTCATGGCCCAGGTCCAGCAGGTGGACAACGTGGACCCCAACGGCGTGACCTATATCACCCGGGAGCAGGCCAAGGCCGACTACCTGAAGGGCCACGAGAGCGAGGGGCTGTACGCCGACCTGCCCGACGAGGTGCTGCGGGACCGGCTGTCCGTCCACGTGCTGGATCTGGAGCGGTTCAGCGAGACGGTGGAGGCGGTGTGCGCCCTGCCCGGCGTGGCCAACCACCGGGCGGCAAATGAGGTGGCGGAGGGCTTCGTAGCGGTGCGCAACGCCGTCACCGCCCTGGCCTGGGTGCTCATCGGCATCCTGGCGGCGGTGTCCCTGTTCATCATCTCCAACACCACCAGGCTTGCCGCCTTCGCCCGCCGGGAGGAGATCGCCATCATGAAGATGTGCGGCGCCACCGACGGCTTTGTCCGCTGGCCCTTCATCGTGGAGGGGCTGATTCTGGGAATCATCGGGGCGCTGGCGGCCTTCTTCCTCCTGTGGGCGGTGTACGCCGGGGTGTGCGGGGCGCTGCTGGACGGCGGGGCCTCCGCCCTGTTCGGCCTGATGGACTTCAAGGCCATGTGGAAGAACGTGCTGGGGGTGTTTCTGCTGTGCGGCACGGTGATCGGCGCGCTGGGCTCCAGCTTCGCCATCCGGAAGTTCCTTCAGGTTTGACGCTTTTTTGAGGAGGGGTGTCGGCATGTTGATTGAAATTTGGGGCAAAAAAATTTGGTATGAGGTATACGGCGCGGAGCACAGCGACACGCTGCTGTATCTTCACGGGGGCCCGGGAGCCAGCTGCCTGGATTTCGCCAATCAGGCGCGGGCGCTGGGCGAAACCATGAAGGTCGTCATATTCGATCAGCTGGGCGTGCTGCGCTCCGACGCCATTGGCGAACATGAGAGCTACGGCATGGAATATCAGATTGAAATGCTGGAGGAAATGCGCAGGCTTTTGGGCATAGACAAGTGGAGTATACTTGGCCATTCCTATGGCGGTATGCTGGCGGTTTTATACGCGTACGCCTGCCCAAGCTCCATTCGCAAGGTCATCCTGGAGTGCCCTTCGCTGTGCTTTGAGGACTCCGCCAGGTCAACGGCCGAATATCTGAGCGGGCACATCAGCAGCCTGAACGACGAACAGGCGGTCAGGCTGTGTGAAAAAATCAAATCCGAGGACTATCAGGACAAGACGGAGGCGGTGTGGGATCTGTCAAACCTGCTCAGCTATGTCACCGATCCGGAGCTGCGGTTTTATCTCCACAACATCACTTTTGAAGCGTATCAAATGAGTATGGACACCTCTGATATCACAGACGAAATGTGGTCAAAGGGAGAGCGGCACCTGATGAAGCTGCTGGAGGCGCCGCCCGCCTCCGGCGGCTCCCCGCAAAACAGGGTGCGGATGACCGACAACCTTCTGCCGCTGCTCCCGAAGATCACCGCTCCGATTCTGCTGATTAACGGAAGGTACGATCCCGCTTGTACGGAGAATCAGATCACGTATATGATGCGCCACACGCCAAACCTGACGCAGGCGGTTTTTGAAAACAGCGGGCACTTTCCAAGACTGGAAGAGGCGGAAAAATATACGATTACGGTCTTGCGTTTTCTTGAGGGAGACGCTTCATGAGCCTGCATAAGAGAGCCCTGTCCGGGCTTTTGGCGGCGGTCCTGCTGTTTTTGGCGGCGGCCCCCGCCCTTGTGGCCCCCGCCGGGGCTGTGACCCAGGGGGATATCCAGGCCATCCGGGACCGGCTGGCCGGCGCCGCCGCCCAGAAAAAGGATGTGGAGGAGCGCCTTGCGGCCATCCGGGGGGACCTGTCCCGGGCGGAGGAGCAGGCGGCGCTGGTTCAGACCCAGGTGCTCCTGTGCGAGGAGCAGGTGGCCGCGGGCCGGGAGCTGCTGGCCCAAACGGACGCGCGGATTGCGGAGAATCAGCGGCAGGTGGCGGAGCTGGAGGCCCGGGAGGCCGCCCAGATGGAGGAGTTTTACCGGCAGGTGCGCTGGATGGAGGAGACGGGGGAGACCTCCCTTCTGTCCGTCCTGTTTCAGGCCGGGAGCTTTTCCGACCTGCTGAATTACGCCATGCTGGTCACGGATATCATGGACTACAGCGACCGGATTGTGGAGCGGCTCCAGGCCACTCGGGGGTCGCTGAACGAGGCCAGGGCCGCGCTGGAGGACAGCCGGGCCCAGCAGGCCCAGGCACAGAGCGGGCTGGAGGCCAGCCTGGCGGAGCTGGAGCGGCAGAAGGCCCAGGCCCAGGCGCTGCTGGCCCAGCTGGCGGCGTCGGAGAGCGAATACGTTCAAAAAGCCGCCCAGCTGGCCGCCGACCAGGCGGAGATGGAGCGGGAGCTCAAGGACGCCGAGGCCCAATGGGCCGCTCAGATCGCCGCCGCCGCGGCGTCCGGAGAGTGGTACTGGCCGGTGCCCGGCTACTACGGCATCACCTCCTATTTCGGCGGGCGGTACTTAAACGGGGCGTGGGACAGCCACACCGGCACCGACATCGGCGCGCCCCAGGGGGTGGAGATTCACGCCGCCCAGAGCGGGGTTGTCACCCTGTCCCGATACAACTCCTCCTACGGCAATTACTGCATCATCAGCCATGGCGGCGGATACGCCACCCTGTACGCCCACCAGAGCCGCCTTCCCCTGGTGAGTGTGGGCGACACGGTGCAGAAGGGGCAGGTCATCGGCTACGTGGGCAACACGGGCAACAGCTTCGGCGCCCACCTGCACCTTGAGCTGCGGGTCAACGGGGTGCGGGACAATGTGCTCAGGCTCTATCCCCACATCACCTTCATCGACATGAGCTGAGACAAGGAGAGACGGCATGAATAAAAAGACCCAGCGAATCATTGTGATTATTGTGGCGGCGGCGCTGCTGCTGTCGGTGATGGTCCCCGTGCTCAGCATGCTGGCCCAGGCCAGCGTCACCCAGGGCGACATCCAGAACATCAAGGACGAGCTCAGCGACATCCAGGCCCAGAAGAAGGAGACGGAAGCCAGGCTGAAGGCCATCCGGAGCGATCTGTCCAAGGCCAAGGAGCAGGTGGAGCTGATTCAGAATCAGGTGCTGCTCACCGAACAGGAGATCAACGCCAGCCAGGCCATGCTGGACGGGTACGACCGGCAGATCGGCGAAAAAGAACAGGAGATCGCCGGGCTGGAGCAGCGGGAGGAGGAACAGTACCAGGAGTTCTACCGGCAGGTGCGCTGGATGGAGGAGACGGGAGGCGTGAACTACCTGTCCATCCTCTTCGAGGCCAACAGCTTCGCAGACATGCTGAACTACACCATGCTCATCACCGATATCATGGACTACTCCGACCGCATCATCCGGGACCTGGAGGCCACCCAGGAGGAGCTGCGGCTGGCCCGGGAGGCGGTCCAGGCCGACCGGGACGCCCAGGCGGTGGTCCAGCGGGACCTGGAGGCCAAAAAGATTGAGCTGGAGCAGCAGCGCACGGAGGCTCAGGCGCTGCTCAACCAGATCGCCGCCTCCGAGAGCGAATACGCCAAGGAGGCCAAGGAGCTGGCGGAGAGCGAGGCCAAAATCACCAAGGAGCTGAAGGAGGCTGAGCGGAAGTACGCTGCCCAGCTCGCTGCCCTGGAGGCCCAGCAGAACGTGACCACTGGCAGCTGGTACTGGCCTCTGCCCGGACGCTATAAAATCTCCTCCCTGTTCGGCAACCGGGCCGACCCCTTCACCGGCAAGCGGGACAACCACACCGGCACGGACATCCCCGCCCCCGCCGGCACCCCCATCTATGCCGCCCAGGCGGGGGTCGTCACCACGGTGAACACCAACCACCGGGCCTCCACCTACGGCTATTACTGCACCATCAGCCACGGCAGCGGTTACACCACCCTGTACGCCCACCAGTGCCAGGTGCCCATCGTCCAGGAGGGCCAGATGGTCCAGAAGGGTCAGATCATCGGCTATGTGGGCACCACGGGCCGGTCCACCGGCAACCATCTGCATTTTGAGCTCCGGGTCAACGGCGTGCGGGGCGACGTGCTCCGGCTGTACCCCGGCATGACCTTCACCTCGCCCAGCGGCGCGCGGATCAACGGCGGCTGACGCGGCGGCATGTTACGCACTCATAAAACCCAGGGGCGCGGGGAAAACCCGCGCCCCTGATTCATTTTTGGCAAGGAGGTCTGACCCATGGATGAGCAGACGGTACACACACAGAAGAAAAAGAGGCGGAGGCTGGCGGGCTGGATCAAAATGCTGATCGCGGTGGCGGCCACGCTGGTCCTGTCCACCGGGGCCTGGTGCCTGCTGCTGGGCAGCGACGGGCTGGCCCTGGTGCAGACCTTCCTGCTGGCCCGGTTCGCCTTTGTGGAGGCGGACGCGGACCTGACCGCCGCCGTGGACCAGGGGCTGAACGCCTTTGTTCAGGGGCTGGGGGACCGCTGGTCCTACTACCGCAGCGCCGAGCAGTACCAGCAGCTCAAGACCACCCGGGCCAACAATTATGTGGGCGTGGGCATCACCGTCAACTACACCCGGGAGGAGGGCCTGCTGGTGCTCTCCGTGGTGGAGGGCGGCCCGGCGGACCAGGCCGGAGTGGTCCCCGGCGACATCATCACCGCCGTGGACGGCCAGTCCGCCGCCGGGGAGGCCGGGCGGGAGATCGCGGACCGCATTCAGGGGGAGGAGGGCACCCAGGTCGTCCTCACCCTGCTGCGGGAGGACGGGTCCACGGCGGAGGCGGCCTGCACCCGGGCCATCCTGCGCAAGTCCTCCGCCAGCGGCAAAATGCTGGAGGACGGCATCGGCTACGTGCGGCTGGAGAACTTTTATTCCGGCTCCGCCGGCAGCTTCCAGGCGGAGGTGGACGCCCTGGTGGAGCAGGGGGCCAAGGGCCTTATCATAGACGTACGCAGCGACCCCGGCGGCTACGTGGCCGAGCTGGAGAAGATTTTGGACTATCTGCTGCCCGAGGGGCCGGTGTTCACCCAGAAGCCCCGGTGGTGGTTCCAGTCGGTCTACCAGTCGGACGCGGACTGCGTAGACCTGCCCATGGCGGTGCTGGTCAACGGCGGCACCTACTCCGCGGCGGAGCTGCTGGCCGCCCAGCTGCGGGAGAGCGCCGGCACCCCCATTGTGGGTGAGCTCACCTCCGGCAAGGGCTACTCCCAGGTCACGTTCCCCCTGGTCAACGGGGGCGGGGTGGGGCTGTCCACCGCCACCTACTGCACCGGAAGCGGACACTCCCTCATCGGCGAGGGCATCACCCCCGACGTGGAGCTGGCCCTGGACGGGGAAGCCCCCCTGGGCGGCGAGAACGACAATCAGCTCCAGGCCGCCCTGGAGCTGCTGAGGGGCTGAGGCAAACAGCAGACCGGCATGGCTTGGGCCATGCCGGTCTCAGACTGTCGATCAACTGTGCCGCGCGGCACCATCGGGAAGGAAGATCGTGTGAAAGAAACCCAGGAGGGGTGTCTTTCACGTGCAATCAGATGGCCTCCACCATGGCCCGGGCCAGCTCCCCCATCTGGGTCCGGTTCTCCCCGTTGGCGGCGGAGCGGATGGTGATCCTGGGCTCCAGAATGGTCAGCCCCTTCATGCCCTCCAGCTCGGACAGCATGGTCCGCAGGGCGGTGGGGCCCCAGGTGCCGTTCTCCATCAGCCCCACGGCGCGGTCCCGGAAGCCCTTGGACTTGAGCCGGGCCAGCAGCTGGGCCATGGGGGGGAACACTCCGGCGTCGTAGCTGGCCGCCGCCAGCACCAGACCGCTGTACCGGAAGGCCCCGGCCACCGCCTCCGCCCAGTCCCGGCGGGTCAGGTCGATGGACTCCACCGTCAGGCCCTGGGCCCGCAGCAGCTCCGCCAGCTCCAGCGCCGCCGCCGCGGTGTTGCCGTGGATGGAGGCGTAGGCCACCAGCACCCCCCGTTCCTCGGGGACATAGCGGCTCCACAGGCCGTATTTCTCCAGAGCCAGAGCCAGGGCGTCCCCGGACAGCACCGGCCCGTGGAGGGGGCAGATGGTCCGGATGTCCAGCCCCGCCGCCTTTTTCAGCAGCGCCTGGACGTTGGAGCCATACTTGCCCACGATGTTGACAAAATACCGCCGGGCCTCGTCCACCCAGGGGGTTTCGGGGCAGTCGTCCCCGAACCGGCCGAAGCCGTCGGCGGAGAACAGGGTCTTGCTGGCGCTCTCATAGGACACCATCACCTCCGGCCAGTGGACCATGGGGGCCATAACGAAGGTGAGGGAGTGGGTCCCCAGCTCCAGAACGTCCCCCTCCTTTACGGTGAGGGTGCGGCCCTCATAGGTCTCCCCGGTGAAGGCCGCCAGCATGGGAAAGGTCTTGGCGTTGCCCACCAGGGTCATGCGGGGAAACTTCTCTGCCAGGTCGGAGATGCTCCCGGCGTGGTCGGGCTCCATGTGGTGGATCACCAGGTAATCCGGGGACCGGCCCCCCAGGGCCCTGTCCACATTGGCCAGCCACTCCTCCGTCTTTCGGGGGTCCACCGTGTCCAGCACGGCGACTTTTTCGTCCACAATCACATAGGAGTTGTAGCTCACGCCGTTGGGCACCGCGTACTGGCTCTCAAACAGGTCGAGATCACCGTCAAAACAGCCAACCGGCACAATGGCCGGGTCAGAGGTCACGCGCATCATATACAGTCCTGCCTTTCTTTTGTCCAATTTCAGCCCCATCATTTTACTATGATTTGCCCCGCCCGTCAAGTTTTCCCTTCCCCCCGCTCTTGACAATTTCCGCTCCCGGTGATAGACTATTCCCTGTCAAAACGGCAGTGACGGAGAAGAGCCCGCACAGCGGCGCACAGAGAGGGACCCGTTTGGTGGAAGGGCCCCGCGCGGCAGCGGCGGGCGGTACCGCTCCCGAGCCGCCCGGGACGACCGGGACGGAACCCCTCACCGTTATCAGAGGGCACGAGCGGCAAGAGGTCACGTTGCGCTTCTTGCAAGCAGGGTGGAACCGTGGGATTTTATGTCTCACCCCTGAACATCATCAGGGGTGAGGTTTTTTATTTTCTTGCCCCCAACACAAGGAGGTATTTTTATGTCCGGAGACAAAAACGAGTTCAGCTTTGAAAATGAGCAGTACCGCAAAACCTACTGGCACACCTGCTCCCACGTGATGGCCCAGGCCGTCAAGCGCCTGTGGCCGGAGGTGCGCCTGGCCATTGGCCCCTCCATCGACGAGGGCTGGTACTACGACATGGACGCGCCCTTCGCCTTCACCCCCGAGCACCTGGAGCAGATCGAGGGGGAGATGCGCAAAATCTGCAAGGAGAAGCTGAAGCTGGAGCGGTTCGAGCTGCCCCGGGCGGAGGCGCTGGCCTTCATGGAGGAGAAGGGCGAGCCCTTCAAGGTGGAGCTCATCAACGACCTGCCCGAGGACGCGGCCATCAGCTTCTACAAGCAGGGCGAGTTCACCGACCTGTGCGCCGGCCCCCACCTGGACTCCACCGGGCGCATCAAGGGCAACGCCATGAAGCTCACCGCCTGCAACGCCGCCTACTGGCGGGGCGATTCCAACCGGGAGACCCTCCAGCGCATTTACGGCATCGCCTTCCCCAAGAAGGACGAGCTGGACGCCTACATCCAGCGCATCGAGGAGGCCAAGAAGCGGGACCACCGCAGGCTGGGCAAGGAGCTGGGCCTGTTCATGCTCCGGGACGAGGGCCCCGGCTTCCCCTTCTTCCTGCCCAAGGGGATGACGCTGAAAAACACCCTCATCGACTACTGGCGGCAGGTGCATAAAAAGTACGGCTATGTGGAGATCAGCACCCCCATCATGCTGAACCGCCAGCTGTGGGAGCGCTCCGGCCACTGGGACCACTACAAGAACAACATGTACACCACCGTCATCGACGACGTGGATTTCGCCGTCAAGCCCATGAACTGCCCTGGCGGGATGCTGGTGTACGCCAGCGAGCCCCACTCCTACAAGGAACTGCCCCTGCGGGTGGGTGAGCTGGGCCTGGTCCACCGCCACGAGCTGTCCGGGGCCCTCCACGGCCTGTTCCGGGTGCGCTGCTTCACCCAGGACGACGCCCACATCTTCATGACCCCCGACCAGATGAAGGACGTGATTCAGGAGACGGTGCGTCTGTTTGACGAGGTGTACTCCACCTTCGGCCTGAGCTACACCATCGAGCTGTCCACCATGCCCGAGGACCACATCGGCACCGTGGAGCAGTGGGAACACAACCAGAACATCCTGAAAGAAGCCATTACCGGTATGGGCAAAGAGTTCGTCATCAACGAGGGGGACGGCGCATTCTACGGACCCAAACTGGACTTCCATCTGGCCGATGCCCTGGGCCATACCTGGCAGTGCGGCACCATCCAATTGGACAGCCAGCTGCCAGAACGCTTTGAGCTGGAATACGTGGGTGAGGACGGCCAGAAGCACCGCCCCGTCATGATCCACCGGGTGGTACTGGGTTCCATCGAGCGGTTCATCGGCAGCATTACCGAGCACTTTGCCGGGGCCTTCCCGGCCTGGCTGGCCCCCGTGCAGGTGAAGCTGCTGCCCGTTACCGATCGGGCGGCGCAGTATGCCAAAGATGTCGCGGCCAAGCTGGATGAACAGGGCTTCCGCTGCGAGGTGGACGAGCGCAATGAGAAGATCGGCAAGAAGATTCGGGAAGCTACCCTGGAGAAGGTGCCCTATATGCTGGTCGTCGGCGACCGGGATATGGAGAACGGCACGGTTTCGCCGCGCCACCGCTCCGGCGAGGATTTAGGGGCCATGGGGCTGGACGCCTTCGCCGCCCTGCTGGGCGAGGAGGTCAGAACCCGCGCCATCAAGTAATCAGCAAAAAACAGGAAACAGGCGGACGCCGGAGCGTCCGCCTGTTCTGTCATTTATGTCTCCTCCTCCGGCTCGGGGAGGACCACCACCCGGATCTCCAGCACCCGGTGGTGCTCGGCCCGGGTGACGGTCACGTCCAGGTTCTCCCAGGTAAACCGGTCGCCCACCTCGGGCACCCGGCCCATCTCCTCCAGCACCCAGCCGGACACGGTGGCCGCGTCGCACTCCCCCGTGAGCTGGAACAGGTCGTACAGATCGTCCAGGTCGGCGGAGCAGGCGATGAGGTAGCTGCCGTCGGGCTGCTTGCGGAACTCCTCCACCACCTCGTCGTGCTCGTCCCAGATCTCGCCCACCAGCTCCTCCACAATGTCCTCCATGGTGAGGATGCCCTCGGTTCCGCCGTACTCGTCCACCACAATGGCCATCTGGGTTTTGGTGCGCTGAAACTGGCGCATGAGGTCGTCGATCTTGGTGCCCGCCGTGATGTGGAGCACCGGCCGCACCAGGGGCGAGAGCTGGTCCCGGCCGTGGTAGCGGGCGGAGAACAGGTCCTTCTGATGGATCACGCCCACCACGTCGTCAATGGTCTCATGGTACACCGGCAGCCGGGAGTAGCCCTCCGCGGCGAACACCGCCGCCACGTCGGACAGGTTGGCGATGTCCTCCACCGCCACCACGTCCACCCGGGGGGTGAGGATGTCCCCCGCCTCCAGGTCGTCAAAACGGATGGCGGACTGGATGAGCTCGCTCTCCTCCCGGTCCAGGCCGCCCTGGTCCTCCGCCTCGGACACCATGGTCACCAGCTCCTCGTCGGTGATGCCCTCGTCCTCCTCCTTGTGGAACAGCAGGGTGAGCAGCTTTTTCCACTGGCCGAACAGGAAGTTCAGCGGGGCCAGCACCGTCATGAACAGCCGCAGCAGGGGGGCGGACAGCATGGCGAAGCTTTCCGGGGATTCCTTGGCCAGACTCTTGGGGGAGATCTCGCCGAAGATCAGCACCACCACGGTGAGCACCACGGTGGACACCGCCGGGCCGCTCTCCTCGTTGATGAGCTTGATGAACAGCAGGGTGGACAGCGTGGCGGCCACGTTGTTGACGATGTTGTTTCCAATGAGGATGGTGGACAGCAGCTTGTCGTAATCCTCCGCCATGGCCAGGGTTTTTTCCGCCTTTTTGTCGCCGTTCTCCGCCCGGCTTTTCAGCCGGATGCGGTTGAGGGAGGTAAAGGCCGTCTCCGTGGCGGAAAAGTAGCCGGACATGACCACCATCGCCACCAGCACGATCAGCAATATTGTACTGTCTGGGTCCATTGGGACAAATCAACTCCAATAAGTAATATTTACCCCTCAGGGTAGTGCTTTCATATATACCATACTTCACGGGGAAATGCAAGGGGATATCCCTTTTTCTCTGCCCGGCCTTTTATACACTCCCGCCCCCGACGTACAGTTCCTCCGTCTCCCGCTGGGCCTCCATCAGCAGGGCCCGCGCCTTCATCAGCTCGTTGTCCTCGATCATATACAGCGCCGCCGTCACCGCCTTGAACAGCGTCACATACATCTGCCGGTAGGGAGCGCCGGGGTCCGCTCCTATTTTTTGTATTTTCATCTCGGTCATCACCTGTCCCGCTTATAATTTCTTTATCACGAAACATTATATCATAAAGATTCGATAAAATCAATTCAGATTTTCTTTATAACGAATTTTTGTGGTGATAGGTATGCAGAAACTCCGCCCTGATCTGGATATCGGGCATCGCGTCGGCGCTCTGCGCAGAGCCGCCGGACTGACCCAGGACCAAACCGTGGCAAAGCTTCAGCTTATGGGCTTGAAAATATCCAAAAGCACCTATGCGAAAATTGAGACCAACCGCATGAACATCAAGGTGAGTGAATTGGTGGCGCTCAAGCAGATTTTCGCTGTGGATTACAGCGCATTTTTCTCAGATTTGGAATAAAAACGGACGGGCGCTCAGCGTCCGTCCGTTTTCACTTCTCTCCTCCCGCGCCGCCAGGAGGCCAGGACCAGCCCCGCCGCGGACAGCGCGCCCAGGGCGGTCCCCGGAACCAGCCCCGGCGGGGTGTAGCGCAGCTCCACCTCATGCTCCCCGGCGGGCAGGGGAACCGCCAGGAAGCAGTCCAGCCAAACTCCCGCCCCCGCCTCTTCGCCGTCCACCCAGACCGTCCACCCCCGCTCGGCGGGGATGGTGGTGGACAACGTCCGGGGCTGATCCGCGCAGGCCGTCAGCCGCACCCGGCCTTCTTTCTCCACCGACGCGATCTGAGCATTGCGGAGCTGTTCCACCGCGCCGCCCAGGGCGTCCATGTCCAGCGCCCAGAGCCGGCCGGTCCAGCCGCCGCCGTGGCGCACCGTAACGGTCCACGCCTCCCCCGGCCCCGGCGTGCCCAAGTAGTGGACCGACGCCGCCTCGCTGGACCCCAGCCAGAGCAGATGCTCCCCGTTCACCAGCACTTCCTTTAAGCCGGAAGCGGACAAATCCATGTAAAGGGGTTTTCCTGTCCCCACAAGGTGGTATGCCGTCTCCGCCGCCCCGGTCTCCTCCTGGGCGGGCACCGGCCCGAACAGGGCCGTCCGCTCCCTCAGCAGTCCGGAAAACACCTCGTTCTGCCGCTCAAATGGGCCGCTGCCGCCCCCCTCTATGCCGGTTCCCTGGGCCAGAAACGCCAGGGGCAGCGCGTTGGGGTTCTTCCAGAGGGTCAGCTCCCCCGCCCGGGCGACGGGCTCGTACCCCGGGGGCATACCGCCCTTCGTGACCACATACTCCACCCCCAGCAGGGCGTCGGTGGCGGGGGTGGAGCCGTAGTAGGCGCACCACATCCACGTCTGGGCAAAGCCCAGGTTCTTGAGGGCGTGGTTCACCCCGTCGTTATACAGGCTGCTGTAGTGGGTGATGCCGGGATAGCCGAAGGACAGGGGGCTGTTGTGGCCCCGGTCCTCTGTCGCTCCCAGGCGGAAGAAGCGGTCCCCCGCGTCCTGCCGCGCCGCCTCCACCAGCTGGGCGTTGGCGGTATAGTAGTCCCGGTACGCCTGATAAGAGGCGGAGTGAAACTGGTTTTCCAGCCCGCCCAGGATGGCGCGGGCGTTGAAGCCCAGCTCCGCCACCGCCAGCCCGGCCAGGGCCAGCGCCCCCAGCCGCCCGGCCCAGGCCCCGCCCAACCGCCGGGGCAGCACCCCCAGCCGGTCCCTCAGCGCCCCCAGAGCCTGGACGGCCAGGTACACCGCCACGAAGGAGAACAGGAAGGAGTAGCGGAAGGGGAACCAGTTGGGCCGCTGGAACAGGTGCCACGCCTTGTCCAGAGGGGCGAGCAGCAGGGAGGCCGTCACCGCCGCCAGCAGGCCCAAATTCACCAGCCTCTCCCGGAGGGGGAAGCTTTTCAGGAAAAAGTACAGGGCGGCCAGGACCAGCGCCGCCGTGCCGCAGAACACATAGGGGGGCGCGCCGTAGGTGATGGACCGGTACTGTCCGGGCAGCAGCTGGCCCAGCAGGGTCAGGGGATCGCAGGCCAGCAGGCCGTCGTAGTCCACGTTGCCCCCGCTGAACTTGCCGTTGAACATGGCCAGGAAGGTGGGCAGCCACAGCCAGGCCGTCAGCCCCAGGGCACAGGCCGCCCCGCCGAAAAACCGGGCCAGGACGCGTCTCAGCCTCTCCCGCTCCGGCCAGAGGAACACCAGCCGGGCGCACAGGTACAAAGCGCAGAAGGCCCCGGCCATATAGGAGATGTACCAAGTGGACACAAAGCAGGCCGTCAGCCCGGCGATGAAGGGCCCCGCGCCTTTCCCGTCCAGAATCCGCTCCAGGGCCAGCAGGAGCAGGGGCAGCCAGATCACCCCGTCCAGCCACATGACGCAGATGGAATAGATCATATTGTAGGACATGAGGGCATAGCACACCGCCCCGAACAGCGCCGCCCCGTCATGGCCGGGGAAGCGGGAACGGGCGAAGAGGCAGAAGGTCAGCCCCGACAGCCCGATTTTGAGCACAATGAGGAACATCAGCCCCAGGGGCATGGCCTCATTGGGCACCAGCAGGGTGAGAACGGACAGGGGGCTGGACACGTAATAGGAGAACACCCCGATGTACGAGGTGCCCAGGGCCTTGGACCAGGAGAAAAACAGCTCGCCGTTTTTCAGGGCGCAGAAAAACTCCACGTACTGGCTGGACATGTCGGACACCAGCACCGTTTTGTCCCCCCAGGGGGCCAGCCCCAGGGACGCGCAGGCCCCCAGCATCACCAGCGCGGGGATGAGAAAGGCCAGAGCGTACCACAGCCCCCCGGCCCGGTCACGGCTTTTCATCCAGGCTCCCTCCCTGTTCCCGCAGGATGTAGATGGGGCGTTTTTTGACCTCCAGATAGGTTTTGGCCAGATACTGCCCCAGAATGCCGATGCAGAATAATTGAATGCCCGCCAGGAACAATATAATGCACACCAGCGAGGGCCAGCCGAAAGCGCTGCCGCCCCAGACCAGCTGCCGGACGATGACGAAAACGATGGCCAGGAAGGAGACCACGCACAAGATCAGCCCCAGCACCGACGCGATGGCCAGCGGCGCGGTGGAGAAGGCGATGATGCCGTCCAGGGCGTACACCAGCAGCTTGAAGAAGGACCACTTGCTCTCCCCGCCGGACCGCTCCGCGTTTTCCGTCTCCACCCACTTCACCCGGAAACCCACCCAGGAGAAAATGCCCTTGGAAAACCGGTTGTACTCTCCCACCCGGAGGATGGCGTCCACCATCTGCCGGGTCATCAGCCGGAAGTCCCGGGCCCCGTCCACGATCTCCGTCCGGCTCACCTTGTTGATGAGCTTGTAAAACTGCCGGGCGAACCAGGACCGGATGGGGGGCTCCCCCTTCCGGTTCACCCTCCGGACGGCGGCGCAGTCATATCCGCCGGTCCGGACGGCCTCCAGCAGCTGGGGCAGCAGCTCCGGCGGGTCCTGAAGGTCCACGTCCATCACCGCCACGTAGTCCCCCCGGGCGTGCTCCAGCCCGGCGTACATGGCGGCCTCCTTGCCGAAGTTCCGGGACAGGGACAGCCAGCGCACACCCCGCTCCCGGGCCCCGAGCCCCCGCAGAAGGGAGAGGGTGCCGTCGGCGGACCCGTCGTCCACAAAGAGGTATTCCACCTCCAGCTCCGGCAGCGCGCCGCACACCGCCGACGCGCGGGCATAAAAAAGCTCCACCGTTGCCTCCTCGTTATAGCAGGGGACGACGATGCTCAAAAGCGCCATTTCAGTCCCCCCTTTCCAAAAAATATCACGGGGATCATTGTATCACAGGCCATCCGCAATGTCAAATAACGCAGCAGCCGGGGCCCGCGGGCCCCGGCTGTTTTGCCTCTCACATGGGGGTGAACGCGTCCTTGCCCAGCTGGCATACGGGACACACCCAGTCGTCCGGCAGGTCCTTGAAGGGGGTGCCGGGGGCGATGCCGCCCTCGGAGTCCCCCAGCTCGGGGTCGTACACCCAGCCGCACACGCACAGATATTGATCCATTTGATCCACAGCTGATCCGCTCCTTTCGGAAGATGGGAAAAGTATGCCCGGTTCGGGGCCGCTCCAAACCGAAACAGGAGCCGCCTTGTTTTTCCACGCATAGAACCGGCTCTTTTTTCACATCCTTCCATCATACGGGCGGGCACGGCCCGCTCGAGTATATATGGAAAGAGGTTCACAGCATGAAACGAATCGCCGCCCTGGGGCTGGCCCTGGCGATGGCGGGCCTGCTCGCCGCCCCGGCCTACGCCGTCCCCGCGGAGGTCACAGCCCCCTCCGCCATTCTCATGGAAAAAACCACCGGAAAGGTGCTGTGCGAGCAGAACGCCGACGCCCAGTACGAGCCCGCCTCCGTCACCAAGGTGATGACCCTGCTGCTGGTGATGGAGGCCATCGACAGCGGAAACCTGGGCTGGGACGACATGGTCACAGCCTCCCCCCACGCCATCTCCATGGGCGGGTCCCAGATCTGGCTGAAGGAAAACGAGCAGATGTCCGTCCGGGACATGGTGAAGGCGGTGACGGTGGTGTCCGCCAACGACTGCGCCGTGGCCCTGGCCGAGCATGTGGCGGGCAGCGAGACCGCCTTCGTGGACCGGATGAACCAGCGGGCCCGGGAGCTGGGCATGGAGCGCACCAACTTTGTCAACTGCACCGGCCTGCCCGCGCCGGGCCACCTGACCTGCGCCTACGACATCGCCCTGATGAGCCGGGAGCTGATTTTGAACCACCCCGCCATCCGGGAATTCACCACCATCTGGATGGACACCCTTCGGGGCGGGGCCTTCCAGCTGTCCAACACCAACCGGCTCATCTTCTATTACGAGGGGGCCACGGGGCTGAAAACCGGCTTTACCGACACCGCCCTGTACTGCCTGTCCGCCACGGCGGAGCGGGACGGCATGGAGCTCATCGCCGTGGTGATGCACGCCCCCACCTCCAACGACCGCTTTGACAGCTGCAAAACCCTGCTGAACTACGGCTTTGCCAACTACGCCATCACCCCCGTCTATCCCGACCAGGCCATCCCGCCGGTGGAGGTGATTCTGGGCGAGCGGGACACCGTTCAGCCCGTGACGGCCCGGGAGTGCTCCATCCTGCTGGAAAAGAGCAAGGCGGGCAATATCACCACCCAGCTGGAGCTCTCCCCCCAGGTGGAGGCCCCGGTGGAGCCGGGCCAGAAGCTGGGCGAGCTCAAAGTGCTGGTGGACGGGGAGCAGGTGGATGCCATCGACCTGGTGGCGGCCGAGGAGGTGCCCCGGCTCCGCATCGGGGGCATTTTCAAACGGTTCCTCAACACGCTGTTCCTCCGGGGGGAGTGACCCCTGTCCCCGCCGGGGGACGGCCTCCGGCGGGGTACTTTCTCTCATGTGAGAGAAAGTACCCAAAGAGAACACTTAAGGGGGGAAATCCGGCTCCCCACGGCCCAGAGGGCGGGCCGCGGTCACAGGATTTTCCCCCTTAAGAATCCCCATTACGGGGGACGCCCTATACGGGAACGATCATCAATTTTTCCGGCGCGAGAGGCTTTCGGCTGGTGTCCCCCTATTGGCGCTGCCGCCTGTGTCTGGACATTGAAACGCGGGCGGGGTCCACGGCACGCGCCTGGGCGGCGGACCGTCCGTTCCGGGGTGCGAAACGGGACGCCCCGCAACACAAGCGCCCGTCCGGTTCACCGGACGGGCGCTTCCTTATTCCTCCTTGACCAGCGCTTCCCCGGCCTCGTCGGCACAAGCTTCATATCGCTCCCTTCGGCCTGTAGCCAAAGCTCACTCATTCCGCTGTGCCTCCTCTCCCCACAAAGCCAAAGGACGGCTTTGCGGGGGCCCCTTCACTCTTCTTTAACCAAAGCCTCCCCAGCCAGATAGATATCGCCCGCGCCGACGGTCAGGATCAGATCCCCGGGCTGGGCCAGCCGCTTCAGCTTGGCGGTCACGTCCTCCAGGGTGGGGCAGAACACGCTGCCGGGAATTTTCGCCGCCAGATCGGCGGAGGAGATTCCAATGTCGTTGTCCTCCCGGGCGGCGAAGATCTCCGCCAGCAGGGTGACGGCGGGCCGCTGGAGCACCTTTACAAAGTCGTCGAACAGCTCGTGGGTCCGGGAGTAGGTGTGGGGCTGGAAGGCGCAGATCACCCGCTTGAAGTTCAGCGCCGCCGCCGTGTCAAACAGGGCCGCCAGCTCGCCGGGGTGGTGGGCGTAGTCGTCGCACACCTCCGCGCCGTTATACATCCCCTTGTACTCAAACCGCCGCCCGGGCAGGCGGAAGTCCCGCATCCCGTCCTCCACCGCCTTTCCGGGTAGATGGAGGGCGATGGCGGCGGCCGCCGCCGCCAGGGCGTTTTTCACGTTGTGGACGCCGGGGACGGACAGGTCCAGGTGGGCGTATTTTTTGCCCTGATACATCACGTCGAAGGACCCGAAGCCCTGGTCCATGGACAGGTGTTCGGCGTGAACGTCACCCTTGTCAACGCCGAAGGTCATCACGTCCCGCTCCTCCCCCCGGAGGGTGAACATGGTGTTCTCGTCCTCGCAGTTGGCGATGATGAGGCCGTTCTCCGGCACCTTGTCGGCAAAGGCCCGGAAGGAGCGCTCCACATCGTCCAGATCTTGGAAGAAGTCCAGGTGGTCGGCCTCCACGTTGAGGATTACCGCCACCGTGGGGTAAAAGGACAGAAACGAATTGCAGTACTCGCAGGACTCCAGGATGATGGTGTCCCCCCGGCCCACCCGGTGGCCCGCCTCCAGCAGGGGCAGGGTGCCTCCGATCATGACGGTGGGGTCCTTTTGGGCCGCCATGAAGATGTGGGTGCACATGGAGGTGGTGGTGGTCTTGCCGTGGGTCCCCGAGATGCACAGGGCGTTTTGATAGTCTTGCATGATGGCCCCCCAGGCCTGAGCCCGCTCAAACACGGGGATGCCTCCGTCCAGCGCGGCGGCGATCTCGGGATTGGAGTCGTGCACCGCGGCGGTGCGCACCACACAGTCCGCCCCGGCCACGCTGCCGGGCAGGTGGCCGATGACCACCGGGATGCCCAGGGCGCGCAGATGGAGCACGGTGGCGCTCTCCCGCTGGTCGGAGCCCGTCACCTCCACCCCGGCCCCGTGGAGCACCTCCGCCAACGACGCCATGGACACCCCGCCGATGCCCACCAGATGGGCCCGCTTGCCCGCCCGCAGATAGTCCCGGATATTTCTCGTCTCCATATTCACTACCCCATTTATTCTGAAGCGCTCCATCCAGTCCGCCTCCGGGGCGGGAGTTGGCGGGAGAGCTCTGTCCCTTTGACATGACAGTTCCATTTAAGCACCTCATTATACAATGGCCTACAGGAAAATGCAACCTGTAAATCAGTATAGGCGGGGCGGATCGGATTTAGACGGGGCGGACGGGCCATCGAGGAAAAAATTAGTCCGGCGGCAGCGCAGCGCGGATGGAGCGGAGCGCGGAAAAAGCCGAACCCCTGGAAAGCAGGGATTCGGCTTTTTTCATGTCGGAGCGAAGCCGCGCGCCGCGAACAGGCGAAGCATGGCATCACCATCTATCATCTTGGAAATACAGGTTGATATCCCCCATGCCCGTCTCGGCCTCTAACTCATAGGAGCCGCCCTTGCGCTCGGCCTTGGTCCCCCGGCTGTCCCCGTTGACGGACACGGTTCCCATCCCGGTCTTGGCCTCATAGTCCCAATCCGCCTCCACGGCGTTCAGCTGGGCCTCGATGCTGCCCATGCCGGTCTTGAGGTCGTACTCCGCGCCGCTGTAGGGGGTCTCCACCCCCAGGGTCACGTCGCCCATGCCGGTCTCCAGCTTCACCTCGTCGTGGGCCTCCACCTCATAGCACTCGATGTCGCCCATGCCGGTCTTGGCCTCCAGCTCCTTGTCCACGTCCAGGCCGCTGACAAACACGTCCCCCAGGCCGGTCTTAATCTTGAGCTCGGTAAGCCGGACCCCTCCGGGCACCGTGACCACCACGTCCATGGCGCTGGCGTTGATGCCGAACATATTTTTGAAGTCGTCCCAGCTGCGGATATTCGCGTGCCCGGACGAGCCGTCCCTGATTTTGAGCGCGCCGTTTTTGACCTCCCACTTCAGGCGGTAGCCCCCCAGGGTGGTGTCGGAGCTGATGGACAGGGTGAAGTCCTCCCCCTCCGCCACCGTCACGTTGACGATGCTCGCGTCGATGTCGATCTTCTCAAACGCCTCCAGACAACCGTCCTCCACGGACCAGAAGCCGCCGCCCTGCTCCCCGGGCTGCTCCCCGAGCTCCTCATTATCGACGGCGCCGCCGGCCCCGGAGCTCAGCGGGTCCGCCGCGCTGGTCTCCACGACGGCAGGGGAGACCGCCTCCACTCTGACCACGGTCCTGACGATATCCATGGCCGACCAGGAGAGGGCCATCACGACGAACACCACCGCCACCGCCGCCACCGCCGTGATGGCCAGAATCCAGGGCCATTTTTTCTTTTTTGGGGGCGTCCAGGTGTCGGCCTGGAACTGGGTGGCGTAGCCCCCCTCCACCGCCAGGCGGCTGGACAGGTCCCAGGGGTCCCCCAGCTCGGCCACCACCTCGGCCTCCCGGTCGGGCCCGGCCTCCTCAAAATATTCCGCGTAGTAGCGCAGGATGTCCTGCCGCTCCCGCTCGGGCACCCAGCGGGCCAGTCCCTCCGCCAGCTCAGCTAAGTAGGTCAGTTTGTCCATCGTCCTCTTCCTCCTTCAAAAGCTCCTCCACGCCGTCCCGGAACTGCCGCCACTCCTCCCGGCGGCGCTCCAGCTGGGTGCGGCCCACCGGGGTGATGGCGTAGTACCGCCGGTTGCGGCCCTGATAGGGGCGGTCGTAAACCCTCAGCAGCCCGTCCCGCTGAAGCCGCCGCAGCACCGGATAGAGGGTGGATTCCGAAATTTCCAGCCGGGTCTTTACCCGCTGGGTGAGCACATAGCCGTAGGCGTCCCCGTGGGACAGCACCGCCAGCACACAGCCGTCCAGCAGCTGCGGGCCTATCGCAAAAGCCATGTCAAGCCCTCCTCTCGAGCAGTATTATATCTTGTATAATATTGCTCTGTCAATATCCCGGAGGCACTTTTTAAAATTTCTTAAGGAAGGACCAAAAACGCCGCCCTCCCCGGCGGGGAGGGCGGCGGTACGTTTTGTGCGTTACAGCATCTGGCGGCTCCGGGAGATATTCATGGTGCCGTCCTGCATATCGTTCACCCAGTCCAAGCTCTTGCCGGTGCCGTGGGCCACGCAGGAGATGGCGTCGTCGGCCACATAGGTCTCGATGCCGGTGTGGGACTCAATGAGCTTGTCAAAGCCCCAGACCAGGGACCCGCCGCCGGTCATGATAATGCCGTTGCTGGAGATATCGGCCACCAGCTCGGGGGGGGTGCGTTCCAGCACGCCGTGGATGGCCTCCAGAATCCGGGAGCAGGGCTCCTCGAAGGCCTCGATCATCTCGCTGGAGGTGACGGAGAACACCCGGGGCAGGCCGGTCATGAGGCAGCGGCCTTTGACCTCCATGGAGATCTCCTCTGGCCGGGGGAAGACGCAGCCGATGGTCATTTTCAGCTCCTCCGCGGTGCGGTCGCCGATGAGGACGTTGTGCCGCTTGCGGATGTACTTGACCACCGCCTCGCTGAACGCGTCTCCGGCCACCTTGATGGAGGCGGACTCCACAATGCCGGACAGAGAGATGACCGCGATGTCGGCGGTGCCGCCGCCGATATCCACCACCATATGGCCGTCGGGCTGGGTGATGTCCACCCCGGCGCCGATGGCGGCGGCCAGGGGCTCCTCAATGAGGTACACCCGCCGGGCGCCGGCCTGAATGCCGGCGTCGATCACGGCGCGCTCCTCCACCTCGGTGATGCCGGAGGGCACGCAGATGACCACCCGGGGCTTGAACACCCGGATGGGGGCCACCTTGCGGATAAACTCCCGCAGCATCCGCTCCGTCATGTCATAGTCGGAGATAACGCCCTCCCGCAGAGGGCGGATGGCCACGATGTTGCCGGGGGTCTTGCCCAGCATCTGCTGGGCCTCGGTGCCCACCTTGAGCAGCTTGCCGGTGTTCTTGTCCAGGGCCACCACCGACGGCTCCCGCAGCACGATGCCCTTGTCCTTGATATAAACCAGCACGCTGGCGGTGCCCAGGTCGATGCCGATATCCTTTACAAACATGCTTTTCACTCCTGTATTGATCCCGCGCTCTGACAGCATCTGTTTCTTTGGAAGTCTGCCCCAAACGCGCGCCGAATAGTCATATCCATAAACACCCATTGCGGGTATACTCGTTAATCATACTAGATGAATCCTGATTTTGCAAGCCCTTTTCCGTGGAATGCCCCTTAATTTTTCCATAAGGTTTTGTCCCCTTTCCCGCCGTTCTCGGGCAAAGGCGCTAAAAGGAAGCGCGGAGCAGACAGCTGCGAGGAAGCTTGGAGCGGAGCGAGGCCGAGCGGAGGGGCGCTGTGCGCCCCACAGACCAGGCCGAGTCAGAGCGAAAGCGGCCGAGCGGCAGCTGTCTGCGCAGCGTGACATCGTCGGAGCAAGCTCCATATCCCTCGCTTTCGCCTCTGGCGAAAGCTCGCTCATTGCGCCTCTCCTCCTCTCCCCCAGACACACCAAGCCCCCAGCCGTCCTACATCCGCGGCTGGGGGCTTACTTCTGGGTTTGATTGTCCAAGGGCCTTTACCTTCACTTTCTTCCGGCGTCTCTTTCGCCGGACTGGGTTGCGTTGGGGTTCCGCCTGAAACTGTTGTCTCTCTGTTTCCTCAAACAATGGTAGGCTTCAGACTGAATCTGGCTTCCGTCGCTTTCAAAAGCGTGTTTGGAACGAGCCGAGGCTGCGTTTCACTTTGCGTTTCCCAATCGCAGAAAGAGGCTGGTGCGGTCTTAGTTAGTACATCGGACTCACCTTTTCCTTTCTGTCTATACTATACGATAGGCAGGCGGATTTGTCAAGGGTTGATATAAAAATTTTTATTTTTTTTAAAGGGAGGCCCCGCCGGAGGGCGGGGCCTCCCCTCTCTCACCAGATATCCGCCAGATGTCCGTCGTTTTCGATGGCCAGCCCATACCAGCTCAGCCCTGTCTCCCCGGCGTCGCCGAAGGTGGGGTGGCGGTCCGCCACCATGGCCCAGGTATTGTACCAGAACACATAGGTGATGTCCACGTGGCTGGGCAGGATCTCCTCGATGATGGCCCGCAGCTGTTCAAAGCCCTCGGGTATGCCCGCCACGTCGGGGAAGTAGATCTTCACATAGCCCGGCAGCTCCCCCTCCTCCGCCCTGGCGTTGAGGCCGCAGCCCCGGAGGGTGTCGTTGATGGCCTGGGGGGTGAAGCTGTCCCCGCTGATGCGCAGCAGCGCCGCCAGCGCCGCCCGGCGCTGGTCCTCCGTCACGCACACCGGCCGGTAGGGCAGCAGGGCCTCCACCCGCTCCAGGCCGAAGTCCTTGGCGGTGGTCAGATTCATCTCCCGGGCCGTATCCTCCAGCTCCCGGTCCGCCAGGTCCAGCTCCCTGCCGTAGGCAGCCAGCTCTCCCCGGTTGATGGTTCCGCTTCCCAGGTCGTATGCCCCCAGCGGCCGGAGCAGCGACACCATGTAGTCCTCATAGCTCAGCTTCACCCGTTCTCCTCCCCGTCCGCGCCGCCTTTGGCGATGGTCAGCTGTCCCAGCACTGGCAGCGTCACGCCGCTCAGCGGCAGATCCGCCGCCGGGCTGACCAGCCGGCAGTTGGCCACGCTGTCCACGGCGTAAATCAGGGAGACCAGCTGGGCCCGGGGCAGGGGCTGGCCCAGCCGCTCCCCGTTAAACCACTCCTCCAGCCTGTCCCGCACCGCCAGGGCCGTCTCCTCATAGCTCCGCCCCGCCTTGGCCCACAGCTTCACCGACACGTCCACCGGCTCCACCGTGGGGGAGAGCACCTTCACATCGCAGGCGATCTCCCGCACCCGGCTGAAGTGGGCCTGGAGGGCGTCCAGCATGGCCTGGGCGGGGACGCCCCCCTGGGCGGCGGGCACCACGTCCACCGTGCCCACCCCCCGGTTCCGGGGCAGCACCGTCACCGCCGCCACGCCGTCAAAGGACAGGGCCGTCTCCCGGTAAAAGGCGGTGTTGGCCCCGTTGGCCAGCCGCTGGAAGGTGGCCAGCACCCGGCGGCGCAGCTCCCCGTCACTCTCCTCGTCCTGCCCGTTGGACAGGGCCTCCGGATTGGCGCAGGCCACCACGCCGATGGGGGGCAGGGCCATGTACACCACCGTGCCCTGGCCCACATTGCCCTCGGTTCCGGCCTCCACCGCCGTCACGGGCACCTCGCAGCAGGCCTCTCCCGCCGGGATCACCCCATCCCTGTCGGTGGTAAAGCGCACGCCTCCCGCCGTCATGCACACCGTCCCTTGGGCCACCTCGGTGTCCGACTCCCGGGCCTCGTCCACGTAAAACCGCACCGTGCCCGTGGCGGGGGCGGCCCTCCGCCGGGTCACGCCCCGCAGCTTAGCGTGCTTGTCCAGGTCCTCCCCCTCCGCCGTCTGGGGGAAGCACTGCCGCCGGGTCCACTCCGCCTGGACATACAGGCTGTAGAGCTGGGCCGCCACGGCGTAAAAGCGCACCGCCAGCTCGCTGCTCCCCCCGGCGGTCTGGCCGGTCTGCGCCTGAAACTCCGACGCCAGCCCCTGGTAAATTTCCTCTAATGTGATCAAACGCTTATCCCTCCAACCAGACCTGAACCGGCAGCTGGGCGCCCTGCCACAGCAGGCTCACTTCCGCAGCCAGCACGCCGGCCTCCTCGCGCACCCTCGCCCCGGTCACGGTGACGCCGTCCAGCTCCGCCAGGGCCTCCACGGCGAACTGCTGGGCCAGCGTCTCCCAGGCGGAGGGCTTTTCCCGCCGGAGCTGGTGCATCCGGCTGCCCAGTCCGGGCAGGAAGGGGAAGCTCCCCCGCCGGACGGTGAGCCGGAACAGCACCTCGTTCAGCAGCGCCTCTCCCCCCTGGACCGCCGCCACCCCGCCGTTTCCGTCGGCCGTGTAATCCCGCTGTTTCAGCAGCAGGCTCATCTCATCCGCCTTCCTTTCACCCAAATATTACTCACGATTCTATATCGCGCTCACGATTCTGATAATAAAATCCTCCAGCCGTTCTCCTTTGATGTACACCTGGGCCTTCAAATCCAGGTCCTTCGCCGCGATCTCCGCCTGTTTCCCCTCCAGCGCCAGCGAATTGGCCCTGACGCTCACCTCGTCCGGAGTTTCGCCGCCCTGGGGGGCCCCCACGATGCAGGGGATCTCCCCTCTGCCCTGGATGACCAGCACCTTTCCGTTCACCGTGGGCGTCCAGGAGTAACCCCCGGGGCTGTAGATTGGAAGCCCCCGCCGCTCGCAGTCCAGCAGCACCGCGTTCTCCTCCCCGCTCATTGTGACGACGCCGATCTGGCCCTCGCCGCACTCCGCGGGCTGTTTGTGCTGTCCGCTCAGCCACACGGACCCTCACCTCTCTTCTCTCATATCATGCTGTCCGTCTCACCCAGCACCAGGGTGGTGGCCAGCCCCTCGCTGCCGCAGAACGCCTGGGTCTGGGCCACCCGGTACTGCCCGTTGGCCCCGAAGTCCCGCAGCTCCACCTCCGCCAGCTCTCCCGGCCAGGCCAGGAACGCCCCGGCCAGGGTGATTTTCATCCGCACCCTGCCCCGCCGGGCGGCCCGCAGCTGGTAGTCGGCGGTATAGCGCATGGCGGCGGTTCCGGTGGTGTTGGGCACGGTGATCACCCGCCGGGCCCGTCCGCCCTCGGCGGCGAACTTGGGGTCGGATACCCACTGGGTGCCCTGGGTGGTCCGGCGGCGCACCGCCACCTGGCTGAGCACGCCGTGGCGCTCCTCCCTGTATTCCCAGCCCGTCACCGCGTCGGCGTCCCGAATGCGCAGGGCCCCGCCGCCGCAGTGCCCGTCCAGCACCAGCCGGCCCTGCCGGTCAAACCGGGGCACCACCCCGCCGTAATAGCAGGCGTACCGCCGCACCACGCTCCATTCGCTCTCGCCGCTGGTGACGGTGAACCCCGCCACCGCGGGCAGCTGTCCGCCGCCCACCGCCTCCACCCCATAGGGGGCCACGTGGTTGGCCACGATGTCCGCCCGGGTGCACCGCTGATACTCGGCGGGCATGGCCTCATTGTCCAGCAGCAGCGCCGCCATCCCCCGGCCGGACAGTTCCAGATACATCCCGTCCTTCCCGCAGATCACGGCGAACTCGTCCACCACCCCAGTGAACACCCGCTCCTTTTCCCACTCGGCGCAGAACCGGCAGGCGGCGGACAGCAGCTTTTCCTGCCCCCGCTCCCACAGGCACCGCAGGAAGAAGCTGTCGCAGGGGGTGTCCGTGCCGTAGCAGAACCGCCAGCTGACGGCGGTGGGCAGCTCCATCTGGCCGCCGGTTCCCAGCGTCACCCAGCACCGGATCATTTCAGCCTCACCTTCTGTCCGATATAGATCAGGTTGGGGTTGCGGATGGAGGGGTTGAGCTCCACAATTTGATTCAGCTCCACCTCATACCGCCGGGCCAGCTCCCACAGGGTGTCCCCCCGCTCCACCACGTGCCACAGGCTCTCCCCGGGCTGGGCGGCGGAGTTCTCCCCGCCGTCCGGGCCGGGCCGGACAGACAGCTTGGTCTCCCCCGTGCCGTCCACCACCTCCCAGAACTCGAAGGAATAGGCCGCATAGTCCCTGCGTGGGATCTGCCGCAGCTCAAGCTTTGTAAACCAGGCCATGGTGGCGGCCCACACGGGGTGGACCAGCATCCCCGGCGTCTCCTCATAAAACACGGAGGCCAGGTGCTTAAAGGCGTCATAGGCCCCCTGACCCACGAACTCCCCCTCTCCTCTCAGCACCCGGCGGGTCTGTCCCAGGCTTTGCAGGTGGTATCGTCCAAAGGGTATCTTCTGCACCGCGATCTTCCGGTCATAGGCGATGGAGTAGACCCTGGGGTTGTGGGGCCACACAAAGTTTTTAAACCGCATGGGCGATAAAATCAACCGTTTCCCCTCCTATCAAAACAATGTCATCCCGCCGTCGTATCTCCGGCTGTCCCGCCGCACGGCCCGGTCCAGCTCGTCCACGGTGAGGGCGGCGGTCCGTCCCGGGTCCTCGGCCCCGGCCGGCCTGCCGGCCTGCTCCACGGGCAGCGCGGACGCCGCCGGGCGGGCGGCCCGGGCGGTG
>CAJTLI010000018.1 GCA_910577525.1 uncultured Oscillospiraceae bacterium | reverse complement strand
GCTGCTTGAACAATTTTACCGCCTTATTTTTGTCTAACTTTTTGGGCGCACTTCAGAATGGGGCGGCGGTGGTTTTTTGCAAAACGTGAAATGGAACCGGCAGATTATGCAACGGACGCGGCTTGGTCCAAAACCGTGGTAGAGTAGCGTTACCATCAATTCAGAGGAGGAGCATTATGAAACAACAAAGAGCAACCCTTTTGCTGGCTCTGGCGTTCATCCTGTGTCTGGCGCTGCCCGGCTGCACCGGGCTCATCCCGCCCACCATCGGAGAGAGCGTGGGGAGCGTCCAGAGCGACTCTCCGGAGCCGGTTCCAAGCGAAACACCCGGTTCCGTCGAGAGCGAAGGCCCCGGGGGAGGCGGCCCCGGCGGTCCCGGCGGGGACGATTCCTCGTCCGGCGGCGACAGCGAACCTGTTGTGGCGCCGGAAATGGCGGGAAACGTTGTTTACCGATTCCATTTTGATGAAATGAGATCCAGTTCTCTCGGCGCCATGCAGCAGTTTTCCGCCGACGCGGAGCTCTATGACGCGGCGAACGCGGAGGGGAACAACGGCCTGATCCATATCCAGTCCGGCTCCAGCGAGAGCTATACGTCCGTCGTATGGTCGGAAAAGGAGGACGGGAGCCTTCCCGTCCAGGTGGACGAGTTTACGATCTATGAGGCGCGGGAGGTGGACGGCGTCCTCACCATCGTGGGCGTGCGGTACAGCGCCGGAATGAGCAGCGGCATTGTGGACATTCCGCTGGCACAGTAAGAAGGGAACGACATGACAGACAAGATCAAGACCATAAAACGCATTTCGCTGATCGTCGGCCTGGCGGCGCTTTTGGCCGCGGTCCTCACCAACTTCCTGCCGATCCTGAATATCCGGCTGGACGGCGTGGAATCCGACTACACCTTCGGCGCGGCGGGGGGACATAACTTCCTTGGCTGGCAGGCCATTTTCTACTGGTGGGGCCCCTCTATTTACATCGGCGGCGTCTCCGCCTTCAACTTCAACATCTGGCTGTTCCTCGGCATGTTCTTGCCGGTGCTCGCCCTGATTGTGAACAGCGTGATGCTGAAAAACGCGCTCTACCGCAAAAAGGCGTTCATCGAGTTTATCGCGGCGGCGGCAATGCTCTTCGGCGCCTTCGTCTACTCCAGCGCCCCCTACTTCGCGGCAAAAACGGTTGGCAACCACCTGGTCTCCTACATGAAAATGGCCATCGAGCAGGGGACCTACACCTTGGGCTGGTGGTGCTACGTGCTGGTCGCCGCGATGCTGGCCGGCTGCGCCGTCAAGGCCTTCAGCGCCGTTTTCTCCCTGAAAAACGAGTCCGCGGCGCAGCAGGAGGCCCTCGCCGCCAGCCGCGCCCAGGACCCGGCGAAGGTCCGGGCCAAGCGCCGCACCCGCGCCACCGCTGTCATCGCGGCGGCAATGGCGGTGGTTCTGGTTCTCGGTATCGTCGCGCAGGTCTCGATGAACGCCTACTCCGGGGCGATGGACAGCTTTTTCGGCGCGGGGAAGGTCTCTGTGACCCAGTCCGAGCAGGCGGGTTCTATGGACGGCGAGGCCTATTACGAGTTTACCACCCACACCACGGAGGAGTCAAAGGCCCTCTCCGCCTCCGTCAACAACGAGATCGTCTCCGAGGGCGTGGTGCTGCTTAAAAACGAGGGGAACGCGCTGCCTATCTCCAAGAGCGCAAAGATCACCCTGCTCGGCGTGAACTCTCTCCACTATGTCACGGGACCGGGCGACGACCCCTACTCCAACAGCTCCGCCATTTCCATGAAGGACGGCTTTGAGGCGGCGGGCTTTACCGTGAACCCGGTCGTCAACGATTACTATGACCGCTATTCCTCCGCCAACTCCAACTATAGCTTCGACGAGCTCATGGAGCTGGACGTACGCAACTGCCCCAGTGATGTCACGGCGTCCCTCAAGGACTATCATGACGCCGCCATCGTCACCCTCCGCCGCGCCACCGGCGAGGGCACCGACCCTGCCAAGGATATGGGCGCCGGGGAAAACAACCGCACCAAGCTCTCCCCCTCGGATAAAGAGCTCCGGCTGCTGGAGTATGCGTGCCAGAATTTTGACACAGTCATCGTCCTGGTCATGAGCCCCAACACCATGGAGCTGGGCTTTATCGCCGACGGCGCGCGTTATACCGATCCCTACACCAAGAAGAGCTACGACTTCTCCAACATCAAGGGCGCGTTCTGGGTCGGCGGCCTGGGACTGACCGGCGCGCAGGCCCTGGCCGAGATCCTCAACGGCACCACCAATCCCTCCGGCCATCTGGTGGACACTTATCCCAGGGACCTGAAGGCCGATCCCACCTACCAGAACGTGGGCCTCTATGAGTACACCAACACCACCTCCCTTCCCGGCGTGGGCGACGCCGAAGAATTCTACTGCCTCACCGGGCAGGCCTTCACCGTGGAGTACGAGGAGGGCATCTATGTCGGCTACCGCTACTATGAGACGGCGGCCTATGAGGCGGCGCGGGGAAATTACGCCGGCTTCGACTATGACCGGGCCGTGGTCTATCCCTTTGGCTACGGTCTGAGCTACACCACCTTTGACATGAGCTACGACGGCGCCCCTGTTTATGACGGCGCGGCCAACGAGTGGGTGTTCCAGGTCGCGGTGACAAACACCGGCGCGGCCCCGGGCAAGCAGGTCGTCCAGATCTACGTCAGCGCCCCTTATGACTACAATGGGTCTGTCGAGAAGTCCCACGTCGTTCTCGGCGGCTTTGGGAAGACCGGCGTCATTGAGCCCGGCGCAAGCGAGACCGTCGAGGTCCGCGTCCAGCGGGACTATATCGCCTCCTACGATTACAAGGACGCCCGGTGCTATATTCTGGACGCCGGCGATTACAAGTTCTACCTGTCTGAAAACGCCACAGCTGGGCCTCCATTTCGGACGGCGACAGCTCCAAGTGCTATGTCTACAATCAGCAGAGCAAGCTGGAATTCAAAGACGGCGAAAAGCGTACCGGAGATCTGATCGCGGCGGAAAACCTCTTTGACACCGACCTGAACTGGAAGTTCAAGGAGTACACCGAAAATTCCACAGGCTCCGGCTATTCCACCAACTTCACCCGCAAGGACTTCGCGGCCAGCTTCCCCACCAGCCCCACCGGCGGCGACCTTGTGGCAAACGATTACGTCATCGGCTGCCTGCGAACCTATAAGCCCGATCAGGGCGACGCGTACCCTGTAGACTACGGCATTTCGGCCATGCCCACCACCGGAAAGGACGCGGGAATCCAGCTCATCAATGTGCGCGGCCTGGATTACGACGACCCCCAGTGGCAGACCTTTATCGAGCAGCTCACGCTGGATGAGCTGACCGTCTCCTTTGGAGGCGGCGGCTGGACCGAGTATCCCCTTGAAGAATACGGCATCCCTTACGCCTACGGATGCGACGGACCCGCGGGGCTTTACAGCTTCGTGCTGAGCGGCGTGGACACCTACTACCCGCACTTTGCCGAGGTCGCGCTCTCCGCGACGTGGAACCTGGAGCTGGCCGCGAAGTATGGCGACGCGCTGGCGGAGGAAGCTCAGGCACAGCGGAACGTGACTAACGCCGGCGCCTCCGTGACCTATCTCTTCGGCCCCGGCGCCGACACCCACCGCTCCGCTTTTGGCGGCCGGAACTACGAGTATTACTCCGAGGACGGCCTGCTCGCCGGAAAGATGGCCGCCATCGAGTGCGCCGCCGCCGCGGAGAAGGGGCTTGTGACCCTCCTCAAGCACTGCGCCCTGAACGAGCAGGAGACGGCGCGCCAGGGCGCCAACGGCTCCGGCTCCAACGCCACCTATACCTCCTTCGTCAACGAGCAGGCGCTGCGTGAGATCTATATGCGCCCCTGGGAGATCTACGCCAAAGAGGCGAAGATGGAGGTCAAGAGCTATGAGAGCCAGTCCGATGGAAGCTATCAGCTCGTGTCCCATGAGATGACCGGCGCCCTCGCCATTATGACCAGCTACAACCGCATCGGCGGCGTGTGGTCCGGCGCAAGCCCCATCGTCTCCGGCATTCTGCGGGCCGAGTGCGGCTTTACCGGCACCAGCTACACCGACGCCGGCGGAACGATCAACGGCTATATGAACACGGACTTCGGCCTCCACACCCTTGGCACCGACGTCTGCCTGCTGCCGAACCAGTCCCCGGAGGCGACGCTGAAAAGCTGCCTGCGGGACAAGGACAGCGCGACCACGGTCTACTGCCTCCAGGATGCGGCCCACCGGAGGCTGTACAACATGGTCAACTCCAACGCGATGCTCGGCCTCACCCCGGACTCCAGAGTCAGCTATTCCGAGGCCCCGTGGCAAACCGGCCTGAAGGCTGCGTGGGTGTGCATCGCCATCCTGGAAATCGCCGGCGCCGCGGCCATCTTTGCCATGTGGCGGAAGAAGGAGCGCGGGTAAAGGCACACCGGGCAAAACCCAGCGCGGCGGACATTAAGCGCCGCCGGCCGGCGCCATTGACCCTGCCGCGGGAAGATATCAGGCATCATCTCAAACAGTCTCATGACCGGTCATGTCCAAAAGGCATGGCCGGTCGCTTTTTCACTCCGGACGTATTTGCCATTTATGAAACCAGACTGACAATTTATGAAGTGGGCAAGACAATTTGACCGGCAGCTGGTATAATGCTGTCGTAAAAACATGGTGGAGGTTCCGATTCATGAAACAGCAGGCATTCAATCCCTATCTGCCCTCCTGGGAATACGTCCCCGACGGCGAGCCTCACCTGTTCGGGGATCGGGTCTACGTGTACGGCTCCCACGACAAATTCAACGCCCCCATCTTCTGCGTCAACGACTACGTGTGCTGGTCCGCCCCGGCGGACGATCTGTCGGACTGGCGGTGCGAAGGCGTGATCTACCGCAAAAACCAGGACCCCAAAAACAAGCTGGGCCTGCGCCTGCTGTTCGCCCCCGACGTGTGCCGGGGGCCGGACGGGCGGTACTACCTCTACTATGCCTTCGACTTCATGGGAATCATGGGGGTGGCCGTGTGCGACACCCCGGCGGGTGAGTATCAATTTCTGGGCCACGTGAAGTACCCCGACGGCACGGTCTGGGGCCGCCGGAAGGGCGACCAGTTTCCCTTCGACCCCGGGGTGCTGGCAGACGATGACGGCCGGGTGTGGCTCTACTCCGGATTCTACACCCCCGCCCCCGCCATCGCCACCGGCGGGGTGAGGCTGCGCAACGACGGCGGAACGGTGGTGGAGCTGGAACGGGACATGGTGACCATGAAGGGGGAACCCAAGGTCATCTTCCCCAAAGAGGGCCCCGGCTCCTTTCCCAACCACGAGTTTTTTGAGGCCAGCTCCATCCGCAAAGACGGGGATCAGTACCTATTCGTTTACTCCTCCCGGCACAACCACGAGCTGTGCTATGCGACCAGCAAGCGCCCGGACGGCGGCTTTACCTTCGGCGGCACCCTGGTGAGCCTGGGCGACCTGTTTTTGGACGGCCGCACGGAGGAGCGGGACGGCCTCAATTACCTGGGCAACACCCACGGCGGGCTGCTGAACCTGGGGGCGGACTGGTACATCTTCTATCACCGGCAGACCAACCGGCACTCCTACTCCCGGCAGGCCTGCGCGGAAAAGCTGGAGCGCGCCCCGGAGGGCGGCTTCAAACAGGCGGAGACAACCTCCTGCGGCCTGAACGGCGGGCCGCTGCGGGGGGCGGGGCGGTACGAGGCCCGCATCGCCTGCAACCTGTGGAGCAGAGACGGCGTAGGACGGTACGACGGCTCAAATCCCCGTAAGCGGCTGAAGGCTCACCCCTATTTTACCCAGGCCGGAAAGGACCGGGAGGGAGACGGGAATCAGTACATCGCCAACATGCGGGACGGCGCGGTGGCGGGGTTTAAGTATTTTAAAATCAAAGAGCGCACCACCATCAGCGTGGAAACAAGCGGAACAGGTAAAGGAACCATGCTGGTATCGGACATACCTGACTTTTCTCGCATCTGCGCTGAACTATCCATTGCTCCCGATATTTCGTGGGAGGCCGGACTGAGCCTGGAGGCCGGTGTCCACGCCCTCTATTTTAAATTTGAGGGAATTGGCAGTGTAAATTTCCATACCTTTGAATTAAAAACCTAAGGAAGGACTGATTAGGCGCCGTTTGAAAATTGGCAGGATGCCCAGCGGCGAGGAATTTTTTCGTCAGGCGAAGCCGGTTTGACACATGTTTGGGTGTGCCGGCAATTTCAAACAAGCCCTAAATGCGTCTGCGCGGGGGCGGCGTCTCCAGGGTGGTATCCTTCCTTGTCAACAAAATTATTTTCCCTGAAGGGGGACAGAAAAAACAACTTATATCATAGGGAGGCAGTTTAAATGGACTTTTTGTTGGGGATCGATCTAGGCACTTCCGGCACAAAAACAGTGCTCTTTGACCTGTCGGGCACGCCTGTAGCCAGCCATACGGCAGAATATCCTCTTTACCAGCCCCGGAACGGCTGGGCGGAGCAGGACCCCCACGACTGGTGGCCGGCGGTGCAGGAGACCATTCAGGCTGTGCTGGCCAGAAGCGGCGCGGAGCCCTCCGCCGTCAAGGGGGTGGGCATCTCCGGGCAGATGCACGGGCTGGTGATGCTGGACGCCCAGGGCCACGTCCAGCGCAACGCCATTCTGTGGTGCGACGGCCGCACCCAGGCCCAGTGCGACGAAATCACGGCAAAGCTGGGTGCGGACAAACTGCTGGCCCTCTCCGCCAACCCCGCCCTGCCGGGATTCACGGCGGGCAAAATCCTCTGGGTGCGGGAAAACGAGCCGGAGATCTACGAAAAATGCCGCCACATCCTGCTGCCCAAGGACTACATCCGCTACAAGCTCACGGGGGAGTTCGCCACCGAGGTGTCCGACGCCTCCGGCATGAACCTGCTGGACGTGCCCAAGCGGGCCTGGAGCGGCGAAATTCTCTCCGCGCTGGACATCGACCCCACCTGGCTGGGGCGGATGTATGAGTCCTGCGAGGTGACGGGGGCGGTCACCGCCGCGGCGGCGGAGGCCACCGGGCTGGCCCCCGGCACCATTGTGGTGGGCGGGGCCGGGGACAACGCGGCCGCCGCCATCGGCACCGGCGTGGTGGAGACGGGCAGGGCCTTCACCACCCTGGGCACCTCCGGGGTGATCTTCGCCCACGCCGATGAAGTCACCATCGACCCCAAGGGCCGGGTGCACACCTTCTGCTCCGCCGTTCCGGGGAAGTGGACGGTGATGAGCTGCACCCTGGCGGCGGGGCTGTCGTTACAGTGGTTCCGCAACCAGTTCTGCGCCGCCGAGCGGGAGGCCGCCGCAGGCATGGGCGCCGACCCCTATGAGCTGATGACCGCCCAGGCCCAGCGCAGCCCCATCGGGGCCAACCGCCTGCTCTACCTGCCCTACCTCATGGGGGAGCGGTCCCCGCTGCTGGACTCAGACGCCCGGGGCGCGTTTGTGGGCCTGTCCGCCATCCACACCAAGGGCGACCTGATCCGCGCCGTGATGGAGGGAGTGGCCTACTCCCAGCGGCAGTGCCTGGACGTGTTCCGGGAGATGGGGGTGGACGTGTCCGATATGGCAGCCTGCGGGGGCGGCGGGCGCAGCCCCTTCTGGCGGCAGATGCTGGCCGATGTGTACGGCTGTCCCGTCAAGACCATCGCCTCCGCCGAGGGGCCGGCTCTGGGTGCGGCCATCCTGGCGGGCGTGGGCGCGGGGGTGTATGCCAGCGTG
The DNA here is from genome assembly GCA_910577525.1 of uncultured Oscillospiraceae bacterium. Classification (GTDB taxonomy): domain Bacteria; phylum Bacillota; class Clostridia; order Oscillospirales; family Oscillospiraceae; genus Enterenecus. The sequence continues at coordinate 41,904 of CAJTLI010000018.1, read as the reverse complement.
TCCGAGGGCTGTGCCGCCGCGGTGCGGTCAGGGGAAGGTCAACAGCCTGTGCCGGAAAGCTCTGGGGCATATGAACCCTTTTATCATCTGTACCGGGGGCTGTACCCCGCCCTGCGGGACAGCTTCCACACCCTGGCGGCGCTTTAAGGAGGCGGCGATATGGAGATCAAGAGCGTATTTGACAAGGAATTTGCCCCCTACGGGCGGGTGCATGAGGGATATGAACTGGACGGCCTGCTGGTAGCCATGGACGCCATCCCCCTGCCGGAGGAGGGCACCGCCTACCAGCCCTCCATCCCGGAGCTGGAGGCTCTGCCTGTGTTCTGTCAGTTTGAGGGCAATGCTTACGGCGGGATGCCCGTTCAGTTGGGGATGTGCTGGGGCCGGAACACCAAGCTGAACTGCCTGGAGTACCACCGGGACAGCGAATTCAACGTGGGCACAAACGATTTTATCCTCCTGCTGGCCAAGCAGGACGAGATCGAGGGCGGCGCGCTGGACACAGCCAAGGTAAAAGCGTTCCGCGTCCCCGCCGGGGTGTTGGTGGAGGTCTACGCCACCACGCTCCACTACGCCCCCTGCCACACCGACCCGGCAAAAGGCTTCCGGGTGGCGGTGGCCCTGCCCCGGGGCACTAATACGGATGGGCTGGATATTATCATCCGAAACGACGAGGACAAACGCCTCTGGGCGCGGAACAAGTGGCTGCTGGCTCACCCGGAATCCGCCGAGGCGGAGCAGGGCGCGGTGGTGGCCCTGACCGGTGAAAATATTGACATCAAAAACCAAATTTGAGGAGGAGAACACCATGAAAAACATCCCTGACGTGAAGCTGGGCCTCATCGCCGTGAGCCGGGACTGCTTCCCCATCGCCCTGTCCGAGCGCCGCCGCGCCGCCATCAAAGCCGCCTATGCGGGCGAGCTGTACGAGTGCTCCGTCACCGTGGAGAACGAGAAGGATATGCTGAAAGCCGTGGCCGACGTGAAGGCCCTGGGTTGCAACGCCCTGGCGGTGTTCCTGGGCAATTTTGGCCCGGAGACGCCCGAGACGCTGATCGCCCGGAACTTCGACGGCCCCTGTATGTTCGTGGCCGCCGCCGAGGGGGACGGCGACCTCATCAACGGCCGGGGCGACGCCTACTGCGGGATGCTCAACTGCTCCTACAACCTGGGGATGCGGCACCTGAAGGGCTATATCCCCGAGTATCCCGTGGGCACCGCCGCCGACATTGCCAAAATGATCGCCGATTTCGTGCCCATCGCCCGGGCGGTGATCGGCGTGAAGAACCTCAAAATTATCACCTTCGGCCCCCGGCCCCAGGACTTCTTCGCCTGCAACGCCCCCATCAAGGGCCTGTACCAGCTGGGCGTGGAGGTGGAGGAAAACTCCGAACTGGACCTGCTGGTGAGCTACCAGGAGCACGCCAACGACCCGCGGATTCCCGCCGTCTGCGAGGACATGGCCACAGAGATGGGCGAGGGCAAATACTATCCCGAGCTGTCCGCCCGGATGGCTCAGTTTGAGCTGACCCTGCTGGACTGGGCGGAGAGCCATAAGGGCTCCCGCAAGTACGTGGCCTTCGCCGACAAGTGCTGGCCTGCGTTCCCCTCCCAGTTCGGCTTCGAGCCCTGCTATGTGAACTCCCGGCTGGCGGCGCGGGGCATCCCCGTGGCCTGCGAGGTGGACATCTACGGCGCCTTGTCCGAGTACATCGGGGCCTGTGTGTCCGGCGACGCCGTCACCCTGCTGGACATCAACAACTCCGTCCCGGCACAATTGTGGGAGGAAAACATTAAAAATAAGTACGATTACGCCCTCACCGACACCTTCATGGGCTTCCACTGCGGCAACACCCCGGCCTGCAAGCTGTGCGCGGACCGGGCCGTGAAGTACCAGCTCATCCAGAACCGCCTGCTGGAAAACGGCGGCCAACCCGACTTCACCCGGGGTACCCTGGAGGGGGACATCGCGCCCAGCGACATCACCTTCTACCGCCTCCAGTGCGACAGCGAGGGCAATCTCCGCTCCTACATCGCCCAGGGCGAGGTGCTCCCAGTGGCCACGGGGAGCTTCGGCGGCATCGGCGTATTCGCCATCCCGGAGATGGGCCGCTTCTACCGCCACGTGCTGATCCAGAAGCGCTACCCCCACCACGGGGCGGTGGCCTTCGGCCACTACGGCAAGGCGCTGTTTGAGGTGTTCAAGTTCCTGGGCGTCCAGGATATCGCCTATAACCAGCCCAAATCCCTGCCCTATCCCACCGAGAATCCCTGGGCGTAGTTTCTTTTTCAGATCAGAAAAAGAAACCGAAAAAGAACTTTAATTCGTTTCGAAACTGGGCGGTTATCGTGCCGTTTGCGCTCGACAACCGCCCGTTTCGTCAAATAAGGTGATTTTATGACGAAAAATGAAGAAAAAGCCCTGCAAGCCGCGGCTTGCAGGGTGCGGATGGGGGTGCTCACCGCCACCCACGGGGCCAAGGCGGGCCACCCCGGCGGCAGCCTGTCCGCCGCCGACGTGTTCACCTACCTGTACTTCAAGGAGCTGAACGTTGACCCCAAACAGCCGAAAATGGAAAATCGGGACCGCTTTGTGCTGTCCAAGGGCCACACCGCGTCGGGGCTGTATGCCGCCCTGGCCAACCGGGGTTTCTTCCCGGTGGACGACCTGCCCACCCTCCGCCACATCGACAGCTATCTCCAGGGCCTTCCCAACATGAACACCGTCCCCGGCGTGGATATGTCCACCGGGTCCCTGGGCCAGGGCATCTCCTGCGCCTGCGGCATGGCCCTGGGTTTGAAAAAGCAGGGCAGCGCCGCCCGGGTCTACACGCTCCTCGGCGATGGAGCGCTGCAGGAGGGCCAGGTGGGCTGGCATGGCAAGGCCCCCAACGATGAGGAATACGCCCAGGGCATGGCGGAGTTGTCCGCTCAGCTGGCGGAATTGGAGGCGGGCTGATATGGCAGAGAGAAAGAAAATCGCCACCCGGCAGAGCTACGGCGAGGCGCTGAAGGAGCTGGGGGCGCTCCACGATGACGTGGTGGTACTGGACGCCGACCTGGCCAACGCCACCAAGACGGAAATCTTCAAGAAAGCGTTCCCCGACCGTCACTACGACTGCGGCATCGCGGAGGGCGACATGATGTGCGTGGCGGCAGGGCTGGCGGCCACGGGGCTGGTGCCCTTTGCCAGCAGCTTCGCCATGTTCGCGGCGGGGCGGGCCTTTGAGCAGGTGAGAAATTCCATCGGCTACCCCCACCTGAACGTGAAAATTGGCGCCACCCACGGCGGGATTTCCGTGGGCGAGGACGGGGCCAGCCACCAGTGCTGCGAGGACTTCGCGCTGATGCGGTCCATCCCCGGCATGGTGGTGATGTCCCCGGCGGACGACGTGGAGGCCAAGGCCATGGTGCGGGCCGCCTACGAGCACGACGGTCCGGTTTATATGCGGTTCAGCCGGTACGGTGCGCCGGTCATCCACGACCCGGTCAGCTTCACGTTCGAGATCGGCAAGGGCGAGGTGCTGCGGGAGGGCACGGACGCGGCCCTCATCGCCAACGGCCTGTTGGTGGCGGAGGCGCTGGAGGCGGCGAACCTGCTGGCGGAGCAGGGGATCCAAGCTCGGGTGATCGACATGGCTACCATCAAGCCGCTGGACGAGGAGTTGGTGCTGAAAGCGGCCCAAGAGTGCGGCAGGATCGTCACCTGCGAGGAGCACTCCACCATTGGCGGGCTGGGGGAGGCTGTGTGCGCCGTCATCGCCCAGCACGGGCTGGCCTGCCCGGTGGAGCGTGTGGGGGTCAACGACGAGTTCGGCCACTCCGGCCCCGCCGGGGCGCTGCTGGAGCAGTTCGGGTTGTGCGGGGAGCATATCGCGAAGATAGCTGGGGCGCTGCGCGGAAAATAATGGGGCATTGAGCGCTCTCAGCGGTGGGGAGACGGACCGAACAGGACGCAGGCTTCTCCTTGAACCTCCCGCCAGGCGCGGACAAACGCATATTCGCTGATTGGCTCCGACCCAGCCAGATCATCTTCGCCGATCAGGCCCTTTTGCAGCCCCCAGGCGGCGCTGTCCCTGGCCCACGGCGAGACATGGCTCAAATCGGCATCGCCGTTGTCCGCGCCCGGGCTGCCCGCGTAACGGTGCAGGATCACCATGGCCTGTTCAACGGTCAGGCTGTCCTCCGGGCCAAAACGGCCCGAACCGTACCCCGCCGCAAGTCCGGCCCCCTCCGCCCAGCCAATCGCGTCCCGGCAGGGGTGATCCCCGCCCACATCGGCAAAGGACGGCGCTTGGCGGGCCGCCGGGCGCGCATCGTCGTACATCCGCTGAATCGCGGCGGCGCGGGTGATGGGCCGCTCCGCCTGCTCCTCCCAGGCCAGCGTGATACCGTCCAGGTAATAGGAGCTGGTGGCCTCAAACCCGGAATCGGTGCCGAGAAGCAGATAGACCCGGCCCTCCGCGTCCGCCTTCGCCAGCATGGTGAACGAAAACGCCTTCCACTCGTATTCCCCTGGGCGGACAGTCTCCTCCTTTTCCGAATTTCCCAGAACCAGCAAATCACAGCCGCCCACAGCCTGATTGCCCTTGTGGATGTTCAGGCGGTACTGGCCCAGTTCGTCCACAGTGCGCCGGGGCCGTACGGTTGTAACGCCCCCCTTGACGAACACGGACGCGCCGGGAGAGCCGCCTACGCCGATCATGCCGCCGTCCACATTGGTGGCCAGCCGGAACGTCACATGAAATTCGTACAGCCGCCCGGGCTTCAGCCCGGGCAACTCCTTATAATAGCCCATGAATAAATCATCGCTGTGGTTGTTTCCCGAGAGAAACAGCCCTTTCCCGCCCCCCATCGGGAGCTCCGCCCATCCATGCCTCAGCTCATAGAAATCGTCCACCCCATCTTCGGCGGGATAATCGGCAAAAACCGGCGTAAATCCGGCGTCATCCTTCTCAAAGTCAAAGGTGACGGCCGGTTCCGCGGCATAGGCCATGGAACTCAACAGCATAGCGGCCAGCAGGGCGGCACACGCCCGTTTTATGTTTTTCATACGCGCTATCCTCCAATCAACTGCCCCGCGACGGCGGTAAATTCCTCCTTGTCCAGCCCCTCCGCCCACAGGCAGACCGCTGTGCCGTGCCGCTCCCACCGGGCCTCCAGCAGCAAATATCCCGGAATGGAGGTGTCCTGGGTCAGCACGACAGAGCTGCCATGAATGCGGGACGCCCTCGCGCCGTCCGCCGCCGGGGCCGTGGGAGAGATCCGGGACAGCGTCACCGTCACACTGCGGTTCCCCTCCGCGCTCTCATAGCGGATCTGATTGAAGTCATGGACAACAGCGCCGCCGCCGTCCACATAAAGGACGGTGCCAGTGTAAACCTGACGCAAATCGTCCCCCAAGACGTCCGGCAGGGGTTCGATCTGATAGTATTCCGCCAGCTCCGCCTCCGGCAATTCCCTCGGCGTACTCCCGGCGGGGATCAGGAGCTTGGAGTTGGAGACCGCACCCACCGCGCCCTCGTTCCAGACAACGGGGGCGTTGAAAAAATAAAGCCACGCGCCGCCAAGAACCAGGCAGACACAGGCCGCGGCGGCCAGCGCCCACTGTCCCACGGCGAACCGCTTTTTTCTCACGGGCTGTTCCCCGCCGGCGAGAATCAGGTCGTCGTCGATCTGCCCGATGGTTTGATAGAACTCCCTTGCGTTCATAGGGCAAAGCCCTCCTTGTTCAAATACTCCCTCAGCCTGCCGCGGATACGGAACAGCTGGGATTTGACCTTGCTCTCCCCCATACCGTACCGCGCCGCCAGCTGCCGGATGGAGTCGGAATACCAGTACCGGCGGATGAACAGATTGCGGGGCTCCTCCTCCAGTCCCCGCAGGAACGCCGAAATGGCGGCGGCCAGCTCCGCGCTCTCGTACTGCCGCTCCACCGAACCGGAGGCGGGCAGGCAATCCTCCAGCTCGGACAGCTGAAGGGTGAACTCCGCGCTGCGCTTTCGCGCGGTCAAGTAGTCGTACCGGTTCAGCGCCAGACAGCGGGCGATCCGCCCCAGGTAGGGCATGAGCTTTTCCGGGCGGTCCGGCGGCAGCTGGTTCCACGCGGAGAGATAGGTGTCATTGACACATTCCTCCGCCTCCTGGCGCAGGCGGAGGATGTTCATGGCCAGCTTCATGAGATACCGTCCGTACGTTCTCATGGTATGGGCGATGGCCTCCTCCGAGCGGTTCCAGTAGAGGGCAACGATCTCAGCGTCCGTCATGGCGTGGCTCCTTCCAGCGCGGCACAGTCCCCGGGATGTCCGGGGGCCATGCCGCCTTTCATTTTAAAGCGCGGTAACGAGGATGGACTGCGCGGCGATTTCACTGCCCTCGGGGTCTTCCGCATAGCCCTGGATGTAGTCGCCCACGGCGATCCCGGCGGCGCTGCCGTCGGGGGCGAACACGTTGGCGCCGCCGGTGAGCACTGCCCGGCCGTCCTCCAGCGTCACCTTGCCGCCCTCCACCGCGGCCACGCGGCCCTCGAAGTTCACGGCCAGCTTGCCGCCCCTGCCGCCGGTGGGGGCGATATTCGTCCAGATGCGGCTGGCCGTCACTGTTTCGGCGTCGGGGTCGTCCGCGGTGTAGCCCTGGATAAAGCTGCCCACCGCAATGTCCCGGCTGACCGTGCCGTCGCTGTCCGGGTCGGGGGCAAACTGTGTTTCCTCCGTGATGAGGACGACCTTGCCGCTGTCCAGCGTGACGGTTCCCTCCTCCACGGCGGCGGCCACGCCCTCGATGTTGATGACCGGCTTCTGCGCGGCGCTGTCATTGGGGGCGTCCGCGGCTCCCGCGGAACAGCCCGCCAGCAGAGAAGCGGCCAGCAGGGAAATGACGCCAAGGGTATAACGTGTCTTTTTCATTGTTTGTTCCTCCATGTCCGTGATAATAAGGCGTTCTGCCTTTCACTTGACAAGTAAGAAAGCAGACGGGTTCGTCGCATGGTTTGAAAATATTTTTGCGGGTTCGGGATTTCTTGCCAGCGCGTTTGAACCTGCCTGACGGCAGCATAAAATGAATCCGGCTGGCTGTCAACCAACACCTTCGGCATACGGCGTCCTGCGGAAATTTTGCCGCAATCTGCTCCTGCCCCTTGAAAAATCGGCCGTCCCCTGCTATAATATCATAAAACGTTTGTTTGGACGGAGGGATTTCATGGCGCCGGACATCACCGAGGCGGCGGAGCGGAATCAGGTGGCGGGCACCGTATCCGCCGTGCTGTTCTGCAACGAGGAAAATGGGTACACGGTGCTCAGGCTGGACTGCGGCGAGGGCGGGGAAATAACGGCGGTGGGCTGTATGCCCGGGGTGGCCCCCGGCGAGGAGCTGGAGCTGGAGGGCGCCTGGGGCCGGCACCCCAGCTACGGCGAGCAGTTCAAGGCGGAGGCTGTCACCCGGCGCCTGCCGGTGGGAGAGAAGGCGGTGTTCGAATATCTGGCCTCCGGCGCGGTCAAGGGCGTCCGCATGGGGCTGGCCCGGCAGATTGTGGACCGCTTCGGGGCGCAGGCCCTGGCCGTTATCGAGAACGACCCGGAGCAGCTGTGTGAAATACGGGGGGTGTCCCCCAAGCGGGCCCGGGCCATCAGCGAGGACTTCCGGCAGAAGATGGGGATGCGCCGCCTGGCGGAGTTCCTGTCCGGGCACAAGCTGCCCCTGTCCGCCGCCATGCCCCTCTACAAGCGGTTCGGCGACCTGGCGGTGGACGTGGTGGGGGACAATCCCTATCTGCTGGCCGACCGTTCCCTGGAGATTCCCTTCGCCCAGGTGGACGCCTTGGCCATCGAGCTGGGGGTGGCGGGGGACGACCCCCAGCGGGTGGAGTCCGCCCTCATCTTCGAGCTGGACCACAACGCCGACAACGGCCACGTCTTTCTGCCGGAGCAGAAGCTTTTGCGGGCCACCGCCGCCCTCATCGGGGTGGAGGGGGACTGCCTCGCCCAGGGACTGGACGCCCTCATTGAGCGGGGCGAGGTGGTGCGGGAGGACATCGCCGGGGTGACGGCCTGCTACCCCGCCGGGCTGTATGGCGCGGAGTGCTATGTGGCCATGCGGCTGGGGGAGATGTGCGGCGCGGAGATCACGCCCCCCCAGGGGCTGGACAAGCTCATCGGCGCCATCCAGCGGGAGCAGGGCATCCAATACGCCCAGCAGCAGCGCAGGGCGGTGGAGCTGGCCGCCTCCCGGCAGGCGATGCTGCTCACCGGCGGGCCGGGCACCGGCAAGACCACCTCTCTCCGGGGGGTGCTGGCCCTGTTCGAGACCTTGGGGCTGGAGACCGCCCTGGCCGCCCCCACTGGCCGGGCCGCCAAGCGCCTCGGCGAGACCTGCGGGGCGGAGGCCCTCACCATCCACCGCCTGCTGGAGACGAAAATAGACCCCTTCACCGGCCAGCTGGCCTTTACCAAAAACCAGGACGACCCCCTGGAGGCGGACGCGGTCATTGTGGACGAGACCTCCATGGTGGACATCTCCCTCATGGCGGCGCTGCTGGCCGCCCTCCGGGGGGACTGCCGCCTGGTGCTGGTGGGGGACCCGGATCAGCTCCCCTCGGTGGGGCCGGGCAACGTGCTGGACCATCTGATCCGGTCCGGCGTGGTGCCCGCGGTCTCGCTGACGGAGATCTTCCGCCAGGCCCAGGAGAGCGCCATCGTCATGAACGCCCACGGGGTGAACCGGGGGACCGTGCCCGAGCTGAAAAACAAGACCAGGGATTTCTTTTACCTGGGCCGGCGGGACCCGGCCAAGACGGCGGACACCATCGTGGAGCTGTGCAGGACCCGCCTGCCCCAGAACATGGGCATTCCCCCCGAGCAGATTCAAGTATTGACCCCCACCCGAAAGCGGGGGGCGGGCACCGCCGCCCTGAACCGGGCCCTTCAGGAGGCGCTGAACCCCGCCGCCGAGGGCAAGGGGGAGCGGGTCTTCGGCCCCTACATTTTCCGGGAGGGGGACCGGGTGATGCAGGTGAAGAACAACTACGACCTGTTCTGGGAGGACCCGGCCACCGGGGCCAAGGACATGGGGGTGTTCAACGGGGACATCGGCACCATTCTGGAGGTGAACGCCGGGGGGATCACCGTCTCCTTCGACGGGCGGCTGGTGGCCTACCCGCCGGAGCTGCTGGGGGAGCTGGAGCCCGCCTACGCCGTCACCGTCCACAAGGCCCAGGGCAGCGAGTACCGGGCGGTGATCCTGGCCCTCAGCGACGTGCCCCCGTCCCTGCTGGCCCGGGGGGTGCTGTACACCGCCATCACCCGGGCCCGGGAGCTGTTTATCCTGGTGGGGGACGGCGAGCTGATGGCCCGGATGGTGGCCAACGACCGGCAGGCCCGGCGGTATTCCGCGCTGCGCACCCGGCTGCTGCAGGAGACGGGAATGGAGGCTTGACATGGAGGACAAAGAGCGAACGATCAGGCGATGGTTCGAGATGTGGCTGCGCCAGTCGGACGAGGGCGCGGAGGAGCTGTTCGACCGGGACGCGGTGTACATCGAGAGCTGGGGGCCGGAGTACCACGGGCTGGACAAGATCCGCCACTGGTTTCAGGAGTGGAATACCCGAGGCGTAGTTTTGCGCTGGGACATCAGGCAGTTTTTCCACAGAGGAGACCAGAGCGTGGTGGAATGGACCTTTGAAAACCGGATGGAGAACGGAAAGGCAGAGGCTTTTGAGGGCATGAGCCTCATCCGCTGGACGGCGGAGGGGAAGATCCTCTCCCTCCAGGAGTTCGGCTGCAACCAGGACCGGTACGACCCCTATGAGACCGGCCCGGAGCCCAGATTCCGGGACGGACCGGCCCTGTGGTTTTGAGAAGCTGTACCGATCGCCTCAGCACCCAGCTTTGCGGCCCAAATTGCCGCTGGCCGCGTTGAAAGATCTTGAGATACACAAAGTATTCCCGCGATCGTTCGCCTTGCCACCGGCAATTTTAGCTTGCGGATCTGAACTTTGGCGATTGGTACAGCTTCTGAGGCGGCGGACAGTTGACAACCGGCTCAAAATCGGATATGATAACGGGCAGACCACATCCAAGGAGATCATAGAGATGAAAAAGCCCTTCCTCACCCTGGCCCAGGCCCGGGAGATCGTCAAGACGTTCCCCACCCCCTTCCACATCTACGACGAGCGGGGCATCCGGGAAAACGCCCGGGCGCTGAAGGCCGCCTTCGCCTGGAACCCGGGGTTCAAGGAATATTTTGCCGTCAAGGCCACCCCCACCCCCGGCATCCTCAAAATTCTGCGGGAGGAGGGCTGCGGCGTGGACTGCTCCTCCCTCACCGAGCTGATGATGTCCGAGCGGTGCGGGTTTTCCGGGACTGAAATCATGTTCTCCTCCAACGAGACCCCGGGGTCGGAGTTCGAGCTGGCCGCTAAATTGGGGGCTTATATCAACCTGGACGACCTGACCCACGTGGACTTCCTGTATAACACGCTGGGCGGAGTGCCGGAGACGGTGTGCTGCCGCTTCAATCCCGGCGGGGTATTTACTCTGGGGGAGAGCAAGGAGGGCTTCCAGGTGATGGACAATCCGGGCCAGGCCAAGTACGGCATGACCCGGCCTCAGCTGGCCCAGGCCTTTGCCCGTCTGCGGGAGCTGGGGGCGAAGCGTTTCGGCATTCACGCCTTTTTGGCCTCCAACACGATTTCCAACGAGTACTACCCCGCCCTGGCCCGGCTGCTGTTCCAGACGGCGGCAGACGTGGCGGAGGAGACCGGCTGTCACGTGGCGTTCATCAACCTGTCCGGGGGCGTAGGGGTGCCCTACCGCCCGGACCAGCCCGCCAATGACATCGCGGTCATCGGCGAAGGGGTGCGCCGCGCCTACGAGGAGATTCTGGTCCCCGCTGGGATGGGGGATGTGGCCGTCTTCACCGAGCTGGGCCGGTTTATGCTGGCCCCCTTCGGCCACCTGATTACCACCGCCGTCCATGCCAAGCACATCTATAAGGAGTATATCGGGGTGGACGCCTGCGCCGCCAATCTGATGCGGCCCGCCGTCTACGGGGCCTATCACCACATCACGGTGCTGGGCAAGGAGGACGCGCCCTGTGACCATGTGTACGACGTGGTAGGGTCCCTGTGCGAAAACAGCGACAAGTTTGCCATTGACCGGGCGCTGCCGGAGATCGAGACCGGCGACATCCTGGCGATTCATGACACCGGCGCCCACGGCTTTTCTATGGGCTATAATTACAACGGCAAGCTGCGCTCGGCGGAGCTGCTGCTGAAAGAGGACGGCTCGGTGGAACTGATGCGGCGGGCGGAGACGCCGGAGGACTATTTTGCCACCCTGGTGTGGTAAGCCGGATTAAGGAAGGACTGATGAAATCGGCAAAAGCAGATTGCGAAGAAATTTTGCGCCAGAATGCGGCGCGATTTCGCGGGAATAATTGTGTTTATTTCAAGAAATCGCAACAAAATTATGGTGCAAAATTTTCGCAAGATGCCGCAGACGCATTGAATCAGTGCTTCCTCAAGGAAGAACTGATTCAAAAACGGCGGCAGGGTTGTCCTGCCGCCCACATGCGGGCATGGCGGAATTGGCAGACGCGCAGGATTTAGGTTCCTGTGGAGCGATCCGTGTGGGTTCGACCCCCACTGCCCGTACCAAACTGTGTCGTGAACAAGCTGCGCGCGAAAAATCCGCACTTTGTGCGGATTTTTCGCGTCATATTTTTGCTTGTGGACAGGCAGGGGGCGGCCTTTTTATTCGTACACCGCCCGGCTTCCGCCGATGAACTTGGGCCGGGTGCGGGCGCACAGCAGAATGGCCTGCCCAATGTGGTCCAGGCTGAGCCGCACGGGCACCGCCACCTCCCGCAGGTGCATTCCGATGAGGGCGCCGCCGATGTCCAGTCCGGCGTGGGCCCGGATATGCTCCACCGCCGTGGGGCGCTGAAAGCTCCGCCAGGCCCGGGCGGCGAAGGAGCCCCCCGCCTTGGGCTGGGGAATCACGCACACCGGCTCAAGGCCGTACCGCTGGGCGCAGTCCCCCTCGACGATGAGCGCCCGGTTCAGATGCTCGCAGCACTGGGCGGCCAGGTATACGCCCCGCTCCTGTAAAACGGGGTAGATACCCGAAAACACCGCCTCCGCCGCCTCCGGGCTGGAGGCCTTTCCGATCCGCCCTCCCAGCACCTCGGAGGAGGAGCAGCCCACCACAAAAATGTCCCCGGCCCACAGCCCGGCGGCGTCCAGCAGCTCCGCGGCCGCGGTCCGGGCCTGAGCCTCAATCAAAGAAAAATCCGGTTCCATGGCCCGCCCTCACAGTCCGTACAGCGCGGAGTACTTCTTCTCCAGGTAGTCCGCGAACACCGTGGGGTCAAACTGTCCGCAGGCGTTTTTCACCACGTCCGCGGGCTCCAGCAGGCCGCCGAACTTGTGGACCTTTTCCCGCAGCCAGCCGGAGACAACCGACAGATCGCCCCGGGACACCGGGCCCCACACGTCCGTCTCCGCCTCCATGTTCTTCAGCATCTGGGCCCCGTAGGCGCTGCCCAGGGCGTAGGAGGGGAAGTAGCCAAAGGCCCCGCCGGACCAGTGGGAGTCCTGGAGGCAGCCCCGCTTGTCGTCGGGCACGTCCACCCCCAGGTACTCCTGGTACAGCCGGTTCCAGGTCTCGGGCACGTCCTTGACCTCCAGCGTGCCGCCGATGAGCTGCTTCTCGATCTCATAGCGGACCATGATGTGGAGGCAGTAGGTGAGCTCGTCCGCCTCGGTGCGGACCAGGGAGGGCTGGACCTTGTTCACCGCCCGGTAGAACTGCTCCGCCGTCACGCCGGCCAGCTGTTCCGGGAAAAACTCCTTCATTTTGGGGAATATGGCCCGGATAAAGGGCAGGGACCGGCCGATCAGGTTCTCGTAGAACCGGGACTGGCTCTCGTGGACGCCCATGGACACCCCGCCCGACAGGCAGGTGTACTGGACCTCGTCGCAGATGTCCAGCTCATACTTGGCGTGGCCCCCCTCGTGGATGACGGAGTACATGGAGAAGCCCACGTCGTTCTCGTTATAATTGGTGGTAATCCGCACGTCCTTGTTGTTGAACTCCAGGGTATAGGGGTGCTCCGTCTCGCCGATGGCGCAGTGGTTCCGGTCCAGCTCCAGCACCTCCATCAGGTAGTCGGAAAACCTCCGCTGGGCCTCCAGGGGATAGCGCCGCCGCAGGAAGGAGTCGTCGGGGGGCTCCTTGGCCATCACGGCGTGGAGCAGGGGGACAATGCGCTGCCGGAGGGTGGCGAAGAAACTGTCCAGATAGGCCATGTCCACCCCCCGCTCGTACTCGTTGAGCAGGGCGTCGTAGGGGGCCTTGGAGGCGTCATAGTACCCGGCGAATTTGATGTTGAAGGCCACCAGCTTTTCCAGCACCGGGCGGAACAGCTCAAAATCGCTCTTCTCCTTGGCCCGGTGCCACAGGTCGTCCGCCTCGTTGGTCAGCATGGCGTACTCCATATACTCCTCCGCCGGGATGCGGGTGAGCTGGGCGTAGGACCGGCGCAGCTCCTCCACCTGACGGCGCCGGAGCTGGTCCAGCTCCCCCCGCCTCTCCCACAAAAAGTCCAGCAGCTCCCCCGTCTCAGGGGCGGAGAACAGCTTGTGCCGCTCCCCCGCCAGCACGCCCAGCGCCACGCCCCGGCCCTCGGCGGTGTCGCGGGGAGCCACGGTGGTGCCGTCCAGGTAGAGGGCGGAGTCCGCCGCCTGGTAGGCGTACAGCTTTTTTTCCAGCTCGGCCAGCTTGGCCAATGCCTCGGTCAATTCCATGTCGCATTCCTCGTTTCTTTTGTGATCTGCGGTCAAACGCAGTCAATATTGTCCTGGAAGAATTCCACGCCGGGCTGGGCGCCCAGCGCCCGGGCCAGGGCCTCGCCGTTCCGGTCCAGGCCGCAGTCCTCGATGACCACCCGGCCCCACCACAGCCCGGTGCGGCGCAGCCACAGCAGGGCCTTGACGGTCTGCTCCAGCCCGCCGCCGTCGCCGCTGGCCTCCACCACCATCCGGGCGGGGCACACCCCGGGCAGCAGCAGCGCCCCCACCGCCAGCCAGCCCAGGCTCACCAGCCCGAAGGCCGCCAGCAGCACCGCCAACAATTCAAAAACCGACCCCATATCCGACGCCTCCTCTTTAAACGTGGGCCATTCTATGCCGGGAGGGGGCGTTTTGCCACCCGCCGGGGCGGGGGCGTTCAGAAAAGGTTCACCACGCCGTAGGTCAAAATGCTGATGGCCATGCCCGCCGCCAGCACCCCCGCCACCACCGACGGGATGGCCTTCCGCAGGGGCATATCCAGAAACGCCGCCGCCAGAGAGCCCGTCCAGGCCCCGGTGCCGGGCAGGGGGATGGCCACGAACAGGGCCAGCCCCAGGTATTTGTATTTGCTCACCCGGCGGCCCTTGAGGTGGGCCTTGCGCTCCAGGGCGTCCACCATGCGGTTGAGCTTGGGCATGTGCCGCCGCATCCACTGGAAAATGCGCCGGATATAGACGATGATGAAGGGGACGGGAATCAGGTTGCCGATGACGGCGGCCAGGAACGCCGCCCACACCGGCAGTCCGGCGGCCACGCCGAAGGGGATGCCCCCCCGCAGCTCCACCACCGGAATCATGGACACCAGCACGGTGAGGGTGAATTCCCCCGCCATGGTGTCCGTCAGCCACTGCATCAATTCCATGGGAGATCAGCTCGTTTCCAAAACATTTTTCAGGTATTTGCCCGTGTAGCTCTCAGGGTGCTTCGCCACTTCCTCCGGCGTGCCCGTACAGACGACGGTGCCGCCGCCGGAGCCCCCCTCCGGGCCCAGGTCGATGATATAGTCCGCCGTCTTGATGACATCCAGGTTGTGCTCGATGACCACCACCGTGTTCCCCTTGTCCACAAACCGCTGGAGGACTTCCACCAGCTGGTGTACGTCGGCGGTGTGGAGCCCGGTGGTGGGCTCGTCCAGGATATACACCGTGGAGCCGGTGGACTGCTTGGACAGTTCGGTGGCCAGCTTCACCCGCTGGGCCTCGCCGCCGGACAGGGTGGTGGAGGGCTGGCCCAGCTTCACGTAGCCCAGCCCTACGTCCTTGAGGGTCTGGACCCGGTTTTTCAGCCTCGGCAGGTTCTCGAAGAAGGGCAGGGCCTCCTCCACCGTCATCTCCAGTACCTCGTGGATGTTCTTGCCCTTGTAGCGCACCTCCAGGGTCTCCCGGTTGTAGCGCTTGCCCTTGCAGACCTCGCAGGGCACGTAGATATCCGGCAGGAAGTGCATCTCGATTTTCAGCAGGCCGTCCCCGGAGCAGGCCTCGCACCGCCCGCCCCGGACGTTGAAGGAGAACCGCCCCGGCCCGTAGCCCCGGGCTTTGGCGTCCTGGGTGGAGGCGAACAGCTCCCGGACGTCGTTGAACAGCCCCGTGTAGGTGGCGGGGTTGGAGCGGGGCGTCCGGCCGATGGGGGACTGGTCGATGGCGATGACCTTGTCCAAGAACTCGATGCCCTCCATGCCGTCGTGCTTGCCGGGGCGGGCCTTGGTGCGGTTGAGCTCCTCCCCCAGGCGCTTATACAGGATCTCGTTCACCAGGGAGGACTTGCCCGAGCCGGACACGCCGGTGACGGCGATAAAGGTCCCCAGAGGGAAGTCTACGTCGATGTGCCGCAGGTTGTTCTCCGCCGCCCCCCGGACGGTGAGGACGCGGCCGTTCCCCTTTCTGCGCTCCGTCGGCACGGGCACCTTTTTCCGCCCCGCCAGGTAGTCGCCCGTAACCGAGCCGGGGGTGTCCATCACCTCCTGGGCGGTGCCGCAGGCTACCACCTCCCCCCCGTGGACGCCCGCGCCGGGGCCGATGTCCACGATGTAGTCGGCGGCCCGCATGGTGTCCTCGTCGTGCTCCACCACAATGAGGGTATTGCCCAGGTCCCGGAGGTGCTTCAGGGTGCCCAGCAGCAGGTCGTTGTCCCGCTGGTGGAGGCCAATGGACGGCTCGTCCAGGATATACAGCACCCCCATCAGGGAGGAGCCGATCTGGGTGGCCAGCCGGATGCGCTGGCTCTCGCCGCCGGACAGGGTGCCCGCCTGCCGGGTCAGGGTCAGGTATTGCAGGCCCACCGACTTCAAAAAGCCCAGCCGTGAGCGGATCTCCTTCAAAATCTGGTCGGCGATCATGGCCTGGGTGTCGGTGAGGGTGATGGTGTCCAGAAAGGCCAGGGCCTCGTCCACCGGCTTCTCGCAGAAGGCGTG
The DNA here is from genome assembly GCA_910577525.1 of uncultured Oscillospiraceae bacterium. Taxonomy (GTDB): domain Bacteria; phylum Bacillota; class Clostridia; order Oscillospirales; family Oscillospiraceae; genus Enterenecus. Next base: position 25,648 of record CAJTLI010000018.1, on the reverse strand, counting down.
GATGGAGCTGCCCCCCACCGTCACCGCCAGGGCCTCCCGCTTGAGCCGCTTGCCCTGGCACTCGGGGCAGGGACACTCGCTCATGCACTCCTCGATCTCCCGCTTCATGGCGTCGGACTGGGTCTCCCGGTAGCGGCGCTCCAGGTTGTTCACGATGCCCTCGAAGGGCTGGTACAGGGTGCCCTTGCCCCGGGGCTGATCGTAGTTCAGGGTGAGCTTTTCCCCCTTGGTGCCGTAGAGGATGACATCGACGACTTCCTTGGACAGCTTCTCCACCGGGTCGGTGAGCTTGAACTTGTATTTTTTCGACAGGGCGTCGAAGTACATCCGGGAGATGCCGTCGGACTTGATGTGGTTCCAGCCCGATGCGGTGATGGCCCCCTCCAGAATAGACAGGGAACGGTTGGGCAAGATCCGCTCCGGGTCGATCTTCATCTGGCTGCCCAATCCGGTGCAGGCGGGGCAGGCCCCGAAGGGGTTGTTGAAGGAGAACATCCGGGGCGTCAGCTCCTCGATGGACACGCCGCAGTCCTCACAGGCGTAGTTCTGGGAGAACAGAATGTCCCGCTCCTCCTCCCCCAGAACGTTGATGACCACAATGCCGCCGGACAGGTTGGAGGCGGTCTCCACGCTGTCGGTGAGCCGCCGGGCCACGTCCTCCCGGATCACCAGCCGGTCCACCACGATCTCGATAGAGTGCTTTTTGTTCTTGTCCAGCTTGATCTCCTCGGTGAGGTCGTACAGGGAGCCGTCCACCCGCACCCGGACGTAGCCCGATTTCCGGGCGTCCTCAAAGATTTTGGCGTGCTCGCCCTTTTTGCCCCGGATCACCGGGGCCAGCACCTGGATGCGGGTGGCCTCGGGCAGGGTGAGCACCTGGTCGATAATCTGGTCGATGGTCTGCTGCTTGATCTCCCTGCCGCACTTGGGGCAGTGGGGGGTGCCCACCCGGGCCCACAGCAGGCGCAGGTAGTCGTAAATTTCCGTGACGGTGCCCACGGTGGACCGGGGGTTTTTGGAGGTGGTCTTCTGGTCGATGGAGATGGCGGGGCTTAACCCCTCGATGTAGTCCACGTCCGGCTTCTCCATCTGGCCCAGAAACATCCGGGCGTAGGAGGACAGGGACTCCACGTAGCGGCGCTGACCCTCGGCGTACAGCGTCTCAAAGGCCAGGGAGGATTTCCCCGACCCGGACAGCCCGGTTAAAACCACCAGCTTGTCCCGGGGGATCTCCACGTCGATATTTTTCAGGTTGTTTTCTCGCGCACCTTTGATGACGATCTTGTCCTGCATGGGTGTTCTCCTCGGTTTTCTTTAGATTTGGGCCCGGATAACAGCATAATGAAACTAATTTTTAATGTCAACCCTTATTTTCGGGAAAATCTTTTCGATATTGCGCAAATCTGCGCAGTTCACTCCTCGCCCGCCAGCTCCCGCTGGACGTATTTGGGCAGCTTGGACACCACCAGCTGGTAGGACATGTCGCACAGGTCCTTTAACACGATGTCCGGAAGCTCCCCGTCCAGCAGGGCCGCCACCCACAGCCGTTTGTCGCAGTAGAAGCCGGGCAGAATCTCCGGGTACTGCTCCCGGAAGGCCTCGGCCAGCCGGGGGTCGCACTTGAGGTTCACCAGGTCGTGGTCGTTATACCGCTCATCCTTCATCCCCCGGGGGGAGCAGACGGCGGCAAACAGCTTGCCCCGCACCATGTAGCGGTGCCAGCCCCACTCCGGCTTGTAGTCCTTCTCGGCGCCGGGTTTTTCCAAGAGATATTCGTCCAGCCACTCGTATTTCATGGGTTTGACCTCCTCATTCTTTCAGCCCGGCGGTGTAACGCAGGGCCCCGTCCCGCAGCAGGGCGATGTTGGCCTGGTCCAGCACCGTATCCTTGCTGGTGTGGATGCGGTCCATGTAATAGCCGATGACGGGCCTGTGCTTCAGGGCGCACACCCCCGCGCCCTTCTTGAAATTGGCGTTGTCCGAGGGGTAGAAGCCAAACCCCCGCACCATCTGCACCTCCTTGCCGCCGGAGGGGAGGAAGGCGGCCTCCATGCGGTCCATAGCCGCCCCGTCCTTTTTCAGCTTCCCCTTGGGGAAGAACTGGATGGAGTCCCCGTCGCCCACGCAGTCGAAGTTGATGACCGGCGTGTTCTTTTTCACCTGCTTGTGTTTTTTCGCGAAGGCGGCGGAGCCGAACATCCCCTTTTCCTCGTTGTCGAAGAACACGAAGCACACCCGCTCCCGGTGCTCGGGGGGCAGGGCCAGGGCAGTCTCCACCAGGGTGAGCACGCCGCTGGTGTTGTCGTTGGCGGTGTGGCGGTTGGCGGGGCCGTCGATGATCCACCACATGAAAAAGCCGCAGATCGCCACGGAGGCCAGAGGCATCAGCCACCACGCCGGCGCGAAGACGATGAGGACTACCTCCACCACCGCCACTACCAGAAACAGGGGGAGGACGATGAGCAGCTGGTAGAGCACATAGAACAGCAGGTTCCGGGGGGTGATAAAATTGGGTATGGGCAGCACGGCCTGGGTGTCGTAGTGGGCGGTGAACAGCACCCCGGCCTTCTCCGGGTCGCCCACCACCACGTTTTGGGCGGCAAAGCTCTTCTCCACCTTGGGGGAATAGCCCGCCGCCTCCAGCTCCCCGCACAGCCAAGCGCGGAATTTCGCCTTCTGCCGCCGGGATTTGCGCACCTGCATCTCGTCCAGAATTTTGTTGGATTGCTCTGTCATCTCTCTATCCCTCCACAATCAGATCGGCGGCGGACCCGCCCGTCAGGGCCATGAGCTCCGCCGGCTTCAGCTCCACCTGGAAGCCCACCTTTCCGGCGGACACGCAGATGGTTTCATGGTTCAGACAGCTCTCGTGGAACAGGGTGGGGAACCGTTTTTTCATCCCCACCGGGGAACAGCCCCCGTGGACGTAGCCCGTCAGGGGCAGCAGCTCCCGGGCCGGGAGCATGGCCACGGACTTCTCCCCCGCCGCCCTGGCCGCTTTTTTCAGGTCCAGGGTGGCCGCCACGGGGATGTCAAACACATAGTATCCCCCGGAGGCCCCCTTTGCCACCAGGGTTTTGAACACGGCGGCGGGGTCCTGACCCAGCAGCCGGGCCACCGTCACGCCGTCGGGGGCGGCGTCCCCCACGGGATAGGCGTGGGGGGTGTAGGGGATCTTTTTCTGGTCCAGAATGCGCATGACGTTGGTTTTTTCTTCTTTTTGTTTGGACATCTTGGTTACGCCATCCTCATAGTAGCAGTCTTCCAGCCATTTTGCGGGGTTCGTGTCAATGTATTCCCAAATGCGCCGGTAGCCGGCGTCGCCTCGGATGATGTGATCGTGGTAGCTCTTTTGCCAGATGGGAAAGCCTGCTTTTTGCGAGACAATTCGTTTCATCTGCCCCACTATGGTGGGAATCGCTTTTGTAGGGGCGGATATCATCCGCCCGCTCTGATTCGTCAAAGATATAATCATGTGTACATGGTTTGGCATGATGACATATTTGTCCACTGTGGCATGGGAATAATGTTGAGAAATGTTTTGAATGGCCCATTCAGCAATTCGCCCATATTGTGATAAAACAGGCGCAGGCGGGCGGATAATATCCGCCCCTACCCAGCTCGGCGCCGCCGGGCCCCAGAAAAAATGTTCTCGGCCATTTGTGCAGACCGTAATGAAATAGCACCCGGACCGGACATAATCGTGCCCGTCCAGCCGGTTCTTCTTCCGCCGACGAAGTTCCATACGGTGTTACTTTCCCTCTCCCCGCAGCTTGATAATCTGATCTCTCAACGCCGCCGCCACCTCGAACTCCAACATCTTGGCCGCGCCCCACGCGGCAAGCCGCGCGGGGACCCCGATTTGATTTTCCACAGGGCGGAATGAATCCGCCCTGCAAAATTCTCCGCTTCGCTCCGAATTTACGGCGCAAGCGCCGCCCCGCCTGCGGCGGGGCCCCAGGAGGCGGCTACGAGCCGTTCCCTTTTAATTTAATGATCTGATCTCTCAACGCCGCGGCCACTTCAAATTCCAGCATCTTGGCCGCCTCCTTCATCTGCTTCTCCAGGCCGGCGATGGCCTCCATCCGCTGGAGCTTGGTGAGCTGAGATATATTTTTGTCGTTGTAGTCCGGCTTGTCCCCGGCGGACAGCACCATCAGCTCCCGCACCGACTTCTTCACCGTCTTGGGCACGATGCCGTGGGCCTGGTTGAAGGCGTCCTGAATGGACCGGCGGCGCTCCGTCTCGTCCATGGCCCGGCGCATGGAGGGGGTGACGGAGTCGGCGTACAGGATGACCACGCCGTCGGCGTTCCGCGCCGCCCGGCCAATGGTCTGAATGAGGGAGGTCTCCGAGCGGAGAAAGCCCTCCTTGTCCGCGTCCAGGATGGCCACCAGGGACACCTCCGGCAGGTCCAGGCCCTCCCGCAGGAGGTTGATGCCCACCAGCACGTCGAACTCGCCCAGCCGCAGGTCCCGGACGATCTCCATGCGCTCGATGGTGTCGATGTCGTGGTGCATGTACCGCACCTTGATGCCCGCGTTTTTCAGGTAGTCGGTCAGGCTCTCCGCCATCTTTTTGGTGAGGGTGGTCACCAGCACCCGCTCGTCCCGGGCCGTCCGCTCGTGGATCTCCCCGATGAGGTCGTCGATCTGCCCCTCCACCGGGCGGACCTCCACCTTGGGGTCCAGCAGCCCCGTGGGCCGGATGACCTGCTCCACAATCTGCCCCGAGCGGGTCCGCTCGTACTCGCCGGGGGTGGCGGAGACGTACACCACCTGATTGAGCCGCCGCTCGAACTCTTCGAACTTCAGCGGCCGGTTGTCGAAGGCGCAGGGCAGGCGGAAGCCGTACTCCACCAGGGTGGTCTTCCGGGCCCGGTCGCCGTTGAACATGGCCCGCACCTGGGGGAGGGTGGCGTGGCTCTCGTCGATGAACAGCACGAAATCCTTGGGGAAGTAGTCCAGCAGGGTGTGGGGGGGCGAGCCCACCGGCCGTCCCTCAATGACCCGGGAGTAGTTCTCGATGCCGGAGCAGTAGCCCAGCTCCTGCATCATCTCCACGTCGTACATGGTGCGCTGCTTGACGCGCTGGGCCTCGATGAGCTTATTCTCCGACTCAAAATAGGCCACCCGCTCCTCCATCTCTTTATAGATGTCCTGAATGGCGGCGTCCATCTTCTCCTTGGGGGTGACGTAGTGGGTGGCGGGCCAGATGGGGATGTTGTTCAGCCGCCGGATGGGCGTCCCCGTCACCACGTTGATCTCGCTGAGCCGGTCGATCTCGTCCCCGAAGAACTCCACCCGGATGGCGGTGTCCTTCCAGTAGGCGGGCCAGATCTCCACCGTGTCCCCCCGGACCCGGAACATATTGCGCTCAAAGGCGATGTCGTTGCGCTCGTAGCGGATGGCCACCAGCTTTTTCAGCAGCTCCTCAATTTTGATGACCGCCCCCACCCGCAGGGCCACCATCATCTTGGCGAAGTCCTCCGGCTCGCCCAGGCCGTAGATGCAGGACACGGAGGACACCACAATGACATCCCGCCGCTCCAGCAGGGAGGCGGTGGCGGACAGCCGCAGCCGGTCGATCTCCTCGTTGATGGAGGAGTCCTTCTCGATAAAGGTGTCGGTGTGGGGGATATAGGCCTCCGGCTGGTAGTAGTCATAGTAGGAGACGAAATACTCCACCGCGTTGTTGGGGAAGAACTCCCGGAACTCGGCGCACAGCTGGGCGGCCAGGGTCTTGTTGTGGGCCAGCACCAGGGTGGGCCGCTGGACGGCCTCGATCACCTTGGCCATGGTGTAGGTCTTGCCCGAGCCGGTGACGCCCAGCAGGGTCTGCTCGTCCAGGCCGTTTTCGATGCCCGCCGCCAGGGCGGCGATGGCCTCGGGCTGGTCGCCGCTGGGGGTGTATTCTGAAACTACTTCAAATTTTGGCATAAGTTATCTCCTATGACCAGATATTGTGATTCGACGGCGGCCAGCAGCGGGCCTGAGGCCCGCCGCCGCGAGTGCGGCGTACAAGTGTTTTGGCGCAAGCCAAAACCTTGGAATGGGCGGGCACTGCCTGCCCATTCGAGTTAAATTTCGGGGCCCCCACAAAAGCGATGCTTTTGTGGGGAAACGTCGCTGGGGGTGTATTCTGAAACTACTTCAAATTTCGGCATGGGCGCGCCTCCCTCGTCATGCAACAGTCCGTTCCTATCATAGAACGAACGTTTTAATATGTCAACCCCATATGATATAAAAAAGGCCGGATGGGCGGAAATTTTAAGCAGATTATTATACCATAACCGGACAGGCGGGACAAGGTGTTTTTGCCGGGTCAATTGTTAAGAACAGATAAAAAATCTTCCATCGGACATAAGGAGGGCGGGCTCCTGCGAGCCCGCCCTCCTTGCGGTTAATTCCGCTCTGCAAATGAATTCCGCCAAGTTCAAGGTTTTGCTTCGCAAAACACTTGAGCGCGCAAAGCGCGTCCCGCCTGCGGCGGGTCCCAGAGCGGGATATCACTGGGCGTAGTAGTTGATAAGACACCCGGCCAATATGATATCCCGCTCTTCCTGAGTCAGGCCGGGGAGAAGCAGGGTGATCTGCCGCTCGCCGCCCTTTTGCAGGAGGATCGCCGCCACCTTGTCCGCGCCGTTCTCCAGGGCGGTGCGGATGCCGGGGAGATAGAGCCGGTCGCCGGGCTGGAGCCCCAGGGCCTCCACATCCTCCGCGACGAAGGGCAGCATCCCCCAGTTGACCACGTTGGAGCGGTAGCGCTTGGTGGCGTACTCCCCGGCGATGTTGGCGCACCCCCCCAGCACCCGCTGGCAGGAGGCGGCCTGCTCCCGGGCGGAGCCGTCGCCAGGCTTCAGGGCCATGATGAAGGAGCCGATGCCGGTATCCTTCCCGGTGCGGCCCAGGAATTCCTTGACCGAGGGGGCGTCGGGGTTCTCCCTGCGCAGCTTCTCCAGCGCCTGAACGGTCTTGGCCCGGGGGACGTACTGGGGGTCCTTCCGGCTCAGGGCGAACTCGGACAGCCGCAGGGGGTTGGAGCGGTAGGAGGAGGTCTCCCCGGAGGGGATGAGCTCATCGGTGGTGGTGACGGGGTCGTAGATGGCGGCGCAGCAGGTGAGCAGCAGGTCCTCCGGCAGGGGGATCTGCTCCGGCCAGTCGGCGATGTTGGGGCCGAACACCAGCTCGGTCTCGGGCTGGGGCCTGCCCACGCCGAAGTAGACCCGGGACTGGTAGGCGGAATCGTCGTAGTTCCACTGCTCGTCCGCCCGGTCGGCGGGCACGTCCGGCAGCTCGTCCGCCCCGGTGAGCACGCCCCCCATCCGGGCGGTGGCGGCGATGGACCGGGCGTCCATCAGGGCCACGTAGGAGATCTGGCCGTCCCCGGGCTTGGAGCCCTCCCGGTTGGGGAAGTTGCGGGTGGAGTGGCGGATGGAGAAGGCCCCGTTGGCGGGCACGTCCCCGGCCCCGAAGCAGGGCCCGCAGAAGCAGGAGCGGATGGACGCCCCCGCCGCCATGAGGCCGGCGATATACCCGTTTTTGGTCAGCTCCAGGTTGATGGGCATGGAGCCGGGATAACAGGACAGCCAGAAGGCGCCGGAGCCGGTGGAGCGGCCCTTTAAAATCTCGGCGGCCCGCTTCAGGTTCTGGTAGGTTCCGCCGGAGCACCCGGCGATGACCCCCTGGTCCACCAGGAATTGGCCGTTGACGACTTTGTTTACCAGAGAGGGGGCGTTTTTTACCCCCAGCTGGTCCGCCGCGTCCGCGTCCACCTGGTGGAGCAGCCCGGCCATATTGGCCTTGAACTCTTTAATGGTAAAGGCGTTGGAGGGGTGGAAGGGCAGGGCGATCATGGGCTCGATTTTGTCCAGCTCCACGGTGACGACGCCGTCGTAATAAGCGCCTTCGGCGGGGGCCATCTCCCGGTAGCTGTCCCCCCGGCCCAGAAGGGTGAGGGCGGTTTTGGTCTGCTGGTCCGTCTGCCACACGGAGGACAGGCAGGTGGTCTCGGTGGTCATCACGTCGATACCGTCCCGGTAGTCCATGGACAGGGAGGCCACGCCGGGGCCGAAGAACTCCAGGACGGCGTTTTTCACCGCGCCGCTTTTGAACGTGGCCTCCACCAGGGCCAAGGCCGCGTCCTGAGGGCCCACGCCGGGCCGGGGGGCCCCGGTGAGGTAGACGGCAATCACCTTGGGATAGGCGATATCGTAGGTTTTCCGCAGGAGCTGGCGGGCCAGCTCGGGGCCGCCCTCGCCGATGGCCATGCATCCATAGGCCCCGTAGCGGGTGTGGGAGTCGGAGCCCAGAATCATCCTGCCGGGGGCGGCGTACCGCTCCCGCATGTAGGAGTGGATGACGGCCTGGTGGGCGGGGACAAACTCGCCGCCGTACTTCTTGGCGGCGGACAGCCCGAAGACGTGGTCGTCCTCGTTGATGGTGCCCCCCACGGCGCACAGGGAGTTGTGGCAGTTGGTGAGGACATAGGGCAGGGGGAACTCCTTCATGCCGGAGGCCCGGGCGGTCTGGATGATGCCCACATAGGTGATGTCGTGGGAGGCCATGGCGTCGAAACGGATGGACAGGCGGTCCGGATCGCCGGAGGCGTTGTGGGCCATGAGGATGGCGCGGGCCATGGCGCCTTCCCGGCTCTCCCCGGGACGCGCGGGGACAAAGCGTCCGCCGAGCCACCGGACGGGGGTGTTGTTTAAGGTAATCATGGGTATCTCCTCTCATGGGACGATTTGCTTTAGCATAGCAAATTATCGGGAAAAAAGCAAGGCGGACGGGCCATTTCCCAGGCGGCAAAATGCACAAGAAATTGGGAAGGACAGGACTTCTCCACAAAAAGCCAGGGCCCCGCCTCCGCCTGAAATTGGCTTCGGGCCCGCGCGGGATTTACCGCCGCAGGAGAATTTGCCGGTTGACAAACTGGACTGAGTATGATAGTATAACTACTGCGTTTGGACGGTTTCCAATTTGGAGAGATGTCCGAGTGGTTTAAGGAGCCGGTCTTGAAAACCGGTGACCCGCAAGGGCCGTGGGTTCGAATCCCACTCTCTCCGCCAGATTACAATTTCATCTTTTTTGATGTTTCGGCATGCGGAAGTACCCAAGTGGCCGAAGGGGCTCCCCTGCTAAGGGAGTAGGCGGGTAAAACCGTGCGAGGGTTCAAATCCCTCCTTCCGCGCCAAAAGAAACCCCTGTATTCATTGCGAATACAGGGGTTTTTGCTTTATATCTGGGATATTCGAGGGGGGGGCAAAACGCCGGAAGGTTCTCAAAAGCGCATTTGCAACCAAGGGTTGCGCGTTTGTAACGTGCAGGTGGTTTAAAAAACATAGAAGGAGTGATACGATGCAGCTTGGGCGAAGTTGTCTGCCTTGCGGAAACAGCACAGTATGACCCAAATGGAACTGGCTGAAAAATTGGGCGTATCGCGGCAGGCCATATCCAAATGGGAGTGCGGATCGGCGGAGCCCTCCGCCGACAATCTTGTTGCCATAGGGAAGTTATTCGAAATCCCTGTGGAAGCCCTGGCGGAGGAAAGCCCGCAGCTCGGGCAGGCGCCGCCCGCCCGGACGGCGGATTTGGGGGAACTGGCCGGCGCCGGAAGGCGGCGCCCTTACATGTGGATCTGGGCGGCGCTTTTAACCGCCTGCATGATGCTTTCGGCAATCGCGTCTGTAATTGTGATCCATTCCGCCGTTTTTAAGGAGCCCGCGGACCCGCCGGTGCAGACAGAGGAGCCGCAGGTGAAAAAACCGCCCCGCCGAAGGAGACGGAGCATCCCGGGTTAACATTTCACATTGTGCGCAACGGGGTAGACGTGTGTGACGAGCTTAAAAAAGATCGTTTCCCCGCGAAAAATCATTAGGCGGCCGGATTGATAAACGATGTGGGCAGGACAGGGATTATAACGAAACGGCGGAGACAGTAAAAAACCCATTTTGTATTTCGCAGCTGATGCTGTAGAAATAAAAAACATTTTGGAGGTATCTGTCATGAAAAAACGCAAAAAATTTGTGGCCCTGTTTTTGGCCTTGGCGCTGTCGGTGAGCGCTCTGGCAATGCCTGCGGCTGCGGCGGATTCCGCGATGCGTAAGCCGGTGAGACCTGACGTTTGTCCACTCTAATGAAACATGCGCGCGCAATCCGGCGGGCCTTGGCTGCTGCCCTGGCCGCGCTCCTGCTCCTGCCGGCGGGCTGCGGCCGGGAGCAGCCAACTGTGGACGGGCCTGTGACCCTCCGGGTGCTGACCAACGCCATGAGATCCGAGCGTTACGGGATGCACTATGAGCTCAACCGCCTGATCAAAAAGTATCAGGCGGAGCATGAAAACGTCACGATTGAGCTGGAGTTCCTGCCCGAGCCCGGCGAGGAACGGGAGACCCGCCTGGAGCAGCTGCGCACGGAGATCATGGCGGGGGGGGGTGGGCCGGACCTCTATGTGATGACGCCGTATATAGAGGTGCAGCTCGCCGCCCATGTCTATAATACCGTACTGGACGGGGGCCTGTTCCCCGATGTAGAGCAGGCGATGTATAACGGCCTGTTCTACGATGTCAGCGCCCTGTACGACGGGGACGACGGGCTGAATACGGAGGAGCTGACGGCCGGCGTCATGGACGCGGGCGTGGTGGACGGGGCCCGGTATATGCTGCCGCTGCGCTATAACTACCCCGTGGTCTACGCGGACCGGGCGCGGCTGGAGCGGTCCGGCATGGACGTGGAGGCCATGAAGTCCAGCGTGACCGGCCTGTTCCGCGAGCTGCTGGAGCACGGCGATACGCCCTGGTTCAACGGGGGGCCGCGGTGGTCATGCGGGGGGACCCATTCTACCTGTTCCCAAGGGTGATCGACTACAAAACCGAAACGGTTCAGGTGACCGCCGGGGAGCTTGTGGAGTTCACCCGGCAATGCTGGGAAATCGAGGAGCGGTGCAACGCTATCTGCAATGGGATGCCGTCCGTCAGCATGTATATGGTCCAGGTGGGCTCGTTCCCCCTGGCCCTTCCGGAGCTGAAGGACGGCGGGGAGGACCCGTACGCGCTCAGGCGCGCGCCCCTGGTCGTGAACAGCTTTTCCAACGCGGTCCACACCGCCGCACTGGCCCGGCTGGAGGGCGTTGAGCTGGAGATGTTCCCCCTGCGCTGTGTGGACGGCTCCTTGTCGGCGGAGATCACCTGGTGGGGCGCGGTGGGGGCCGGGAGCGGGCACCCGGAGACGGCCTATGATTTCCTGCGCCTGCTGCTCCTGCCCGAGAGCCAGTGGGACCTGAAGCGCCCCGTCAGGGACGACGCCGTCCCCGGCCTGATGGCCAGCGGGTGGCCGGTGCGGGCCATCGGTTCCGTGGAGCCCCTTTGGAGCGAATTGACCGCCCAGCTGGAACGCTTCCGTGATGAGGGCCGTACGAAAGCCGTTCTGGTCCAGACGTTCCAGGATATGCCCATGACGGACGGCGACATCCTGCCCCTGCTGACGGCGGAGATTGACGGGGCGCGGGTCCCGATCACGGTTGGGAGCGAGTGGAGAATGGTGCTGAACCTCCGCGACGAATATCGGGAGACGGTAGACGCCGAGGCCCAGGAGACCATCGACGCTTTGCGGCGGCACGTAGCCGAGGGGTGAGAGGATGAAATTATCCGCGAAAAACGCCCGGGACGGCTATCTGCTGGTGGCGCCCGTCGTTCTGGGATGTCTGCTGTTCTATGCCCTCCCGTTCCTTCTGGTTCTGCGCCGTTCGGTGATGCGGGGCGTTGGAAACAGTCAAACCTTCGTGGGGCTTGCCAACTACCGGACCGTTCTGAACCAGGAGCTGTTCCGTCTGGCGTTCTGGAACACCATGCGCTTCCTGCTGGTGGGCCTGCCGCTGATTCTGGTGGTGTCCTTTGCCGTGGCGCTGCTGCTGAGGGCGCAGGCGCAAAAGCACCGGCTGCTGAAGTCGGTGCTTTTGTTCCCATACATCATGCCGGTAATCGGGGTGGTGCTGGTGGTGGACCTGCTGTTCGGCGGCGCGGGACTGCTGAACGGGGCGCTGTCCGCCCTGGGCCTGCCGGTGTCGGACTGGCTCCACTCGTCCTCGTCCTTCTGGGTGGCGGAGGCGCTCTACCTGTGGAAGAACACCGGGTACAGCGTGATTCTGCTGCTGTCCGGGCTGGTTACAATTCCGGAGGATCACTACGGGGCGGCCCGGCTGGACGGGGCCACCGCCTGGCAGCGGTTCCGGTACATCACCATGCCGCAGATGTGGTACTCGATTTTCTTTGCCGTCGTGTTTTCCCTGATTAACGCCTTCAAGTGCTTCCGGGAGATCTTCCTCATCGGCGGGACGAGCCCCCACGAGGATATCTACATGCTCCAGCATTTCATCAGCAACAGCTTTGAACATCTGAGCTATCCAAAGCTGGCGGTGGCGTCGGTGCTGCTGCTGTTGGTGGTGACGGCGGCTTTCGCCCTCCTCTACGGCTGGGTGAGGCGGAAGGAGGAGTTCCGGGCATGAAAAAACGCGTTTGGCTCAGGCTGGGGGGGCCTCTGTGCCCTGATCCTTTCCGTGCTGTGTCTGGCGCCCTTCCTGTATGTGCTGGCGAACAGCTTCCGGTCGGAGGACGGCGTCACCCTGACGCACTATTACACAGTGTTTCTGTCCTCGCCGAAATACCTGCTGCGCTTCTGGCTGAGCCTGGGGCTGGCCTGCTGTATCGCGGGCGGCCAGGTGATCGTCTCCGCCCTGTCGGGGTATGGATTTGCCAAATGCAGGTTTAAGGGCAGGAACGCCCTGTTTTTCGCCCTAACGGTGCTGATGATCCTGCCCCTGCAGGTGACCCTGGTGCCGACCTATTTGGTTCTGGACGGGCTGGCTCTGCTGGATACCAGCTGGGCGTTGATCCTGCCCGCCGTCTTCCTCCCCCTGGGAACGTTTCTCATGGCCCAGGGGTTCCGGGCCATCCCCGATGAGATTCTGGACGCGGCCCGGTTGGACGGCTGCGGAACGCTGGCAATTTTGGTCCAGGTGGCCGTTCCCATGAACAAAAGCGGGCTGGTCTGCACCCTGCTGCTGTCCTTCCTGGACGGCTGGAATATGGTGGAGCAGCCCATCGCCTATCTCAAGGATTTTGAGCGCTGGCCCCTGTCGGTTTCCCTGGCGTCGGTGCTTCCCGCCGACCCCGCCGTACGGCTGGTGTGCTGTGTGCTGGCCATTCTGCCGCCCCTGTTCCTGTTTCTCTATTTCAACCGGGAACTGGTGGAGGGGATCGCCCTGGGAAAGGAGATGTGACGGTGAAGCGAAGGACGTTGTGCGTATTTTCCCTGCTCGCGTGGGTGCTTGCGGCCTGTACGATGCTCTCCTTCAAAATCGAGGAACAGATGACCGCCCAAGTGGTGGCTGCCCCCCGCAGCGCCTATGGACTCACCGTGCTGCCAATGGAGGCGCTTACCTACGACGAGACCGGGTATCATCTGTTTGAGCTGGTGGAGGGCTCCGGCTGGGAAAGCGGCCCGCGCGCACATGAGATAGACGGCCAGGATTATTCCATAATTGATCGTGAAGGCGGGGTCCAGCAGGTGACGGCCACGCCCAGCTACAACGCGGAGCTGATCCAGTTTTCCTCCCACCCCTTGCGGGCGGGGGAGCCGTTGGTGGAACTGCTTGAACAGGAGACGGCGGAGGATGTGTATTTGGTGGCATTTTCCGCCCCTGTCCCGGAGATTGAAAATTTGTCCCCCTCGCTGAGACTGGACGGGCGGACGGATACGGCCTTGCTGCTGTCTGTTGCCGGCGGGGCGCAGCCCTTTATAGAACCGCAGGCCAAGACCCAAATCTCCCAGGCTCCCGTGCTGGCGCCCTATTTTCACCCCATGACAGCGGATTACGCCCGGGTTTACAGTCTGAAGGCGGTGGAGCAGTTTCTGGAACATGTGCCCCGGCTGGTCCTTCTGCTGGTCATGCTGCTGTTTCCGGTGGTGTTGTGGGCGGGCTCCTGTATACTGTTCCGCAGGCGCGGCGGGCGCGGCCTGGCTGCCGTGAATACGGCCCTGGCCGGATTGGACGGGGTGTGCATGGCCTATGTGCTGGGCGGCGTTGAGCTGCCGCCGTCCCTGCTGCCGGCGGAGATGATTTTTGACGCCGGGCATTACACCGATACGTTTGGCAATATTTTTGAGGCGCTGATGGCCTTTGGGGAGAATCCTCTGGCGAAGAGCGTCCTCTGTGCCGCGGAAGACGCGTTTGACCGGGCGGCTGTCATTTTGTTCGTGGGGCTTATGGCTGCGGTCTTTGTGGTCATAGCTGAAGGGCTTTTGTGCCGTGGAACGTGGAACAAGCAGGGGAAACTCTTTATGACCGCGGTGCGGTAGACTTTTCCCTGTTTAGCGCCGTTTGAAAATTGGCAGGATGCCCAGCGGCGGGAGATTACACCCGAGCGGACACACCCTTTCTCTTTTGGGATGCCCGCCTCAGCTGCTTCAGCTCTCCTTTCCGGGTCGCCATAGCCGCGGTTTTATGCCGGTAGCCATACAAAAGCCTTATGGGGAATTTGCTGAGCCGCTCCGGCAGGGCGTCCCCACAGAGGACGGCGCGGTGCGTCTCATCCACAAACAGAGCGCTGCCCGGCGTGTGCCCGGACGCCGGAACATATTTGATTTTCACTACGCAATTCGTAGCACCGTTTCTTAAACGCTTTTGTTACTACAATTCAGCACAGGTTATTTTAATTCTTTCAGTTATCCACAAATGATGGGCTATCCGATTTTTTGTTGCCAAACTGCTGCCGGAGAAGCACTATAAATAGCAAAAAAGTTTTGATTATCCTCGTCTGTGATGATATTATAACACAAAAAGCGGAGAAATGCAAACGCATTTCTCCGCTTTTTAAGCCGGCAAAACGTACCTCATTCCGAGGTACGTTTTGTCGAATTGTGTCTCATCGTGAAACAGATTAGGCGTTGTTCCTTTCCCTGCTGCTCAGCAGAATTGAGACAATGATGATTAGCATTTTCGCAAATACATCTGTAAATAGATTCCCTCCAATAGTTACTTGGGATAGCGCATTAATTAGTGCGTGTGTCATTACACACAACCACAGAGAGTTTGAAAATCGGAAAATTGCAGATAGGATAAAGCAATTTGTCAATAACCCTATTGCAAACGGAATCACCTCTACAGTTGTTATGCTGCCGTCTACATAGAAAAACAGGAAATGCCATATTCCCCAACATATAAAAGTAATCAGAGCGGCAATACCATAGGGCCATCTTTTTTCCAGAACGGGCTGAAAGGTATATCGCCATCCGATTTCTTCAATCCCGCCAAATACGATTGCTTTTGCAAATAGCAATATCAAAATGTGTGGCTTTTGTGCCAGCAATATTCCGCCAACCATCACACTTGAGAAATCTAAAAATAAAAAAACTGCCACTAAACAATATGACTTCAAAGATGCTTTAACGGAAAAGAAATCAACAAATATCTCAAACAACTTATTTCCACAACATTTCACCTGATATATACATCCCCACATAGCGGATGAAATTCCGGCAACCACAATAAGCGCCATTCCTAAATAGGAATCATATCCACACACTATGTCATTCTTTTGAAGGAAAAATACAACTAAGCACACTAAAATTATTTGAAGCATGACAGGAAATAGGTACTTTTGATATACCTTTTCATTTTGCATAATTTGTTCGCCCCAATCCGCGACTTGCCATGAACCTAAATTTTGCCCAGTATATCACACTCAGTTTCTTAAAACAACCCCGCCCAAATCCATTTGACCGCCCCAGTCAAAGGTTTGGTATGTCCCCACCCGGTATTTCTTCCGCTTCACCTTGAATACCACCGCGCCGAAATCCATCAGCCGCCCTCCAGATCCGTTCCTGCCGGCATATACTGGGAAGACATATGACGTACGTCATTCTGATTGGTAATTTGGAGACGTTGACTTACAATCATTGCAATGCTATAATGGCGACTAAAGCAGCGTATATTGCAGCGGTTGCAATGAAAAGAAGTGCGCATTATGACCGCAAAGATTCCCCCCGCACGACATTGGTACCTGCACCATCGGCCGTTCCCCACCATGCTGACAATGCCTGCAACATAGATGGCGCTCTGTTTGGCCGTTTCATCAAATATCATGGGGAGAAGGCCGCGGCTATAGCCCGCCCATGTGCGTTATAGCAAGCCAAAAGAATTCTTATAAGCGAACCCATACGGGGATATGCGTGCAGGGGGGTGAATGAAGTGGTCGACATTGCAGTCGTTGAGGACAATGATGAGGAAGCCAGGAATCTGATGGACTGTCTGACGCAATACGCCGCACAGAACCGTTTGCAGTTCCAGGTCACACATTTCGCAAACGCGGTGCTGCTGCTGGATTCGTATAAGGCAAATTATGACCTGATCTTCATGGACATCAAGCTGCCGCTCATGACCGGGATGGAGGCAGCGGAGCGGCTCAGGCGGATCGACCGCAGCGTGACCCTTGTATTTGTGACCAATATGGCGCAGTATGCCATTGAGGGGTACGCCGTGGAGGCGTTTGATTATATTTTGAAGCCCATCAATTACCATGCCTTCAACCTGAAGTTAAAAAGGATCCTTGCGCACGTGGGCAGCAAAAGCGAGGATCGATTTGTGATCCGGGCCGAAGGTGAGACGATAGGCCTGCACCTTCGGGAGATACGCTATGTGGAAGTCGAGGGCCATTACTTGAACTGGCACACACGGGACAAGGTATACCGTTCCCTGGGCCCCCTGAAATCCATGGATCAGCAGCTGCCGGAAAGCTACTGCGCCATCAGCCGGTGGTACGTGGTCAATATGCAGTATGTGCGCAGCGTGGTGGGCGACGATGTACTGATGGAGGGGGCAAAGCTGCGGATCGGCCGCTCCTACAAGCAGAAGTTTTTACGGGCATACGCGGAATTTATGGTGGGTGGTGTGTAGGCCATGGGCGTTATCCTGACATTTTTTCAAAACCTGATGTGCTGTGCGATCTTTTTCCATGGCTATCAGCGCCGGACGCATTTCGTGGCGCGGGTCCTCACGCTTTCCACCCTGTGCGCCTGGCTGCTGCATTCCATCAACGGGTGGCTCCAATCGCCGGCGCTGGGGCTGCCGTCGCAGCTTATTATGTTCCTCTATTTCCTGACCGAATTCGTCGTCGTGCTTGTGCTGTTCCACGCCTGCTTCCAAGTCGGATGGGAATCGTCCCTCTACAGCGCGAGCGCAGGGCGCGCCACCCAGCATTTGGCCTATTCGGCCCTGAGGCTGATTCAGCTGAAGACTGGCTACCTGCTCCCGTGGCTGTCTCACGGCTTCCTGCCGTCTCTTCTGCGCAACGCTGTTTTGTATCTCCCGTTCTGCGTGGCGGTCTACTTCCTCTTCGCCCGGGGAATGGATACATCCCATTATGACAAAAGCGATTTCCGCCGGAATATGAATATAGTGAGCGTGATTATTCTGTTTATCTGCATTATAATCACCCGGTTTGTGAGAAGCGGCGAGGAGTGGGACGCGAGCGCCATTATTGCGCAAAACCTGTACGCTATCACGTGCTGTTCCCTCTGTCTGATGATTCAGTATAATTTCTGCAAGCAGGAAAAGCTGAGCGAGGAGATGGAAACAATACGCGGATTATGGCAGGCGGACAGCAAGCAGCTGGCAGAGCGAAAGAATACCATTGAGCTGATCAACATGAAGTGCCACGACATACGCCACCGGCTGGAGGATTGCCGCCTGTCAATCCCAGCCAGCGAGGGAGATGAGCTTGAATCGCTGATTCGCATTTACGATCAGTTCTATCACACCGGAAGCCAAACCTTGGACGTGCTGCTGACTGACCGCGCCCTGCTGTGTGAAAAGGACCATATCCAGCTGAGCTTTTCTGGAAATGGCGGCTGCTTGGATTTTCTGGCGGAGGCGGAGGTCTACTCCTTATTTGGGAATGCCCTGGGCAATGCGGCGGAGGCGGTTCGAATGCTGGAGGAGGAGAAACGGCAGATCGGTGTCATCGTCCGAAGCGCGGGGGATATCGTGTCCATCAACGTGACGAATTACTATGAGGGCGAGCTGCGCTTTAAGGACGGCCTGCCTGCCACGACCCATACCGAACTTCAGGATTTCCACGGCTATGGCATGAAGAGCATGCGGGCTATCGCGCAAAAATATGGCGGCGACTTGACGGTGAGGGCCGAGGACGGCGTGTTCAGACTGACGGTCTGGCTTGTGTCCGGCAGAGTGCGGCAGGCGCAATAACCAAATATTTCATGAAAAAGAAGGCCCTGGGCCTTCTTTTTTTGCGGTTCATGCAAGAAATCTGCCGCTTGTGCAAGAAGAGTTGATGTGGAACTGTTGAATAAGTACAATAACAAACAGAAGCTCTGGTGGGAAATTTGGTGAAATCACATCAGAGAAAAAGAAAAGGAGGATTTCTATGAAAAGAACGCTCGCTCTTCTGCTCGCGGCAACGCTGGCCCTGTCTATGCTGGCAGCCTGCGGCCCAACCGAGTCGTCGGAGTCGTCTGCGCCAACGGCTTCGCCGGCACCGTCCGCCGCCGCCGAGGCCGACGGCTACATCCCCGCCCCCTATACGGTGGGCAGTGAGGATGAGCTCATCTCTGAATTCCTGGAGCCCGTGTTCTACGAGAACGAGGACGGCCCCACCATCGGCGTGACCCTGGTGGGCGTGATCCGTGAGGACGGCAAGTATTTCCGCGACCTGAACAACAACCAGAAGCTGGACGACTTTGAGGACTGGCGGCTGGACGCCCAGACCCGCGCCGAGGCCATGGCCAAGGCCCTCTCCGACACCCAGCTGACCCATCAGGTGGTCAACTGCATGGCCTACAGCCCCGTGAGCACCAAGACCGCCGACGTGGTGGACGCCGATGGCAAGCCCGTCTGGACCAGCGTTTACCCTGCCGTGGGCGGCTTTGGCGCCACCAGCGAGGCCCCCAACAACCTGGAGTGGCTGAATTCCTCCAATCTGCGCACCTATGTCATTCGCAACAATCCAGAGACCGAGGTGGCCGTGTGGTTCAACAACGGCCTGGAGCAGTACAGTGAGTACTACGCCATCACCAACGGCGAGGTGGCGGTGCCCTTCTTCGCCTTCACCAACCCCATCAAGCACGGTATGCCCGGCACTGAGGGCGTCACCGCCGCCGCCCTGGGCGACGGAAATGCCGACCTGGTGCTGACCGACGCCCAGTATGACCGGGTGGTCATGTGGGCCAAGGGCATCGACGGCCTGTACGGCCCCCAGGTGGATCTGGTGACCGACCCCCGCTGGAGCCGCAACAATGGTACTTACGGCGAACGGGAGGACACGGCCTCCGAGATCGCCCGCAACCTGACCATCGGTTATCAGAACGGTGACCAGGGCATGGTGCCCGGCAGCATCCTGCTGACCATCAAGCACTTCCCCGGCGACGGCGCGGCCTACAACGGCTTTGAGAGCCATGGCCAGACCGGCCGCTACCGCATCTACTCCACCGAGAACTCCCTGGCCGACTACCAGCTCAAGCCCTTCATCGCCGCCTTTGAGGCCGGGGCCGCCGGCGTTATGCCCGGCTACTCCCAGCCCATCATCGACGCCCGCATCGCCCCCCAGTCCATCACCTACAACGGCAAGACCTATGACATCCGCTACGAGGGCCGGGGCAACGCCTTCAACGAGGACATCCTCCTGGGCCTGCTCCGCGACGTGCTGGGCTTCGACGGCCTCATCAACTCCGACTCCCTGTCCCTGGACTCCCAGCAGGGCGTAGAGGACCTATCTGAGTATGAGCGTATGGTCCTGTTCATCAAGGCCGGCTGCGACTGCGGCGTGATTCAGTTTGGCCGTTACGTGACCGATGCCAACGGCAATATGGCTATGAAGGACGATTTTAATCCCTCCGAGCTGCTGGACCAGGCCCTGGCCGCCGGCGACGTGACCCGCGCCGACCTGGAGCGGGCCGCCGCCAACCGCCTGCTGCCCCAGGCCCAGAGCGGCAACCTGGATAACCCCTACCGCGACCTGGACGAGAGCGTCGCCGCCGTCAACGAGGTGACCCCCAAAGTTCAGGCCCTGGCGGAGGAGACCCATCTGAAGTCCGTGGTTCTGATGAAGAACAGCGAGAACACCCTGCCCCTGACGGACGCCGGAAAGAAGGTCTATGTGGAGGCTTTCAACCAGAAGGGCGACGCCAATATTGACGGCATCAAGGCCGCGCTGGAGGCCCAGGGCTTCACCGTGGTGGACGACTATAAGGACGCCGACATCGCCTACCTGCGGGTGACCCCCACCATCGTGGGCACCGGCAAGAGTGAACTGGCCATCCTGGATTTGGCGGAGGACGTGGAGACCCCGATCTACGACAACAACGCCAAGCGCACCGATGAGACCGCCAGCGTTACCACTGTGCAGAACATGAAGCAGTTCCAGAAGGTGGCGGACGCCGTCCACGCCAACGGCGGCAAGGTCATCGGCCAGATCGAGGCCTCCAACGCCTGGATTCTGAGCAACATGGAGCCCTACTGCGACGCGCTGCTGGGCACCTTCGACACCTCCGACGCGGCCATCGCCCAGGTGGTGGCGGGCAAATACGCACCCACCGGCAAGCTGCCCATCACCATGGTGGCCGACGCCTCCGTCATCGCCCTGGTGGAGACCGACCTGGACGGCGAGATCTGGGACGTGTGCGTCTCCCCCAACGACGTGCCCGGCTACGTGAAGGACCAGCACATGGACCAGGCCGTGCTGAACGCCTCCCCCTCCGGCTCCTACGCCTATCAGGATGCCGACGGCAACTCCTATGTGTCCGGCTTTGGCCTGAGCTACTAATTGCATTTCTGTCCGGCGCCGCGCCGGACAGCTCGTATGGGGCGGGCCTCTGGTCACAGGGGCCGTCCCATGCGGCCGTTTGCTGAATCCCAGCTTTTTAGTTGGATTTTGGACATTCTAAACCACGAAAGAAGGAACATTGTCATGAAAAAAATCTCCTGCCTGTGCCTGGCGCTGTGCCTGGCGCTGTTGTTCACCGGCTGCGGCAGCTCGGGCGATACGCCCAGCCAGCCCGCCAACAACCCCAGTTCCGCTCCCTCCGAGCCCGCCAACAACCCCAGCTCCGCTCCCTCCGAGCCCGCCGCCACCCCCGAGACCGGCGGCAATGAGCCCGCTGGCGAGCCCGTTGTGCAGGAGGGCCCCACCGGCCTCGACTTCGGCAGCGACGTGTTGGCGCTGGAAGGCACCTGGACCCTGGCCCAGGTGTTTGTCGACGGGGAGCTGAAGACTCCCGCCGACAATGCCATCTCCCTGCGCATCACCAGCGAGCTGGACCCCTCCGAGCTGGTTGACGGTCCGGCCTATATCCACAACCAGGTGTATAACCTGACCGGCTATCTGACCTTCGGCGTGGAGGAGATCACCAATACTCTGGCGGCGGACGACATTGAGGAATTCAAGGGCTCCACCAGCTGGGAGGACTTCCCCCAGGGCAAGGTGGTTGCGGAGGGCGAGTTCTATGAGCAGCCCGGCCCCGCCACCATGCGCTTTAAGGACATTGACGATTACGGGCTGTTCCTGGACCAGATCGCCGGCGCCTCCGACGTGGACACCACGGAGAAGACCCTGATTATCGGCATGAACGGCTCCGGCCAGCTGCTCCTGGGCTACAGCGAGGAGCACCTGGAGCGCCCGGGCACCGAGGGCGAATGGGTCTACTGCCTGATCTTCGACAAGTAAAAGGCGTTTCCCCCGCGTTTTCCGCTAACATCCGATCTTCCCAGCCGCACAGGCTGTATACCGTCTGTGCGGCTGCTGAAAGGAGCATTTTATGAATACGCACAAAAAGGCGCCCGGCTACTTTATATCCCTTTTTACCTGTGTGCTGGCAGTCGTTTCCGCAATCTGCTACGGGGTGCTGTTCCAAAAAATCGAGTACAAGGAACCGGTATTTGACCTGCGCATCTGCGTCATTTTGGCGGCAGCCGGCGTTGCCGCCGCCGTCCTGCTGCTGGTGAACGAGCGCACGGCCGGCTTCGCCCCCGCCGTCCTCTGCCTGGGCAGCGGAATTGCCATCATGATGTTTGTGAAAATGGTCATCTGGCCGGTGGCGGACACCATTTACGGCATCGAGCCGTTCCCCCAGTTTACGCAGCTTGTGACCTGTGCCGTGATGCTCGTGGTCACCCTGGTAGCTTCCGAGGTTGTTCTGTACATGAAGAAGTACCAGCCGACTTGATGGAAACAACTTGCAGAGAGGAGCGATTCAATGAGAGCCTCGAAGAAAAGGCTGCTTAAAAAGATATTTGCCAATATCTCCATTGGGCTGCTGATTCTGATCTACTTCGGCAACAGCATCGCCGGACAATTTGCCGGGCAGATCAACAGCTTTTTGGGGACGTCCACCTCCAAGATCGTGACCATAGACGGGGCGTCCCCGGACGCTGGCACATATCCGCGCTATTATGAGTCCGCCTTCAGTTCCGTGGCGGACCTGAAGGCCGCCGGCCTTGCCAAAGCCGAAGAGGTGGAGGGTGAAGGCGCAGTGCTGCTGAAAAACAACGGTCTGCTGCCCTTGAAAGGGAAAGAGGTCTCCCTGTTCGGCGCCACCGCCTCCTCCCCGGTCTACGGCGGCACCGGCTCCGGCGCGGTGGATACCGCCGACGCCCCGTCTTATGTGGACGCCATGGAGCGCAGCGGCCTGACCGTCACCAACGCAGACCTCATGGACTGGTACAAGGAAGAGGAGCTTGGCCGGGATTTCTCCTCCAGCGGCGAGGAGATCAACGAGGCCAGGTGGAGCGGCATCGAAAAGAGCGGCACGAATTACGGTCAGGGCGAGGTGGCCATTTTTGTGGTTGGGCGCGTGGGCGGCGAGGCCAACGACCTCAAGAGCGTCAACCACGTGGACGGCGGCTATAACCCCCTGGGCGCCGACGTGGACCAGAACGCCGACTACCTGATGCTGAACAAAAATGAGCTGGGAATCCTCACCGGCCTGAAGGGGCTCAAGGACGAGGGGAAAATCGGCGGCATCGTGGTGCTGATCAACAGCGCCAACCCCATTTCCGCGGCCTTTTTGAACGATGAGCAATATGGCGTTGACGCCGCGCTGTGGATCGGCTCAGTGGGCCAGAGCGGCCTGTATGCCGTGGGCGACATCCTCAGCGGCAAGATCAACCCCTCCGGCAGCCTCCCGGACACCTGGTGGACCAACAACTACCTGGACCCCGCCGTCGCCAATTTCGGCTCCTACACCTATACCAACGCCGGCGACTACAGCTTTGCCTCCAGCCCCTCCAAATTCACCAGCTACGTGGTCTATCAGGAGGGCATCTATGTGGGGTACCGCTATACGGAGACGCGGTATGAGGACGCCGTCCTGGGTACCGGCAACGCGGGCGACTACCATTATTCAGATGTGGTCGCCTACCCCTTCGGGTATGGGATGAGCTATACGGACTTCAGCATCAGCGATATGCAGGTGACCAAGCAGGGCAGCGGCGCGGATACGGAATACGCCGTCACCGCCGTGGTGACCAACACGGGCAGCGCCGCCGGTAAGAAAGCCGTGCAGGTATATGTTCAGAAGCCGTATACCGACTATGACCGCCAGAACCAGATCGAAAAGGCGGCGGTGGAGCTGGCCGGCTACGCCAAGACCGCCCTGCTTGCCCCGGGTGAGAGCGAGACTGTGACCGTTACCATCCCCGAGTATTTCCTCGCCAACTACGACGCCCTTGGCTCCGGCGCGTTTATCCTGGAGGACGGCACCTATTACCTCACCGCAGCCTCCAGCAGCCATGAAGCCATCAACAACATTTTGGCCGCGAAAGGCAAAAGCACCGCGGACGGCATGACGGCGGACGGCAGCGCCGACCTCGTCTACAGCGTGGACTACACCTTTGACGCCACGACCTATGCCAAGGCTTATGGCACCGGCGGCGATGTCACCAGCCTCTTTGCCTCCGCGGACATCAACCGCTATGAGGGCAGGGGGGACAACCAGATCGCCTACCTCTCCCGCAGCGACTGGGAGGGAACCCTGATGCTCTGGGCCGACGGGGACGAGGACGGCCAGAACGACAACTATGTCAAGCTGTCCATGACGGATCAGATGTACAAGGACAGCATCCTGGACGCGGAGGACATCCCCGCCGATGACGGACAGTGGCCGGTTATGGGCTCATCGGAGACCACCCACAGTCTCATTCAGCTGTTGAAGGACGACGCGGACAAACCCCTGGACTACAACGACCCCAAATGGGACGAGCTGCTGGACCAGCTGACCTATGAGGATATGGCGCGCCTGTGCGCGGTGGGCCTGCGCATGACCGTTTCGCTGGAATCGGTGGGCAAGCCGGAGACGCTGGACCATAACGGCCCCTCCGGCGTGACGCAGAAGTATTCCGCCGGACCCAACGGCTACGCCAACCAGACCAACGACCCCGATAAGGAGCTGACGGGCACCTGCTATCCCTGCAACGGCATTATCGCCGCCACCATGAACGACAAGCTGGCGCAGGAGGTGGGTGAGCTGATCGGCGAGGACGCGATGTGGGCCGGGTACGCCGGCTTTTACGGCAGCGGCCTGAATATCCACCGCACCCCCTATGCGGGCCGCGTATTCGAGTATTACTCGGAGGACGGTATCTTAACCGGCCTGATCGACACCTATGAGACGCTGGGGATTCAGTCCAAAGGTGTGTATGTGTACAATAAGCACTTTGCGCTGAACGACCAGGAACTGCAGCGGCAGGGGCTTGGCACCTGGTGCAACGAGCAGGCCATGCGGGAGATCTACCTGCGCGCCTTTGAGCTTCCCATCGTGAACGCGGACGCAAAATGCGTGATGACGGCCTTCAACCGCATTGGCGCGGTGTGGTCCGGTGCCTGCGAGCCGCTGCTTACCGGGTGGCTCCGCAACGAGGCCGGCATGACCGGGTTTGCCGTGACCGATATGTACGAGGGCGATTACATGAGCAAGCCCCATGAGGTGTTGGCCGGCAACGATATCCCCGATAATTTCCCCGGCACCACCGGGACGGTTACAACAGGCGCTTCCACGGACAACCTGGGCTTTGAATTCGCGGACTACGGCCCGGACGGCGCGACGCCAAACGCACAGGTGGCCAGGGCGATGCGGGAGTCCTCCCACAGGATACTGTATACTGTGCTGCACTCCCGGGGCATGGACGGCATTGGGAGCAATACCAGGATCGTGTCCGTGACCCCCTGGTGGCAGACGGCGCTCAATGCCGCGCAAATCGTGCTCGCGCTGCTGAGCGTATTGTCCGTGGCGCTGCTGGTTGCGGATATGATTCCCCGCAAGAAGGATTCTTCCCCTCCGAAAAAGAGCTGACCCCATCGCTTTTGCGGGAAAGAAGCCCTGAATCCTTGATATGTGATAAAGAGCCGCCAGCCAGCTGTGGCGGCTCTTTATCATAAAAAGAGAGGAGCAGATAAGTTTGAGGAAAACGATTATACTGAATGCGGACTGGACCTTTAAAGGTCCGGATGGACAAGAGCGCCCTGTGGACCTTCCCCACACCTGGAATAACATCGACGGCCAGGACGGGGGCAACGACTATTGGCGTGGGACCTGCGCGTACAAAAAACGGTTTTCCAAGCCGGATTTTACGGCGGAGGAGC
>CAJTLI010000017.1 GCA_910577525.1 uncultured Oscillospiraceae bacterium | reverse complement strand
CCGCCCCGCGCCCAAGGCGGAAAAACCAGCGCCTGCGCCGAAGCCTTCCCCTGTCCAGGCAAAGCCCGCCGCCCCCAAGGGTGAACCGGCGGAGGACGACGTGGCCGCCGCCATCGTCAAATTCCAGACCGGGCTGTTCCAGCACATGGGCGTGGAGGCCAGGCCCGTTGTCACCCGGGACGGCGACACCTATCAGGTGGTGCTGGAGGGGGAGAACATGGGCGCCCTCATCGGCCACCGGGGGGAGACCCTGGACGCCATCCAGCAGCTCACCGGCTACGCCGTCAACAAGGGCCGCAGCCACCGGGTGCGCATCCACGTGGACGCCGAGGGCTACCGCGCCCGCCGGGAGGAGTCCCTGAACCGCCTGGCCCGCAAGACGGCGGGCAAGGTGGTGAAATACCGCCGGAACATCACCCTGGAGGCCATGAACGCCTACGAGCGCCACGTGATCCACACCGCGCTCCAGGATTACCCCGGCGTGTCCACCTTCTCCACCGGCACCGAGCCCAACCGCCGGACGGTGGTGGCCTACGACCCCAACAAAATGTGAGAAAAGCCCCCGGCGTCCGGAGCGCTGAGATAAGAAACCTTTTGTAGGGGCGCATATTATGCGCCTGTGGGCGGCTGACGGCCGCCCCTGCACGGTTTCACAAAGCAGCGTTCCGGACGCCGGGGATTTTTCAAACCGGAAAGGGAGAGCATGGAGTTTTCAAAGGATGAGTTGAGAGAAGCAAAACGGCAGATTGATTCCACCCTGCATAAGCTGCGGGAGGTGGTCAGAACCTTTGAGTCCAAGGAAAACAGAGAAAAGTACAGATCTCAGATTACATTGGCAAAAAGGCGGATCAAAGCCTTTGAAATTGCCGGTTATCTGATTGAACGTGAGCTTGCAAAATAAAAGAACGAGGTGTTTTTATGGAAATCAGCGTTCTGCGTCTGGGCCAGATCGGCACCAACTGCTATATTTTCCGCAAAGAGGGCGGGTACAAATGCGGGATCGTGGACCCCGGCGACCAAGGGGAGCAGGTGGCCCGCTGGCTGGTGGACAAGGGGCTGGAGGCGGAAGCCGTCCTTCTCACCCACGGCCACTTCGACCACATTCTGGGCATCCCCGGCCTCCGGGAGGAGTGGCCGGACCTGCCGGTCTACTGCCACCCCGCCGACTGGGGGGAGGGGGATACCACCGACAAATTTGGCCAGACCTTTCCCACCGTCCGCTCCTTCGGGGACATCACCCCCTACAAAGAGGGGGACGTGGTGGAGGTGGACGGCATCAAAATCGAGGTGCTGGAGACCCCCGGCCACACCCCCGGCTCCGTCACCCTGCGCTCGGGGGACGTGCTGTTCACCGGGGACACCCTGTTCGAGGGCTCCATGGGCCGCACCGACTTTGACGGCGGCGACGAGGAGGCCATGATGCGGTCCCTCAAGCGGCTGGGGGAGCTGGAGGGGGACTACCAGGTGCTCCCCGGCCACGAGGGCCGCTCCACCCTGGAGCGGGAGCGGCAGACCAACTACTGCCTCCGGGCCGCCATGGGCCGCTGACATGAAGATCTGGTTCGCCCAACACAACTGGCCCTGGAGCCCGGAGAAGTACCGCTTTCCCACCGAGCAGATGCTGCTGACCCTGTTCCCCGGCGAGAAGCCGGAGTACCCGGACACAATGCCCCCGGACATGGGCGGCGGTCAGGGCGTCCTCATCGGCCTGAGCCGGGGGCGGGCCAAGGCCAGTATCAGCGTGCTGGTGAAGCGGGGGGGCCAGTGCCGGAACGGCGTGGCCCGCTTCCCGGCGGACAAGCTGGACGAGCCCGGGGAGCAAGTCTACCACACAGTGTCCCATGCCCTGAAGCAGGCGTTCTATCAGGCGGGGACCGCCCTGCTGGGGTACGAGCTGCCCTGGGGGTCGCTGACCGGGGTGCGGCCTGTGAAGCTGCCCACAAAGGCCATGCTGGCGGGAAAAACGGCCAGGCAGGCGGAGCGGGAGCTGGTCAGGGAGTATCACGTGTCCCCGTCCCGGGCGGCACTGGCGGCGGAGTGCGCCCGGGCGGCGCTGGAGGTGAAAAAGGGGCTGGCGGAGGACGGAATGGCGCTGTATCTCGGTGTCCCCTTCTGCCCCACCCGGTGCGCCTACTGCTCCTTTATCTCCGCCGACGTGAAGGGCTCCCTGGGGCTGGTGGAGCCCTATGTGGACGCCCTTTGCAGGGAGATCGAGCTGGCCGGGAAGCTGCTCAAGGCGGAGGGCCTCCACATCTCCTGCGCCTACATGGGGGGCGGCACCCCCACCACCCTGAGCGGGCCGCAGCTGGACCAGGTGCTGTCCGCCGTGGAGCGCTTCCTTCCCATGGAGGGGTGTTCCGAGTTCACCGTGGAGGCGGGGAGGCCGGACACCATCACGCCGGACAAGCTGGAGGTTCTGAGAAATCACGGCGTCCGCCGCATCTCCATCAATCCCCAGACCATGGAGGACCACGTTCTCCGGGCCATGGGCCGGGCCCACACCGCCGCCCAGATTACGGAGGCCATGGGGCTGGCGGACCGGCACTTCGGCGGGCTGGTGAACATGGACCTCATCGCGGGCCTCCCCGCCGACACGCTGGAGGGCTTTGGGCGCACCCTGGACCGGGTGCTGGCCATGGGCCCGGCCAATATCACTGTCCACACCCTGGCGCTGAAAAAGGGCGCCCGGCTCATGGAGGAGGGCGGGGACCTGCCCGCCCCGGAGACGGTGGAGGCCATGCTCAATCTGGCCTCGGACCGGCTGCGGGGGGCGGGCTATGCCCCCTATTACCTCTACCGGCAGAAGTATATGTCCGGCTCCTTTGAAAACGTGGGCTGGACAAAGCCGGAGGCGGTGTGCGCCTATAACATCGTGATGATGGAGGAGCTGCAATCGGTGCTGTCTCTGGGGGCGGGGGGAATCACCAAGCTGGTGGATTTTGAGGGCGGGAAAATCCTCCGGCTGAACAACCCCAAGTATGCCAGAGAGTACCTGGACGGCTGGGACAAGATCTCCGAAAACAAGAGGAGGGCCGCCGCGTTTCAGGGCGGGCTTGCCCGGGACAGGGTCTAGGAGGCGCCGGCAACGGCCTGAATTTGTGCGGCCCGGGGAATCATGCCTTGCTACATCCGCTTTTTTCTGGTATAATATTATGATTACGTGGAATTCCTTATTTTGGAAACCACGGCGGAGGTGGCGCGGGCGTGGACAACATTATCCTCATCGGAATGCCGGGGTCGGGGAAGAGCACCGTGGGCGTGGTGCTGGCCAAGGCCCTGGGCCTGCGCTTTGTGGACGTGGATCTGGTCATACAGGAGCGGGAGGGGGCCCTGCTCCAGGAGCTGATTGACAGCCGGGGCGTGGAGCGGTTTCTGGATTTGGAGCGGGACGCCATCTGCGCCCTGGACTGCCGGGGGACCGTGGCGGCCCCCGGAGGGAGCTGCGTGTGCCGGGAGGAGTCCATCGCCCACATGCGGCGGCTTGGCACGGTGGTCTACCTCCAGCTGTCCCTGGCGGAGGTGGAGGGGCGCATCCACAACCAGGCCTCCCGGGGCATCGCCCTCTCCCCCGGCCAGACTCTGGCCGATGTGTACCGGTACCGGGTTCCGCTGTACGAGAAATGCGCCCACATCACCGTCCCAACCGGAGGCCAGAGCCTGGCGGGAACGGTGGAATCAGTCAAACGAGCTCTGGCCGCTTACAAAGCGAATCCAGAATAGAATAGGACGTAGAAAGGTTTATGAATTTTCGCGACTTGGGGCTCACCGCCCCCATTTTGAAAGCATTGACTCAGGCGGGCTACACCGACCCGACCCCCATCCAGCGCAAGGCCATCCCCCCCGCCCTGGCGGGGCGGGACGTGCTGGGCTGCGCCCAGACCGGCACCGGCAAGACCTGCGCCTTCGCCGCCCCCATCCTCCAGCGGCTGGCCAAGGTCCTTCCCAAGCCCCGTGTGATCCGGGCGCTGGTGCTCACCCCCACCCGGGAGCTGGCCATTCAGATCCAGGACAATTTCGCGGCCTATGGCCGGAACCTGCCCCTGCGTTCCGCCGTCATCTTCGGCGGCGTGGGCCAGCAGCCCCAGGTGGACGCCATTCAGCGGGGGCTGGACATCCTGGTGGCCACGCCCGGCCGCCTGCTGGACCTCCACGGCCAGGGGTTTATCGACCTGTCCCACCTGGAGATCTTCGTTCTGGACGAGGCGGACCGGATGCTGGACATGGGCTTTATCCACGATGTGAAGCGGATTTTAAAGCTGCTGCCGGAGAAAAAGCAGACCCTGTTTTTCTCCGCCACCATGCCCCCCGAGGTGATGGGGCTGGTGAACGGCCTGCTCCACGACTATCAGCGTGTGGCCGTGGACCCGGTGTCCTCCCCGGTGGAGGCCGTCCGGCAGTCCCTGTACTACGTGGACAAGTCCAATAAGACCCGCCTGCTGGCCCACCTCATGGAGGAGCGGCACATCACCTCCGCCCTGGTGTTCTCCCGCACCAAGCACGGGGCCAACCGCATCGCCCAGGACCTGCAAAAGCGGGGCATCTCCGCCGCCGCCATCCACGGCAACAAGAGCCAGACCGCTCGGGTCCAGGCGCTGAACGACTTCAAGGCGGGCCGGGTGCGGGTGCTGGCCGCAACCGACATCGCCGCCCGGGGCATCGACATCGACCAGCTGCCCTTTGTGTTCAACTACAACCTGCCCGACGTGCCCGAGACCTACGTCCACCGCATCGGCCGCACGGGCCGGGCGGGCCGGGAGGGGGAGGCCGTCTCCTTCTGCCAGTTCGACGAGAAGGATGAGCTCAAGGCCATCGAGAAGCTGCTGGGCCGTCCCATCCCGGTGGTGGAGGACCACCCCTACCCCATGGAGAACTTCGACCCGCCCCAGAAGGACAAGCGGGGCCGTCCGATAAATTCCGAGGACGCCGAGGCCCGGGCCGCCGCCAGAGAGAAGCGCCGTCAAAAGGACGCCCCAACCGGGGACCCCTTGCAATTGAAATCCCCGGGCGGAATGAATCCGCCCGGCGGGAAGCCTTCGGATTCCGCGGCGGACTCCCGCCGTCCCCGCTTGGCGGGCGCCAAGGGCGCGGCTCGGATTGAAGCGGAGAAAATTTCCGCGGAGCCGGAGGAACCCAAAAAGAAGAAGCGCCGCCGCAAAAAGAGCGGAGGCGCACAGGAGTCCCAGACGGCGGAGGCCGCGGCTTCCGCCAAGACAGAGCCGCTGGTTGTGCGGGATAAGCCGGTGGGCCGGGGGGTGCGCCAGGGGCGCATCCTGGACACCCTGCCCGACGAGCCGTCGGTGCCCGTCACCGACTTCTACAAGCCCAATCCCCTGGACTCCGATGTCATTATGGACGCCACCGCCCGGCTGCTGGCCCCCCGCCGGCCCGCCCCCCGGCCTCAGGCTCAGCCCCAGCAGAAGCAGCGGGAGCAGGAGCCGCTCCGAAAGCAGGGCCGGCAAAAGCCCCGCCGCCAGGGAAAAAAGCAGGGCGCGCCCGCCCAGCCCTCCAAGGAGCCCGTCCTGCCGCCCTCCCTGTCCGGACAGCGGCGGCGGCGGGGCCACGCCGGGCCCCGGCCTATTGAGGCCCCGCCGCGCTCCGACCGGCAGAAGGACTCCACCCAGCACAAGAGCCTGATGCGGCCCTACTACCTCCATGACGACGACTGACCGGGAGCGCCGTCCCCGAAAAAAGCGCCATCCCCTGCGGTGGCTCACCGCCCTGCTGGTTTTCGCAGTCGGGGGCCCGCTCTGGTTCCGGTGGCAGTGCTGGGGCCTCCAGGCCACCCGCACAGAGGTGGCACTGGACGGCCTGCCCTCAGGCTTTGACGGATATACCATCGCCCACCTGTCCGACCTCCACGGCCACGAGTACGGACCGGGGAACGAGGACCTTCTGCGCCTGGTTCGGGAGCAGAACCCCGGCCTCATTGTGGTTACGGGGGACCTCATCGACCAGGAGAGCCAGCTTGCCATGGTCCCCGCCCTGGCCCAGGGGCTGGCGGCCATCGCGCCCACGTACTACGTCACGGGCAACCACGAGTGGGCCACCCAGGGGGGCACCGGGGCGGTGAAGGCGCTGAAAAGCGTCCTCACCCAGTGCGGGGTGAAGGTGCTGTCCAATCAATATGAGGTGCTGGAACGCAACGGGGCGCGGATCGTGCTGGCCGGGGTGGACGACCCCAACGGCTACGCGGACCAGACCACCCCGGAGGAGCTGTACGCCAAGATTCAGAAGGAGAATCCCGGCCTGTTCACCGCCCTGCTGGCCCACCGGAACGATCATTTCGGCCAGTATGCCAACGCCGGATATGACTTTATCCTGTCCGGGCACGGCCACGGCGGAATTGTCCGCCTGCCCTTTATGGGCGGGCTGGTGGGCACCGACCGGCGGCTTTTCCCACCCTGGACGGCGGGGGTGTACACCGTGGGGAAAAGCACCCTGTTCGTCTCCCGGGGGCTGGGAAACAACACCGTCCCCTTTCGGGGGTTCCGGCTGTTCAACCGCCCGGAGCTGGCGATCGTCACCCTTAGGAAAGGGTGAGGCCGTCGGGCCTCCGGCGGGTTCCTTTTCCCACGTGGGAAAAGGAGCCAAAAGGACGCTTAAGGGGGATGCCCGCCCCGAGAGGACAATGGTCCCAAGGGCGGACCATGTCCTCAAGGCGGGCCCCCCTTAAGAATCCCCCAGCGCGGGGGACGCCCGGTACGGACGGTTTACGCGGACCCTTCCGGCGCGGAGCGGATAGGGACGCGGGAACCCCTGGCGCCGCTGCCGCTGAGTGTGCGGATATTGAGCGTGGGCGGCGTCCACGATAATCTGCGCCTGGGTGTCTGGTGCCGCCGCCGGGGGCAGATTGGGTGCGTTACCGGACCAGCTCCAGCGCCACCCGGAACCCAGCCTGAAAATACGCCCGCTCCCGCAGCTCTCCAATTAAAAAAGATTTACGTACAGTATGGGTGTATTATATACACCCAAATCGTGCGTGTCAAGAGGTTTAGGTAAAATGGTTCCTTTTACAAAACGTTTGAAAGAAGCCCGTGAGAGAAAGGGATTAAAACAGCGTGAAGTTGCGGAACACCTGCAAATAGGCGCACGTTCTTATCAAAATTACGAGGGCGGGCAGCGCCGTCCTGACTATGAAACTCTAATAGCACTAGCAGATCTTCTTGACGTTAGCCTTGATTATCTCCTGGGCCGGACGGACGAGTTAAAATAGAGTTCCATTTCGTGTGCGCGGCCCCGGAGGCGCTGTGGACTGAAACGCCCGGCGGGGAAAGCACAGGAGAAACGCAGGCCCGGTGTGGGCCGGGCCATCGAAGGGAAACCAATTCGACCCGCTGTAGCCGTATCGACCGCCTACGCCGCGCGGATGGCCCCCGTAAACCGGGGGATTCTTAAGGGGGGCCCGCCTTGAGGACATGGTCCGCCCTTGGGACCATAGTCCTCTCGGGGCGGGCGTCCCCCTTAAGTGTGTCTTTCGGTTCCTTTCTGCACAAGCAGAAAGGAACGCCCCCGGCAGGGCGACCCCTGCAAAGGGAACCCGCCCCGGCAGGGGCAAGCAAGGAGGTCACGCGATGTACAGCGCGGGACAGTATGATATTGCCGTCATCGGCGCGGGCCACGCGGGCATTGAGGCCGCCCTGGCCGCCGCCCGGATGGGGCTGAAAACCCTGTGCTTTACGATCAATCTGGACGCGGTGGGCAATATGCCCTGCAACCCCGCCGTGGGCGGCACCGGCAAGGGCCACCTGGTCCGGGAGATCGACGCCCTGGGGGGCGAGATGGCCCGCGCCGCCGACCGGGCCTGCATCCAGTACCGGATGCTGAACCGGGGCAAGGGTCCCGCTGTGTGGTCTCTCCGGGCCCAGGCGGACCGCCGCCGGTACCAGGAGGTGATGAAGCACACCCTGGAGCTGCAAGAGAATTTGTGGATCAAACAGGCGGAGGTGACGGAAATCCTGACGGAACAGGGCGCGGTGTCCGCCGTAGCCACCGCCGCCGGGGCCGTCTATGCCGTGAAGGCCGTGGTGGTTGCCACCGGCACCTATCTGGGGGGCCGCACCATTGTGGGCGAAGTCACCCGGGACTCCGGCCCCGACGGCATGGCGGCGGCCCTGCCTCTGACCCAGTGCCTGGTGGGGCTGGGGCTGGAGCTCCGCCGGTTCAAGACGGGCACGCCCCCCAGGGTCAACCGCCGCAGCGTGGACTTCTCCAAAATGGAGGTACAGCCGGGGGACGAGACCCCCGCGCCCTTTTCCTTCGAGACGGAGGCCCCGCCGGAAAACCGGGCGGTGTGCTACCTCACCTACACCAACGAGGCCACCCATCAGGTGATCCGGGACAATCTTCACCGCTCCCCCCTGTTCTCCGGGGTCATCGAGGGGGTGGGACCAAGGTACTGCCCCTCCATCGAGGACAAGGTGGTGCGGTTCTCCGACAAGCCCCGGCACCAGCTGTTCATCGAGCCCATGGGCCTCAACACCGAGGAGCTGTATATCCAGGGGTTCTCCTCCTCCCTGCCGGAGGAGGTGCAGGTAAAAATGCTCCACACCATCCCCGGCCTGGAACGGGCGGAGATGACCCGGTGCGCCTATGCCATCGAGTACGACTGCGTGGACCCCACGGAATTGCTGCCCACCCTGGAGTGCAAAAAAGTCCCCGGCCTGTACGGGGCGGGGCAGTTCAACGGCTCCTCGGGCTACGAGGAGGCCGCCGCCCAGGGGCTGGTGGCGGGGGTCAACGCCGCCCTGAAGCTCAAGGGGGAACCGCCCCTGATTCTGAGCCGGGGGGACGGCTATATCGGGGTGCTCATCGACGATCTGGTGACGAAAGGGACCAACGAGCCCTACCGGATGATGACCTCCCGGACGGAGTACCGGCTGATCCACCGGCAGGACAACGCCGACCGGCGGCTGGCCGCTTACGGACACCGGGCGGGGCTGGTGAGCGATGAGCGGCTGGCCCGCATTGAGGAAAAATACGCCGCCGTGGACCGGGAGATCAAGCGCCTGGAGCACACCGGCGCGGCCCCCTCCCCCGCGCTGGACAAGCTGTTGGAGGAGAAGGGCGAGCCCCCCTGCCCCCACGGGGCCCGGCTCATCGACCTGCTCCGCCGCCCCCGGCTGAGCTATGCCGATTTGGCCCCCTTCGGCCCCGCCCGCCCGGAGCTGCCCCAATCGGTGGCGGAACAGGTGGAGATCTCCGTGAAATACCAGGGCTACATCGACCGCCAGAACCGGCAGGTGGAGGAGCTGCGGAAGCTGGAGGACCGTCCCCTCCCCCCTGATGTGGATTATCTGTCCATCCAGGGCCTGCGGCTGGAGGCCCGGCAGAAGCTGGACAAAATCAGGCCGCTGAATTTGGGTCAGGCCAGCCGGGTGTCCGGCGTGTCCCCGGCGGACGTCACCGCCCTGATGATTTATTTAGAAAAAACGGTATGACGGTTATAAGAGCAAGCGGGGAAGCCCTGATCCAGGCCGCCGCCCTGGCGGACGAGCTGTTCCCGGGCCACGGGCCGGGGGAGCTGCTGGCGGAGTGGAAGGCGCTGTCCCCCACGGAGTGCGCGGTGTTCCTCGCCGTGGAGTACAATGCCCCGGCGGGCTTCGCCCAGTGCCGGCTCCGGCGGGACTATGTGGAGGGGACGGAAACCAGCCCGGTGGGCTATCTGGAGGGAATCTATGTCCGGGCCAGATTCCGGGGCCGGGGCGCGGCAAAGGCCCTGCTGTCCGCCTGCGAAAACTGGGCCCGGGAGCGGGGCTGTACGGAGTTTGCCAGCGACTGCGAGCTGGGCAACCAGGACAGCGCCGCTTTCCACCTGGCGGCGGGCTTCGCCGAGGCCAACCGGATTATCTGTTTTACAAAACGACTGTGAGGGGGCGGTATCATGGAGATCGTGACCTGTGAACTGCCCGCCGTCGCCGTTATCGGCATGGAGGGCAGGGCGAAGCCGGGGCACAATCCCGCCCCCGCCCTGTGGGAGCGGGCCAACGCCCGGTTCGGCGAGGTGGAGGCGCTGGCCCTGCGGGACGAAAACGGCGCGACTGTGGGCGTTTGGGGCGCTATGAGCGACCTGTCCCGCTCCTTTCTGCCCTGGGAGGATGGGTTTAGTCGGGGTCTGTATTTGGCGGGAGTGCAGGTCCCGGCCAATATGGAGCCGCCGGAAGGCTGGACAAAATGGACCCTGCCCGCCTCCGCCTGCCTGCGGGTGAAGGTGGAAGGGGACTATGCCGCCGCGTTCCGGGCAGGGCTGGACGAACTGAAGCGCCGGGGCCTTGCTCTGGCCGGGGCGGCGCAGGAGTGCCAGCGCCCGGCGGAGGGCGGGCAGCTCTATCTGTTTTTTCCATTCAAACGACTGTGAGAGGAAGCATCAACATGAGATTATTTCTGGCCATTGTGGTGTGTAAGCTCCTGCGCTTCATCGGCGGCCTCATCGGCAAGGGCAGCTCCCTGCCGGGGCAGTTCGCCCTGAAGGTGTGCCCCAACGCCCTGGGCCGGGTGAAGCTGCCCGGAACCATCATCGCCGTCACCGGCTCCAACGGCAAGACCTCCACCGTGGAGATGACCGCCGCCATCCTGACGGCGGACGGAAAGCGGGTGGTGTATAACAAGGAGGGCTCCAACCAGATTGAGGGCGTCGCCACCCTCATCCTGTCCCACTGCACCCTGGGGGGCAGGCTGCGGGGGGACGTGCTGCTGCTGGAGAGCGACGAGCGCTACGCCCGCCACACCTTTCAGTGGTTCCACCCCACCCATTTTGTCATCACCAACCTGTACCGGGATCAGCTCACCCGCAACGGCCACCCGGAATGGGTGTACGACGCCGTCAAGGCCGCTATCCACCCCGAGACCACCCTGGTGCTCAACGCCGACGACCCCCTGGTGTCCTGCTTTGCCCGGAACCACGATCCGGACAAGGTGAAATGGTTCGGGCTGGACCAGTGCGCTGTCAGCACAAAGGAGCACCGCGGGGTATACCACGACGGCGCCCGGTGCCCGGTGTGCAAAGGCCGGATGGAGTACTCCTGTTACCACTACGCCCACATCGGCCACTGGTCCTGCCCCCATTGCGGCCACAGGCGGCATGACACCGATTTTTCCGTCACCGCCCTGGACTTAAAGGAGGGCAAAGTGACCATCAACGGAGAAACGGACATCTCCCTGGCTTTCAAGAGTATCTACAACGTGTACAACATCCTGGCGGCCTGGTCGGTATGCGCTCTGGCGGGGGTGGAGCCCGGCGTGATGGCCGGGGTGATTAACAACTATATGTTGAAAAATGGACGGATGATTACTTTCCGTCTGGGAAATCACCGGGGGACCCTGCTGACCTCCAAGCACGAGAACTCCGTGGCCTACGACACCAACCTGGGCTATATCGCCGGCACAGACAAGCCCTGCACGGTGCTGGTCATTGTGGACGCCATCAGCCGGAAGTACTTCACCGGGGAGACCAGCTGGCTGTGGGACATCGACTTCGACCGCCTCAACTGCGAACACGTCCAAAAGGTGATGCTGTACGGCAAATACTGCAACGATCTGGCGGTGCGGTTCAAGTACACCCACGTCCCGGCGGACAAGGTGGAGGTGGGCGAGCGGGTAGCCACGGCGGCGGAGTACCTGCGGGAAAACGGAGATGAGGACGTGTACGTGATTACCTGTTTCTCCGACCGGGACAAGCTCCTCTCGCTGGCCGAGAAGGATTGAGGAGGGAAACGCCATGGAACTGACCATGTTACACCTGTATCCCGACTGCATGTCCCTGTACGGGGAGTATGCCAACGTGGCGGTGCTCCGCCGCCACCTGGAGGCCATGGGGGTGTCCGTCGCGGTGGAGTCCGCCCTGTTCGAGGATACGCCGGATTTTGAGCACGCCGATTTCATCTATATGGGGGCGGGCGCCGAGCGCACCCAGAAGGCGGCGCTGGCCGCCCTGCTGCCCCACAAGGAGGCGCTGAAGGCCGCGATCGACCGGGGGGCCGTCCTCCTGTTCACCGGCAGCGCCATGGAGCTCATCGGCGCGTCCATCACTCAGGAGGACACCGGCAAGGTGTGGCCCTGCCTGGGGCTGGCGGACTTCACCACCGAGGAGACGGGCTATCGGGCCCCGGAGGACGTGGTGGCCCGCACCTCTCTGTGGGGGAGCTTTGTGGTGGGCTTCATGAACAAGTGCTCCGACACCTACGGGGTGGCCACCCCCCTGTTTGAGCTGGTGGAGCGGGGCCCCGGCAACGCCGGGGACGGTCCCCCGGAGGAGGGCTATGTGTCCGGCAACGTATTCGCCACCCACCTCACCGGCCCCATCCTGGTGAAAAACCCGGACTTCACCGACTTCCTGATCCGCCGCATTTTTGAGCTCAAGGGCTGGGAGCTGCGGTCGGCGCTGCCCGCCCTGCCCTATGAGCGGGAGGCCTACGCGGTGACGCTGAAGGAGCTGGCGGACCAGGACGCCGACGATCCCCCCGGTCCGTACCGGGCGGATCGCTGAAACGCAACCGCGGCGTTACATTTGGAAACGGCAAAACGCTGGTGAAACGGACCGGATTTGGTATGCTGGGAGCATCAAGGGGGGCGCGGCCCCCTGTGCTATGAGGTGAATGGAATGAGTTTAGGAAACAAACTGGCGGAGGCCCGCAGGGCCAAGAACCTGACCCAGGAGCAGCTGGCGGAAAGGCTGGACGTGACCCGGCAGGCGGTGAGCCGCTGGGAATCGGATACGGCGTATCCGGAGACGGACAAGATCGTGCGCATGGCCCAGATTCTGGAGGTGAGCTGCGACTACCTCCTCCAGGACGGGGTGGACGAGAAGGGAAACCCGGTAAAGCCGCCAGTGACCCGGCTGCTGGAACAGGCCCAGGGCAGGCGGGTGAAGCTCACCTTCTATGAGAGTGACGGAATGCCCGTCGTCCATGACTGGTGTGTCATCCAGGACTTCGACGGGGCCTGGGCCAACGTAGAGGTGGTGGTGAACAAAAGGAAGCCGGACAAGAATGAGGTGCGCCTCATCCCTCTGTCCGCCATCAGCACCATTACGTTTCTCAAGGACGGGGAGGCGGTGAAGCGCTCCCCCCTGGAGCTGAACTGAGGGGGGCCGTACGATGGAATATTTTGGAACATTTGCGTTTATCATGGTGCTTTTCCTCATGGGCAAGGTGAGTCGGCTGGAGCGCATTTTGCGGGACAACGGCATCGGCGCCGTCCGGACCGCGGGGTTGGGGGAGCAGATGAGGAAACAGGTGGGAAACACCGTCACTCTCACAGTGGAAGCTGGCGACGGAGACCTGGTGGGCAAGGAGTGCAGGATTCTGGACGCCGACGAGGACTGGGCGCTGGTGCTGGCCAACGAGGGCAAAAAGAACCAGTGCGAGAAGCTGATCCGGCTGGACAGCGTGAAGCAGATCAAGGTGAAATAAATGCGCGGAGCGGGCGGCTGCGAGGGAGCTTGGAGCGGAGCGAGGATAAAAAACCAGGGTCTGCGAAGCAGAGCCGTTTTTTATCCGAGACGCAGTGAAAGCGACCGAGCGTCCAGCCGTCCGCGGAGCGTAGGTACATGGGGGCGATCGTATGGACGATAGATGGCTGGAGGTGACCCTCCCCGTCCCGGCGGACCGGCTGGAGCGGGTGTGCGACATCCTCACCGCCAACGGCATGACCGGGCTGGTGGTGGAGGAAGAGGGGGATTTTCTCCGCTTTTTAGAGCAGAACCGGCAATATTGGGACTACGTGGACGAGGGGTTGGCCGCCCGCATGAAGGGGGCCAGCCGGGTGAAGTTCTACGTCCCGGACAGCGAGGAGGGGCAAAAGCAGCTGCGCCAATACCTGGCGGGGCTGGAGGACCACGAGCCCCAGACCGTCTCCCTGCGGGAAGAGGACTGGGCCACCTCCTGGCAGAAATATTACCAGCCCATCCCGGTGGGGAACCGGGTGTACATCGTCCCGGACTGGCTGCGGGGCCAGACCGTGCCGGAGGGCCGGGTCCCCCTGTATCTCAACCCCGGGCTCACCTTCGGCACCGGGTCCCACCCCACCACCCAGCTGTGCCTGGAGCTGCTGGAGGAGGTGCTGAGGCCCGGGGACCGGGTGCTGGACCTGGGCTGCGGGTCGGGCATTCTGGCCATCGCCGCCCTGGCCCTGGGGGCCTCCCGGGCCGTGGGGGTGGACATCGACCCCAAGGCGGCGGACGTGGCCTTTGAGAACGCCGCCCTCAACGGCATCGGGCCGGACCGCCTCGCCGTATACGCCGGGGACGTGCTCAGCGACAAAAAGCTGGGGGCCAGGCTGAGGCCGGGAGAGAACCGGGTGGTGCTGGCCAACATCGTGGCCGACGTGATTATCCCCCTGTCCGGCAAGGCCGGGGAGCTCATGGCCCCGGACGGGGTGTTTCTCACCTCCGGCATCATCGACGGGCGGCAGGACGAGGTGAAAGCCGCTCTGGAGCAAAACGGCTTTGCCGTCGCGCGCCATTTGGAGCGCAATGGGTGGCACGCCATGGAAGCGCGGAGAAGCGGACAGTGACCCCCTCTTGCGCTGGGCGCAAAAAGGTGATATGATACCGGAAAATGGACAGGGAGGCGAGGGCAATGCCCTTTTTGGAATACGCCATCGGGGCCAACTACGGCCGGTTCTGGAGAAGGCTGAAGGAGGCCGGGGCCCGGGACGGCCGGAACCCCGCGGCGCTGGCCGCTATTTTCCTGGGCTGCATGGCCAAGTATGGCTGCGGGCTCACCGATTTCGTGGACTACCAATTCTGGAACCTGACCCGGGAGGAGCGGCGGGAGTACGTCACCATCAAGGACTCCGACGTCTTCTACGAGAAGGTGAACCCCAGCCGGTATAAAACCTTTTTCACCGTCAAGCCCAACTTTCTGAAGAACTTCGCCCCCTACATCAAGCGGGGCTACTTCCTCCCGGAGGAGGGCGGGGCTGACGGCCTGGACCGCTTCCTCCAGGACAAGGACCAGGTGATGGTCAAGCCGGTGGACGGCCTGGGGGGCCATGGGGTGCGCAAGCTGTCCGTGGCGGAGCTGGGGGACCGTGCGGCCCTCCTTCAGGAGCTGAAGGACAGCCGGCTGTTTCTGGAGGAGCTCATCGACCAGCACCCGGAGATCTCCGCCCTGTGCCCCGCCAGCGTCAACACCATCCGGGTGATGACCGTGGCCGCAGGGGGAAAGTCCGACATCCTCTACGCCGGACTCCGGGTGGGGGCCGGGGCGGACGTGGACAACTTCCACGCCGGCGGCATGGGCGTCCACGTAAACGTGGACACCGGCGCGCTGGAGGGGGACGCGGTGAACAAACAGGGCGACCTGTTCCCCGACCACCCCGTCACCGGGACCCACTTTGACGGGCGGGTCCTGCCCATGTGGGACCAGGTGCGGCGCATCTGCCTGGAGGCGGCGCTGGTCAACCCCCACATCCATGTGGTGGGCTGGGACGTGGCCGTCACCCCGGAGGGCCCGGTGTTCGTGGAGGGCAACCGCCGCCCCGGCTTCGACCTGCCCCAGATGACCAGCCACCGGGGCCGCAAGGACATCATGCGCGCCGCCGAGGCGTTCATTGCCGCGGCGGAGGGGTAAAAAAACGCGCCCACAGGCGGTTTTCACCTCTGTGGGCACGGTTTTGTGGAAAATTTCCCTGATTTGACGGTTGACAAAGGCATTCCCACACGTTAAGATAGGGAAAGCATATGGAAAACAGGCTTGGATCAGGACGAGTAGCCGGAGAAGATGCCTCTCAGAGAGCCGCCCGCATCGGTGGGAGGGCGGCGGGGCGGACCCGGCGAAGATCCCCTGGGAGCCGCGGACTGAACACGCAAGTAAGTAAGCTCCGCCGGGTGTGCCCGTTACAGCGCGTACGAGCGCCGTATGTTGTCACGCTTTGCCTGTTCAAAACGGCTCAGCGCTTCTATGTACGGAATTGGAGTGGTACCGCAGAGGACGTTCAGACGCCTTTGTCTCCGTTTGGGGACAGGGGCGTTTTTTGTTCAGGACGGAAGGGCCAGACGGATGCCGATGGCAAGGGCGACCCGCGCCATGGCTTCCCGCTCTAAGGTTTCCATGGACACGTCTGCCGCCTTGGCCTGTTCCAAGTGGGCCTTTTCCTCGCCGCTCAAATGCTCCTCCAGCCACTGGTAATGCTCCAGCGCGACCTGCTGGTTCCGGCGGTACTTTCCATGCGCGAAAAATAGGGAAATGCGCCCCGTTCAATTTCCTGCATCAACATATCAAGGATATCGTCCATTGTATTGTCAGCTCCTCTTAACTATTCCATCTGGAATAGTATTATAGCTATTCCGAACGTACTTGTCAAGGGGGTGTTTCAATGAATTTACCGGAACGGCTGAAAGAACTTCGTTTGGAAAGAAATCTTCGTCAAGAAGATATTGCTGCTGCTTTGAGACTGTCCCTTAGTGCGTATTGCCGCTATGAACAGGGTAAGCGGGAGCCAACTGCCTCTATATTAGAGCGTATCGCGGACTATTACAATGTCAGCGTCGATTATCTGCTGGGCCGACGCGACAGGCGCAAATAATGTAG
This sequence comes from uncultured Oscillospiraceae bacterium, assembly GCA_910577525.1. GTDB lineage: Bacteria > Bacillota > Clostridia > Oscillospirales > Oscillospiraceae > Enterenecus. The sequence goes on along the minus strand of CAJTLI010000017.1, from coordinate 43,162 downwards.
GGGCGGATATCATCCGCCCGCAAATCTCATAAACGTGTCCCATTACAGGCGGGCGGATGATATCCGCCCCTACAGACAAGACCGGCCAACATTCCGCCCGTAAGAAACCCGCTTGTGTAATCTGCGGGCGGATGATATCCGCCCCTACAGACAAGACCGGCCAACATTCCGCCCGTAAGAAATCCGCTTGTGTAATCTGCGGGCGGATGATATCCGCCCCTACAGACAAGACCAGCCAACATTTATCATAAAGGAGAAATACCCATGGATTACAACCAGACCGTACACCTGCCCAAGACAGATTTCCCCATGCGGGCGGGCCTGCCCAAGCGTGAGCCCGAGCTGCTCAACCCGGAGTGGGCCAAAATCACCTACCACAAGCTGATGGACAAGAACGGGGGCAAGCCCCGGTTCGTCCTCCACGACGGCCCCCCCTACGCCAACGGCAATATCCACATCGGCACCGCCATGAACAAGATCTTGAAGGACATCATTGTCAAATACAAGAACATGACCGGGTACTGCGCCCCCTACGTCCCCGGCTGGGACACCCACGGCCTGCCCATCGAGACCGCCGTCCTCAAAGACAAGAGCGTCAAGCGGGAGGACATGACCGTCCCCGCCTTCCGGGACAAGTGCAAGGAGTTCGCCACCCAGTATATCGAGAAGATGACCGGCCAGTTCCAGCGGCTTGGGGTGCTGGGCGAGTGGGAGAACCCCTATATCACCCTGCTGCCCGAGTTCGAGGCCAAACAGATCGAGGTCTTCGGCAAGATGGCGGAAAAGGGCCTGATTTACAAGGGCATGAAGTCCGTCTACTGGTGCCCCCACGACCAGACCGCCCTGGCCGAGGCGGAGATCGACTACCAGGACGACCCCTGCACCACCATCTTCGTCAAGTTCCCCGTGAAGGACGACAAGGGCAAGCTGGGGCAGTACTGCGACCTCAGCAAGCTGTTCTTCGTCATCTGGACCACCACCCCCTGGACCATCCCCGGCAACGCCGCCATCTCCCTGAACGCGGACTTTGACTATGTGCTCCTCCAGGCCCCCAACGGCGAGGTCTACATGCTGGCGAAGGAGCTGGCCGAGGGCGTCTGCAAGCAGGCGGGACTGGACTTTGACGCCTGCAAAGTCCTCGCCACCCTGAAGGGGTCCGAGTTCGAGCTGATGGTGGCGAAACACCCCCTGCTGGATCAGGATTCCGTGATTCTGAACGGCGATCACGTGACCCTGGACGCGGGCACCGGCTGCGTCCACACCGCCCCCGGCTTCGGCGCGGAGGACTTCGAGGTGTGCCAGCGGTACGACGGCGCGGGCTTGACCCACATCGGCGTGCCCGTGCCGGTGAACGCCAAAGGGGTCATGACCGACGCCCGGTACAACGGCCAGTTCTACGCCAAGGGGAACGACATGGTGGTGGAGGATCTGGAGAAGGAAGGCTTCCTGCTGGCCAAGGCCCAGATCACCCACTCCTACCCCCACTGCTGGCGGTGCAAGCACCCCATCATCTACCGGGCCACCGAGCAGTGGTTCTGCTCCGTGGACGCCATCAAGGACCAGGCCGTCAAGTCCTGCGACGGCATCTCCTGGCACCCCGCCTGGGGTAAGGACCGCATGGTGTCCATGATTACCGAGCGCAACGACTGGTGCATCTCCCGCCAGCGGGTGTGGGGCGTGCCCATCCCGGTGTTCTACTGCGACGATTGCGGGGAGGCCATCGTCACCCCCGAGACCATTTCCCACGTGGCGGAGCTGTTCCGCCAGCACGGCTCCAACGTCTGGTTCGACAGGGCGGCGGATGAGCTGGTCCCCGCCGGGTTTGCCTGCCCCAAGTGCGGCAGGAACCACTTCTCCAAGGAAAACGACATCATGGACGTGTGGTTTGACTCCGGCTCCACCTGGGCGGCGGTGGCGGATCAGCGCGCCAACCTCCACTACCCCGCCGACGTGTACCTGGAGGGGGGCGACCAGTACCGGGGCTGGTTCCAGTCCTCCATGCTCACCTCCATCGCCTGCAACGGCATTGCCCCCTACAAGCAGATCATCACCCACGGCTGGACGGTGGACGGCGAGGGCAAGGCCATGCACAAGTCCCTGGGGAACGCTATGCCGCCGGAGGAGATCATCAAGGATTACGGCGCGGACATGCTGCGGCTGTGGGTGTCCTCCGCCGACTACACCCAGGACATGCGCATCTCCAAGGAGATCATGAAGCAGCTGTCCCAGGCATATTTGAAAATTCGCAACACCGCCCGGTATATGCTGGGCAATCTGGACGGCTTCGACCCGGACCGGGCCGTGGCGGTGAAGGACATGCTGGATTTGGACAAGTGGGCTGTGGCGGCGTTCAACGATTTGGTGAAGAACGTCCGCGCCGGGTACGATTCCTACGAGTTCCACACGGTATACCGGGCCGTCTACAACTTCTGCGTGGTGGAGATGTCCAATTTCTACCTGGACATCATCAAGGACCGGCTGTACTGCGGGGACGAGGCGGGCCGGGCCTCCGCCCAGTCCGCCCTGTTCCAGATCCTGGACGGCATGACGCGGATGATTGCCCCCATCCTGGCCTTCACCAGCCAGGAAATCTGGACCGCCATGCCCCACAAGGCGGGCGACGACGGCGAGTGCGTGCTGTTCAACGACATCCCCGACTACGACCCGGCCCTGGCCCTGGACGAGAAGGACGCCTCCCGCTGGAACGTGCTCATCGAACTGCGGGACGCTGTGAACAAGGCGCTGGAGGACGCCCGGGAGCAGGGGATCAAGAAGAACCAGGACGCGGAGATCACGGTGAAGATGGACGAGAACACCTTCGCCTCCTGGAAGGACGGTATGATTCTCCCCGGCTTTGACGAGGCGGACCTGGCCACCCTGTTCATCGTGTCCAAAGTGACCATGGCGGCGGAGTCCGGGGCCGGCTGGCCCACCATCGAGGTGAAGCTGTCTCAGGCCCCCAAGTGCCCCCGGTGCTGGAACCATGACGCGAGCATCGGTACGCCCGGCCACCACGACGAGCTGTGCGCCCGGTGCGCCGCCGTTTTAGGGGCGTGACGCCGCCCCCAGAGGAAAATAAGAAGGCCCCCCGCCGCGGCGGGGGGCCTTGCTGTTTGCGGCCCAAGGGCAAACAAGTCCCCCGGCCGGAGGCCGGGGGACGAAAACAACCGAATGATTACTTGTGGTCCACGCTGTACATGTGCTTGATGAGCTCCAGCACCTTGTTGGAGTAGCCCATCTCGTTGTCGTACCAGGACACGACCTTCACGAAGGTGTCGGTCAGGGCGATGCCGGCCTTGGCGTCGAAGATGGAGGTGCGGGGATCGCCCAGGAAGTCGCTGGACACCACGGCCTCGTCGGTGTAGCCCAGAATGCCCTTCAGCTCGCCCTCGCTGGCCTTCTTCATGGCCGCGCAGATCTCGTCATAGGTGGCGGGCTTGGCCAGGTTGACGGTCAGGTCCACCACGGACACGTCCAGAGTGGGGACGCGCATGGACATGCCGGTCAGCTTGCCGTTCAGGGCGGGGATGACCTTGCCCACGGCCTTGGCGGCGCCGGTGGAGGAGGGGATGATGTTGCCGGAGGCGGCGCGGCCGCCGCGCCAGTCCTTCATGGAGGGGCCGTCAACGGTCTTCTGGGTGGCGGTGGTGGAGTGCACGGTGGTCATCAGGCCGTCGGTGATGCCGAAGTTGTCGTTGAGCACCTTGGCGATGGGGGCCAGGCAGTTGGTGGTGCAGGAGGCGTTGGACACGAACTTCATGTCGGGGGTGTAGGCGTCCAGGTTCACGCCGCACACGAACATGGGAGTGCTGTCCTTGGAGGGGGCGGACATGACGACCTTCTTAGCGCCGGCGTCAATGTGGGCCTGAGCCTTCTCCTGGGTCAGGAACAGGCCGGTGGACTCCACCACGTACTCAGCCTCCAGCTTGCCCCAGGGGATGTTCTTGGGGTCGCGCTCGGCGAAGATGGGGATGGACTTGCCGTTGACCACGATGGCGTTCTCGGTGGCGGAGACCTCGCCGTTGAACTGGCCGTGCATGGTGTCATACTTCAGCATATAGGCCAGGTAGTCGGCGGGGCACAGGTCGTTGATGCCCACGATCTCGATCTCGGGATGGTTCACGCTGGCGCGGAAAACCATGCGGCCGATGCGGCCAAAACCGTTAATACCTACTTTGATGCTCATTGGTATCACTCCTTAATAAATTATGGTGGTGATGGATCTGCGCGGTAATATTATACTCTAAGTGTCCGGCAAAGGGAAGGGGTATTGTGAAAAATTTTTCAAACTTTTTTTGCCCTGGCCCCGTCAAAATGGAAAGCGCCGGGGATTTTTGGCGAATGGCTTCCATAAATCGGGAATTTTTCCCGTCTTGACAGCACTGATATAATGGGAGGGAAAAAGAGACAGAGGGAGGAGAGTCCGGGATGCTGAAAAAGCTGAGACAAAGACTGCGGGACATCCGGCCCACCGCCTGGGCGCTGGGTCAGTGGCTGCTGCTGGCGGGGCTGACGGGGGCGGCCTGCGGCCTGGCCGGGGCGGCGTTCACCTGGTGCGTGGCCCAGGCCACCGCCCTGCGGGGGGCCCATCCCTGGCTGCTGCTGTGTATGCCCCTGGCGGGGCTGGCCATCGTGTTCAGCTACCGCGCCGCCGGGATGGAGAACGACAGCGGCACCAATCAGATTATCGCCAGCGTCCGGGGCGGAAAGCGCCCCCCGGTGCGGCTGGCCCCGCTGATCTTTTTGGGCTCGGCGCTCACCCACCTCACCGGCGGCAGCGCCGGGCGGGAGGGGGCCGCCCTCCAGATCGGCGGCAGCATCTCCGCCGGCATCGGACGGCTGCTCCGGCTGGGGGAGCGCAGCGTCAACACCATCATCCAGTGCGGCATGGCGGGGCTGTTCTCCGCCCTGTTCGGCACGCCCCTCACCGCCGCCGTGTTTACCCTGGAGGTGGTGAACGTGGGGCAGCTGCGGTACGCCGCCCTGTTCCCCTGCCTGCTGTCCGCCCTTACCGCCGACGCCATCCCCCGGGCGCTGGGCCTGCCCGCAGAGCGCTACCACCTGTCCGGCCTGCCGGAGCTGGGGCCGGCCTCCCTGCTTCGGTGCGGCGCTCTGGCCATCCTGGCGGCGCTGGTGTCCATCGCCTTCTGCGTGCTTATGCACCAGGCGGGACACCTGTACAAGAAGTACATCCCCAACCAGTACCTGCGCGCGCTGGCGGGGGCGGCGCTGGTCATCGCCCTCACGGTTTTGGAGGGCAGCGGCGACTACAACGGCGCCGGGGGCCACATCATTGAGCTGGCGGTGGAGGGAGAGGTCCACGTCCCCTGGGCGTTTCTGCTGAAAATGCTGTTCACCGCCCTCACCTTGGGGGCGGGCTTCCGGGGCGGCGAGATTGTGCCCACCCTGTTCATCGGCTCCACCTTCGGCTGCGCCGCGGCCCCGCTGCTGGGGCTGGACCCGGCCTTTGGGGCGGCGGTGTCCATGACCGCCCTGTTCTGCGGGGTGGTGAACTGCCCCATGGCCTCCATCTTCCTGGCCGTCGAGCTGTTCGGCGGGGAGGGCCTGCTGTTCTTCGCCCTGGCCTGCGCCCTCAGCTTTTTGGTCAGCGGACGGTATTCACTGTATTCCAGCCAGCGGAACGTGTACTCCAAGGTGGAGGCACGGCTGGACGATCAAGATCAGAAAGGAGCTTAATTTATGCTGCGGCTGTTACAGGAATCGGAATTTGACCGGTACATTGGGTTTGCCTACGAGCTGGCCCTGGATCCCGCCTGGTCGGGCTACCCCGTCTACTACGACGGCATGAAAACCAAAGAGGATTTCATCAACCGAACCAGAAAGTCCCTGGAGCGCCCTGGGGAGGATATCCTGTTGTTTGAGGTGGATGGGGAGGCGGAGGGCGTCATCGCCTTTGAGCACCAGGAGAGGGAGCGCTACCTCCACGCCCACGTGTTCAGTATTCGCCGGGACACCGGGCGGGCGCTGGCGGAGTTTGTGGACTACTGCCGGGAGCGGTGGCCGGGGTTCGACCTGGACCTGGGCTTCCCGGCGGAACATGTGGAGGCCCTGGGCTGGCTGGACGAACAGGGAATCCCCTGCAATGAGCGGTCATGGAACTTTCTGCTGGACCTGGACGGGTATCAGCCCCTGCCCGACCCCTCCGGGGTGAAGCGGATCACGGCGGACAATTTTGAGGACTTCGCCGCCGTCCACAGTCAAGTCCAGGGGGATATGTACTGGAACTGTGAGCGGGTGCGGGCTACCCTGGACCGGTGGGCCATTTTCGTCACCGGGGAGGGGAGCGCCGCCGGGGAGGTGCTGATGACTCTGGACGGCGAGCCCCACCAGGAGATCTTTGCCCTGGAGTTTGCGGACGGGCAGTACCACGAGGGGGCCTTCCGGGCCCTGCTGGCCGCCGCGCTGAACTGCCTGAAGGCCCGCGGGACGAGATGGCTCACCTTCTTCGTGGACGAGGGCTGTCCCGAGGGAGAGATGTTGCAATCGCTGGGCTTCCGGCTGGTGGGGACGTTCGTCTGCCACCGGCTGACGGTGTAAAGGAAGGCCGTTCAATCGGACAGGCCCCCGGACTTTTGCCCCATTTCCTTGTAATTCAGGGCGCGGCGTGGTACAATAGGTTCAGAAAGCCGAAACAGCGAAGGAGTGATTACCATGGCGCTGCCAGCGGAAAAAGAGCGCTATACGTTTGCAGACGCTCTGGCCTGGGACGATGGCGAGCGGGCGGAGCTCATTGACGGGGAGATTTACCTGATGGCCCCGGCCCCGTCCAGGCCGCATCAGAAGGTCAGCGGGGAAATATTCCGGCAGTTGGCCAATTATTTGGAGGGGAAAAAGTGCGAGGCGTATTCCGCGCCCTTCGATGTGCGCCTGTTTGAGCAGGACGGGGACGCCCCGGAGGATGTGGACACGGTGGTGGAGCCGGATATCACCGTCGTGTGCGACCCCTCCAGGCTGGACGACCGCGGCTGCAAGGGCGCCCCGGACATGGTGGTGGAGATCCTTTCCCCGTCCACCCGGCGGCATGACCGGCTGGTGAAGCTGAACCTGTACCAGCGGGCCGGGGTGCGGGAGTACTGGATCGTCAGTCCGGAAGAGCAGGCCGTTGAAGTGTTCCTCCTCTCCGGCGACGGGCTGCTGCTCCCTCATGAGGTCTACAGCCGGGACGGGATTGCGAAGGTCAACGTCCTGGACGGCTGTTTCATCGAACTCAGTAAAGTGTTCCCATAACGAAAAAACCCCCTGGAGCTGGCGCTCCAGGGGGTTCATGCTTCTTTTTCACGGGAGGCCCTTGACCTTACCGCTGGTACTCAAATTCCAAATTATACAGGCACACCACGTCCCCGTCCTGGATGCCGCGGTCCTCCAGCTGCTGGTACACCCCCGCGTCCCGCAGGCGGCGCTCGAACCAGTTGCGGCTCTCGTAGTCCCCGAAGTTCACGTTGGCCATGAGCTGGCGCAGCCAGGGCCCGTCCACCAGCCAGACGCCGTCCTCGTCCCGCTGGATGTCCAGCGCCTCCGAGGTGTCCACCTCGGGGGGGCGCTCCACATAGGTGGGCTCGTAGACGATCACCGGGGGCAGGCCGGACAGCTCCTGGGCGGCGGCGAACATCAGCTCCTTTGTCCCCTGGTGGGTGGCGGCGGACAGCTCGAACAGGGGACAGCCTTTGGCCTTCACGTGGGCCCGGAGCTTGGCCAGCAGCTCGGGGTCCTCCATGATATCCACCTTGTTGGCGGCCACGATCATCCGCCGGGAGGCCAGCTCCGGCGACCAGCGCTGGAGCTCCTCACAGATGGCGTCAAAGTCGGCCACCGGGTCCCGGCCCTCGGAGCCGGACACGTCCACCACGTGGATGAGCAGGCGGCAGCGGTCCACATGGCGCAGGAAGTCGTGGCCCAGCCCCGCGCCGTCGGCGGCCCCCTCGATGATGCCGGGGATGTCCGCCAGCACAAAGGATGTGTTTTCATCCACCGCCACCACTCCCAGATTGGGGGACAGGGTGGTGAAGTGGTAGTTGGCGATCTTGGGCTGGGCCCGGGTGACCACGCTGAGCAGGGTGGACTTGCCCACGTTGGGGAAGCCCACCAGCCCCACGTCCGCCAGCAGCTTCAGCTCCAAGAGGACTTCCCGCGCCTGCCCCGGCAGGCCCGCCTTGGCGAACCGGGGGCACTGGCGGGTGGGGGTGGCGAAGTGCTGGTTGCCCCAGCCGCCGTTGCCGCCCCGGGCCAGCACGAAGTCCTCCTCACCGGACATGTCGCAGATGATCTCCCGGGTCTCCAGGTCCCGGACCACTGTGCCCTTGGGCACCCGAATGACCAGGTCGTCTCCGTCCTTGCCGGAGCACCGCTTGCCCTGGCCCTCCTTGCCGTTTTCGGCGGCGTATTTGCGCTTGTAGCGGAAGTCCATCAGGGTGGACATATGGGGGTCCACCCGCAGGACGATATCCCCGCCGCGCCCGCCGTCCCCGCCGTCGGGGCCGCCGGCGGCCACGTACTTCTCCCGGTGGAAGGCCACGGCCCCGCCGCCGCCGTCCCCGGCCCGGACGGTGATCCGGGCGGTGTCGATGAATTGGTTGTTGGCCATAAGGGCCTCCTTTTTGTGGTGAAATGGTTATTGGCAAAGCCCCTTGAAAAAGCGGCGGGCGTTCTCCAGGTCGGTTTTGTCCGGGTGGCCCTTGGCGATGCCGCCCACCAGCTTGAAGGGTCCGAAGGTGTCGTAGCCCCGGCAGCCGAACTCCCCGGCCACCACGGCGGACTTCTCTTTGACCACCGCCGCGATGGATTTGGTGTTGGCCCTGCCGCCGTAGGTGCACAGGAAAAACACCCGCTTCCCCTCCGGCAGGTTGTTCCGGGCGAAGTCCAGCACATTCCGGTGGAAGCGCCCGCCGTACACGCCGGAGGCGAAGCCCACCAGGTCATACTGCCCCAGATCGGCCTGCTTCTGGGCGGAGGCGTCGATGAGGGTTACGTCATGGCCCTGGGCGATGGCGTCCACCAGCTTTTTCGTGTTCCCGTGGTGGCTGGAGTGGTATACGATAGCGGTTTTTCCCATGGCGGTCAGTCCTCCCGTCTATTCAGCTCGTCCCAGTGGATTTTTTTGTCCTTGAAGTAGTATTCCCGGTCGCGCGCGTTTACTTCCCGCAGCACCCGGCAGGGGTTGCCCGCGGCTACCACATTGGCGGGCAGGTCTTTCGTCACCACGCTGCCCGCGCCCACCACCGTATTGTCCCCGATGGTGATTCCGGGTACCACGATGACCCCCGCCCCCAGCCAGCAGTTGCGGCCCACCCGCACCGGGGCGTTATACTGGTATACCTGTTCCCGCAGCTCCGGGAGGATGGGGTGGCCCGCCGTGGCGATGACCACGTTGGGGCCCAGCTCGGTGTAGTCCCCCACATAGATGTGGGTGTCGTCCACAAAGGTGCAGTTAAAGTTGCAGTAGACGTATTTGCCGAAGTGGATGTGCTTCCCGCCCCAGTTGGCGTGGAAGGGGGGCTCGATGTAGCAGCCCTCGCCCACCTCGGCGAACATCTCCTTTAACATGGCGGTCCGCTTGGCCTGCTGGGTGGGGCGGGTCTGGTTGAAGTCGTACAGCCTGTCCAGGTATTGAAGCTGCTCCGCCACCAGATCCTCGTCCATGGAGAGGTACAGCGACCCGTTGTGCATTTTTTCCCGGATATCCATGATAGTTCCCTCACAAATCCAGTTGATAGATCCGGTGCCGGGGGATGCCCTCGTACCAGGCGAAATAATCTCGAGGCAGCTCGCAGATCTCCAGCAGCCGCCCGCCCAGCTTCTCAATGGTGCGGTAGGAGGGGGCGTTGTCCTCCGCGCAGGTGACATAGAGCCGCTCCATCCCGTGGAACCGGGCCACGTCCAGCACCAGTTCGCAGGCCCGGCGGGCGTAGCCGTGCCCGCGGGCCCCCTCGTCCACCTCATAGCCGATGTGGCCATTGTAATAGGTGTGGTAATTGTCCCCGATGCGGACGCTGATTTTCCCTACGGGGACGCCCTCCGCCACGATGTCGTAATAATAATAGGGGAGCTGCACCCTGCCGGCCTCCGCCTTTTCCCGGATTCGCAGGGTGAAAGCCCCGCCGCCCAGCTGGTCAAAGCGGCTGTTGAAGGGGAAGGCCACGTCCTATTTGCCTCGCTCATCCTTGGATGGGCTCACGACCAGCTCCACATCGCCCTGCAGCAGTGTGCGAAGCACACCCGCCGCGCCTAGGATCAGCGCCAGCAGATCCAGGATGACATGAAGGCCGCCGCCCCAGAAATTAGAGAGAATCGGGTCGAAGGCCGCCGCAAGCACCAACACAATCCCAAACAGGATGAAGGCAAGCCCTTGAACAAGTTTTTTCATCATCACGCGCTCCTTTCTATGAAAAAGGCCGCAAACGGTCCCCCGTCTGCGGCCTTCGATTTACTGCGCAATCTCCACGATGGAGACCTGCTTGCGGTCCTTGCCCAGGCGCTCAAACTTCACCTTGCCGTCCTTGAGGGCGAACAGGGTGTCGTCGCTGCCCTTGCCCACGTTGGTGCCGGGATGGATGTGGGTGCCGCGCTGGCGCACCAGGATGTTGCCCGCCAGCACGAACTGGCCGTCGGCCCGCTTCACGCCCAGGCGCTTGGCCTGGGAGTCGCGGCCGTTCTTGGTGGAGCCGCCGCCCTTTTTATGGGCGAAAAACTGGATATTGAGCTTCAGCATAGTCGTTTCCGTCCTTTCTATTAAAGGTTGAGGTTGTCACGTTCGCTTTAGGCGCGCTCTTCCCAGCGGCTTCCCTCCGACTTCGCAAATTGCCCTGCACCGCCTTTGGCGGTTTCGGCCAATTCGTTCCGCTCCGGACCATCCGCTGGAGCGCGCCTAAGCTCACGCTTCGTCATCATCGTCCAGCAGAACGATGAGATATTCAGGATATTGCTCCCCCATGGCCTGGAGGTAGACCATCATACCGGTCAAAAGATTTTGACAGGTGTGTTCGTTGGCCTCGCTCAGCCCGTTTGGGAGCTTGAGAGAAATGCGGGCGTCCTTTTCGCTGGCCTTCACCGGGGCCCCCAGGCCCAGCACCTCGTTGATGGTGCACTCGGTGAGCCCCACGGCGGCGGAGACGGCGGCGCACACAATGTCGCTGCCCGCCTCGGCGTACCCGCTGTGCCCCTCCACCAGGAAGCCGTCAATACGGCCAGACCCGCTGTGGAAGGTAACGGTGGTCATGTTCCGCTCCCTCAGCCGCTGACCTTGGTGATCTCCACCTTGGTGTAGGGCTGGCGGTGGCCCTGACGGCGGCGGTAGTTCTTCTTGGGCTTGTACTTGAATACCAGAATCTTCTTGCCCTTGCCGTTCTTGACTACGTTGGCGGTGACGGAGGCGCCGTTCACGGTGGGGGCGCCGAAGGTGGCCTTGTCCCCGTCCAGGACGGCCAGCACCTTGTCGAAGGTGACGGTTTCGCCGGCTTCCACGTTCAGCTTCTCAATGTAGAGGGTGTCGCCCTCGGCCACCTTGTACTGCTTTCCGCCGGTCTCGATGATCGCGTGCATATCTGCACTCCTTTCCTTTATTACGGGCTCGCTGTCGGGGGCGGGGAGATTCCCTCTTCTCTGTGGACAGACCACACCCGGTCCATGCGGCTATAGTAGTATATCAGTCCGGTTTTTCAATGTCAACCATAGAATGATATTTTTCGGGGAATTTGGAGCAAAAAATTTCACCCCCGGCAGTCCGGGGGTGAAATTGGGGTTATCGCAGGTAGTTGCGGGGGTTGACGCTGGTGCCGTTGATGCGCACCTCGAAGTGGCAGTGGGGGCCGCTGACGTTGCCGGTGGCGCCCGACCGGGCGATGATCTGGCCCTGATACACCTTGTCGCCCACGTTCACCAGCAGCTGGGAGTTGTGGGCATAGTAGGTGACGTAGCCATTGTCGTGGCGGATGGCCACCAGCTTGCCGTAGCTGCCGCTCCAGCCGGACTTGATTACGGTGCCGCCGTCGGCGGCCTTGATGGCGGTTCCGGTGCGGCAGGCGATGTCCAGCCCCAGGTGGAAGTCGTACCGGCCCCACAGGTTGCGCCCGCCGAAGTTGGAGGTAATGGTGCCCCGCACCGGCCAGATGAAGTAGCCGTTGGAGGCGGTGACGGGCCGCGGGGTGGTGCCCATATAGGCGTAGGTGGTGGTGGGCTCCTTCAAGGTCTCGCTGGTGATAATTTCCCGCTCCACCTCCACGCCGTTGACATAAGTGACCTTGGCGTTGACCCGCTCCAGGCCGTCCTCGCCCTGCTCCTTCACCTTGGTCTCGCCCACATAGAGGCTGGCGGTCTCGATATACTCCACGGGGCTGGGGACCTCCTGCTCATAGGTCTCCTCGGTGAAGTTCTGCACGGACAGGTAGGGCACCGCCTCCTGAATGACCAGCTCCTGATCCACCCAGATCTTATCCACGATTACGTCGGGGTTCAGGATGGACAGCTCATAGGGCCACATGTCCAGGGAGTAGGCGATGGCGTTGAAGGTGTCGCCCTTCTTGACCTTGTATACCGACTGCTCCACCTTCATCTGGGCCAGCACCGCCCGGATGGACTCCAGGTCGTACTGGGTGTTGGAGGGCAGCTCCACGGGGTAGATCTGCACGTCCTCCACAAACTCGTAGCTGACGGTGTCCTCGGTGAGGTAGGGGGCGGCGGCCTCGTCCAGCAGGGCCTTGAGGTCCGCCTCGGCGGCGGCGTAGCCCAGCTCCACGCCGTCCACCCGCAGGCCGCAGGCCATCACCGTGGCGCCCACGTCCTCGAACAGCACTTCCTCGATCTGGGTGGTGTCGCTGAGCTCATTGGGGGCCACGTACACCGGGGCGGTGGAGATTTTTTCCGCGTCAAAATTGTAGTCCTCGCCCAGAATGTCGGCGGCCCGGGACTCCACGCTGCTGACGATGGTCCGCAAATCGTCCTCGCTGGACACCACGCCCAGCTCCTGGCCGTTGTAGGTCACGGCGTAGGCCCGGGTATAGGTCCCCTTGAAAAGCACTACGCCGGCGCACACTGCCAGCACCGTCAGATACAGCAGCGGGGAGACGGGGTGCCGGTCCACCGCGGCCCGGACGCGGGCCAGCCCGTGGCTCACCTTATCCCAGCCGCCGGCGGTGAGGTCGCAGACGCGCTCCCAGCCGGTTTCCCCGGTCCGCCCCACCGTCTGGACGGCCTGAAGGGCCAGCGCCTGAAGGGATTTCAATTTGTCCTTCCCGTCCCCGGGCCGGACGGCCCTGAGGCTCTCCTTCGCCGCCGGGGGATGGAGCCGCCGCTTGGCCTTTTTGAGCTGTTCCGCCCTGGCCTTGGCCTCCTCGCGCTGAGCCCGCTTCTCGGCGGCCTCGGTCTCCTCCATATATTGGCGCCAGGAGCGGGGCTTTTCCGTCCCTCCCTGACCCTCGCTCCGGCCGGCAGCGCCGGCCGTTTCGTTTCGTTTCTCCGTATGCTCGTGATCTCTCTCGGTCTGTTTCACAAATTGTCCCTCCTGTTAGCCGCGGTATTTCCCGAGTAAAGGAACATCCGACAGAGTCAGAGGTTCCGAAAGCAACTCGTTACAAAACCTGAAAAAGAGTTACAAAACGGTTACAGTCCTATCCTACACCATTTTTATCCCTCCGTCAACCCCCGAATTTCCCGGGCCAGTCCCGCCACGCCCGGGAGAGGCGGTACATCTTGTTGACTTCCGCCGGAATTTGGGGACGGGGGACACATTTTGTTGGGGGATTGTCAGAACCGCCAAAAAGCGCTCCTCTTTTTCGTCCTTTTGCCCAGCCCCTTGACAGCGCCGCGGGGATGGAATACAATAAGAAGCACCGCAAAGTGAATGGAATATCACAGGGGCGCCGGAAGTCATTTCCGGCTGAGATGTGGGGCAAAGCGCAGCCCCCGGTCCCTCGAACCTGATCCGGGTAATGCCGGCGTAGGAAGTGTATTCGACAAGAGGGCCGTTGTCGTTTCTCTCGCTTACCGCATTGCACCGTTTGCATTGCGGTATACTTACTTTTAGGAGGAACGACACATGAAGAACGTCAATTTGACCACCCGCATGCTCTGCGAGGGAGCGGTCAGCATCGCCCTGGCATACGCCCTGACCTTCGTGGAGCTGGATCTGTGGTTCCAGGGCGGCTCCGTCAGCGCGGCCATGATCCCCATCATCCTGTTCGCCGTGCGCTGGGGCGCGGGCTGGGGCATCGCCGCCGGCCTGGCCTTCGGCACACTGAAGTATTTCCTGGGCTTGGACAGCTTTGTGATCAGCTGGGTCTCCATCGTTTTTGACTATACCGGCGCCTATGCCATGGTGGGACTGGCCGGGCTGTTCAAGCGCAGGGCCAGCCTCGTCCCCGTGGCGGCACTGGTGGCGGGCGCGGCCCGGTTCATCGTGCACTACATCAGCGGCGTCACCGTCTACGCCGAGTGGATGCCCGAGTCATTCATGGGCATGACCATGACCTCCCCGTTCTTCTACTCCGCCCTCTACAATGGCGGCTACATGCTCCCCAGCACTCTTTTGGCCGTTGTGGTGTGCGCGGCGCTGATGAAGCCCCTGAGCAGGTTCCTCAACGGGGAAGATCTGAAGTAAGGACTGATATTTGTGGGCAAATTCGACGGCGTGCTTTTCTTCGCGGACTACGACGACACGTTATATAACAGCCATCGCGCGGTCTCGCCGGAGAACCGCGCCGCCATCCGCTATTTCATGGACAACGGCGGGTATTTCTCCATCGCCACCGGCCGGGCCCACCGCACCTTTACGCCTCAGATCGCCAAGGAGCAGCTGGTCTTCAACGCCCCTGTGGTGCTGTCCAACGGCGCGGCCATCTACGACTACGCCGGAGACCGCTACCTGCTGGAGAGCTTCCTGCCCCAGGACGCCCCCCGGATGCTGGCCCGGCTGTGCGATCTGTTCCCCGCCCTGGGCTTCGAGGCCTACCACGGGGAGGACATTTACGTCCATAACCCCAACCGGGTCACTCGGGAGCACCTGGCCAAGGTGGGAGGGACCCAGATCCTCCGGCCGATCCTGGACATGCCGGCCCCCTGGAGCAAGGTGATTTTGCAGCAGGACCAGCTCTATTTGGAGGAGGTGCAGGCCCGTCTCCTCTCCCTCTGGGGGGACCAATGCGAGGCGATTTTCTCCAACCCCTATCTGCTGGAGGTCACCGCCAAGGGGTGCGACAAGGGTGCCACGGTGGACAAGGTGGCGGGCCTGCTATATATTGACCGCAGAAATCTCTACTGCATGGGGGACAATCTGAACGACATCCCCATGCTGGCCCTCAGCGCTATTCCCTTTGCCCCGGCCAACTGCGCCCAGCCCGTGAGGGACTGGGGGGCGCGGATTTTGGGGCACTGCGACGACCACGCCGTGGCCCAGGCGATTCAGATTCTGGATTCGATTTATTAAAACAGGGTCCGCGCGGATTTTTCCGCGCGGACCCTCATTTTGTTCACTGGATCTCGTAGTCCTTGCCGAATTTCAGGTCGGAATACCGCCGGGTGGCGTCCGGGTCCAGCTCGAACTCCTCCTGGCCGGGGTCGGGGAGGCCGTCCGGCATGGGGGGCACGTCGTCATCCGGCCCCACCGCCACAAGGCGGGGCGCGGCGGCCTTTTTCTGGGCGGCGGCCAGCTCCTCCTCCCGGCGGACCTGGGCGTCCAGAGCGGCCTTGATCTCGGCGGAGGGGTCGTCCTTTGCCGCGGCGGCGGCCTCCGGGGGCACCAGCTCCCCCAGGTGGGACAGAAAGTCCATCTCCTGGTCATGGAACTGGGCCAGCTTGCGCACATAGGCGGCGGTGGACTCCTGGGCCCGCTTGAGGCGGTACTCCTCGGCCTTCACCATGTCCTTCAGGGCGTCCACGCGCTTGTGGGCGTCGGATTCGGCCTCGCCCACCATCTCGGCCTGCTTCTTCTTGGCCTCGTCCACGATATTGTCCGCCATCTGCTGGGCGGCCAGCAGGGTTTTGCGCATGGTGGCCTCGGTGGCCCGGTACTCCTCCACCGTGTCGGACAATACCTTCAGCTTGTTCTTTAAAATGGCGTTTTCATTGTACAGGGCGGTGTAGTCCTCGGTGAGCGTGTCTAAAAACTCGTCCACCTGAGCCAGGTTATAGCCGCCCAGGGTGGCCTTGGCAAAGGAGTGGCTGGCCACCTCCTGCGGAGTGAGCATGGTTTTTGTTCCCCCTTATCTCTGTGTCAGAAGTACAGGCCGTTGTTTTCCAGCTCGTCGATGAGATCGCCCATGATCTCCACATTGTAGGGGGTGATGATGTAGGTGGACAGGGCCACCTTTTTGATGGTGCCCTCATTGGCGTAGGCTACGCCGGACAGGAAGTCGATGAGGCGGCGGGCGATGTTCTTGTCGGTCTGCTCCAGGTTGAGCACCACCGTGCGCTTGTCCCGCAGGTGGTCGGCGATCTCGCTGGCGTTCTCAAACCGGGTGGGACTGACCAGCACCACCTGGAGCTGGGTGGTGGTGTGGATGTTGACCACTTTATTGTTGCGGCGCTCCGCGTCCCGGTCCCGGGGAAGTTCCTTCACGTTGTTCACCGGGGTGAAGTCCTCCTCGTAATCGTCTTCCTCCTCGTCCTCATAGGGCCGGGCAAGGCGCTTGAGTTCGTCAAACAGACTCATATTGAAATCTCCCTTTCATCGTGAGGTATCGGCGACATAGGCGGCCGGGGGCCAAACAGGGCGGAGCCCACCCGAATGCAGGTGGAGCCCGCCATAACAGCGTCAGCATAATCGCCGCTCATCCCCATGGAGAGCACGTCCATATCCATTCCATTATCCATCATTTCCGATCTTATGTCAACAGCCAACTGGCGCAATTTTTGAAAATGAGGAAGATTTTCCCCCGGATGCCCGGCGGCGGGGGGAATGCACATCAGCCCGCGCAGGCGAACGCTGGGCAGACCGGCGCACCGCCGGGCGGCGGCGGGGGCCTCTTCGGGGGAAAAGCCGGATTTGGAGGCCTCCCCCGCCAGGTTGACCTCCAGCAGGATGTCCTGAACCAGATCCAGCTGGCCGGCCCGTTCCGCCACGGCCAGCAGCAGCTTGTCCGAGGAGATGGAGTGGATCAGCTCCACCCTGCCCACCACATACTTCACCTTGTTGGTCTGGAGATGGCCGATGAAATGGACCTGGGCCCCCTGGTAAGCGTTGTCCGCCAGGTGGGCGGTGAGCTCCTGCACCCGGTTTTCGCCGCACACAGTGATCCCGGCGGCGACGGCCGCCCGGATGGCTTGGGAACTCTGGGTTTTGGTGGCGGCCAGCAGGGTGATCTCCGCCGGGTCCCGCCCCGCGGCCCGGGCGGCGGCCTCGATGCCCGAGCGTATTTTTTTGATGTTTTCGGTTAGATTCATGTCACACCAGACTCCAATCTGTCTGTAGGAGTATTTCTGCTCGAACGTTGTCACGCTGCGAAGCGTCAGGACATTCGGTCGCTTTCGCTGCGACTCAAGCAAAACCCGGCCCCGCTGTGCGGGCCCTGGGCTTTTGCTTTCGCTCCGCTCCAAGCTCCCTCATTGTCTGCTTCTCAGCGCACTACTTTTCCGTCATAGACGCCAGAGGAATTCAAAATGACCTCGTCCCCCGCCCGCAGGCGGCTGGAGGCGGAGGTGTCCGCCGGGCGGACCAGATAATAGGAGTCGGTGCTGTACAGCACCTCCACTTCCTGCTCCTCCGCCTGGGAGCTGACCACGGTAAACACATAGTAGCGGTTCACCTGGCTGACGGAGCCGTCCTCGCCGGTCACGTCCTCGGTGGCCACCCGCAGGGCCCTGCGGGGGACGCGGATGCCCTCCAGCCGCTGGGTTACGATGTCCACCGTCTGAAGACGGAGCATGGCGGTGTCCGCCAGGTGGGTGCGGCAGGAGAAGACGGCCAGGGTGCGATCCCCCTCCAGCACCACCCGGTCCAGAGTCATCATCACCTGGCCGTAGTAGTCGCCGGAGAAATCCACGGCGTAGCTCCGGCCGGCCTGGAGGCCGGCGCCGGCGTCCTCCAGCAGGGCGGCGAAATACCAGGTGGAGCCGGTGACAAGCTTGCCCGCCGACTGGGGGTCGGGGCTGTGCTCCTGGGCCATCAGCTCGGCCAGGCCGCCGGCGGTGAGCCCCTCCAGCATGGCCGGGGTGACGGTCTGCTCCCAGCCGTCGGACGCGGCGGAATAGATGCCGGAGACAGGGGCGTATATGGTGGTGGAGACCTGGCTCAGGGACTGGTTGAGCTGGGTCAGCTGGGCCTGCTTGTCCAGAACGAGCTGGTTCAGCTCCCCGGCGGCGGCGCCGCTGCCATAGGTATAGTCCCGCTTGAACACCATGGAGCGCAGATTGAGGGCGGAGTCCTGCAAATCGGTGAGGTCGCCCCCCGCCGTCAGGGAGCGCAGGGACACGATGGAGTCGATGACCTGGGCGTCCAGCCGGGAGGCGTCGGTGTTCTGGGTGCCGGAGCTGAGGGCGTATTGAAGCTGCTCAATCTCCGCCTCCAGGGAGCGGATGGACTGCCGGGTGGTGAGGACGGAGGGGTCGCTGTACAGCAGGACCACGGGGTCTCCCTTGGCGGCCTTGACCCCCTCCCCCAGGATCTGGTCTATGTAGCCGCCGGAGCCGGTGAGGGGGATCTCCTCCCGGACCAGGATGCCGGCGGCCTCGCGGCCCACGTCCAGGGAGTAGGCGTAGGCATAGGTGGTCACGATATCCTGATTCCAGCCCCGGAAGAGGTAGATGGCCAGGTAAACGGCCACCCCCAGGCAGAGGATGGCGATCATGACCTTGGTGGCGAGGGTGCTCTCTTTCATGGGATCAATCCTTTATCTTTCTCTCGGCGCAGACGAGCCCAGGGCGGCCGGGCCTTTGCCCGAGCCCGCTCCAGGCCGCCCCGGGCGGCTTCCCTCACGCTTCAAACTCCAGGGGGTGCTCGGGGGCGATGGTGGAGATGGCGTGCTTGTAGATGACCTGCTGCCTGCCGTCGGACACCACCACCACCACATAGGGATCAAAGGCGGTGATGACGCCCCGCAGCTGGTATCCGTTCATCAAAAAGACGGTGACCCGGGCGGCGAGCCGCCGGGCGCTGGCCAGGAAGGTGTCCTGAACATTGGGCTGTTTGGCAACAGACACGGTAGAGGTGAGACTCATATGGAATGCACTCCTTTTCTTTGTTCGGCCTGGGAAATAATGGATACCAGGCTTGAGTGCATTCATTGTAAGCCAGAGCGGGTGACAAGTTTTGTCGAAAAATCCAGGGCGGCGGAAAAATCAGGAATTTTTTCCCATTCGAACCAGTTGGCCTCCCGGTTTCGCCGGAACCAGGTGAGCTGCCGCTTGGCGTACTGCCGGGAGCGGAGCTTTACCTCCTCGGCCCCCTGGTCCACGGGGCGGCCCTCCAGAATGGCGGCGGCCAGCTCCTTGTATCCGATGGCCTGCATGGCGGTGCAGTCCCGGGGGACGCCCTGGGCCAGAAGCCGCCGGACCTCTTCCTCCAGGCCCTGGGCCATCATCCCGTCCACCCGGCGGTCGATGCGCTCCCACAGCCAGGGGCGCTCCTTGAAATTCAGGGCGATGGTCAGGGGGGTGTAGCGGTTTGGGGTCTCCCGGCTCTCCCGGTCGTGCTGGGTGATGGTCCTGCCGGTGGACAGGTACACCTCCAGGGCCCGGACCGTGCGCTTCTCGTCGTTGGGGTGGATGCGCCGGGCGGCCTCCGGGTCCACCCGCTCCAGCTCCTCCCGCAGGGCGGGCAGGCCCTCTGTTCTGACCCGGTTTTGAAGGGTTTCCCGCAGGCCGCTGTCCGCCGCGAAGGGGGCGAACTGCCGCCCGGCGATGAGGTTGTCGATGTAGAGCCCCGTCCCCCCCGCCACGATGGGCAGCCTGCCCCGGGCCAGAATACCGTCCACAATGGGGACGGCCTGGGCCACATACCGGGCCACGGAGTAGTTTTCCTCCGGGTCGGCCACGTCCAGCATGTGGTGGGGAACGCCCTCCATCTCCGCGGGCGTGGGCTTGGCGGTGCCGATGTCCATGCGGCGGTAGACCTGCATGGAGTCGGCGGACACCACCTCTCCGCCCAGGCGGCGGGCCAGGGCCGCCGCCAGCGCGGTCTTGCCCGAGGCCGTGGGCCCGCATATGACTAAGATATCAGGTTTCATAATTCATAGGCCTCCCCTATGCCGCAGACCGTATTATAACGCAATTCCCCGAAGATTACAACCTTTTCACGGCGGGCCGGTGAGGTCTTGACATTTCACGCCGGGAGCGGTTATAATTTAACCAGTTGACGGCAGGGGCCCCGGCGGCCTGCCGGAGGGCGCACCCGTCCCGGCGCATTTTGAAGAGGTGGGGATAGTATGGGCTTTTTATCATCTATGTTCGGCCGTTCGGGCAATCACATGGCGGCGCCGGCGGAGCCGCAGATGCCGCTGCCGGATCTGTACAATGGGATGACGCTGGATATGGAGACGCCGGAGGGCAAGCGTCTGCTCACCGGGCGGCTGGCGGGCTATCAGTTCGGCCAGACCCAGCTCACCCTGGAGCGTCTGCCGGGGACCTTTTCCCTGGAGATCCAGGAGGTGGGTTCCACCGTGGTGGTCCGGGGAATCAGCAGTTCCATGGCCCAGTTTTTCCTGAGGGGGACCATTCAGGAGTCCACCCGCACCGCCTGCAAGCTGAAGGACGTGCGGGTGAAGGTCATCACCGAGCACCGGAACAACTTCCGCCTTCAGGTGGGCATTCCGGCCACCATGTACTACCCCTCGGACCTGGCCATGGAGAATCCGGAGCAGTGCGTGCTGGTGGATATCAGCTCCAGCGGCGCGTGCATCGAGTCGGAGTTCCTCCACGCGGAGGACGAGGTGCTGCGGCTGAAAGTTAAGCTGATGGACTACGCCCCCATGGATTTCCTGGGGGAGATCATCCGGGTGCTGGAATACGAGCCGGGAAAATTCCGCTACGGCTTCCTGTTCGCCCAGCTGAAGGAGAGCGAGCTGACCGAGCTGACCCGGACGCTGTACAACATCCAGGTGGGCAACCGGCAGACCTGGGTGCGCAGCCCGGACGGGCACTGGTGAGAATACATCAAAAAGGAGCGCGGTCCCAACAGGACCGGCGCTCCTTTTATCGTCTGCGCTTCTCCACGCCCTGCCGGTGGAAAAAGCACGCCGGGTAAAATGATTTTGATCGAACAAAATTGTGAAACTATCTTGACAAACTCGAACTGACATATTATTATGTAAATGACTAGAACAAACCGCCGAGGCCGCAGATCCGGCGCGCTCTGATTAAAGTCCGTTTTATAGGACTCTTGCGGTGGTATGCTGAGACCATCACAAGACGAGGAGGCTTTGAGCAATGAGTACCGTTTATGATACGGCCGCCTGGAAGGACGGCAAGCTGGCCGCCGGGTTCGGCGGCGGACTGGACGGGACCCGCCGGAGGAACGCCGCGGAGGACCGGCCCAGCCGGGCCTGCCCCGTGGGCCGGGACAACGTCATTGACCTGGCGGCCTGGCGGGAGGCCAGCCTGAGCGCGCCCGGGGAGGAGACAGCCGGACCGGAAACCCCCGCCCCCCGGCCCCGGAGGAGCCAGCGGGCGGCGCTGATCGCCGAGCTGGTGTCCACCGCCTGTGTGGCGCTGGTGACGCTGGTTATCATCCTGCGGGTGCTGACGTTCTGAGTACAGATTCTGAGATACTGCGGAAAAGAGGACTGGAAAACAAAAAGCCAGCCCTCTTTTTTTGCAGATATTCAAATTTGAAGGACAGTTTCCAGCGAAATCAAATTGACGGAGCGGGAGGAGCGTGTTATAATCTTAACGATCAGCCCGAGGCGTGCCGGTTTTCTAAGGCCGGAGGCGCTGATGTAACGTAACGAGTGCAACAGAATGTCCAATCCATAGGAAAGAGGAGAAGCTATGTATCGGATCGTGAAAAAACGGGTGCTCAATCCCACCGTGTCCCTGATGGAGATCGAGGCCCCCGCCGTGGCCCGGAAAGCCGAGCCCGGTCAGTTCATCATCCTCCGGGTGGACGAGGAGGGAGAGCGCATCCCCCTGACCATCGCCGACTTCGACCGGGAGAAGGGCACCGTCACCATTATCTATCAGGTGGTGGGGGCCACCACCGAGAAGCTCAACCACAAGGAGGAGGGCCAGTTCCTCCAGGACTTCGTGGGCCCCCTGGGCCGGGCCACCGAGACCGAGGGCCTCAAGCGCGTCGCCGTGGTGGGCGGCGGCGTGGGCACCGCCATCGCCTACCCCGTGGCGAAAAAGCTCCACGACGTGGGCTGCCACGTGGACCTCATCGTGGGCTTCCGGAACAAGGACCTGGTGATTTTGGAGGAGGAGTTCAAGGCCGCCTCCACCAACCTCATCATCGGCACCGACGACGGGTCCTACGGCAAGAAGGCCCTGGTCACCGATTTGCTCAAGGAGCAGATCGAGGCGGGGGCCAAGTACGACCGTGTGATCACCATCGGCCCGGTGATTATGATGAAGTTCGTATGCCAGCTCACCAAGGAATACGACATCCCCACCGTGGTGTCCATGAACCCCATCATGATCGACGGCACCGGCATGTGCGGCGGCTGCCGCCTGTCCGTGGGCGGCGAGACGAAATTCGCCTGTGTGGATGGTCCCGAGTTCGACGGCCACAAGGTGGACTTTGACGAGGCCATGGCCCGGGGCGCCATGTACAAGGACTTTGAGCGCCACGCCTATGAGGAGGCGTGCAACCTGTTCAAGCAGGAGGTAAAGTAAGATGGCCAACATGAGACCCGATAAAAACCCCATGCCCCACCAGGACCCCCAGGTCCGGGCCTGCAACTTCAACGAGGTGGCCCTGGGCTACACCAAGGAGCAGGCCATCGACGAGGCCCAGCGGTGCCTCAACTGCAAGCACCGCCCCTGCGTGTCCGGCTGCCCCGTCCAGATCAACATTCCCGAGTTCATCGCCAAGGTCGCCGAGGGCGATTTCGAGGGGGCCTATCAGATCATCGCCAAGGACTCCGCCCTCCCCGCCGTGTGCGGGCGGGTCTGCCCCCAGGAGAGCCAGTGCGAGGCCAAGTGCGTCCGGGGCATCAAGGCCGAGCCCGTGGGCATCGGCCGCCTGGAGCGGTTCGTGGCCGACTGGCACAACGCCAACGCCACCGAAAAGGCCGTCCCCCCCGCCCCCAACGGGCATAAAGTTGCCGTCATCGGCTCCGGCCCGGCGGGGCTGACCTGCGCGGGCGACCTGGCCCGGAAGGGCTATGAGGTCACCATCTTCGAGGCCCTCCACCTGGCGGGGGGCGTGCTGGTGTACGGCATCCCCGAGTTCCGCCTGCCCAAGTCCATCGTGCAGAAGGAAGTGGACGGCCTCAAGGCGCTGGGGGTGAAGGTGGAGACCAACATGGTCATCGGCCGGGCCATCACCATCGACGAGCTGAAGGAGGAGTTCGGCTTCGAGGCGGTGTTCATCGGTTCCGGCGCGGGCCTGCCCAAGTTCATGAACATCCCCGGGGAGAACCTGAAGGGCGTCTATTCCGCCAACGAGTTCCTCACCCGGATCAACCTGATGAAGGCGTATCAAGAGGGCGCGGACACCCCCATCCAGCACTCCACCAAGGTGGCCGTGGTGGGCGGCGGCAACGTGGCCATGGACGCCGCCCGGTGCGCCAAGCGGCTGGGGGCCGAGGTGTACATCGTCTACCGCCGCTCCGAGGCCGAGCTCCCCGCCCGCGCCGAGGAGGTGGAGCACGCCAAGGAGGAGGGCATCATCTTCAAGACCCTCACCAACCCCACCGAAATTCTGGGCTACCACCCGGACGACCCCAGGGACCCCCGGAACGGCTCTGTGGCGGGCATCCGCTGCGTGGAGATGGAGCTGGGCGAGCCGGACGCGTCGGGCCGCCGCCGCCCCATCGTGAAACAGGGCAGCGAGTTCGACATCGAGCTGGACTGCGTCATCATGGCCCTAGGCACCAGCCCCAACCCCCTCATCAAGTCCACCACCGAGGGCCTTGAGACGGAGAAGTGGGGCGGCATCATCGCCGACGAGAACGGCCTCACCAGCCGGGAGAACGTGT
Organism: uncultured Oscillospiraceae bacterium; assembly: GCA_910577525.1. Taxonomy (GTDB): domain Bacteria; phylum Bacillota; class Clostridia; order Oscillospirales; family Oscillospiraceae; genus Enterenecus. The sequence continues at coordinate 19,085 of CAJTLI010000017.1, read as the reverse complement.
ACGCCGGCGGCGATGCCGTCACCGGCGCGGCCACCGTCATCCTGGCCATGGGCGCGGGTAAGACCGCGGCGAAGGCCATCGACGAAACTCTTTCCAAGAAGTAAAAGCTGTGATATAATGGCTGCCGGGGCGAGAGCTCCGGCAGCTATATTTTGCGGATTGCGAGTGATTAATAAAATGGGGTATTATGAACCATGCAGAGAATTTGATGAATGCAACCGGCTGATCGAGGAATATTTCAAAACAAAGCAGTATGAGAAATGCTTCCAGGGCCATTTGGCGCTGGCTCAGGAGGGCTATCCGCTGGCGGAATGCCAGGTGGGATATTTTTATTATGAGGGCCTGGGCGTGGAAAAAGACTTGACTCAGGCGTTTATTTGGACAAAACGGGCCGCTGAACATGGGGATTGGGACGCACAGTGTAACCTGGCTGAATTCTACGAGGAAGGCGTCGGAACAGGGGCTGACCCTGAGCTGGCAAAATACTGGTATCAACAGGCGGCGGGGCAAAACCACGAGCAGGCCCTGAAAAAATGCCGGGAGCTGGGCATCACCCTTGAACAGCAGGAGAGCTGATCTCATGCCATGCGCCATGGGCGCGAGCAAGACGGTGGCGAAGGCCATCGACGAGGCCCTTTCCAAATAAGAAAAGCTGTGATATAATGACTGCCAGGGTTTCGGCCCTGGCAGTTATGATATTTCACTTTATGTTCGGAAGGGGACTAACATGATACGGCCCATATTAGCCTGTAAAGATCCATATAAAACAGCAGAGAAGTTTGTCAGCGCCGGATGGAACCTCGATTTTTCGCAACCGCCGGAAAGCGGCGATCCATTGGTCGGCGTATCTTTATTTGATAACTCGCTTCTTCTGGGGGTTACAGAAGGGTACGTTGCGGATCACGAGAGAGACTATATTGGCTGTGGGATAGAACTATACCTGACAGTGCCAACGGAACACATCCAAACGGTACATGAAAAGTACAAAGAGTTCCGGCCCTCGGCGCTGGAACCCCAGCCGTGGGGCGTTTACGCATTCGAAGTCTGCATCGAAAAATTTAAGTTTATGATCGCTGCGTCATAACAGAAAGGCTGATCCCATGTTTTACGCCATCCTCGCCGCCGCCCTGGTGGTCCTTGACCAAGTGGTCAAATACCTGGTCCGCGCCAACATCCCCCTGGGGGGAAACGCGCCCTTCATCCCCTTCATTTTGGACCTCACCTATGTCCAGAACACCGGCGCGGCCTTCTCCCTTCTGCGCCAGCACACCTGGGTGCTTACCCTTACCTCCGCCGTGGTGGTGCTGGTCATGTGCTGGCTCGTCGTGAAGGGCTTTTTTAAAAACCGCCTGGGGCTGTTCTCCGCCGCCCTGGTGCTGGCGGGGGGGATGGGCAACCTGATCGACCGGGTGCTCTTCGGCTTCGTCACCGACATGTTCCAGACCGTGTTCATGGATTTCGCCGTCTTCAACGTGGCGGACTGCTGCATCACCATTGGGGTTCCCCTGCTGTTTTTGTACGTGTGGCTCTATGTGGGCAGAGACGGGAAAAAGGAGGACGAGGCCGATGGAGCCGGTGAGCTTCCCCCTGACGGTAACTGAGCCGGGCCGGGCGGACGCGGTGCTGTCCGCGGCGCTGGACGGCCTCACCCGCTCCGCCGCCCAGCGCTGGCTGGAGGAGGGCCGGGTGACGCTGGACGGAAAGCCCCTCAAAAAAAACGCCAGGCTTCAGGCCGGGGACGTGGTGGTCCTCTCCCCGCCCCAGCCCGAGCCCATTGATGTGATGCCCCAGGACATTCCCTTGGACGTTGCCTATGAGGACGATGACGTGATCGTGGTAAACAAGCCGGTGGGCATGGTGGTCCACCCCGCCCCCGGCCATCCCGACGGCACCCTGGTCAACGCCCTGTTATATCACTGCAAAAATTCCCTCTCCGGCATCAACGGCGAGCTGCGCCCCGGCATCGTCCACCGCATCGACCGGGACACCTCCGGCCTCATCATCGCCGCCAAGAACGACCGGGCCCACCTGGCCCTGGCGGCACAGCTCCAGGACCACTCCCTGTTCCGGCTGTACCATGCCGTGGCGGTGGGGACCTTCCGGGAGGACTCCGGCACAATTTCCGCCCCCATCGGGCGGCACAAAACCGACCGCAAGCGGATGGCGGTCTGTCCCGAGGGCCGGGAGGCCGTCACCCACTGGCAGGTGGTGGACAGCCAGAACGGCCACAGCCACGTCACCTGCCGCCTGGAGACGGGCCGGACCCATCAGATCCGGGTGCATATGGCCTATATCGGCCACCCTCTGCTGGGGGATACGGTGTATGGCGCGAAAAAGCCCGTCCCGGGCCTGGCGGGACAATGCCTCCACGCCGCCCGGCTCACCTTCACCCACCCGTCCACCGGGGAGCGCATGACGGTGGAGGCTCCCCTGCCCGATTGGTTTCAGGCGGTTTTGAAGCGGTACGGTTTGAAATAGATTTGTGGAGGAGTTATTGTGGCGAAATGCAAAGAGGCAGACGTAATCATTGCGATTGAGGGGAAAGAATATGCCCTATATAAAAAAGGAAACTTGAGCAGGTATCCCTATATGGTCGATTTATCTACAGGGAAAATTCCTTATGGCGAACAACGGCCCCTGTTACAAAATTTCCTGCTCCATCACAGCATAGATGTTGAACCTTGGGAGACGAGAACCACACATTGGTGCGTGAGACAAGCAATAGATGTCTGTTTCAACACGCCAGTCTAAAAGTTTCTTTTTGGTTACTTTTTCTTTTCAAAGAAAAAGTAACGCTGCCGGCAGGCATAACCCCTCCCCTTCCGGGCACACTAAGCCCAAAAACGGAAGGGGTTTTTTTATGCTCAATCACCGTAAAGCCGCCGTTATCGGCTGCGGCTTCGTAGGCGCCTCCATCGCCTTCAGCCTGATTCAGCGGGGCCTGTTCAGCGAATTGGTGCTGATTGACGCCAACCCGGACAAGGCGGAGGGCGAGGCCATGGACCTGAGCCACGGCCTGCCCTATATCGCCGCCATGGATGTGCACGCCGGGGGCTATGACGACCTGTCCGACTGCGCCCTCATCGTGGTGACGGCTGGGGCCAACCAAAAGCCCGGTCAGACCCGGCTGGAACTCATCGGCCAAAACGTGGCCATTCTGAACTCCATCATTCCCCAGATCACCGCCCGGCCCTTCGAGGGGATTTTGCTCATTGTGTCCAATCCAGTGGACGTGCTCACCTACGCCGCCTTTCGGATTTCCGGCTACCCCGCCCACCGTGTCATGGGATCCGGCACGGTGCTGGACTCCGCCCGTCTGCGCTACCTGCTGGGGGAGCACCTCAACGTGGACAGCCGGTCCATCCACGCCGTCATCGTGGGTGAGCACGGCGACAGCGAGCTGGCGGTGTGGAGCGGGGCCAACGTGTCCGGGGTGCCCCTGGACGATTTCTGCGAGATGCGGGGGCGGCACGACCACGAGAGCGCCCGGGAGCGCATTTATGAGGACGTGAGGGACAGCGCCTATGAGATCATCAAGCGCAAGGGTGCCACGTACTACGGCATCGCCATGGCGGTGGCCCGGATCGCGGAGTGCATCATGAAGGACGAGCGGGCCATCCTGCCCGTGTCGGTGGTGCTGGGGGGCCAGTACGGCCTGCGGGACCTGGCGCTTAGCATTCCCTCCGTGGTGGGCCGCCGGGGCGTGGAGCAGATTCTGGAGATTCCTCTGGCTAACAGCGAGCGTGAGGCGCTCCAAAGCTCCGCCGGACAGCTCGGGGAGGTCATCGGGGAGCTGGATTTGCCGTAACAGGAAGCGCTGAGCCGTCGTGAGCAGCGCGGGCGGTCCGGGGCGGGTCCCCGCTCCCTCAGCCCGATCCAGTCCCCCCTTTCCCGGCGGGTACAGCCCAAAACGAGGTGCGCCCAACCGCCGGAGCTGGCTTGGGCGTTCGTTCGGAGGACCTGCCCCGGACCGCAAACAGTACTGTCCGGCATAAAGGTGCCCCCGGCGTGAGCCGGAGGCACCTTTTAATGAGTGGTGCCGGTTCTATTACACAGAATAAGTGGGGAAAAGGCAGTTATTTGATTGATTTGCATATGATTACTTGTGATAAGGTTAATTAAGTATATCCCGCCAACAATCAACTGCTACAAGCCGCTCACCAGATGTTGTGCCGGGGTTTGGATTATTCATACTTGCGCGTACCGCTACAGTAATTCCGGCTGGAGTGGATATACCAAAACTATCTCCGTCGCTGATTCGAGCTTTCCACCCCATGGAGTGTCCTGTGCTTACATTTTTCCCGCTACAGGCAGTGCCATGTACTCTCGAATAGTACATGGCACTTTATTAGACTCTATTGTATTTTCTCGCATCCCGTATTCTTGTGCAAGACGCCGGGAGATTTGACGCTTACGTTGAAGAATTCATTTTCTGGAATCCATAGGAATTGAAACAAGTGAAGGAAGCGGAAGCTGGAGAGCACATTAGCGATACGACAAATGCGATAGATAAAACTGCACCTATAATTCTTTTCATAATGACCTCCTGTGCAGATGTGTTTAGCTTATGCCATAGTAAGATAAATCGACTTCTGTAGATACGGTAGGTTCGTCCCAATCAGAGGGGAATAAATCGGAGAATTGGGGAACTTCTTCAATTATGGTTCCGTTTTCATCATGGACAAATCCTACAAGTCCGCCGGCAACCCAAGAATAACGAAAAATGATCATTTTTCGGGCTTCAAGGATTACTGGACGCAGGGATTCCGCTGCTGTTGATAGATCGAGATAGGCATAGTATTGTATGGCGTCTTCATCCTTGGCTAACTGATCTTTTATCATGGACAGATCGGCGTCCTCTGTGCTGGGATACATCGTGGGCATAAGCTCCGGCGGCGCAGAGGGCACCGGCCCCTCCTCCGGGTTGAGGATCACAAAGGCCCCCGCCTTGCCCGCGTACTGCACGCCGTCATGCTCGTGGGGCCCCCCCGTCTCACAGCCGGGCTGGGCGCACAGCAGGCCGGGATTCTCATAGTACACCCGCACCACCTTGCCGTCGATGTGGCAGTGCTCGTAGGGCACGGCGCAGTCTCCGGCCCGGCAGGGGTTATAGAGCCCAGAGGAGGTGCGCACCGCGCTGTCATAGGCGTCTTGGGTTTTGACAGGCCCGCCGGGCCGCAGCTCGGCGGGCACATAGCTGACGGCCAGCTGCTCCTCCTCGGACAGGGACAGATACCAGTCCAGCCAGTCCAGGGTTTCCTGGGACAGGTCCGCCCGGTTGAAGGTCTGCCCGTGGAATGCGACGGTATGGTCCGGCTCCTTGGGGGCGCTGGCAAAGGCCACCGTCACGGCCAGCACCAGGGTCAGGGACAAAACGGCCCCCACGATTGTGGTTTTCTTGAATTTCATGATAGACAGGATCCTTTCCTCGGTCAGCTTTCGACCGAACGTGTGGGAGAAGGCGGGGCCCTCCCCCTGGGTGGCCAGGGACACCAGGGCCCGGGCGTAGTCCGCCCGCCGGTCCTCCCCCAGCTTTTTCAGCGCGGCCCGGTCGCAGGCCAGCTCGATGTCCCGCCGCAGCAGCCGGGCCATGAGCCACACCGCCGGATTCCACCAGTGGACAACAAGAGCCGCCGCCATGGCATAGTGCCACAGGTTATCCCGCCGCCGGGCGTGGACGCCCTCGTGGGCCAGCACGCAGGCCAGCTCCTCCCCCGCCAGGCCGGGGGACAGCACCACCGTGGGCCGCAGGGCCCCGAAGGTCAGGGGCGCGCCCTCCATGGGGCCCTCCCGCAGACGGGCGCACCTGGGCAGGGGGACATACCGGGGGTCGCCCCGCTCCAGGGGGATGGCGTCCCCCACCGCCCGGCGGGTGCGGGCCCAGCACAGCGCGTACCGCGCCGCCAGCCCCAGCCCTACCCCCAGCCAGACCAGAGCCAGGGCCGTTTCCCAGGGGAATCCGACGGCCTGGGGCTGAACGGGCGCGGAGACGCCGGGAACGGGCGCGGGGATGTAGAATTGCGGCGTCCGGACGGGCGCGGCGGCGGGCCTGCGGAACAGCCCCCACAGGGACAGCACGCTCTCCGGCGCGGCGGGGGTGAGCAGGCGGAACAGGCACGCCGCCCACAGGCACAGCCGGGCCTCGGGGATGAGCCGGCCCCCCAGCGCCCGCCGCAAAAGGGCCGCGGCCAGAATCAGCGCCGTGCCGCAGAGCGCGTTTTGGAGCAGTTGGTCCATGGCGCTCACCTCGCTTCCAGGTTGTCGATCAGGGCCCGGAGTTGGGCGGCCTCCGCCGGGGTCAGGTCTTTTTCGCTGAGGAAGGCGGAGAGAAATTGGGCCTTGGAGCCGCCGAACAGCCGGGTGATGAGGCTGTCCGTCTCCAGCCGCTGGACCTCCTGCCGGGAGATCAGCGGCGTGCAGACAAAGCCCGGGTCGGACCGGGCCACAGCCCCCTTGTCAATGAGCTTTTTAATGACGGTGTAGGTGGTGTTGCGGTTCCAGCCGCAGGACGCGCCCAGCCGTTTGGCCAAGGCTCCCGCCGTCTGGGGGCCGTCCTCCCACAAGGGCTCCATCACCTTCAGCTCTGAGTCGAACAGTTTTTCCATGGATGCGACCTCCTTCCGCGTCCGCCCGGCGGGGCCGGGGAACGCAAAATGACTATTGCAATAGTAACCCTATCAGGATACTACTACAATAGTCACTCCTTGTCAACCCCTTTTTGAAAAAGAGGCAAACATTTACAGATGGGCCTCCGGCGGCACAACAGAGTTTGTTTTCCCTTATTCCTCCGGGACCAGCCGCCCGTCCCGGCTCACATAGGGCACGCCGCCCATGGTGGTCCGGAAGGTGTTGTCCAGGTTTTCCTTTTGGATGACCACGGTGGGGGCGCACACCGCCACGCTGTGGGGAGGCATGTCCCGGGCCACCACAGCGTTGGCCCCCACGCGGCAGCAGTCCCCCACGGTGATGCCGCCGATGATTTTGGCCCCCGCGCCGATGTACACCCCGTCCCCGATCACCGGGGAGCCGGGATGTCTGGTGCCGGGCAGGGTGTTGGACCCGATGGTCACTTGCTGGAAGATCACCGCGTCCCTCCCGATCACCGCGTCCTTGGAGATAAACACCCCGGCGCAGCCGTGGGGGAAGCAGGGCGTCCCCTCAATCCGGGCGGCCCGGCCCACATAGCTGCCCTGGTCCTGGAACCAGCGGTCACAGGCCCGCCACAGCAGCCGGGCGGGCTTTCCCCCGTCCTGCAAATGCCGCCGCAGCGCCCAGTAACTGCCGAATTTCCGGCGGATGTACAGCTTTAAAAAGGGGTGCAGAACGGCGAAAATCAGGTTTTTGACAGCGTCCATATCAGTTCCTCCATCTCTCATGTGAACCAGCCGCCGGGAGAGTGCGGCATAGCGGTTCACAAAGACGCTACTACAATCGCCGCCGTCTGTCAAGAGGTGCGCGAAATAATCAGGGCTTCTGAAACCGCGCCATATACTGCAAATGGGCCTTAATGACCTGCCGGAGATAGGCGGACATGGACCGGGAGGTATCCCCGGCCAGCGCGTTCAATTCCTCATATAACTCCACTGGTATTACAATAGATATCGTTTTCTTTGGGCCTCGTATCATAATAAATCACCCCAGCGTCATTATAACCTGTTTCAGGCTAAAAGTAAATACCCTGTTTCAGATTAAAATATACTCTGAAGGGGGTGATTTATTATGTATCCAAGAATCCGTGATTTGCGTCAGGATGCTGATCTGTCGCAGATAAGCATGGCAAAGCTTCTGGGTATGTCGCAAACGGGCTATTCCAAATACGAGACGGGCGAAAATGATATTCCCACTGCGATTTTAATCGCTCTGGCGCGGTTCCACAACACCAGCGTGGACTACCTGCTGGGCCTGACCGACGTGAGGGAGCCCTATCCCAGAAAGAAGTAACCGGGGCGGCGGCCCGATCCGCGCCCGGGGGCGAAAGGCGCGCATCGAAGGCGCTTTTAGGAGAGCGGAAAGCGGACGGTCTATTGTCCGCTTAGGCCCCGGTGGGCCGGAAAACGAAGTGAGCCCCATTCGTCACCCGCAATAGCCGTGTCAAGGGGCGGCGTGCTGAGAACCACCCCCGTAAAACAGGGGGTTCTTAGGGGGAAGCCCGCCTAAAGGACGTGGCCCGCCGTTGGGGCCATGTCCGCCTGGCGGGGTGCCCCCTAAGCGCGCTCTTTGGTTACTTTCTCTCGCGAGAGAGAAAGTAACGCCCCCCGCCCGCAGGCGGACAAAATAAAAACAGGAAGCGGCGGCGCGGCTCCCTGCTTCTATGGGAACCAATAGTAGACATGCTCCGCCGTCTCCCGGCGCAGCTCTCCCCCGTTGGCCTCCGCCACCCGCCGGGAGGCGGTGTTGTCCGGGTGGACCGTCACCAGCAGCTCCTCCGTGATGCCCATGCGCCGGGCCTCCTGGATCATCAGCCCCAGCAGAGCCTTGCCGTAGCCCCGGCCCTGCTTCGTGCCATCCACGGCATAGCCGATGTGTCCGCCGCGCTCCCGTAAAACGTCGTTAAGCTGGTGGCGCAGCGAGCCGAAGCCCACAGGAACCCCATCGTCTATGAGCCAAAACGTGGTGCTCGGCACCATCCAGTCCTCCAGCCCAATGCCCTGGCTGCGGTCCACCCGTTTGGCCAGCCACGTGGGAAAGTCCGCCCAATCCATCTGATAGCAGCTGTTCCGCACTCCGTTTTCCGGCGGGATGCGCTGGAGCATTTCGTACACGTCCCGCCCGTCGGTGAGGGCGGCCTTTTGTAAGTACAGCATGATATCCCTCCTGAAAACAGACAGAGGGCGGCAGACGCCGCCCCCTGCTGTCATTTTTATTTTACGATCTCGCCCCGGGCCTTCTTCTCCTCGATCTCCCGGAGGGCGTCCTTGTAGGACAGGTTGACCCGGCCCTTCTCGTCGATATCCGTGACCTTCACCCAGATCATATCGCCGATGTTGATCACGTCCTCCACCTTGGCCACCCGGTGGTTGGCCAGCTTGGAGATGTGGACCATGCCGTCCTTGCCGGGGGCCAGCTCCACGAAGGCGCCGAACTGGAGGATGCGCACCACCTTGCCGTAGTACAGGGAGCCCACCTCAGGGACAAAGACGATGGTGTCGATCATCTTCTTGGCGATCTCACAGGACTCGGCGTTGGGGGAGGCGATGTGGATGGTGCCGTCCTCCTCGATGTCGATCTGCGCGCCGGACTCGGCGGTGATCTTCTGGATCACGGAGCCGCCCTTGCCGATGACCTCCCGGATCTTGTCCGGGTCGATCTTCACGGTAATCATCTTGGGGGCGTACTTGCTCACCTCGGCCCGGGGCTTGGCGATGCAGGGCAGCATAATCTCGTCGAGAATGGCGTACCGTGCGTCCCGGGTGATGTCCAGCGCCTCCTGAATGATGGCGTGGGACAGGCCGTCGTTCTTGATGTCCATCTGGATGGCGGTGATGCCCTTCTTGGTGCCCGCCACCTTGAAGTCCATCTCGCCGTGGAAGTCCTCCACGCCCTGAATGTCGATGAAGGTGGTGAAGCCGCCGTCGTCGTCCTGGATCAGGCCGCAGGAGATGCCCGCCACCGGGGCGGAAATGGGCACGCCGGCGTCCATCAGGGCCAGGGTGGAGCCGCAGATGGAGCCCTGGGAGGTGGAGCCGTTGGAGCTCAAGACCTCGGACACCACCCGGATGGCGTAGGGGAAGTCCTCCACGCTGGGGATGACGGGCTCCAGAGCCCGCTCAGCCAGGGCGCCGTGGCCCTTCTCCCGGCGGTTGGTGGACCGGGCGGCCCGGGCCTCGCCGGTGGAGTAGGCGGGGAAGTTGTAGTGGTGCATATACCGCTTCTCCTCCTCCTCCCAGATGGTGTCCAGCTTCTGGGCGGCGGAGAGGGTGTTTAATGTGCAGATGGACAGCACCTGGGTCTGGCCCCGGGTGAAGAGGCCCGAGCCATGGACCCGGGGCAGCACGCCCACCTCGGCGGCGAGAGGACGGATCTCGTTCTTGGCGCGGCCGTCCACCCGGTGGCCCTCCAGCAGCCAGGCCTTGACGATCTTCTTCTGGAACTTGTAGGTGATCTCCTCCAGGTACTGGTCCATGTCGGGGTGGTCCTCCAGGTACTTCTCGTGCCACTTCTCGATCATGGCGTTCCAGCGGTCCTCCCGGACGTTCTTGTCGTCGGTGTCCATGGCGGCCTTGGCCTCGTCCATGAAGTCGGCGGTGATCTGATCGAACAGCTCCTGGTCGAAGGCGGCGTGCTCGTAGGTCATTTTCTCTTTGCCAATGTCGGCCACCATCTGGTTGATGAGGGCCACCTGCTTCTGAATCTCCTCGTGGGCCTTGACGATGGCGTCGTACATGATGGGGTCGGGCAGCTCTTTGGCCCCGGCCTCGATCATGATGACCTTGCCCGCCGTGGCGGCCACGGTCAGGTCCAGCTGGGAGCTGTGCTTCTGCTCGGTGGTGGGGTTGTAGACCAGCTTGCCGTCCACGTAGCCCATCTCCAGGCAGCCGATGGGGCCCGCCCAGGGGATGCAGGACACGGCCAGGCAGGCGGACACGCCGATCATGGCGGTCACTTCGGGAGAGCAGTCCCGGTCCACGCTCATGACGGTGCAGGTGCACACCACGTCGTTGCGGAAGTCGTAGGGGAACAGGGGGCGGATGGAGCGGTCGATGACCCGGCTGGCCAGCACGGCGGGGAGGGAGGGCTGGCCCTCCCGGCGCATAAAGCTGCCGGGGATGCGGCCCACGGCGTACAGCTTCTCCTCGAAGTCCACGGACAGGGGGAAGAAGTCGATGCCGTCCCGGGGGCGGGGGGAGACGGTGACGGCCACCAGCACGGTGGTCTCGCCGTAGGTGACAAGGGCGGAGGCGGTGGCCAGCTCGGCCACTTTGCCCATCTGGATGGTCAGGGGGCGGCCGCACAGGTCCATGGACCAGGTGCGCTCGTTGGCAAACTGCTTGTGGGTGATGACGGTTGACATTGGGTGTGCTCCTTTCAGATTGTAAATGACGGCAGTTCTGCAAAATCATGAAAAGGCGTCGATGCGCAGGGGCGGATATCATCCGCCCGCACGATGCCCGCCTGCGTTCGGAAGAAACGGGCGGGTAATACCCGCCCCTACAGTGCGGTATCAATGTTTTGAGAATTGCCTTAGAACCGGGAGCTGACACCCCTTAGCACTTGAACATAGGCCCCGGCTGTTGCCAGGACCCATGTTCAACTGCTAAAAAGGCGGCGGCTCCTCGTCGGCGCAAAGTCCGCTAAGCTCTGTTTCCGCCTTCGGCGAAAACTTCGCCCGCTCCCTTGCGCCTTCTTTCCCCACAAAGCCTGAAGGACGGCTTTGCGGGGGCTATTTGCGGGAGAAGGTGCGCAGGATTTTGCGAAGCCTCCGGACGCACAGGAAAACCCAGACAGCGTCCAGGGCAAACAGGAACAGGGAAATCAGGGGGAGGTCGGGGAGGGCGTAGATCCCCACCAGCAGAAGGACGGCGAACACGCCGGCGCAGAACAGGGCCAGAACCGTCAGAACGAGGACCCGCTGCCATGCGGGGCGGCGGCGGTCGGAGGCGGCGTCCGCGCCGCCCTCCACAATAGCGGTGCCCAGCATTTCCATCAGAATTTCGGCGAGAAACTCCATTTTGAGGCCTCCTCAAAGGACAGGGGCGGCGGGTCGCCCCGCCGCCCCTGTGTTCACGGTCACGGGCCTTGTCACGCTGCGCCTGTTCGCGACGCGCGGCTTCGCTGCGACTCAGGCAAAACCCGATCCCGCTTTGCGGGCTCTGGGCTTTTGCCTTCGCTCCATCCGCGCTGCTCACGACGGCTTCGCGCTTCTTGACTTACTTACGGATGCCCAGCTTGGCGATGATGGCGCGGTAGCGCTCGATGTCCTTCTTCGCCAGATAGTCCAGCAGCTTGCGGCGCTTGCCGATCATCTTGTACAGGCCGCGGCGGCTGTGGTTGTCGTGGATGTGCACCCGCAGGTGCTCGGTGAGCTCCTGGATGCGGGCGGTGAGAATGGCGATCTGCACCTCGGGGGAGCCGGTGTCGGTCTCGTGGGTGCGGTTGGCCTCGATGACGGAGGTCTTCTGGTCCTTGCGGATCATGGGGGATTCCACCTTTCCTTTTGTTTGCCCTGCCGCTGGGTGATGGGCGGGCAGATGCCCCGCGTGAAACGCGGCGTTGTCCCAAAACTAAGCAGGCGGGCGGGTCCTTTCGGACGTTCTGCCAAAGCATATCATAGTTTAACCGGTTTGTAAAGGAAAATTTCCCTGAAAACGCGGATTTTGATAGGATGAACAAGGGAAATAGGGGGATTTGGCGCTACCTTAATAAAGAAAGACAAGAAGGGGGCCTTCCGGGGCGGACCCGGAAGGCCCCCGAAGGCTCAGGAGGCCGGCCTGGAGTAGCCGAAGATGATGGGGCGGACGCCGGGGTGGAGGGCGGAGAAGGTGTAGCCCGCGTTCTGATAGCCCTGAATGACGGCGGGCAGGGCGTCCACGGTGGTGCCCCGGGCGCCGCTGTCGTGGCACAGCACCACCGCCAGGTCCTTGCCCACCCCCCGCAGGCAGTCGGCGGCGATGCTGGCCGCGGGCCGGGACTGGGGGGTGGCGTCCTGAGCGGAGGCGTTCCAGTCGAAGTAGACGAAGCCCCGGCGGGTCATCTCGGCGATGATCTCCTGGTACACCCCCCGGTTATAGCTGTTGATGCTGCCGCCGGGGAAGCGGAACACCTGGGGGTACACCCCCGTGACCTCGTGAATCCACTGGTAGAGCTGATGGAAATCCTCCAGAAAGGCCTCCACCGAGGCGTAGATCTTCCCGTAATTATGGGTCCAGCTGTGTATGGCCAAGGTGTGGCCCGCCTCCACGATTTTTTTCATCCGCGCCTGGTCCGCCTGGCCCGTTCTGCCCACCACGAAGAAGGTGGCCTTGACTCCGTAGCGGTCCAGAATTTCCAGCACCCGGTCGGTGTTGGCGGAGGGGCCGTCGTCAAAGGTGAGGCAGCACACCTTTCCCCCGGTGATCCGCTCCCCCTCCCACGCCGGGACAGCCATCTCCGGGTAGAGCCGGGTGTACTCGGGCACCGTGCCGTCGGGGGCCGCCAGGGAGTACTCCTCCAGCAGGTCAATGGCGTCCTGGGCGGAGGCCAGCTCCGCCTGGGTCTGGGCCAGCTCTGTCCGGACCCGCGCCAGCTCCTCTTGGGCCGCCGCCAGCCCGGCCTGGGCCTCGTCCCGCTCCTGGCTCGCGTGCTCATAGACCGCGTGGGCCTGGGACAGGCTGCGCTGATAGTCGCTGTCGAAATACAGGAGGTACGCCGCCACCAGCGCCGCCACCAGCGCCAGCGCCGCCACGGCGATGAACAGGGGCTTGGGCACCCCCCGGGCCGGAGTCTTGGCCACCGCCTTTTCCAGCTCCCCCAGGGATACCCAGAGCTCCTCCGGCCGGTCTGAGCCCGGGCTGCGCTCCGCAGGTTGGTTCATGTGAAATCGTCTCCAATATTTTGTATTCTTGGCTTTCAGTATAGGTCGAATTTTGTCGAAAGTCAATGGACAGTACTACATTGTAAACCAATTGTAACCAGTGAAGCCATTCCGTTTCCGTTTTGTAATCCGGGGGACGGAAAGAGGACAAAAAAGGGCGCGCCGGAGGGGACTTCCGGCACGCCGCGGGAATTATGATTCCTTATCATATTTTATTCGCCCGTAATACCAGCCTGTTATCCCGTCCTTTTTCACCAGAAGCCCCCTCTGGGTCTGCCGCACCAGGGCCAGCCGGTCGCCGGGAGAGACGGGCAGGCGGTAGTCGGTGGCGTCCTCAGTGTGGGTTTTCCCGTCCCGCCAGACGCTTACGAAATCCAGCGGCAGCCACAGATCCCGGCCGGAGGCGGGGTGGCGGACCCGGACGCAGTCTCCCGCCTCCTCCAGCGCCTCCACCACGCTGTCCGACCAGCGGATGTTGATGGGGTCCTCCGACGGCTCCTGGGCGTCCAGGGCGGCGGCCATGGGCAGGCCGTCGTACCAGGCGTACTCCATCTCCTCCCTCTGGATGTCCGGGATGAGCAGGGCGTTGAGCTGGCCGTCGATCTTGAGCACGCAGCCCCCGTCGATGGAGGCGATATGGCGCTCCCGGTCAAGGATGGGGGCGGAGCGCTGAATATGAAGGCCGTACAGCGTCACCGGCCAGTGGCCCACCACCACCCATTTGCGGAAGCTGCGGCCCTGGCCCATAAAGTCGTCGTTTTTCATGCAGGCGTAGGCGTTCAGCTCCTCCAGGCGGTCCTCCCGGGGCACGCCGCCGTGGACAAAAATAAAGTTCCCCGCCTCCAGGATGTGGGGGAGGCGCAGGAGAAAGCCGGTCTCCTCCGGAAAGCGCTCCAAAAGGGCGGCCCGCAGGCCGGGCAGGTCCTGGACGCTCCGGGGGAAGGGCAGGCCCGCCTCCATGGCCATCTGGATCAGCACGGACCGCTCCCGCCAGAACTTGGACAGGATGGGCCACACCTCCTGGTCCACGTCCTCGTACTTTGCGGGGGAGCCGTACCGCCGGTTCATCTGAATGGAGAAGGCGTCGTCGGGGTTTCCGCCCTCCAGAAACACGCAGTCGACGTAGTCGCAGTTGCCGCACAGGGGGTAGACGGTGTGGGTCTTTTGCAGCGCCAGCACATAGCGCAGGGTGTCCAGGCTCTGATATCCCTTCTCCAGCAGGTCGCCCACAATGATGAGCACGTCGTCGGGGGTAAAGCGGACCCGCTCCAAAAGTCCTTTCAGAAAGGGCAGGTTGCCGTGGACGTCGCTGACGGCGATCACACGGCGGCCCGGCGGGATGTGGGGCCGGATGACTTGGGCGGGACGGGGCATGAATGACACCTCCTTTTGAAAAGAAGCGCGAGGATAGCCGCGCAGGGGAGCTTGGACTGGAGGGAAAGCGACCCGGCCGCGCGGCCAATCCGAGCGTGACAACTACAACGACTACAGCGGATTCTAACATTCTACCACAACAAAAGTCTCTTTTCCACCCCTTATATTATTTACAATTTCCTCTTTTTTCTGCCTGGGGGTTGTGGTATACTATTTTGAACTTTTATGAGGCTGCGAAACCGTCGTGAGCAGCGCGGATGGAACGGAGCGAGGCCGAGCGCAGGCCTGCTATGCAGGCCGGAGACCAGGCCGAGTCGGAGCGAAGCCGCGCGTTGCGAACAGGTGTAGCGCGGCTACGGCAATCAATGAAATGATTCGGAAGAGAAAGGACGCAACGCTATGGGTCTGTTTTCCAAACTGTTCGGCACCCGCTCCCAGCGGGAGGTCAAGTCGCTCACCGCCACGGTGGACAAGATCGAGGCGCTGGAGGAGGAGTACCGCGCCCTCAGCGACCACGACCTGCGCGCCAAGACCGGCGAGTTCAAGTGCCGCCTGGCGGCGGGCGAGACGCTGGACGACATTCTGCCCGAGGCCTTCGCCGCCTGCCGGGAGGCCGCTGGCCGGGTGCTGGGCATGCGCCCCTACCGGGTGCAGCTCATCGGCGGCATCATCCTCCACCAGGGCCGCATCGCCGAGATGAAGACTGGCGAGGGCAAGACCCTGGTGGCCACTCTGCCCGCCTACCTCAACGGCCTGACGGGAAAGGGCGTCCACATCATCACCGTCAACGACTATCTGGCCAAGCGCGACTCGGAGTGGATGGGCAAGGTGTACAAGTACTTGGGCCTGTCCGTGGGCCTGGTGGTCCACGGGATGGAGAAGCGGGACAAACAGCGGGCCTACGCCGCCGACATCACCTACGGCACCAACAACGAGTTCGGCTTCGACTACCTGCGGGACAACATGGCGATTTATAGTTCGGAGCTGGTCCAGCGGGGCCATGTGTTCGCCATCGTGGACGAGGTGGACTCCATTCTCATCGACGAGGCCCGTACCCCCCTCATCATCTCCGGCCAGGGGGAGCAGTCCACCCAGCTCTACCAGCTGGCGGACAACTTCGTGGCCCGGCTGAAGTGCAGGCGGGTGAAGGCCGTGGACGCCAAGGAGGAGGAGGATACCTCCGACGGCGCGGACTACATCGTGGACGAAAAGGCCCGCACCGCCACCCTCACCGCCCAGGGCATCGCCAAGGCGGAGCAGGCCTTCAACGTGGAAAACCTGTCCGACCCGGAGAACACCACCCTGTCCCACCACATCAACCAGGCCATCAAGGCCCGGGGCGTGATGAAGCGGGACATCGACTACGTGGTGAAGGACGGCGAGGTCATCATCGTGGACGAGTTCACCGGCCGCCTCATGTATGGCCGACGGTATAACGAGGGCCTCCACCAGGCCATCGAGGCCAAGGAGCACGTCACCGTGGCCCGGGAGTCCAAGACCCTGGCCACCATCACCTTCCAGAACTACTTCCGCCTCTACGACAAGCTGTCCGGCATGACGGGCACCGCCATGACCGAGGAGGAGGAGTTCGGCACCATCTACAACCTGGACATTGTGGAGATTCCCACCAACCGCCCCCTGGCCCGGGTGGACCAGCCCGACGTGGTGTACAAGACCAAGGAGGGCAAGTACCGCGCCGTGGTGGAACAGATCAAGGAGTGCCACGCCAAGGGCCAGCCGGTGCTGGTGGGCACCGTGTCCATCGAGATCTCCGAGCTGGTCAGCGCCATGCTCAAGCGGGCGGGCATCAAGCACAACGTGCTCAACGCCAAGAACCACGAGAAGGAAGCGGAGATCGTGGCCCAGGCGGGCAAGTTCGGGGCGGTCACTGTGGCCACCAACATGGCGGGCCGCGGCACGGATATCGTGCTGGGGGGCAACGCCGAGTATATGGCCAAGGCCCTGCTGCGCAAGCAGGGGATGAGCGACGAGCTGCTGGCCGAGTGCGACGGCCACGCCGAGACGGACAACCAGGAGATTCTGGAGGCCCGGAAGGCCTTCAACCAGGCGGAGGCGGGCTTCAAGGAGGAGATCGCCGAGGAGGCGGACAAGGTCCGCCAGGCCGGGGGCCTCTACATCCTGGGCACCGAGCGCCACGAGTCCCGGCGCATCGACAACCAGCTCCGGGGCCGGGCGGGCCGCCAGGGCGACCCCGGCGAGAGCCGCTTCTTCCTCTCCCTGGAGGACGATATCCTCCGGCTGTTCGGCTCCGAGCGGATCCAGAACATGATGGAGCGCTTGGGGGTGGACGACGACACCCCCCTGGACCAGAAGATGCTGTCCGGGGCCATCGAGAACGCCCAGAAGCAGGTGGAGTCCCGGAACTTCCAGACCCGGAAAAACGTGCTGGAGTACGACGACGTGATGAACACCCAGCGGGAGGTCATTTACAAACAGCGCCGCCAGGTGCTGGACGGCGAGGACGTCCACGGGGCCGTTGAGAACATGCTGTCCTCCGCCGTGGCGGGCATCGCGGGCCACGCCGGGGAGCAGGGCCATATCAGCGCTGAGGACTTTCAGAACGCCACCGCCCATCTGGCCGGGTCGGTGTTCACCCCCAATCAGCTGTCCAAGTTCCGGGACGAGGCGGGCGGCGCCTCTCCCGAAAAGCTGACGGAGGATATGCTGGCCACCGCCCGGGAGAACTACGCCAAGCGGGAGCAGGCCATCGACCAGGCCATGGCGGGCCGGATGGAGGAGGGCAAGTCCGCCATGCGGGAGCTGGAGCGGGTGATTCTGCTCCGGGTGGTGGACGAGTACTGGATGGACCACATCGACGCCATGACTGAGCTGCGCCAGGGCATCGGCCTGCGGGCCTACGGCCAGTCCGACCCGGTGGTGGAGTACAAGCGGGAAGGCTTCGACATGTTCGAGCAGATGATCGCCGCCATCCAGGAGGAGACGGTGCGCCGGCTGTTCACCGTCCGGGTCAAGACCAACGAGGAGATCCGCCGGGAGCGGGTGGCCAAAATCACCGGCCAGTCCGCTGGCAGCGACGGCTCCGTGAAAAAACAGCCTGTGAAGAAGGTCATCAAGATCGGCCGCAACGACCCCTGCCCCTGCGGCTCCGGCCTGAAATGGAAAAAGTGCACCTGCCCGGAGTATCATAAGGACGTTTGAAACTGTGTAGGGGCACATCGTGCGCCCGCTGTTGAGATACGATGTCCATGAGGTTCGGGCGGACGGCGTCCGCCCCTGCGGTGAAAGGGAAGTGCCTATGAATATCATCGAGCAGACCCAAAACGGCGTCACCTATTACGCCTGCGACGGCATGGACGCCGCCGGGGGCGCGGTCCACGGCTTCTCCACCCGGCTGGGGGGCGTGTCCGAGGGCATGTGGGCGTCGCTGAACCTGGGCGCAAGCCGGGGGGACGACCCCGACCACGTCCGGGAGAACTACCGCCGGTTCTTCGCCGCCGTCGGGGCGGACGGGGGCCGGATGGCCATGACCAACCAGGTCCACGGCGGCACGGTGCGCTGCGTCACCACCGCCGACCTGAGGGCGGACCCCTATGACAGGGTGTCCTACGAGGCGGACGGGCTCATGACCGACCTGCCCGGGGCGGCGCTGGTCATCTTCTCCGCCGACTGCATCCCCATCCTGTTTTACGACCCGGCGCGCCGGGTGGTTGCCGCCGTCCACGCGGGCTGGCGGGGCACGGCGGCGGGCATCGCCTCCGCCGCCGTGGAGCGGATGAAGGGCGTGTACGGCTGCGACCCGGCGGACATTTTGGCCGCCGTGGGCCCGGGCATCGGCCCGGAGTGCTTCGAGACCCACGAGGACGTGCCCAACGCCATGACCGCGGCCCTGTCCACCGCGGTGCTCCGGCACATCAAAATCAAGGAGAACGGCAAATTCGCTGTGGACCTGAAGGCCATCAACGCCATGCGGCTGGAGCAGGCGGGGCTGGACCCGGCCCACATCGCGGTGAGCTCCGTGTGCACCGCCTGCGACGAGGGGCGGTTCTGGAGCCACCGGAAGCAGGGCCACAACCGGGGCTCCATGGCCGCCGTCATCCAGCTGACATGAGGCGCTGGCTGTCCCTTCTGCTGGCGGTATGCCTGGGGCTGTCCCTGGCGGGCTGCGGATGGGAGGAGGACCCGGCGCTCTCTCCCGAGCCCACCCCCTCCCCCACCCCCT
>CAJTLI010000016.1 GCA_910577525.1 uncultured Oscillospiraceae bacterium | reverse complement strand
GCCGCCCCGCCCGTTTTTCACTTGTACTTGTAGAATCCCTCGCCGGATGCCATGCCCAGCTTGCCCGCGTCAATGTATTCCCGAAGCATTTTGTCCATGCCCTTAAAATTATAGGGGGCCAGGAAGGAGGGGACCTTCAGGTACATCTTCACGATATTGTGGGCGGTGGTCAGCCCCACCGTGTCCAAAATCTGGAACGGCCCTTTGGGCGCGCCGGTGCCCAGCACCCAGGCTTTGTCGATGCTCTCCGGGTCGGACACGCCGTTGACATACAGGTCCATGCCGGAAAACAGCAGCGGCACCAGCATGGAGTTGAGCAGATAGCCCGACTTCTCCTTGCGGACCGGCAGGGGGATCATGCGAATCGCCTGGGCGAACTCCATGACCTGGTCAAAATATTTCTGCTCCGTCTGGGCCTGGGCCATCACCTCCGTCATGTTGTTCTTCCAGATGGAGTTGGCGAAGTGGAGGGACAGGAACCGATCCGGCCGGCCTGTGGCCTTGGCGAACTTGGAGGGCAGCAGGGTGGAGGAGTTGGTGACAAGCACCGTCTTTGCCGGCAGAAGCCCGGCAAGCTTTTTATAGAAGGCCGTTTTTTCCTCCACGTTCTCCGCCATGGACTCGATGACCAGGTCTGCGTCCTCCACCGCCTTCGCCATGTCCAGCTCCAGCTTGAGATTCTCGTAGGCCCGGTTGGTCTGAGCGATACAGGCGTCCTTGTCAAAGGAGTCGTATTCCGCGATGCCTCTGGCCCACACTCCGGGCGTTTTTCCCTCGGGGCCGGACATCTTTTCGATGGTGTCCAGATAGACCTCCTTCAAATGGTCCAGTTTGGGCTGGGTCCGGCCGATACTCCCCTGGCTGCGCAGCCAGATGGTCACGTCGAACCCGCAGTAGGCCGCCTGGAACGCGATCTGGCTCCCCAAGACGCCGCCGCCCGCCACGACAATTTTTTTGTACATAGCTGTTCCCTCCTCATTTTGGTAGAAAAAGTATAGTCTATTTTTCCATTTCATGCAAGCGTCATATTCCTTCTCGTGACAAAAAGCGGGCGCTGTAAAACTCTGAACGGGACACGCCGTGAAATGAAGGAAGCACTGATTCAACGCGTCCTCGGCATCCCGCGGAATTCTGCGCCATTCTCATGTCCCGGGATATGTCCGCATACAGTTTGTCTGGAGGCGATGTTATGAAAGCCCAAGTCCCGGTTATCACAGAGCACCACCCGGCGCGCACGGAATCTCCCGGTCAGGCCATCCAGCAAACTGTCACGGCTTGGCTTGCCAAAGCCCTGGGCCAATAATGCCCGCGCCCAACGCGCCGGGACGCTTCTGGTTCTGGCGCGCTTTTGCGGGCGGTTCAGATCAAGCCTTACGGCCCGGCTGTTCCGATCGCATCGGGCGGTTACGCTTTTGAGGAGGTGCAGCAAATCCTTTGCGCGATCTATACACGGCTGAGCAAGGAGGACGAGGACAAACACCAGCCCGAATCCGAGAGCATCCAGAACCAAAAATCTCTTTTGACTCATTACGCCATCGAACACGGCTGGGACATCTACGCCATCTACTGCGATGAGGACTTCTCCGGCGTCGACAGCGGCCGCCCGGACTTCAACCGCATGATTCGGGCCGCCAGGCAGAAAAAATTTCAAGTCATCCTGTGCAAGTCCCAGTCCCGGTTCACCCGGGACATGGAGCTGGTGGAGAAATATATCCACGGCCTGTTTCCCATCTGGGGCATCCGGTTCATCGCCGTGGCGGACAACGCCGACACCGAGGTAAAAGGTAACAAGAAAGCCCGGCAGATCAACGGCCTGGTGAACGAGTGGTACTTGGAAGACCTGTCGGAGAACGTCCGCATGGTGTTCGACCTGAAGCGGCGGGAGGGCAAGTACATCGGCGGCTTCCCCATCTACGGCTATCAAAAGGACCCGGCGGACAAAAACCACATCATTCCCGACCCCGAGGCGGCGGAGGTGGTGCGGCAGATTTTCCAGCTGTCGCTGGAGGGTCACGGGCGGCAAAACATCGCCTACCTACTCAATCAGCAGGGAATTCCCAGCCCCACCCGCTACAAGGCCGAGCGGGGCTGGACTTGCAACCACCCCATGAAAAACGACTTCGGCCTGTGGAACAAGGTGACGGTGGGCCGCATCCTTACCAACGAGATGTACACCGGGGTAATGGTCCAAGGCCGCCGGAAAAAGGTGAGCTACAAATCCAAGGTGGTCATCGACACCCCGGAGAGCGAGTGGTATCGCGTCGAGGGCACCCATGAGCCCATCATCGACCCGGCCACCTTTGACGCCGTCCAGCGTTCCCTCAAGCTCCGCACCAAAACCGACGGCTCCGGCGAGGCCCACCTTCTGTCCGGGCTGGTGAAGTGCGCCGGCTGCGGCTCCACCATGAGCAAGTGCTCCAACGGCAAGCAAAGCTACCTGCGCTGTAAGCTGTACGCCGACAGCGGCAAGCAGCGCCTGTGCACCCGCCACTCCGTCCGGCTGGACCAGCTCATCGACCTGGTATCCGACCGCATCCGCTACTACGTCCAGACCTATTACGAATTGGACTCCAGCGACCTCCAGCCCCAGAAGGACACCCGTCGGGAGGCATTGAAACAGGAACAAAAATCCTTGACCGCCCAGCTGGAAAAACGAAGTCAGGCCCTCAAAACGATGTATTTAGACAAGGTGTCTGGCATTCTCAGCGAGAGCCAATTTTTGGAACTGAACCAGTCCTTTCTGGAGGAAAAGAGCCGCCTGGAGCGGCGGCTGGCGCACATCGGGGAGGAACTGGCCCAGCGGGAGGATGACCAGCAGCAGACAGACCTGATGGAACGGGCCCGGGAGCTGCTCAAGCTGGAAACCGTCCCCCGGGAACTGGTGGTGGGCCTGATTGACCGCATCGAGATCGGCGAGAAGCACCCGGACACAGGCCAGCAGAACGTGTCGATCACCTGGAAGTTCTAAGAATCCCCCAAAGCGAAACGCAGTTTCGCGGTTCAAGTTCTTTTTCGGTTCCTTTTTCTTTCAAGAAAAAGGAACAAAGCCCCTGTAATGTCCTTTCGTCACCACCCCCTGGGGCGACGTGCCGTCCACAACAGCCGCCCCAAGCTGGGGCAGGATCACCGCGTCCAGAGAATCCGGGTCGCCGGAGCAGAGGACCTCCTGCGTTTCCAGACCCGCGGCCTGGGCGTGGCGTTCCACCCGGCGCATGAGGGTGGACTTGCCGCTTCCCGGCCCGCTTTTGATGATGTATAACGCCCGCATCCGGGCGGGGTCGGACAGCTGGTGGTACAGGGAATAAAAACCCGAGGGCGTGTTGCCGCCCAAGAAATATTGTACGCTGGGCATCCGAAAGCCTCCTCCAAGTTCCGGCAGCGCCTGCCGCTGTCCGGGGCGCCGCCTGACGTTTCCCTCCAATCTATGCCGCGCGGGCCCGGGCGGTGCGGAAGGCAAACCCGCCTCCCGCCGGTCCGGGGTGGACAAACCGGTTCCCGCGTGGTATAATATCACACAGCGCGCTGCGCGGGGCTGAAAGGCCCGGGAGAGAGGGACCCAGACATCCCGGCTTGATTTGGGATGGCTTGAACACATCGGAGGGATCTCAACATGCCAGATATCAACCAAAACCGCACCCCTGAACGCCGGGAACAGCCCGGCGGGCAGAGGCAGGCGCCCCGGTCCAGGGCGCGCAAGCGCCGGCGGCGTCCTGTTTGGCTCACCGTCATCATCCGCATCCTCCAGGGAATCGGAACCCTGCTGCTGGTGGGGGTCATCACCGGCTGCTTCATGGTCTGCTTCGCCGCCATATACGTGAAAACGGCGGTCCTCCCCGAGGCCCATCTGGATCTGTCCACCTACAGCCTCAATGAGAACTCGGTGATCTATTACCAGGACAAGAACACCGGGCAGCTGGTGGAGCTTCAGACCCTGATGGGCACGGAGAACCGGGAGCTGATTACCTACGAACAGATCCCGGAGGACCTGATCAACGCCTTTATCGCCATTGAGGACAAGCGGTTTCTCACCCACAACGGCGTGGACTGGAAGCGCACCGCCGCCGGCCTGCTCTACATGCTCACCGGCCGGAGAATCCAGGGCGGCTCCACCATCACCCAGCAGCTGATCAAAAACGTGACGGATTACGACGATGTGACCGTCAACCGGAAGATCTGGGAGATCTTCACCGCCCTGGACCTGGAGAACAACTACGACAAAAAAGACATCCTCACCCTGTATATGAACCAGATCTGG
Organism: uncultured Oscillospiraceae bacterium; assembly: GCA_910577525.1. Lineage (GTDB taxonomy): Bacteria > Bacillota > Clostridia > Oscillospirales > Oscillospiraceae > Enterenecus. Next base: position 56,344 of record CAJTLI010000016.1, on the reverse strand, counting down.
ATGGGGAACGGCTGCCGGGGCGTGCAGGCCGCGTCCAAATACTATTTCGGCAAGAATGTGTCCGATCTGACCCTGGCGGAATGCGCCAGCCTGGCGGGCATCACCAACAATCCGGGTCTGTACGCGCCCTACGGCACGGTGGAGGTGATGCGCTACACCTGCCGGGACTGCAAGGACTACTATTTGAACGAGAAGCCCGCCGCGTGCGAGAGCTGCGGCGGGAAGAATTTCGACGACGGCGTGCTCTGGACCAACCGGGAATACAATAAGGCCCGGCAGGAGATCATCCTGCGGGAGATGGCCAAGCCCGACATCTCCCCCGACGGGGCCTATATCACCGAGGCGGAGCGGGACGCCGCCATTGCCCAGCCCCTGGTGTTCGGCTGGGACCGGCGCGACGAGCCCCAGGACCCGGAGGAGGGCGAAGGGGAGGGCGAGACCGCCGGCACCCGCTCCACCAGGTACTCCTGGTATGTGGAGGCGGTGATCAACGAGTCCATCCAGAAGCTGAAGGAGAAGACCGGCCTGAGCTACGACATGTGCGAAGATATGGTGCTCAGCGGCGGCCTGTCCATCGTGTGCGCCTACGACCCCGAGGTCCAGGGGGCGGTGGACAACGTGTACAACAACCGGGCCAATCTGGACCAGGTGTCTCTCCGCACGGGGCAGCGGCTGATCTCCGCCATCTCCATCGTGGACAACTCCACCGGCATGGTGGTGGCCATGGGCAGCACCCAGGAGAAGACCGTGGACCGGGGCTGGAACACGCCGGTGATGACCAAGCGCCAGCCCGGCTCCTCCATTAAGCCCCTGTCCGTCTACTCCCCCGCCATTGAGATGGGCCTCATCACCCCGGCCACCGTCATCGACGACAACCCGCTGGAGCTCAACGGGAGGGCCTGGCCCGTCAACGTCTGGCCCAACTACCGGGGGCTGACCACCGTGCTGTACGGCGTGACCCAGTCGCTGAACACCGTGGCCGTGCGGGTGCTGGATATGGTCACGCCGGAGGCGTCCTATGAATTCCTGGAGAGCCGGTATGGGATCACCTCCCTGGTGTCCTATCTGGAGGACGCCGCGGGGAACGTCCAGTCGGACATGAACCGCAGCCCGCTGTCCATGGGCGGCCTGACCCGGGGCGTGTCCACCTTTGAGATGGCGGCGGCCTTCGCCACCTTCCCCCGCAACGGCATGTTCACCAAGGCGTCCACCCTGCTGGAGATCAAGGACGCCAACGGCAGCGTGGTGGTGGACAATCATCCTGTCAGCGACCCCGTCATCAAGGCCACCACCGCCTATTATATCAACTCCATGCTGACCAACGCCGTCACCTCCGGCACCGCCGTCAACGCCCGCATCTCCGGGCAGACCGTGGCCGGCAAGACGGGCACCACCAGCGACGCCTTTGACTACTGGTTCTGCGGCTACACCAATTACTACACCGCCGCGGTGTGGACGGGATATCCCACTAACGAGGCGGTCAACAACAATCTGGTCAACCCCTCGCTGCCCATGTGGCAGAAGGTGATGGCCCAGCTCCATGAGGGCAAGGAGAACGCCCCCTTCAACGTGCCGGAGGCCATGGATACCTACCGGATCTGCCTTGACTGCGGCAACCGGGCCACCCCCGAGTGCGAGCTGGACCCCCGGGGCAGCCGGGTCCAGACCTTCCGGCTGTTCGCCGGGGACGCCCCCGCGGAGGCCTGCGTGTGCCATGTGAAGGTGGACGTGTGCGTGGACAGCCCCATCCTGGACGGCAACGGGGAGCCCACCGGCCTCTACCATAAGGCGGGGGAGTTCTGCCCGGAGGAGAGCGTGAAAACCATCTGCATGGTGGACTTCCAGCGGGAGCTGGCCACCCCCAACGTCCGGGTGGGGGACTCCAAGTACCTGCTCAGCTTCTATGACACGCTGGACGACCCCAGCTGCCACACCCACACCGAGTATGTGGACCCCTCGGCGGAGCCCACCCCCTCGGATGAGCCCTGGTCCACCCCGGAGCCGCCGGAGCCCAGCTATGATGTCCCGAACCCGCCCACGCAGGACCCCCAGCCCACCCAAGAGCCGCCGGAGCCGCCTCAGCCCACCCAGGAGCCGCCGGCGCCCCCCTCGGAGAGCGAACCGCCCTATGTGCCGGCGGGGGACGAGGAAATGCCGGACTGGCTGCGGCCCTGAGCCGGACCCTGTCAAGACCCGGACCGCCCGGCGGCACAGCCGCCGGGCGGCCTTTTATATCCGGCGCGGGGCGATTGCTTCATTCCGCTAAAGAAAAGGGCGCGGGGAAGGGAAGGTTTGGTGAAAAAGCAGGGAGGCTGGCGATTGCCAACCGTGAAAAAATGTGATATATTCTAGAGAAATTCAAAATAAGGACCTGTATTCACAGCCGAGATCGCCGGATGGCCGGGGGAATATTCCGTCAGGCGAGGCAGGCTTTTCCGGTCTCCGGGCTGAAACGGCCCGGGCAGGAGGCGGTTGTTTGGCCGCCCGGATACCGGCGAGGGAAGGAAGGACTGTACAATGGTAAATGTGGCGATTTTGGGCTTCGGCACTGTGGGCTCCGGCGTGGCCGAGGTGCTCACCGGCCATGAGAACAGCATCGGGCGCAAGGCAGGGGGGCTCATCCGGCTGAAGTATATCCTGGACGTGCGGGACTTCCCGGACAGCCCCTTCGCGGACCGCTTTGTGAAGGACTTTGCCGTCATTGAGAACGACCCCGAGGTGGATATCGTGGTGGAGACCATCGGGGGGGCGGCCATCGCCTTGGACTTCACCCGCCGGGCCTTGGAAGCGGGCAAGAGCGTGGTCACGTCCAACAAGGAGCTGGTGGCCACAAAGGGCTATGAGCTGACCCAGCTGGCCCAGGAGAAGGGCGTGTGCTACCTTTTCGAGGCCAGCGTGGGGGGCGGCATCCCCATCATCCGGCCCCTGAGCCAGTGCCTGGCCGCCAACGAGATTCTGGAGATCTACGGCATTTTGAACGGCACCACCAACTATATCCTCACCCGGATGATCCGGGCGGGGCTCACCTTTGACGAGGCGCTGGCGGAGGCCCAGGCCAACGGCTATGCCGAGCGGGACCCCGCCGCCGACGTGGAGGGCCACGACGCCTGCCGGAAGATCTGCATTCTGGCGGACATCGCCTTCGGGCGGCACATCAGCCCCGATCAGGTGCCCACCCAGGGCATCACCGGCGTGACTCTGGCCGACGTGGACTACGCCGAGAGCGCCGGCAAGAAGATCAAGCTGCTGGGCCGGGCCATCCGTACGGCAGAGGGCAGGGTGTGCGCCTATGTGGCCCCCCACCTGGTGGACCAGTCCGATCCGCTGGCGGGGGTGGAGGACGTGTTCAACGCCATCTCCGTCCGGGGGGACGCCATCGGCGACGTGATGTTTTACGGCCGGGGGGCGGGCAAGCTGCCCACCGCCTCCGCCGTGGTGGCGGACGTCATCGACGTGGCCCGGAACATGGGCCACCGCAGGGACCTGTCCTGGGAGCCGGGAGGACAGGACGCCGCCTGCGGCGTGGAGGCGCTGAAAAGCCGCTGGTATGTCCGGGCGGCGGCCGCGGCGGAGGAGCTGCGCTCCCGGCTGCCGGGGTGCAAGCTGCTGGCCCGGCGTGAGAGCGGCGGCGCCGGGTCCGCCTGCATGACCGAGGGGGAGCTCACCCAGGCCCAGCTGGAGGAAAAGCTGGCGGGGCTGGATGTGGCCAACGCCTTGAGAGTATTGGACTGAAAAGAAGCGCGGAGAAGCGGACAGTGAGGGGGCTTGGAGCGGAGCGAGGCCGAGCGCGGGCCCGCGCAGCGGGCCGGAGACCAGGCCGAGTCGGAGCGAAAGCGACCGAGCGCCCTGGCCGCTTCGCAGCGTGACAGCGTCGGGGCAAACTCCATATCCCTCGCTTCCGGTTTTGCCGAAAGCTCGCTCATTGCGCTGCCCCTCCTTTCCCCACAAAGCCAAAGGGCGGCTTTGTGGGGGCCCCGGAAGCGCGGGCCGCATAAAATGAATTGCCGGGACCTGTGCCCGGAATATTTCAAACGGCATGGAAATTCCATGAGAGGATGAAAAAATTTATGGCATTGATCGTACAGAAATTCGGCGGGTCCTCCGTGGCGGACGCGGACAAGATCCGCAACGTGGCCCGCATCATCACCGATACGTATCAGAAGGGAAACAGCGTGGTGGCGGTGCTGTCCGCCCAGGGCGACACCACCGACGACCTCATTGAGAAAGCGGCGGAGATCAACCCCGCCGCCTCCAAGCGGGAGCTGGACATGCTGCTGTCCACCGGCGAGCAGATTTCCTGCGCCCTGTGCGCCATGGCCATCGAGGGCATGGGCTTCCCGGTGGTCTCCCTCACCGGCTGGCAGGCGGGCTTCCGCACCAACTCCGGCTACGGCAACGCCCGCATCAAACGGGTGCAGGGGGAGCGCATCCGGGCCGAGCTGGATAAGCGGCGCATCGTCATTGTCACCGGGTTCCAGGGGCTAAACAAGTATGACGACATCACCACCCTGGGCCGGGGCGGGTCGGACACCTCGGCGGTGGCCATCGCGGCGGCGCTGGGCGCCGACCTGTGCCAGATTTTCACCGACGTGGACGGGGTGTACACCGCCGACCCCCGGCTGGTGCCCACCGCCCGCAAGCTGGACGAGATCACCTACGACGAGATGCTGGAGCTGGCCACCCTGGGGGCCCAGGTGCTCCACAACCGCTCGGTGGAGATGGCCAAGCGGTACAACGTGAACCTGGAGGTGCTCTCCAGCTTCTCCGGCAAGCCCGGTACAAAAGTGAAGGAGGTCGTCAAGACCATGGAAAAATCCCACATCAGCGGCGTCGCCAAGGACAAGAACATCGCCCGCCTGGCCCTGGTGGGCCTGGAGGACACCCCGGGCATCGCCTATAAGATTTTCTCCCTGCTGGCCAAGAACAACGTGAACGTGGACATCATCCTCCAGTCCATCGGCCGCAGCGACACCAAGGACATCAGCTTCACCGTGGCCAAGGGCGACATGGAGCTGGCCCAGAAGCTGCTGGAGGACAACCGGGACAGCATCCGGTTCGACCATATCGACGTGTCCGACAACATCGCCAAGGTGTCCATCGTGGGCGCGGGCATGATCAACAACCCCGGCGTGGCCGCCGCCATGTTCGAGGCTCTGTTCAGCGCGGGCATCAACATCAACATGATCTCCACCAGCGAGATCAAGGTGTCGGTGCTGGTCCATATCAGCGACGCGGACCGGGCGGTGCAGGTCATCCACAACCGGTTCTACGACGAGTTCAACGGCGCGCAGTAAGCCGCCGCCGGATGGGCCCGGCCCCCGGGAAGGGGGGCCGGGCTCTTTTTTTCGCTTCGGCGGACCGGGACTATAAAAATTTCACAAATCCTCTTGCAATTTTGGCCGCGACCCGTTACAATATGGACTGTAAGCGGCGGGCTTTGCCGCGAAAGGAGGGCCACGGCCATGAGCGAGGAGTACGGTCCTGATTTTGTGTCGGTCACCGATGACGAGGGAAATGAATTTGAGCTGGAACATCTGGGCACCCTGGAATACAGCGGACAGGAGTACATGGCCTTTGTCCCCGCCGATATGGACGAGGACGACGAGGACTTCGGGCTGATTCTGCTCAAGGTGATTGAGCAGGACGGGGAGTCTCTTCTGGCCGACATCGACGACGAGGAGGAGCTCCACGCCGTGTACGAGCGCTTTATGGAGGAGCTGTTCGAGGACGAAGAGGAGGAGTGACGGCGCCCGCGGCCTGTGCCCGCCAAAGTTTAGAGAGAAACGGAGAGAGAGCATTGAGTAAATTCTGTCGAAACTGCGGTTCCGTGCTGGACGACAACGCCGCCTTCTGCAACAAGTGCGGCGCGAAAATCGATTCAGCTCCCGGAGCCCCCGGCACCCCCGGAGGCGGGCCCACGCCGCCCCCCTACGGCTCCGGCTTTGGGGCGAACTTCCCGCCGGCGGCCAGCGGGGGCCTGTCCTCCAACGAGGCCATCTTCAATATGGGCATCCTGATCGCCGGCATCCTGGTGATTATCTCCACCCTGCTGCCCTATGTTACGGTCAGCCTGTGGGGCTATTCCGAGTCCATCTCCCTGCTTCTTGGAGACGGCGAGGGCATGCGGGACGGCATCTTCTTCATTATCCTGACCATCGGCGCGGTGGTGTGCACCTTCCTGAGCCAGCGCCTGCCCGCCATGGTTCTGGGCATCATCAACTTCCTGCTGTGCATTTTTGAGATCATCAGCACCACCTCCTCCCTGGCGGAGTCGGGCATCTCCGTGGTGGTGAAAAACGGCCCCGGCTTCTACCTGATCTTCATCGCCTCCCTGGCCATGGGGGTGCTGGCCGTTCTCAACTACGTAAACTCCACCAAAAGCAAGCCGCCCGTCATGCCCTATTGACAAAATAGAATACCCCTGCCGGGTTCTAACTACGTGATCCTGCCCTGTTAAAACCCACATTTTTAAAACGGGACGCCCCCCTCGCGCGGCGGTTCGCAGACCTCCCGGCCCTCTTCGAAGGACTCTGGACGTTGGGAGCGGTAAAGCCAAGCGGAGGCGACCCACCTGCATGTTTGTGCAGGTTTTTAATGGGGCGGCACGGCCACGGCGGGGGTTCTATTTCACACCGCGCGGAAGGGCTTCGGCCCTTCCGCTTTTTATTTGTAAATTTTCTTTTCCGCGGGAAATTAACCTTGCAACGGCGGTTTTGCCATGTTATAATGTTGGGCAGCGTCTGGCGGGGCGCCGGTTTGGGCCCCGCGGCTTTTCGCTGGAGCGGCCGGCCCCCCGGCCCGCCGTCATTACACGAATACTGAGAGGATTGATATACCATGAGCGCATCCAGAGAGAAAAAGCAGCGGCAGAACGCCGGCCCCGATCAAAAGGCCGTCAAGATCCAGCAGGAGCAGGCCGCCCGCAAACGCAAGACCATTCTTTACTCCGTGATCGCCGGCGTGGTCGTGGTGGCGGTGGCCGCGCTGCTGATCTGGAACTCCGGCTTCTTCCAGGCCAGGTCCACCGCCGCCATTCTGGGCGGCGAAAAGCTGAGCCTGGCTGAGCTGAGCTATTACTACTACGACGCCCGCAGCTATTACGCCATGTACGGCACCTACTTGGGCTTCGACACCACCAAGACCGACGAGGCGCAGATTCAGGACCAGAGCTCTGGCCGGACCTACCGGGAGTTCTTCCTGGACAACGCCCTGGAGACTGCCAGAGAGGACCTGGTCCTGTCCAACGAGGCGAAGAGCGCCGGCCACACCGAGTCCGAGGTGAAGGAGACCCTGGATCAGAACATCGCCAACCTGAAGTCCACCGCATCCTCCAACCACTACAGCTACGCCGCCTACCTCAAGGCCATGTACGGCCCCTATATGACCCCCGGCATCTATGAGAGCCTGTACACCCGCACCCTGATGGCCAACCTGGCCCGCAGCGACAAGGGTGTCGAGCTGTACAACGGCTACAGCCAGGAGGAGCTGGAGGAGTACTACAAGGAGCACGCCGACACCCTGGACACCATTGAGTACTCTCATCTCTACTTCAAGGCCGCCGAGGTTGAGACCAAGGACGCCGAGGGCAACGAGCTGTCCGAGGACGATGTGGCAAAACTGGAAGCGCAGGCCCTGGCCGACGCCAAGGCGAAGGCCGAGGAGGCGCTGGAGGCCCTGGAGGGCGGCGCCGGCTTCCAGGCCCAGATTGACAAGTACGAGCTGACCACCGGCGGGGACCACGTTACCGTGGTGGGCACCAGCTCCATCGATGAAGGCTACCGGGATGAGCTGTGCAAGCTGGACAAGGACACGCCCACCCTGGTGGAGTCGGACAAGGGCTGCTATGTGGTGGCCTTCCACAACCGCTATCTGGACGATACCCCCACCCGGGACGTGCGCCACATCCTCATCCGGGCTGAGACCACCCAGGAGGAGAAGGACGGCAGCACCGTGGTGGTGGCCCCCACCGACGAGGCCTGGGCCGCTGCCGAGGAGAAGGCCAACACTGTTCAGGCCGAGTGGGAGGCCGGCGGAAAGACCCGGGAGGACTTTATCGCCCTGGTGGAGAAGTACTCCGACGACACCAGCTCCATTCCCAACGGGGGCCTGTATGAGCGCGCCTACGATGGTTACTTCGTGGAGGAGTTCGGCGACTGGGTGTTCAACGGCGGCCATCAGGCCGGCGAGGTGGGTCTGGTCAAGCACGACCCCGGCAGCGAGAACACCGCCAACCAGTATTGGGGCTATCACCTCATCTATATGGAGGAGGAGAACGAGCCCATCTGGATGGGCAGCGTCCGCAACACCCTGGCCACCGAGGCCCGGACCGAGTGGATTGAGAGCCTGACGGCGGACTGCGCCGCCAGCCTGGCCTCCGGGGCGGACGCGCTGGGCCGCTGAGGAACCAATAAAAAGGGGCCGGACATCCGTCCGGCCCCTTTCTCATAGGAGTGTTTTCCGATGGACGAGCAGTTTATCCGAACCCAGATGCTGCTGGGGGCCCCGGCCATGGAGCGGCTTCAGGCCAGCCATGTGGCCGTGTTCGGCCTGGGCGGCGTAGGGGGCTGGTGCGCCGAGACCCTGTGCCGCTCCGGCGTGGGGGAGCTCACCCTCATCGACCAGGACACGGTCTCGGTGAGCAACCTGAACCGGCAGTGCGCCGCCCTGCGCTCCACCGTGGGCATGGAAAAGGCGCGGGCCACCGCCCTGCGCCTGTCCGACATTGCCCCCGGCTGCGCGCTCCACCCCCTGGCCGCCCGGTACGAGGCGGACAGCCGGGAGCGGTTTTTTCAGGCCCGGTACGACTACATTGTGGACGCCATCGACCTGGTGAGCTGCAAGCTGGACCTCATCGAGACCGCCCACCGGCGGGGCATCCCCATCATCTCCGCCCTGGGCACGGGAAATAAACGGGACGCCCAGCTTTTGCGCATCGCCGACATTTCCCAGACCGAGGGCTGCCCCCTGGCCCGGGTGGTGCGCAAGGAGCTGCGGAAGCGGGGTATCCTCCACCATCCGGTGGTGTTCTCCCCGGAGCTCCCCCGCTGTGCCGGGGAGGGGGACGAGGCCCCGCCCCCCGGCCGCCGCTCCATTCCGGCCAGCGGCATGTGGGTGCCTGCGGCGGCGGGGCTGCTGCTGGCCCAGGCGGTTATTCTCGGCCTCGCAGACGGTCCGGCAGACGCTCCCACGCCTTCCCGATGACCCAGGCCCCCAACAGGCCGCACAGGGAGCCGATGGCCGCCCCCGCCAGCACGTCGCTGGGGAAGTGGACCCCCACGTACAGCCTGGACAGGCCCATGACTACGGCGGCGCACACCGCCGAGACCTTCATCCACCGCTTCGGCGCGGACATGCACACCGCCAGGGCAAAGGCAAAGGCGGCGTTGGTGTGGCCCGAGGGGAAGGAATTGGGGTCGTGTTCCTCCACCAGGCTGACAAAATTTTCGATGACCAGCCAGGGCCGCGGCCGGGACACCAGGGGCTTGATGGTGAAGTTCACCACAATCAGCCCGATGAGCATGGCGCACAGGGCGGACAGGCCCGCTCTGCGGGTCGGTTTGAAGCACAGCAGGACCAGCCCCAGGACGATGAACAGCATCCCGGTGTTGCCCAGCTGGGTGTACAGCTTCATGAACGGGTCCAGCAGGGCGCAGCGCAGGTGCTCCGCGATCCACACCAGGGCCTGTTCATCCAGCCGCTGAATGAGTTCCGGCATAGGAACAGCCTCCTTCTCCCTTGACCTGAGGGAAAAAATATGTATACTGGTAAGTGTTGATATTATAGCGGCTCCCGCCGCCATTTACAACTTGTTTTTTCAGAGGGCGCCGGGAAATTTCCGCGGCGCGGCAAAACCTGTATCCATATCCGGCGTCATACGCTCCAGTGAAAGGCGGACCATTCATGAAACAAATCGCGTTTTTCCAGACCGACCTCCGGGTGGGCGGGGTGCAGAAATCCCTGGTGAACATCCTCAAGGACATCGATTTCAGCAAATGCTGCGTGGACGTGTACCTGTTCGACCGGGAGTGTTTTTTCGACCTGCCCGCCCACGAGAACCTGCATATCAAGTATCTGCCCGCCGCCCCCGGCTTTTTCCGGGTGGTGTACTTTGGCCTGGCCCGCCGCCTGCTGGGGGACGTGACCGGCGGCAGGGAATACGACGTGGCGGTGGACTTCAACAGCTATCAGAACGAGTGCGCCGCCGGGGCCATCAACGCCCGGGCCCAAAAGCGGGTGATGTGGATTCACAACGACGTGGAGATCAAGCGGAAGAACGAGGCCAAATACCGCGTTCTCTGGCATTTCTTCAAGGGCAAGCTGCGGCACTACGACGAGTTCGTGGCCGTCTCTCCCGGCATCGTGGAGGGCTTCCGCCGGGTGTCCGGCATCCAGGACAAGCCCATCACCCCCATCTCCAACCACATCGACACCGGCGAGATCTTCCGCAAGGCCAAGCTGCCGGTGGATTTCGCCGTGGATCCGGCCAAGCTGAACCTGTGCTCGGTGGGCCGCATCTGCCACCAGAAGGGCTACGACCTGCTGATGGGCTACCTGGCCCAGGTGAAGAAGGTCCGGTCCGACTTCCACCTCTACCTCATCGGCGACGGCCCCGGCCGGGGCGCGCTGGAGGCGCAGATCCGGGAGCTGGGTCTGGAGGACTGCGTCACCCTGCTGGGCAACCAGGCCAACCCCTTCTGCTACATGGACCGGATGGACGGCTTCGTGCTCACCTCCCGCTATGAGGGCCAGGGCATGGTCATCTGGGAGGCCAAGGCCCTTGGCCTGCCCCTGTATATCTCCAAAAACCTGGAGGCCTACAATCCCGGCGTCACCGGGTGCGGGGACATGGTCCGGGCGCTGGCGGCGGCGGAAAAGCCGGAGAAAAAGATCTATGACGACCTGTCAGACTACAATGGCGAGATCACCCGGCGGGCGAACATCGTGCTGGGGCTGTGACGGATGGCGCCGGTCAGAGGAGCGACAACTATGGGCCAACAGGCTTTGAAATCGAATCAGCGGGCCGGAATCCTGATCTGCGGCTCCTACGGCCTGGGGAACACGGGGGACGAGTCCATCCTGAAGGCCATCCTCCGGGAGGTGCGCGCCGCCGCCGGGGATGAGGAGCTCACCGTCCTCTCCCGGGACCCGGAGGAGACCGCCGCCCGCCACGGGGTGAGGGCCCTGCACATGTTCGACCTGCCCGGCATCCTGCGGGTGATGAAGCGCGCGCGGCTGTATATCAACGGCGGGGGCAGCTTGATTCAGGACGCCACCTCCCGGCGCAGCCTGCTGTATTACCTGTACACCATCTCCGCGGCCAAGAAGCGGGGGTGCCGGGTGCTGATGTACGGCTGCGGCATCGGGCCGGTGCGCCGGGCCGGGGACATGGCCCTGGTCCGCCGGGTGCTCAACGGCAGCGTGGACGCCATCACCCTCCGGGAGGACGCCAGCCTGGCCGAGCTGAAGCGGTTCGGGGTGGACAGGCCGGAGATTGTGCTGGCCGCCGACCCGGTGCTCTCCCTCCAGCCCGCGCCGGAGGAGGAGACCGACGCGCTGATGGACCGGCTGGGGCTGGACCCCCGGGGGAACTATCTGGGGCTGTGCCTGCGGGGCTGGACCGGCTTTGAGGAAAAGGCCCCCGTCATCGCCCAGGCGGCGCGGTACGCCTGGGAGCGCTATGGGCTCACGCCGGTGTTTCTCTCCGTCAACCACATCACCGACGGCCAGGCCGCCGGCCGGGTGACCGCCCATATGGACGGCGTCCCGGTCCACGTGGTGCGGGAGCCCCTCAGCTCCGAGCTGATGCTGGGCCTCACCGCCCGGATGCAGGCCATGATCTCCATGCGCCTCCACGGCCTGGTGTTCGCCGCGGGACAGGGGGTGCCCCTGGTGGGCATCATCTACGACCCCAAGGTCAGCGGCTTTCTGGCCTATATGGGCCAGGAGCTGTGCGAGGACCTGGACCGGCTCACCGGGGACGGCCTGCGGGACATGCTGGAGCGGGCGCTGGCCCTCCGGGGGGACCGGGCCTCCCTGCGGGCCGCCGTGGACCGGCTGCGCCGCCTGGAGGCCAACAACTCCGCCGTCCTGCGCCGCCTGCTGGCCGGGGGAGCGGAGGTGTCGCCATGAAGCAGCTCGTCTGTCTGGCCCGCTCTCCCTGGCGGGCGCGGCCCGACCGGACCCAGCAGCTGCTGGCCCGGCTCACGGATGCCCAGATCCTGTTTTTCGAGCCCGCGCCCCCCAAGGACGGGCCCGCGCCCAAGCAGGGCCGCCGGGTGCGCCCCCACATCACCGTATATACCCTGCCCGCCTCCCTCCCCGGGCCCCAGGAGGGCTCCGCCCTCCAGCGCCGGAGGCTGGACCGGTCGGCGGACTTCGTCCAGCGGATGATGGACAAACACCATTTTCGGGAGCCGGTGCTGTGGTGCTCCTCCCCCGTTCACGCCCCGTTTCTGGACATTTTGGCCTACCGGGGTATGGTATACGACTGTTGCCGCTACTGGAGCGACGAGTTCCTGGAGTGGGAGAGCGACCTGACCCGCCACGCGGAGGTGGTGTTTGCCGCCTCCTTCGGCCTCATCAAACGGCTGTCCCCGTGCAGCGACAATATCGCCCTGCTGCCCAACGGGGTGAATCCCGTGTTGTTCCAGCAGAAGCAGCGGGCCATTCCCCCGGAGCTGGCCGGCCTGCCCGGCCTGCCCGGCCAGCGGGTGCTGGGGCGGCTGGGCAATATCACCGGCCGGGTGGATCTGGACCCCCTGCTCTACGCCGCCCGCCACCGGCCGGAGTGGACATTCCTGCTGATGGGCCGGGTGACAAAATCCGCCGCCCAGCAGCTGGAGGGGCAGGACAACATCGTGCTCACCGGGGCGGTGAACCCCCTGGACGTGCCTGACTGGCTGTACCGCTGCGACCTGCTGTTCGACCTGGTCCGCTTCGACCGGCCCGGGAGCGACGTGGTGCCCAGCCGGGTGTACGAGTACCTGGCCACGGGCAAGCCCATTGTCACTGTGGTGGACCCCGACGTGGAGGACACCATTCCCGAGCTGGTGGCCACCGCCTATGACGGCCCCGGCTTCCTGCGCCGGTGCAAGGCGGCCTTTGGGGAGGACCCCTCTCTCCCCCGGCGGCGGCGGGAGATGGCCGGCCAGTGCTCCTGGGCCAACCGGGCCGCCCAGGTGGCGGCCATTCTGGAGGCCACCGGGCTGTTTTGAGCGTTTCGCCATGGACAGCCCTCCCCAGTCACAAAGAATCGTACAAGCCTACAAAAATAGAAAAAGCCCTTGATTTCTCCCCTTTTCTTAGCTAAAATGGAGACAGGCATTTGGAAATGAGGTGGCTGTCGTGGTGTGTGTCCGCCCTGTCTGTCCGGGCTTCCGTCTCCACGGCCTCATTGCGTCCAAATCCCGCCATTGAGCCGAAGCAGGTCCGCCGCGCCCCGCGGCGGCCTGTTTGTTTTATTTTTTGAGAACAAGGAGGGCTTGTTATGAAAAAAGTCGCCGTCATCATGGGGTCCGACTCCGACTGGCCGGTGGTCAAGGGGGCCTGCGCCCAGCTGAAGGAGTTTGGCATCCCCTATGAGGCCCACATTTTGAGCGCCCACCGCACCCCCGCCGCCGCCGCGGACTTCGCCAGAAGCGCCCGGGCCAACGGCTTCGGCGTGCTCATCTGCGCGGCGGGCATGGCCGCCCACCTGGCCGGGGCCTTCGCGGGCAATTCCACCCTCCCCGTCATCGGCATCCCCATGCGGGGCGGGGCCATGGACGGGCTGGACGCCCTGCTGGCCACCGTTCAGATGCCCTCCGGCATCCCTGTGGCCACCGTGGCCATCAACGGAGCCAAAAACGCCGCCGTGCTGGCCGCCCAGATTCTGGCCGTCTCCGACGACGCTCTGGCCGCCAAGCTGGACGAGGCCCGGGAGAAGATGGCGGCGCAGATCGCCGAGAAGGAGGCAAACTTGCAGATGGAATTGAATGCCTGACGCAATTCACCTGTAGGGGCGCACATTGTGCGCCCGCCGTTCCCGCCACGCAAGTCAAAACCCACAGGCGCACATTGTGCGCCCCTACACATCAAATCTGGAAAGGATGTCCATATCATGAACAAGGTAGAACAGCTCTATGAGGGCAAGGCCAAAAAAGTATTCTCCACCGAGGACCCCAACGTGGTCATCGTGTCCTACAAGGACGACGCCACCGCCTTCGACGGGCTGAAAAAGGGCACCATCACCGGCAAGGGGGCCATCAACAACCAGATGACCAACTTCCTCATGGGGCAGCTGGAGAAGGCGGGGGTCCCCACCCACTTCGTGGAGGAGCTCAGCGAGCGGGAGACCGCCGTGAAGAAGGTGTCCATCGTCCCCCTGGAGGTCATCATCCGCAACATCTCCGCCGGGTCCTTCGCCAAGCGCTACGGCGTGGAGGAGGGCATCGTCTTTGATGCCCCCACGGTGGAGTTCTCCTACAAAAACGACGACCTCCACGACCCCCTCATCAACGACCACCACGCCGTGGCCCTGCACCTGGCCACCTGGGAGGAGATCGAGCTCATCAAGAAGTACGCCTTCCAGGTCAACGACTTTTTGAAGGCGGAGCTTCTCGCCTGCGGCGTCACCCTGGTGGACTTCAAGCTGGAGTTCGGAAAGACGGCCGATGGGACCATCGTGCTGGCCGACGAGATTTCCCCGGACACCTGCCGCTTCTGGGACTCCAAGACGGGCGAAAAGCTGGACAAGGACCGCTTCCGCCGGGACCTGGGCAACGTGGAGGGGGCTTATCAGGAGATGAGCCGCCGCCTCATGGGGAAATAAGCGATGGGCGGATTTTTCGGCGCAATCTCCAAGCGCGATGTCACCCTCGACATCTTTTTCGGCGTGGACTACCACTCCCACCTGGGCACCCGCCGGGGCGGCATGATTATCTACGACAAAGAGGACGGCTTCCAGCGGCAGATCCACTCCATCGAGAACACCCCCTTCCGGACCAAGTTCGAGAAGGACCTTCAGGAGTTCCACGGCGCCTCCGGCATCGGCTGCATCAGCGACACCGACCCCCAGCCCCTGCTGGTGCGCTCCCACCTGGGGGTGTACGCCATCTCCACCGTGGGCATCATCAACAACGCGGAGGAGCTGGTGGCGGACTACTTCGACGGCCACGCCAGACAGTTTATGGCCATGAGCTCCGGTAAGGTGAACTCCACCGAGCTCACCGCCGCCCTCATTAACCAAAAGGACACCCTGGTGGAGGGCATCCAATACGCCCAGCAGGTCATCGACGGCTCGTCCACCATCCTTATCCTCACCCCCGACGGCATCGTGGCCGCCCGGGACCGGCTGGGCCGCCTGCCGGTGCTCATCGGCCAGAACAGCGAGGGCTGCTGCGTATCCTTCGAATCCTTCGCCTGCACCAAGCTGGACTATGAGAACGCCTACGAGCTGGGCCCCGGCGAGATCGTCCGGGTGACGGCGGAGGGGTGGGAGACCCTGGCCCCCGCCGGGGACAAAATGCGCATCTGCGCCTTTTTGTGGACCTATTACGGCTACCCCAACTCCAACTACGAGGGCATGAACGTGGAGGTCATGCGCTGCCGGAACGGCGAGATCATGGCCCAGACGGAAAAGGAGAAGGGGTCTCTGCCCGACGTGGACTGGGTGGCGGGGGTGCCGGACTCCGGCGTGCCCCACGCCATCGGCTACGCCAACGCCAGCGGCAAGCCCTTCGCCCGGCCCTTTGTGAAGTACACTCCCACCTGGCCCCGGTCCTTCATGCCCGCCTCTCAGGAGGTGCGCAACCAGGTGGCCAAGATGAAGCAGATCCCCGTCCCCGAGCTGATTCAGGGCCGGAAGCTGCTCTTTGTGGACGACTCCATCGTCCGGGGCACCCAGCTGCGGGAGACGGTGGACTTCCTCTACGGCGCGGGGGCCAAGGAGGTCCATATGCGCTCCGCCTGCCCTCCCATCATGTACGGCTGCAAATACTTGAACTTCTCCCGGAGCAATTCCAACATGGAGCTGCTGGCCCGGCGTATCGTCCAGGAGCTGGAGGGGGACGAGGGGCAGAGGCATCTGGAGGAGTACGCCGACTCGTCCACCCAGCGGGGCCGGTGCCTGTTAAAGTCCATCTGCGAAAAGCTGGGCTTTGACTCCCTGGGCTACCAGTCCCTGGACGGGCTGCTGGAGGCCATCGGCATCGATAAGGATAAAATCTGCACCTACTGCTGGACCGGAAAGGAATGACCCCCGTAGGGGCGCACATTGTGCGCCCGCCAATCCCTCATCCACGACTCAGAAAGCGGGCGCACGATGTGCGCCCCTACACCAAACAAAGGGAGCGTGAGGAACACAATGAATCAATCCCATTCTGAATCCTACGCCGCCGCCGGGGTGGATGTCACCGCCGGCTATGAGGCGGTGCGCCGCATCAAGCCCATGGTGGAGTCCACCTATATCCCCGGGGTGATGGGCACGCTGGGGGGCTTCGGCGGCATGTTCGCCCCCGATCTGGCGGGGATGAAAAAGCCCGTGCTGGTGTCCGGCACCGACGGCGTGGGCACCAAGCTGAAGCTGGCCTTCCTGATGGACAAGCACGACACCGTGGGCATCGACTGCGTGGCCATGTGCGTCAACGACATCATCTGCGGCGGGGCGGCCCCCCTGTTCTTCCTGGACTACATCGCCTGCGGCAAAAACGAGCCGGGCCGCATCGCCCAGATCGTGGCGGGCGTCACCGAGGGGTGCCGTCAGGCCCAGTGCGCCCTGGTGGGGGGCGAGACCGCCGAAATGCCCGGCTTCTATCCGGCGGACGAGTACGATCTGGCCGGGTTCTCCGTAGGGCTTGTGGACGGGGAGAAGATCATCGACGGCCAAAGGCTGGCCCGGGGGGACGCGCTGATCGGTCTGGCCTCCTCCGGCGTTCACTCCAACGGCTTCTCCCTGGTGCGCAAGGTGCTCCACCTGGAGCACGCCGACCTGCACACGCCCGTGGACGAGCTGGGCGGGAAGGGGCTGGGGGAAACCCTGCTCACCCCCACCAAAATCTACGTCAGGGCGGTCAAGGGACTGCTGGCGGCGGGGGTGGACATCCACGCCGTCAGCCACATCACCGGCGGCGGCTTCTATGAGAACGTGCCCCGGATGATGAGGCCCGGCCTCACCGCAAACATCGAGCTGAGCGCCTTCCCCTGCCCGCCGGTCTTCCGCCTGATCCAGCGGCTGGGGAACATCCCGGAGCGGGATATGTACAATACCTTCAACATGGGCATCGGCATGGTGCTGGCGGTGCCCAGCGCCCAGGCGGACCGGGCCCTGGACCTGCTTCGCGAGGCGGGGGAGGAGGCCTTCGCCATCGGCGAGGCAGCCGCCGGAGACGGGGGCGTGGAGCTGTTATGAGCGTCAAGCGCGTCGCCGTGCTGGTGTCCGGCGGGGGCACCAATCTCCAGGCCCTCATCGACGCCCAGGAGCGGGGGGACATCATCAACGGCCGCATCGCCGCCGTCATCGCCTCCAAGCCCGGGGTGTTCGCCCTGGAGCGGGCCCGCCGGGCGGGCATCCCCGGCTATGTGGTGGCCCGAAAGGATTACCCGGACAGCCGGGCCATGACCGCGGCCCTGGTGGACAAGCTAAAGGAGCTGAACATCGACCTTGTGGTGCTGGCGGGCTTTATGGTCATCCTCACGGAGGAGATGGTGCGGGCCTACCCCAACGCCATTCTGAACGTCCACCCCGCCCTCATCCCCTCCTTCTGCGGGGAGGGGTACTACGGCCTCCGCGTCCACGAAAAGGCGCTGGAATACGGCGTCAAGCTGTCCGGCGCCACCGTCCACTTCGTCAGCGAGGAGTGCGACGGCGGGCCCATCGTCCTCCAGAGGGCGGTGGAGGTCCGGGAGAACGACACCCCGGAGACCCTCCAGCGCCGGATCATGGAGCAGGCGGAGTGGGTTCTCCTGCCCCGGGCGGTGTCCCTGTTCTGCCAGGGGCGCTTAAAAGTGGAGGGCCGGACCGTCCGGATCTTGAAGCCGTTACATCTTTCAAAGGAGTGTCTGCAATGACCGACATGATCGAGTATCTGCAAGCCAACCCCTACCCCGGCCGGGGCGTCATGCTGGGCCGCTCCGCCGACGGCAAGAACGCCGTGATCGCCTACTTCATCATGGGCCGCAGCGAGAACAGCCGCAACCGAGTCTTTGAGGAGACGGAGGACGGCATCCGCACCCGGGCCTTCGACGAGTCCAAAATGACCGACCCCTCCCTCATCATCTACCATCCCGTGCGCCGCATGGACAACGGCCTGACCATCGTGACCAACGGCGACCAGACCGACACCATCCGGGACAACATTCTGGCGGGCCACTGCTACCGCCACGCCCTGAACACCCGCACCTTTGAGCCCGACCCCCCCAACTATACTCCCCGCATCTCCGGGGTGGTGAAGCCCAACGGGGCCTACAATCTGTCCATCCTCAAGAGCCTGGACGGCGACCCCTCCTGCGCCTGCCGGTACTTTTTTGAGTACGACGCCCCAAAGGCGGGGACGGGCCACTTCATCCACACCTATGAGAGCGACGGAAACCCCCTGCCCTCCTTCATGGGGGAGCCCCGGATGGTGTCTATCACCGCTCCCGACGCGGAAACTCTGGCGGGGGACCTGTGGCTGGCGCTGAACGAGGACAACAAGGTGTCCCTGTTCGTGCGGTATATCGATCTGGAGACCGGGGACGACGAGACCTCCATCATCAACAAGCACTGGTAAAGCGGTATGTATCGGAAAGCGATTCTCGCCACCTTGGCGGCGTGGTTTATCGGATTCTTTTTAGACGCAAATCTCCCTTTTTATCCAGACACGGGCTACCTATGCCTCAGAGTGCTCTTTCCCATCTTGGCCCTGGGTTTCTGCATTTTACACGCGATCAATAACAAGGAAGGAGATTCCTGATATGACCGAACTGGAACTGAAATACGGCTGCAACCCCAACCAGAAGCCCGCCCGCATCATTATGAAGGGGGACAAGGACCTGCCCCTGGAGGTGCTCAACGGCAAGCCGGGGTATATCAACTTCATGGACGCGCTGAACTCCTGGCAGCTGGTGAAGGCGCTGAAACAGGCCACCGGCCTGCCCGCCGCCGCCTCCTTCAAGCACGTCTCCCCCGCCGGGGCCGCCCTGGGCCTGCCCCTGTCCGAGGTGGAACGTAAAATCTATTTCGCCCCGGAGGGGGACCTGTCCCCCATCGCCTGCGCCTATATCCGCGCCCGCGGGGCCGACCGGCTGTGCTCCTACGGCGACTGGGCGGCGCTGTCCGAGCCCTGCGACGGGGACACCGCCCGCTATCTGGCCCTGGAGGTTTCCGACGGCGTCATCGCCCCGGACTACACCGAGGAGGCGCTGGCCATCCTGAAAACCAAGCGCAAGGGCGGCTACAACGTGGTGAAGATCGACCCGGACTATGTCCCCGCCCCCGTGGAGCGGCGGAGCATCTTCGGCATTGTCTTTGAGCAGGGCTACAACGACCTGGCTATTGACGAGAGAATGCTGGAAAACATCGTCACCCGGAACAAGGACCTGCCCGAGGGGGCCAAGCACGACATGCTCCTCTCCCTCATCACCCTGAAATACACCCAGTCCAACTCGGTGTGCTACGTGAAGGACGGACAGACCCTCGGCGTGGGGGCGGGCCAGCAGAGCCGCATCCACTGCACCCGGCTGGCGGGCAGCAAGGCGGACACCTGGTGGCTGCGCCAGCACCCCAAGGTGCTGGACCTGCAATTCGTGGACGGCATCCGCCGCCCCGACCGGGACAACGCCATCGACATCTACCTCTCCGACGAGCACGACGACGTGCTGGCCGAGGGCGTGTGGCAGAACACCTTCAAGGTGCGCCCGGAGGTACTCACCGAGGCGGAGAAGAAGGATTGGATCGCCAGGCAGTCCGGGGTGACGGTGGGCTCCGACGCCTTCTTCCCCTTCGGCGACAACGTGGAGCGGGCCTTCAAGTCCGGCGTGAAGTATATCGCCCAGCCCGGCGGCTCCATCCGGGACGACCATGTCATCGCCACCGCCGACAAGCATAATATGGTGATGGCGTTTACCGGTATCCGGCTGTTCCATCATTAAGGTCAAGGGCCTGCTTCTTTTTCTTGAAAGAAAAAAGAGAAGTGCGGAGAAGCGGACAGTAAGGGAGCTTGAGTCGGAGTGAACGCGACCGAACGTCCTGGCCGCTTCGAAGCGTGACAACAAAGAAGCAAGATAAAAGAACTTTTAGACTTCATCTCTTGTGATATGGAGGGTTTCTATGAAGGTTTTAGTGGTTGGATCAGGCGGCCGGGAGCACGCCATCTGCTGGAAATTGAGACAGTCGCCCAAGGTCACCGCGCTGTTTTGCGCCCCCGGCAACGCGGGCATCGCCGGGATCGCCGCCTGTGTGGACATCAAGGCCACCGACGTGGACGGTATGGTGGCGTGGGCCAGGGAAAACGCCATGGACTTCGTGGTGGTGGCCCCGGACGACCCCCTGGCCCTGGGCATGGTGGACGCCCTGGAGGCGGCGGGCATCCCCGCCTTTGGGCCCCGGAAGAACGCCGCCATCGTGGAGGCCAGCAAGGCGTTCTCCAAGGAACTGATGAAGAAGTACCATATCCCCACCGCCAAATATGAGACGTTTTCGGAGCTGGACAGGGCCCTGGCCTACATTGAGGAGCAGGGCGCGCCCATTGTGGTGAAGGCGGACGGCCTGGCCCTGGGCAAGGGGGTGGTGGTGGCCGCCACGGTGGAGGAGGCCAAGACCGCCGCCCGGGAGATGATGGAGGACAAAAAATTCGGCGAGAGCGGCTCCACGATAGTCATCGAGGAGTGCATGACCGGACCGGAGATCACCGTACTGGCCTTCGCCGACGGGGAGCATGTCCGGCCCATGGTGTCCAGCCAGGACCACAAGCGGGCCTACGACGGCAACCGGGGCCCCAACACCGGCGGCATGGGGGCCATTGCGCCCCCGTCCCAGTACACGCCGGAGATCGCGGCCCGGTGCATGGAGGAGATCTTCCAGCCCACCGTGGCGGCGCTGAAGGCGGAGGGACGGCCCTTCTGCGGCGTGCTTTACTTCGGCCTGATGCTCACCCCGGAGGGGCCGAAGGTGGTGGAGTACAACGCCCGGTTCGGCGACCCGGAGTGCCAGGCGGTGCTGTCCCTGCTGGACAGCGATTTGATGGATATCTTCACCGCCTGCCGGGAGGGGACCTTGGACCAATCGGATATCCGGTGGAAGGACGGGGCCGCCTGCTGCCTGGTGCTGGCCTCCGGGGGCTATCCCCTGGACTACAAAAAAGGCTATCCCATCTCCGGGCTGGAGGAGGCGGAGAAATCCGCCGTCGTGTTCCACGCGGGCACCAAATTGGGCGAAAACGGCGAATATCTGACCAACGGCGGGCGGGTACTGGGCGTCACCGCCCTGGGGGACACCCTGGAGCGGGCCATCGCCAACGCCTACGCCGCCGCCGGGCCCATCGCCTTCCAGGACATGCACTTCCGCACCGACATTGGGCAGGCGTTCTGAGCGCCTAAATAGACTTTAGGAAGCACTGATTCAATGCGCCTGCGGCGCTTTGCGGATCTTTTTTGCCACAACTTCGTTGCGATTTCTTGAAATAAACACAATTATTTCGGCGAAATCCCGCCTCGCTGCGGCAAAAAATCTCGCGCGAATCGCTCTTGCCGATTGAATCAGTCCTTCCTTTACAGCAGAGACACAAGATACCAGCACTTGGAAGGGAGGCGCTGTGGCATGTCGATCAAGGAGAAACTTGCGTCCATTCTGTTCGGCGCAAAAGAGGAGCAGGCAGCGGAGGGAGCCCCTCAGGCCAAGCCGGAGCAGGCCGAGCCGGAGGGAGAGGCGGCCTCCCCGTTTCCCCCGGAAAATCTGGCCCTGGTGAAGCTGTCCGGGGACCATCCGCTCCAGCAGCTTTACAGCCTGCGCCGGAAAGAGGCGGGCCGCCTGCCCGCGCCCTGGCTGAACATGGATGAGGCGGGGGTACTGCCGGAGGCGGTGGTCAAGCGGGAGAAGGGGCGGCTCCAGACCGCCCTGAGAACGGCCTGCGCCGCCCGGTTGAAGGCGGCCAAGGGCGATGGAAACCGGCGGAAGCGGGATGGAGAGGGCGGGGAAGAGCAGCCCGCCGGCCTGGACGCTCTGCCCTGGTTTTTCATCTCAGCCGACAAGCTGTGCGCGTGGCTGCTGGTGTTCGCCCCCGTGGGCCAGGGCAAGGAGCTGTCCCGAGGTATGCTGCTGGACGCCCTGAAGGTCCAGGGCATCGCCTTTGGAGTGGACCAGCGGCTGGTGGACCGGTTGTCCCGTGACGAGGGCCGGTATTTCAGCCTGTTTTTGATCGCCCGGGGCAAGCCTGCCTTCGACGGGAAGAATGGCAACATCGTGGACCGCTTTCCCCGGGTGGTGGAGCGGGTGCTGGAGGTGGACGAGTTCGACCAGGTGGACTATACCGCCCTGAACCTGATCCACAACGTAAAGGAGGGCGAGGAGATCTGCCGCCTGATCCGCCCCACCGAGGGTGAGCCGGGCCGGACGGTGCTGGATCAGGAGATCCCCGCCAAAAGCGGCAAGGCCGTCCCACTGCCCCAAGGGCGCAACACCGAGATCAGCGAAGACGGGGATATCCTGGTAGCCGCCGCCTCCGGCCATGTGGAGTTCAGCGGCCGCAGTTTTCAGGTCAAGCCGGTGATGGAGGTCAACGGGGACGTGGATTTTTCCACCGGGAATATCAAATTCCTGGGGGACGTGAACATCAAGGGCGACGTGCTCACCGGCTTCACCGTCCGGGCCATGGGCAGTATCTGGGTGGGCGGCGCCATCGAGGCGGGCAGCACTGTGGAGGCGGGGGGGGACCTCACCGTGGTCAAGGGCATTCTGGGGGACGGCACCACCACCGTTCGCTCTCAGCGGTGCATATTCTCCAAATATATTGAGAACGCCATTATCTATGTCCGGGGAAATCTCCAGACCGACGCCATCATCAACGGCCGCATCTATTGTGACGGAGAGGTGCTGGTCCGCTCTGGCCGGGGCACCATCATGGGCGGAAAGGTCTGGGCTGCCGAGAAGGTGAGCGCCTCCGTGGTGGGGGCGAAGTCGGAGTGCCGGACCTCCATCACCCTGGGCGGTCTGCCCTGCACCAGCTTCGAGCGGGAGCTGGTGCGCAAGGAGCTGCGGGAGCTGGAGATGGAGAGGGAGCGGCTGGAATGCCAGCTGGACAGCCCGGTAAAGACCAGTCTGCTCAGCAAGATCCGCATCAAAGTGAACACCGCGGAGCTGCGCCTCCAGCTGCTGGAGGCGGACCTGGTGGAGATTGAGGAAGAGCTCAAAGACCGCCTGGAGGAGGGCCGGCTGGAGTGCGGCGTGGTCTACGCGGGGACGGAGATCAACATCGGCGACGAGATGGTCCGCCTGCGCCATGAGGAGCGGCAGTGCGTGGCCAAAATGGTGTGCGGGGAGATTGTTGTGATGTGACCTGCGCCCCGGGGGGCCCGCCGTGAATACAGGCATTAAGGATAGAGAGGAAATCGCGTTATGAAGAAAAGGCTCATGGTAGTGGACGACTCCAGAATTGTGGAGTTCCAGATCTGCAAGCTGCTGGAGGGCACCGACTACGAGGTGGCCGCCTATTGTCAGAATGGGGAAGAGGCCATCGCCCGCTATGATGAGGTCCGGCCAGACGTGGTGACAATGGACATCATCATGCCGGGCATCGACGGGCTGGAGGCGGCTCAGGTGCTGATGTACGAGCACGACGAGGCCCGGGTTATCATGATCTCGTCCCTGGGGGACGAGGATATGCTCCAGGAGCTGTACGGCATCGGTGCTCAGGGGGTTCTGTTCAAGCCGCTTACCCGGGAGGCGCTGCTGTCCGCGCTGAAAAAGGCGCTGGGCTGAAAAGTCGCACAGGCGGCGAATTGAGGCCGCGGAAACAGGGCCTGAGCAGAAAAACGGCGGGGCGTCCGTTTGGGACGCCCCGCCGCTGTTTTGTTACCAGATGTCAAAATCCACCGGCTCACGGTTTTTCCGCCGCTGCTTGCGCTTTTGGCGCTTGACTGCGGACTCCGCCTCCTCCAGCAATTTGTCGAGGGACAGCACGTTGTACTCCCCCTCCACCTCCAGAATACAGTACCGGAAATTGCAGCGGTGGCTGAACACCCGGTCGTCGTCCCGCTGGAAGGCGGTGAGAATCTCGTCCATCTTCCGCTCTATCAGGTGCTTCACGTTGCCGGTGAGCATCAGGCAGAACTTGTCATCCTTGATACGGGCGAAGGTGTCGCCGCTGCGGAAATTTTTCCGGACGATCTCCACAAAGTTCTGAATGTAGGCGTCCCCTACCTTTCGTCCGTAAGAGGTGTTGATGTCGGCCACGCCCTCCAGGTCCAGATAGCACAGGGTGATGTCCTGCTTCTCCCGGAGCACCTGGCCCATAAACTCGTCCAGGAACTGCCGGTTGCGCACGCCGGTGTCCGCGTCCTGGTAGATATCGTCGTTGAGGTGGCGGGCGTTCATCTTCTCGGCGGTGACATCCATGACGATGTGGACGAAGGAGGGCCGCTCCCGCCACTCGATGGGGAAGGATATGACCCGGTAGCACCCGGCGCTGTTCTCCTCCTCCACCTCCCAAACCTGGTAGCGCTCCGACCCCGCCCAGTCCAACAGCCTGTGTTGGATGGGCAGGCGGTGGCGGCACTTTTCGCAGTAGGCGGCGTTTCCCTTGCCGTCCCGGTGGCCCTTGTTGCAGTGGATGATCTCGTGGTTCTCCTGATCCACCACCAGCAGCCACTCCTCCCGCTGGTCCAGCAGTTCCACCAGCATTTCGGTGTAGCTGGTGATGATCTCCGCCCGCCGCCGGGCCCGGACAATCTCCTGCTTCAGCTGGACCTCGCGTTCCCGCAGCTGCCGGATCATGTCGTTGAAGGCGTCGGAGAACTCCCCCAGGTGGGCCACGTGCTGGGCGTAATCTCCCTTTGTCACCTGCTTGGCCTGCCAGGTGAGATGCTTCAGGTTGGCGTGGAGGTTTTTCAGCCCGCTGTACAGGCAGCTTCCGCTGTCCGGCAGGGCCTGGGACAGATTGCCCTTGGACAGGCGGGAGGAATAGGACACCAGCTCCGCCGCCAGATCCCGGAAAGCCTCCAGCTCCCGGCCAAGCGCCCGGCAGGGTTCGCTGAGCCGGTCCACATCCAGCCGGGCCCGCTCTGCGTCCCGCAGAATATCCCGTAAGTATTGGCTCAGCCTGCCGCAGCTCTCCTCCACGGTCAGGACCTGGGCCTCCTCCGGAGCGTCCGCCGCCGGACCCTGCTCCGGCAGGCCCATCTCATTGACTTCCAGCATCATTCGGCCACATACCCTTCTTTATTGTTGTACTTCCGCCCGGAAGCGGCACACCCGATCCCCGGTGGCCCAGCAGTCCACCTCCACCGCGGTGTAGGGTTTTTTGGTGTAGGTGGAGAGAATCCCGGCCAGGAATCCCTCGTCGTAGTTGCACACGGTCTCCCCCAGGGCGGGCAGGCCGGAGCAGTCCGCGTCTTCCGCCATGGTGAGGACCATCCTTCCCGTATCCTCCTCCGTCTCCTCCACCCGGAGCACGCCGATGCGCATCTCCTCCAGCCTGCGCTGGAGCTGGGCGATGAATTCGGACGGCCCCAGGGTGAGGTTCAGATAGTACTGGGCGAAGAAAACGCCCGCCCGGTATCCCGCGCCCCGGAAGACCTCGACCTGCACGTCCTTTCCGAAGCGCCCGGCCAGCTCCTCCCTGAAAGAATATTCCAGGAGGCGGTACACCGCCACAGGCAGATCTCCGCCCAGATTTTCCCGTCCGTTCTCCCGGACCTCAGCGCAGGCGGCGGGTATCATATTGTCTCCGCCCGGTGAAAATTCGCCGTATTCCATGAAATTCCCCTCGTTTTATGACATCTTGCCATCTTCCATTTAAATGGAAATAATAGACGCGCTTATTGTATCACGGCTTTGAAAAAAATGCAATACACAGATCGGACTGCCTGGGACTGGTACTTTGTTCCAAAACCTCCGGGCGCCCGCCGGGGAAGCCGTACCCTAAACCGGCTTCGCCCGGCAAAAAAATTCCTCGCCGCTGGGCGTCCTGCCAATTTTCAAACGGCGCCTGTCCCTATTGATTTTTTCGGACGGCGCAGTATAATAGTAACATCTGTTTTTTGAAAGGAGGACGTTCCATGAACCAGACCATCACCGCCCCCAACGCCCCCGCCGCCGTGGGGCCCTATTGCCACGCCAAGCTGGCGGGCAGCACGCTGTACACCTCCGGCCAGCTGGGGCTGATCCCCGCCACCGGAGCCCTGCCCGAGGGCGTGGAGGCTCAGGCCGCCCAGGCCCTGGACAACCTGTCCGCCGTGCTGACCGCCGCTGGGATGAGCTGCGCCGATGTGGTCAAGACCACCGTGTTCCTGGCGGATATCAACGACTTTGCCGCCATCAACACCATCTACGCCAAGTACTTCCCCGGCGAGGCCCCCGCCCGCTCCTGCGTTCAGGTGGCCGCCCTGCCCAAGGGGGCCCTGTTCGAAATCGAGGCCGTAGCCGTCAAATAAGGGCATGTATTCACAGCCGGATACGAAAGCTCTCCCTCCAGCGGTGTGACGAAGCCGCCGGTCTGTCCCTCCCCTCTGGGGTGGGCGGACCGGCGGCTGTTTTTTTCCTGACTTTTTGTCTGTCATACAAATCTTTTGTGAAACCCCATAAAAACTGGGGCCAGATTTTGGCGGCCCGGCGCAGTTTCTTCTTTGAAATCCCGCCCGAAACTCCGGCCTCCGTCTTCTCTCTGGACGGTATTCCCGCCCCCGGCCAGCTGGCCCCGCTGGGTCTCCAGCACGTGGTGGCCGCCATTGTGGGCATCATCACCCCGGCCATCATGGTGGCCAACACCTGCAATCTCTCCGACGGCGACCGGCCCCTGCTCATACAGGTGTCCCTCATCGTCACCGCCCTGGGCACGCTGACCGTGGTGGTCCTCCAGAACTTCGGCAAGGGCGTTTTGAAGCTGGACGCCATTCTGTGGGGCATGATCGTGGGCTATGTGATGGCCCTGTGTCTGGGCATGGTGGACTTTTCCGCCGTGGCCCCGGCGGGCTGGTTCCAGCTGGCGGCTCCGCTCCGCTTCGGCGTGAAGTTCGAGGCCAGCGCCTGCATCTCCCTGGCGGTGGTGTACGTCATCAACGCAGTGCAGACCATCGGCAACCTGTCCTCCACCACCATGGGCGGCATGGACCGCATGCCCACCGAGAGGGAGCTGTCCGGCGGCATCGTGGCCCAGGGCGTGGTGTCTATTCTGGGGGCCCTGTTCGGGGGCCTGTCCGCCGCCACCTACAGCCAGAACGTGGGCATCGTCACCGTCAACAAGGCCATCAACAAGGCGGTGTTCGCCTTTGCCTCCGTAATTCTGCTGGCGGCGGGGCTGGTGCCCAAGCTGTCCGCCATCCTCACCACCATTCCTCAGGCGGTCATCGGCGGGGCCACCATCTCCGTGTTTGCCACCATCACCATGACCGGCATCCGCATGATTACCTCCGACCACTTTTCCATGCGCTCCAGCGCGGTGGTGGGGCTGTCCGGGGCCCTGGGCGTGGGCATCACTCAGGTGGCGGGCGCACTCCAGGGCCCCGGCTTCCCCACCTGGGTCCATACGGTGTTCGGCTCCTCCCCCATCGTGGTCACGGCCATCGTGGCCATTCTGCTCAACCTGCTGCTGCCCCGGGACCAGGCCGCCAAGCCTGAGGCGTAAGCATGAAAAACCGGGCCGGCGCTTCCGCCGGCCCGGCCCCGGATGATGCTACGCCTGCTCCTTTCCCGCCTTGGCCTCCTCCATATAGCTGTAGAGCGTGTACTTGGAGATACCGAAGTACTTGCACACCCGTCCCCCGGACTTGGTGATGAGGAAGGCCCCGGTGTCGTTGAGGAACCCGATGGCCTTCACCTTCTCCTCTTTGGTCATGAGGGCCACCGGCTTGCCCACCCGCTTTACGCTCTGCTCGATGAGCTCGTCCAGCAGGTCGGACACGTTCTGGGCGATGGGCTCCGGGGAGGTCTCGGCCTGCTCGGAGGCGGTGGCGGTGAACTGCCGCAGGCTCTCCTCCATGGCCAGCATCAGGGTGATGTCGTAGTTGATGGAGAAAATGCCGATGGGCGCCCGGTCCTCGTCCCGGATGTAGACGGTGGTGGACTTCAGCGTCTTGCCGTCGGCGGTCTTGGTCAGGCAGCTCAGCCGGTCCTCGGGGATTCCGCCGCCGCTCAGCGCCTCCAGCACCACATGGGAGGGGCCGTCCCCCACCTTGCGGCCGGAGACATGGCCGTTTTCGATGGCCACAATGGAGCTGTCCGGATCGTTGGACTGAAGGTCGTGGATGACCACCTCGCAGCTGGGGCCGAACTGGGCGGCCAGGGCCTTGGCTAGCCGGAACAGGAATTGAATCATGGACGCGTTCACGGGATCACCTCATTGTTGAGAATTATGATATAGTATAACATGAAATCCCCACCCTTACAAGAAAGAACATCTGACCAAAAAAATATTTTGATGATACAACGGAGGGAGAACCATGCTGCTCGTCGGAAACGGAAAACTCATCACCCGGAGCGACACGAACCCCTATCTGGAAGACGGGGCGGTGGCGCTGGACGGCGATACCGTCCGGGAGACCGGCCCCCTGGAGGCCATGCGGGCCAAATACCCCCAGGCGGAGTTTGTGGACGCCAGGGGCGGGGTCATCATGCCCGGCCTCATCAACGTCCACACTCACATCTACTCCGGCCTGGCCCGGGGCCTGGCCATCGACGGCTACAGCCCCAAAAACTTTTTCGAGGTGCTGGACGGCCAGTGGTGGAACATCGACCGCCACCTCACCCTGGACGGCACCAGGGCCTGCGCCTACGCCACGGTGCTGGACTGCATCCGGGACGGCGTCACCACCATCTTCGACCACCACGCCTCCTTCGGCGAGATCCCCGGCTCCCTGTTCGCCATCAAGGACGTGTGCCGGGAGCTGGGGATGCGGGCCTGCCTGTGCTACGAGGTGTCCGAGCGGGACGGGGCGGAGAAGTGTGCCCAGTCTATCCGGGAGAACGCCGACTTCGCCCGCTGGGCCAAAAACGAGGACAGCGACATGATCAAGGCCATGTTCGGCGGCCACGCCCTGTTTACCATCTCGGATAAGACCTTTGAGGAGATGGTGAAGGCCAACGACGGCATGACCGGCTTCCACATCCACGTGGCCGAGGGCATGAACGACGTGTACGACTCCCTGAACCGCTATGGCTGCCGCCCCGTCAACCGCCTGCTGTACAACGGCATCCTGGGGGAAAAGACCATGCTGGGCCACTGCATCCACATCTCCCCGGCGGAGATGGACATCATCAAGGAGACCAACACCATGGTGTGCCACAACCCGGAGTCCAACATGGGCAACGCGGTGGGCTGCTCCCCGGTGCTGAAGCTGTTCGAGAAGGGCATCCTCATCGGCCTGGGCACCGACGCCTACACCCACGACATGCTGGAATCCCTGAAGGTGCTGCTGCCCATGCAGCGCCACAACGCCTGCGACCCCAACGCGGGCTGGTGCGAGGCCATGGGGATGCTGTTCCGCAACAACCCCGCCATCTGCGCCCGGTACTTCCAAAAGCCCCTGGGGGTGCTGGAGCCCGGCGCGGCGGCGGACGTGATCGTCATGGACTACAAGCCCTTCACCCCCTTCGGGGCGGACAACATCGACGGCCATATGCTCTTCGGCATGATGGGCAAGAACTGCCGCACCACCATCATCAACGGCAGGGTGGTGTACAAGGACCGGGAATTCGTGGGCATCGACGAGGACAGGATCAACGCTTGGACCCTGGAGCAGTCCAAAAAGCTGTGGGGCGAGCTGAACCACAGGAGCTATTAAAGGAGGAACATCACAATGAGCGACATCATGCGGCCCATGCCCTTCGCCCAGCTGATGGACAGGGCGCTCACCGAATATCATACCCAGGGCAGTATCTTCGGCGTGTCCAAGCTGGTGCGCCGGGGGGACGGCAGGGCCCTGCCCATCTTTGGAGAACAGATTGAAACCCCCTTCGGCCCCGCCGCCGGCCCCCACACCCAGCTGGCCCAGAACATCATCGCCACCTATCTCATCACCGAAAAGGGGCTGAACACCTAATATCAAGTGCAATCCCACCCTCTTGGGCTACGAGTTCGCCCGCAAGACCCTGGACGGCCTGGGCTATGACTACATCGCCTTCGACGACCACCACTTCAAAGAGGACCTCCAGTGGGCGGACGCCGTTCCCATGTTCCGGCGGCTCCAGGAGCTGTGCGATGGGAAGGGCCTGGCCTTCGGCGTGAAGATCACCAACACCTTCCCGGTGGACGTGGCGGCAAACGAGCTGCCCTCCAACGAGATGTATATGTCGGGCCGGTCCCTGTACCCCCTGTCCCTCTCCCTGGCGGGGATGCTGGCGAAAGAGTTCGGCGGCAAGCTGCGGATCTCCTACTCCGGCGGGGCGGACGCCGCCTCCATCCGGGGGCTGTTCGACGCGGGCATCTGGCCCGTCACCATGGCCACCACCGTGCTCAAGCCCGGCGGCTATCAGCGGTTCAGCCAGATCGCCGGCCTGCTGGCGGACATCGGCTATGGGCCCTGGCAGGGGGTGGATGAGGCCAGGGTGGCGGCGCTGGTGGAGGCCATTCCCGGCGACGGCCACTGGCGCAAGCCCGTCAAGCCCATCCCCAGCCGCAAAACGGACAAGAAGGTGCCGCTGATGGACTGCTTCCAGGCCCCCTGCCGGGAGAGCTGCCCCATCCACCAGGACATCCCCGCCTATCTCATGGCGGTGAACGCGGGCAAATACGAGGAGGCCCTGGACATCATCACCCGGCGCAACCCCCTGCCCTTCATCACCGGCACCATCTGCTCCCACCGCTGCCAGGACAAGTGCATGAGGAACGCCTACGACGAGAGCGTGTATATCCGGGGCCAGAAGCTGAAGGCGGCAAAGGGCGGCTTCACCTCCCTGCTGCCCAAGCTGAAGCCGGGAGCTTCCGTCAGCGGCAAAAAGGCAGCCGTGGTGGGCGGCGGCCCGGCGGGCATGGCGGCGGCCTTCTTCCTGGGCCGGGCCGGGGTGGACGTGACCCTCTTCGAGGCCAAGGATTCCCTGGGCGGCATCGTCCGTCATGTCATCCCCGAGTTCCGCATTCCCCACGAGGCCATCGACAACGACGTACGCCTGATGGAGGCCATGGGGGTAAAGGTGCGGCTGAACACCCGGATCGGGGATCTCCAGGCCCTGCGCGGACAGTTCGGCCATGTGATCGTGGCTACCGGGGCCTGGCAGCACGGCTCCGCTGGCTTGGAGTACGGCGAGGAGTTCAACGTGCTCTCCTTCCTGGAGGCGGCGAAGAAGGCCCCGGACACCCTGAAGCTGGGGGAGAATGTGGTGGTCATCGGCGGCGGCAATACCGCCATGGACGCCGCCCGGGCCGCAAAACGCATCCCCGGCGTGAAGCGGGTGTCCCTGGTGTACCGCCGCACGAAACGCTA
The DNA here is from genome assembly GCA_910577525.1 of uncultured Oscillospiraceae bacterium. Classification (GTDB taxonomy): domain Bacteria; phylum Bacillota; class Clostridia; order Oscillospirales; family Oscillospiraceae; genus Enterenecus. The sequence continues at coordinate 24,760 of CAJTLI010000016.1, read as the reverse complement.
TATGCCCGCCGACCAGGAGGAGCTGGAGCTGGCCCTGGCGGACGGCGTGGAGTTTAGGGAGCTGCTCTCCCCCGTGGGCGTCAGGGACGGAACCCTCACCTGCCGGGTGATGGAGCTGGGCGCCCCCGACGCCTCGGGGCGGCGCTCCCCGGTGGACACGGGCAAAACCGTGGAGGTGCCCGCCGGCACGGTGATCGCCGCCGTGGGCGAGAAGGTGGACACCGCCCTCTACGCCGCCAACGGCCTGGAGGTGGACAGCCGGGGCCGCGCTGTGGTAAACTGGGAGACAATGGAGTCCAGCGTGAAGGGGATTTACGTGGTGGGCGACGAGCAGACCGGCCCCGCCACCGTGGTGGAGGCCGTCGCCGGGGCCATGAAGGCCGCTCAGGCCATCCAGGACTTCGACACGGACGCCTTCGCGGACAGGAACGTGAACCCGGACTACGCCGCCCCGCTGTCCAGGCGGGGGGAGGTGTGTACCGACTGCGCCTCCTGTGATGAAATCCGCTGCCTTGGCTGCGCCACTGTGTGCGAGACCTGTACCGAGGTGTGCCCCAACCGGGCCAATGTGGCCGTCCGGGTGGAGGGGATGCGCCAGCGGCAGATCATCCACGTGGACGGCATGTGTAACGAGTGCGGCAACTGCGCGGTGTTCTGCCCCTACGACAGCGCCCCTTACAAAGACAAGTTCACCCTGTTCTGGAGACGGGAGGATTTCGAGAACAGCGAGAACCAGGGCTTCCTCCGGCTGGACGGGGACAAGACCCTGGTGCGGCTGGGCGGCGAGGTCAGGGAGTACGACGTGTCCGACCCCGCCTGCGGATTGTACAATCCCCTGCGCAAATTGATCTGCGCGGTGTATGAGAACTACAGCTATTTGCTGGGCTGATTTCCATTTTGGCGTCCCCCTCCAGCGGGAGGGGGACGCCTGTAGGGGCGCGCATTGCGCGCCCGCCTTTCTCGGATATGTGACAACTGCGTTTCGGGCGCACGCTGTGCGCCCCTACATACAACGAGAGGTGATATTGTGAGCGAGACCTATACCTTTACCGTCAACGGCGTGGTTCGGGAGACGGCGGAGGATAAACCCCTGCTGCGCTATCTCCGGGACGATTTGCAGCTGACCTCCGTGAAGGACGGGTGCAGCGAGGGGGCCTGCGGCACCTGCACCATCCTGGTGGACGGCAGGGCCACCCGGGCCTGCATTCTCACCACCAAGCGGGCGGCGGGGAAAAATATCCTCACCGTGGAAGGGCTGTGGCCGGCGGAGAAGGAGGCCTTTGTCTACGCCTTCGGCAAGGTGGGGGCGGTTCAGTGCGGCTTCTGCATCCCCGGCATGGTGATGGCGGGCAAGGCCCTGCTGGACCAGAACCCCAACCCCACCGAGGCGGACATCAAGAAGGCCATCCGGGGGAACGTGTGCCGCTGTACAGGCTACAAGAAGATCATCGAGGGCATCGCCCTGGCCGGGGCCGTCCTCCGGGGGGAGGTCAAAATCGACCCGGAGCTGGAAAAGGGGGACGCGTTCGGGGTGGGGGACCGGGCCTTCCGCACCGACGTGCGCCCCAAGGTGCTGGGCTATGGGCAGTACCCCGACGACGTATACATGGACGATATGGTATACGCCTCCGCCGTCCGCTCGGAGTACCCCAGGGCCCGGGTGCTGAGTATCGACGCCGCCCCCGCCCTGGCCCTGCCGGGGGTGCTGGCGGTGCTCACCGCGGGAGATGTGCCCCACAACAAGGTGGGCCACATCCAGCAGGACTGGGACGTGATGATCGCCCAGGGGGACGTGACCCGCTGCGTGGGGGACGCCGTCTGTCTCGTCGTCGCCGAGAGCGAGTATATCCTCAAACAGGCCAAGGGGCTGGTGAAAATCCAGTACGAGCCGTTGGAGCCGGTGCGGAACATCCACGAGGCCATGGCGGAAAACGCGCCCCAGATCCACTCCAAGGGGAACCTGTGCCAGTCCCGCTACGTCACCCGGGGGGACGCCAAAACCGCCCTGGCAAACTCCAAATACACCGTCACCCAGAGCTATAAGACCCCCTTTACCGAGCACGCCTTCCTGGAGCCGGAGTGCGCCGTGGCCTTCCCCTACCAGGACGGCGTGAAGGTATACTCCACCGACCAGGGGGTGTACGACACCCGGAAGGAGATCGCCATCATGCTGGGCTGGGAGCCCGAGCGCATTGTGGTGGAGAACAAGCTGGTGGGGGGGGGCGGCTTCGGCGGCAAGGAGGACGTGTCCGTCCAGCACCTGGCGGCGCTGGCGGCATTGAAGGTAGGCCGCCCCGTCAAGGTGAAGCTCACCCGGCAGGAGTCCATCCGCTTCCACCCCAAGCGCCACGCCATGGAGGGCACCTTCACCCTGGGCTGTGACGAGAACGGGGTGTTCACCGCCCTGGACTGCGACATCTACTTCGACACCGGGGCCTACGCCTCCCTGTGCGGCCCGGTGCTGGAGCGGGCCTGCACCCACTCCGTGGGGCCCTACTGCTACCAGAACACCGACATCCGGGGGTACGGGTACTACACCAACAACCCGCCCGCCGGGGCCTTCCGGGGCTTCGGCGTGTGCCAGAGCGAGTTTGCCCTGGAATCCCTCATCAACCTTTTGGCGGAACAGGTGGGCATCTCTCCCTGGGAGATCCGCTGGCGCAACGCCATCAAGCCGGGGAAGGTGCTGCCCAACGGCCAGATCGCCGACTGCTCCACCGCCTTGAAGGAGACCCTGCTGGCGGTGAAAGACGTTTACGAGGCCAACCCCGGGCGGGCGGGCATCGCCTGCGCCATGAAGAACGCCGGGGTGGGGGTGGGCCTGCCGGACAAGGGCCGCTGCAAGCTGGTGGTGGAGGGGGGCGTGGTGAAGCTGTACTCCGCCGCGTCGGATATCGGCCAGGGCTGTGCCACCGTGTTCCTGCAAATGCTGTCCCAGGCCACCGGGCTCCCCTTGGAGAAGCTGCAAAACATGGGGGCCAACTCCGAGATCGCCCCCGATTCCGGCACCACCTCCGGCTCCCGCCAGACCCTCATCACCGGCGAGGCGGTGCGGATGGCCGCTGTTGATTTGAAAGCCGCGCTGGACGAGGCGGGCGGCGATCTGTCCGCCCTGGAGGGCAGGGAGTTCTTCGCCGAGTTCTTCGACCCCACCGACAAGCTGGGGGCCGACAAGCCCAACCCCAAGAGCCACGTGGCCTACGGCTTCGCCACCCATGTGGTGGTGCTGGACGATGACGGCAAGGTCAAGGAGGTGTGGGCCGCCCACGACTCGGGCAAGGTGGTGAACCCCACCTCCATCCAGGGGCAGATCGAGGGCGGCGTCCTCATGGGGCTGGGTTACGCCCTCACGGAGGACTTCCCGCTGAAGGACTGTGTGCCCACCGCCAAGTTCGGCACCCTGGGCCTCATGCGGGCGGATCAGATCCCCGATATCCACGCCATCTACGTGGAAAAGGAGGAGCTGCTCCCCTTCGCCTACGGGGCCAAGGGCATCGGGGAGATCGCCACCATCCCCACCGCCCCCGCCGTCCACGGGGCGTACTACGCCATGGATCACGTGCTGCGCACCAGCCTGCCCATGGAAAACACCTTCTACAGAACACCCAAGAAAGGCTGATATCCCATGAAAAAACGCTGTTTGAGTGTGGTTGCGCTGTTCGCTCTGATGCTTCAGCTGCTGTCCGGCTGCGCCGCCGGGCCGGCGGAGAGCGCCCCGCCCTCCGCTGATCCCACCCCCACCGCCACGGCCCCGGCCCAAACCGAGCCGGCGGAGACTGCCCCCGCCCTGTCCGGCCCCGTCACCGTCACCGACCAGGCGGGCCGGGAGGTCACCCTGGACGCCCCGGCGGAGAAAATCGTGTCCTGCTACTACCTTGTCACCGCCTCCCTGCTGACCCTGGGGCAGAAGGACAAGATCGTGGGCATTGAGATGAAAGCCAACAGCCGGGAGCTGTATAAGCTGTGCGCCCCGGAGTTCCTGGAGCTGCCCGGTGTGGGCTCCGGCAAGGAGACCAACATCGAGGCCATCGCCGCCCTGGAGCCGGATCTGGTGCTGCTGCCCAAGAAGCAGCTGGAGGCGGCGGAAACTTTGGCGGGCCTGGGCATCCCCACTGCGGTGGTGGAGCCGGAGACCTATGGGGCGTTCAATGAGCTCATCGCCATGCTGGGGGCCCTGTGCGGCTGTGAGGACAAGGCTGCGGCGCTCACCGCCTATTACGACGGCGTGGTGGAGCGGGTGACCGCCCTGACCCGCGACGTGGAAAAGCCCTCCGTCTACCTGTGCGGCGAGGCGTCGTACCTGCGCGCCTGTACCGGCGGGATGTACCAGCGGGAGATGATCGAGATGGCGGGCGGGATCTGCGTGTCCGCCGAACTGGAGGGGGCCAGGTGGGCGGACATCTCCGCCGAACAGCTGGCCGCCTGGGATCCGGAGGTGATTTTCTCCGTGTCCTACGCGGAGTACGCCTTAGACGACATCCGGAACGACGCCGCCCTGTCCGGGCTGAAGGCGGTGAAGGGGGATCGGCTGTACACCGTGCCGTCGGAGATTGAGGCGTGGGACTATCCCCAGCCCTCCTCCATCCTGGGCCTGCTGTGGATGGCCCACATCCTCCACCCGGAGCTGGTGAGCCGGGAGGACTACGTGAAGGAGGCCCAGGATTTCTACCAGAAATATTTTGGGATCGAGGTATCCAAAGAACAGGTTGGCGTGGTATCATAGAGAAAAACGGGGAGGGGGCACACAGCATGAAACGTCGTTCCTTTGCGGGACTGGCGCTGCTGCTGGCGGCCTCCTTCCTGCTGTCCTGCCTGTGGGGGCGGTATCCCCTGGCCCTGGCCGACCCCGCCCAGGAGCTGGCGGTCATCGACTACTGGCTCATGGGCAGCTTCCATCTGGCAAGCTGGGGCAAGCTGCGGGCCGCCGCGCCGCTGATTCTGGCCTCCGGGACGGTGCTGATCCTCCTGCGCTACCGCCTCAAGGTGCTCACCCTGGGGGACGAGGAGGCGGCCTCCCTGGGGGTGGCGGTGGGGCCGGTGCGGCTGATCTGCGTCCTCTGCGCCACGGTGCTGACGGCGGCCAGCGTGTCGGTGAGCGGCATCGTGTCCTGGGTGGGGCTCATCGTGCCCCATCTGGTGCGGACGGTGCTGGGGGACGACTTTGAGGCGAACTTCTTTCAGTCCATCCTGTGCGGGGCGGCCCTGCTCCTGCTGGCGGACACCCTGGCCCGGAGCCTGCTGCCCTCCGAGATCCCCATCAGCATCCTCACCTCCCTCATCGGGCGGTGTGTTTAGCGGGCTTCTTAATCCACCGGAACAGGGGGGAGCGGCCATGCTGAACGTGGAACACCTGACGGTGTACCGGGGCGGGCGGCTGGTGCTGGACGGGGTGTCCTTCACCCTGCGCCCTGGGGAGGTGACGGCTGTGCTGGGCCTCAACGGGGCGGGCAAGACCACCCTGCTGAAAGCCATCCTGGGCTTCCTCCCCCGACAGGGCGGGACGCTCACGGTGGAGGGCCAGCCCCTGGACGGGCTGTCCCCGTCGGACCGGGCCAAGAAGCTGGCCTACGTCCCCCAGCGGTACGACGGGAGCTTCCGCTACCGGGTGGAGGACTTCGTGTCCATGGGGGCCACCGCCTACCTGGGGGCCTTCTCCCAGCCGGGGCGGGAGGAGCTGGCCCGTGCGGAGGAGCTGCTGCGTGGCCTGGACTGCGGCCATTTGATCGGACGGCCCATGGACCGGCTCAGCGGCGGGGAGCAGCGGATGGCCTATCTGGCCCGGGCCATGATGCAGGACGCCGGGTGCCTGCTGCTGGACGAGCCGGTGTCCTCCCTGGACCTGTCCCGGCAGCACCGGTTCCTCCACCGGCTGGGCCGGTATGTGGAGGTGCGGAAGGCGGGCTGTCTGGTGACCCTCCACGCCCCGGAGCTGGCCTATGCCTACGCCTCCCGGATCCTGATCCTCCACGGGGGGCGGCTGCTGCTGGACGCCGCCCGCGGGGAGCCGGATTTCGAGGACAGGCTGGCCCAAGGCTTACGGACGATGTACGGCCCCGGTCTCCGGGCAGAGTTCCGGGCGGGCGGGCTGGCCCTGGGCTGGCGCCACGAGGACAGGTAACGAAATTGGAAGCCGCCCCACGGCAGACGCTGTGGGGCGGCTTTGTGCCATTCGGCAAAAACGGAGGGCCCAATTTGGAGGGTATGACGTTTTTTTAGATGGGCTGAAAAAAAATCAGATTTCCCTTGACAATTGGCGCGGGCGTGGTATGATGAAGATGCAAATAAAAAGTAAGCCACACTAAATATTATTTAGGAGGTTGTCAGCCATGAACCCGCCCATCCAATGGATCCTGAACCGGATGCCCAAGAGCGACGACCGGCACCTGGAGGTCATGTCCACCCAGAACGTGGCCAAGGCCCAGGCGTTCCACCGCTCCTTCCCCCAATACGCCGTCACCCCCCTGGCGGAGCTCCCCGGTATGGCAAAGCGCCTGGGGCTGGGCTCCCTGGCCGTGAAGGACGAGAGCTACCGTTTCGGCCTCAACGCCTTCAAGGTGCTGGGCGGCTCCTTTGCCATGGGGCGGTACATCGCCCAGGAGCTGGGCCGGGACGTGTCCCAGGTGGACTACGGCTACCTCACCAGCGGGAAGCTGAAGGAGGAGTTCGGACAGGCCACCTTCTTCACCGCCACCGACGGCAACCACGGCAGGGGCGTGGCCTGGGCGGCCAATAAGCTGGGCCAGAAGGCCGTGGTCCATATGCCCAAGGGCAGCGCCAAATCCCGCTTTGACAACATCGCCAAGGAGGGGGCCCAGGTCACCATCGAGGAGGTCAATTACGACGACTGCGTGCGGATGGCGGCGGCGGAAGCGGCCCGGACCGAGCACGGCGTCATTGTGCAGGACACCGCCTGGGAGGGCTATGAGGACATACCCGCCTGGATCATGCAGGGCTACGGCACCATGGCCGGGGAGGCTGCGGAGCAGTTAGGGGAGCGGCCCACCCACGTGTTCGTCCAGGCGGGGGTGGGCTCCCTGGCCGGGGCGGTGGTGGGGTACTTCGCCAACCAGTACCCCGACAACCCGCCCAAGTTCATCGTCATGGAGGCCCAGATCGCCGACTGCCTCTACCAGGGGGCGGTGGCCGGGGACGGCAAGCCCCGGATCGTGGGGGGCGACCTCCAGACCATCATGGCGGGGCTGGCCTGCGGCGAGCCCAACACCATCGGCTGGGACATCCTGCGCAACCATGTGGACGCCTTCCTCTCCTGCCCCGACTGGGTGAGCGCCAAGGGGATGCGGATGCTGGCGGCCCCGGTGAAGGGCGACCCGGCGGTGTGTTCCGGCGAGTCCGGGGCGGTGGGCATGGGTGTGATCTCCACTCTCATGGAGGACGATGCCTACCAGGAGCTCCGGGAGGCCCTGGGGCTGGACGGGAGCTCCAAGGTGCTGCTGTTCTCCACCGAGGGGGACACCGATCCGGACAAGTACCGGGAGATCGTCTGGGGCGGGGCGTATCCCACCGTGTGAGGCGGGAGGGAGGTCAAATACAGGGGCGGATATCATTCGCCCGCCTCCCGGCAAACGACCAAATTGACATGGGCGGATGATATCCGCCCCTACAAAAACGGAGGGAAATAAAATGAACAAGGAAAAAATTCTGTCCGCCGCCGAGGGCTACCGCAAGGATATGAGCGCGTTCCTGCGGGCCATGATCTCCCACCCCAGCGAGAGCTGCGAGGAGAAGGAGGTCGTCGCCTGCATCAAGGCGGAGATGGAGAAGCTGGACTTCGACAAGGTAGAGGTGGACGGCCTGGGCAATATCATCGGCTGGATGGGCCGGGGCGATAAGATCATCGCCATCGACTCCCACATCGACACCGTGGGCATCGGCAACCGGGACAACTGGACCGCCGACCCCTACGAGGGCTGGGAGGACGACGCCATCATCTACGGCCGGGGGGGCTCCGACCAGGAGGGCGGCATGGCCTCCGCCGTGTACGGGGCAAAAATTATGAAAGACCTTGGCCTCATCCCTGACGGCTACCGGATCATGGTGGTGGGCTCCGTCCAGGAGGAGGACTGCGACGGCATGTGCTGGCAGTACATCGTCAACAAGTTCTTCCCCGCCAACGGCATCAGCAAGGAACAGGTGGAGTTTGTCATCTCCACCGAGCCCACCGACGGCGGCATCTACCGGGGCCACCGGGGCCGCATGGAGATCCGGGTGGATGTGAAGGGTGTGTCCTGCCACGGCTCCGCCCCCGAGCGGGGGGACAACGCCATCTACAAGATGGCGGACATCCTCCAGGACGTGCGGGCGCTGAACGAGAACCCCGCCGACGACACGGTGGCGGTCAAGGGCCTGGTGAAGATGCTGGATCCCAAGTTCAATCCCGAGCACTACGAGGACGCCCGGTTCCTGGGCCGGGGCACCTGCACCACCTCCCAGATCTTCTACACCTCCCCCAGCCGCTGCGCCGTGGCGGATAGCTGCTCCATCTCCATCGACCGCCGCATGACCGCCGGGGAGACCTGGGACTCCTGCCTCCAGGAGATCCGGGATCTGCCCGCCGTGAAGAAGTACGGCGACGACGTGAAGGTGTCCATGTATATATACGACCGGCCCGCCTGGACGGGCACCGTCTATGAGACCGAGGCCTATTTCCCCACCTGGATCAATAAGGAGTCCGCCGCCCACGTCCAGGCCCTGGTGGACGCCCACCACGCCCTGTTCGGCGATAAGCGCCTGGGCCACAGCGATTCCGACCCCGCCCGGGACGCCATGCACCTGCGCCAGCGCCCCCTGACGGACAAGTGGACCTTCTCCACCAACGGCGTGGCCATCCAGGGCCGGTACGGCATCCCCTGCGTGGGCTTCGGCCCCGGCGCGGAGAGCCAGGCCCACGCCCCCAACGAGATCACCTGGAAGGACGACCTGGTGCGGTGCACCGCGCTGTACGCCACCGTCCCCGGCCTCTATAAAGAGGAGAACAAGACCGCCGACGTGACCCAGTTCCGGGCGGGCAAGACGGATAACGATATCAAGTGATTGCCCGTAGGGGCGGATATTATCCGCCCGCGATACCAAAACGTCCCGCTTATTTGCGGGCGGCTGATAGCCGCCCCTACACACAAAATTTGAAAAGGAGAATGACATCATGGACGCCACCCTTCAGAAATACATTGACAAGCTGAACTCCCTCAACTTCAAGGAGATGTACGAGGGCGACTTCTTCCTCACCTGGGACAAGACCGACGACGAGCTGGAGGCCGTGTTCACCGTGGCCGACGCCCTGCGCTACATGCGGGAGCACAATATTTCCACCAAGATCTTCGAGTCCGGCCTGGGCATCTCCCTGTTCCGGGACAACTCCACCCGCACCCGGTTCTCCTTCGCCTCCGCCTGCAACCTGCTGGGCTTAGAGGTCCAGGACCTGGACGAGGGCAAGAGCCAGATCGCCCACGGCGAGACTGTCCGGGAGACCGCCAACATGATCTCCTTCATGGCCGACGTCATCGGCATCCGGGACGATATGTACATCGGCAAGGGCCACACCTACCAGAAGGAAGTGGTGGAGGCCGTCACCCAGGGCCACAGGGACGGGGTGCTGGAGCAGAAGCCCACCCTGGTGAACCTCCAGTGCGACATCGACCACCCCACCCAGTGCATGGCGGATATGCTCCACATCATCCACGAGTTCGGCGGCGTGGAGAACCTGAAGGGCAAGAAGGTGGCCATGACCTGGGCCTACTCCCCCAGCTACGGCAAGCCCCTCAGCGTGCCCCAGGGCGTCATCGGCCTGATGACCCGGTTCGGCATGGACGTGGTGCTGGCCCACCCCGAGGGCTACGAGGTCATGCCCGAGGTGGAGGAGGTGGCGAAGAAGAACGCCGCGGCCGCCGGCGGCACCTTTACCCGCACCAACTCCATGGCGGAAGCCTTCCAGGACGCGGACATCGTCTATCCCAAGAGCTGGGCCCCCTTCGCCGCCATGGAGAAGCGCACCGACCTGTACGCCCAGGGCGACAGCGACGGCATCAAGGCCCTGGAACAGGAGCTGCTGGCCCAGAACGCCCAGCACAAGGACTGGTGCTGCACTGAGGAGTTGATAAAGACCACCAAAGACGGCAAAGCCCTGTACCTCCACTGCCTGCCCGCCGACATCAACGACGTGTCCTGCGTGGACGGCGAGGTGGAGGCCAGCGTCTTCGACCGCTACCGCACCCCGCTGTACAAGGAGGCCAGCTTCAAGCCCTACATCATCGCCGCCATGATCTTCCTGGCCAAGGTGAAGGACCCCCAGGCCACCCTGAAGGCCCTGGAGGAGCGGGGCGCGGCCCGCTGGTTCCAGAAATAAGCTCCTTTTTCTTGAAAGAAAAAGGAACCAAAAAGAACTTTTAACTCGCTGACGGCCGGGGCGGTTTATAGTACGCCGCCGCCCGGCGGCGAACGTACAACAAAGATGGGCCCGTCCGTATAGGGCGGGCCTGTCTTGTATTCTAGACGATTTGGAGGTAAAATCAATGGGAAAGCGCATCGTCATCGCCCTGGGCGGCAACGCCCTGGGCAGCAATCTCCCTGAGCAGATGGCCGCCGTGAAGCAGACGGCCAAGGCCATCGCCGACCTCATTGAGGACGGCCATCAGGTGATTCTCTCCCACGGAAACGGCCCCCAGGTGGGCATGATCCAGAAGGCCATGGCGGAGCTCACCCGGTCCGAGCCGGAGAAATACATCCCCTGCCCTCTGTCGGTGTGCGTGGCCATGAGCCAGGGCTACATCGGCTACGATTTGCAGAACGCCCTGCGGGAGGAGCTGCTGGACCGGGGCATCGAAAAGGGGGTGGCCACGGTGCTCACCCAGGTGGAGGTGGACCCCGCCGACCCGGCCTTCACCCACCCCACCAAGCCCATCGGGGCGTTCATGACCCGTGAAGAGGCCGACAAGCTGGTGGCCCAGCGGGACTATCAGGTGATCGAGGACGCCGGTCGGGGCTGGCGGCGGGTGGTGGCCTCCCCCCGGCCCCAGGCCATCGTGGAGATCCAGTCCATCCGGGATATGGTGGAGGCCGGGCTGGTCGTCGTGGCCTGCGGGGGCGGCGGAATCCCCGTGTTCAAGACGGAGGGACACCATCTCAAGGGCGCGGCGGCGGTGATCGACAAGGACTTCGCCTCCTGCGTGCTGGCCCAACAGCTGGAGGCCGACACCCTCATCATCCTCACCGCCGTGGAGAAGGCGGCGGTCAACTTCGGCAAGCCCAATCAGAAGTGGTTGGACCAGCTCACCCCGGAGGAGGCCGAGGGGTATATGGCGGAGGGCCACTTCGCCCCCGGCTCCATGCTGCCCAAGGTCCAGGCGGCGGTGGAGTTCGCCCGGTCCGCCCCCGGACGGTCCGCCCTCATCACCCTGCTGGAGAAGGCTCGGGACGGCGTGGCGGGCAGAACCGGCACCGTCATCGCCATGTAGGGGCGGATATTATCCGCCCGCGGCGCCAATGCGGCCCGATGATTTGCGGGCGGCTGATAGCCGCCCCTACACATGTGTTTCTGTAATGTGGAGGAATATGATATGTCTATCCTCATCAAAAATGCCGTCCTCATCTGCCCGGACGGTCCGGTGGAGGCAGACCTGCGGACAGAGGGGGAGAGGATCGCGGAAATCGGCCCCAATCTCCCGGCGGGGGACAGCCGGGTGCTGGACGCGGCGGGGAAGCTGGTGTTCCCCGGCTTCATCGACACCCACACCCACTTCGAGATGAACAAGGGCCTGCCCAACGAGACGGCGGACGGCTGGGCCTCCGGCACCCTGGCGGCGCTGGCGGGGGCACCACCACCGTGCTGGACTTCGCCGAGCCGGAGCGGGGGGCCTCTCTTTCCTCCGCCCTGGAGACCTGGCACGGCAGGGCGGATGGAACCGCCTCCTGCCACTACGGCTTCCACATGACCGTCAAAGACTGGAACCCCGCTATCCAGGCGGAGCTGGCGGACATGGAACGGGCGGGTGTGACCTCCTATAAGGTGTATTTCGCCTACGACGGCCTGCGGGTGTCCGACGGCACGGCGCTGGAGGTGGTGCGGGCCGTGGGGGAGCGGGGCGGCATCGTGGGCTGTCACTGCGAGAACGGCGATTTGGTCAACGCGGGCATCCGGGCCCAGAAGGCGGCGGGGAATCTGAGCCCTTCCGCCCATCCCCTGTCCCGCCCGCCTGTGGTGGAGGCGGAGGCGGTGAACCGCTGGCTGGCCGTGGGCGAGCTGGCGGGATATCCGGTGAACATCGTCCACCTGTCCACCAGGCGGGGGCTGGAGCTGGTGCGCGCCGCCCGGGCCCGGGGGCAGGCGGTGTATGCCGAGACCTGCCCCCAGTACCTGCTGCTGGACGAGGGCAAATATGAGCTGCCCGGCTTTGAGGGGGCGAAATTCGTCCTCTCCCCGCCCCTGCGGAGCAGGGAGGACATGGACGCCCTGTGGGCGGGACTGGAGGCCGGGGACATCGACACCATCGGCACCGACCACTGCTCCTTCCACTTCCGGGGCGTGAAGGAGCTGGGCCGTGACGACTTCTCCAAAATCCCCAACGGCATCCCCGGCGTGGAGCACCGGCCCGCGCTGATGTACACGGCAGGGGTGGCGGCGGGCCGTATTTCTGCCCACCAATTTATGAAGCTTTTGTCGGAGCAGCCCGCCAAGCTGTTTGGAATGTATCCCCGGAAGGGGGCGCTGGCGGTGGGAAGCGACGCCGATCTTGTCATATTTGACCCGAAATATACGGGCCGTATTACCGCAGCCGCCCAGCATCAGGCGGCGGACTACACCCCCTATGAGGGATTTGAGACAAAAGGCCGGGTAGAGACCGTCCTGCTGTCCGGGGAGATCGCGGTGGAGGGCGGTCAGGCGGTGAAAACCGGGCGGGGCCGTTTTGTCTGCCGGGGCCCGTCCCGGTTCTGGCGATGAAAATTGGGGCGGTGCTGATGGCCTCCGGGGCGGGGCGGCGGTTTGGCTCCAACAAGCTGCTGTATCCGGTGGAGGGCGTGCCCATGATCGAGCGGGTCATGGCCGCCGTCCCGGCGGAGCTGTTCCACCGGGCCTGCGTGGTGAGCTGCTATCCGGATATTTTGGCGATGGCGGAGGAGCGGGGGTATGTGCCCGTCCCCAACGCCCAGGCGTCCCAGGGGCAATCGGCCTCCGTCCGGCTGGGGCTGGGCGGGCTGGCCGGTATGGACGGGGTTCTGTTCTGCGTGTGCGACCAGCCCTGGCTGCGGCGGGACAGCGTGGCGCGGCTGCTGGCGGAATTTGCCGCCCACCCCGGCTGTATCTGCGCCCTGAGCTGGCGGGGGGAGCGGGGCTCCCCGGTGATGTTTCCGCGGGACCTGTTTCCGGAGCCGCTGGCCCTCACCGGCGACCGGGGCGGGGGCGGAGTGGTCCGGGCCCACCGGGACCGGCTGCGGCTGGTGGAGGCGGGGGGCCCGGAGGAGCTGCGGGACGTGGACGAGAGGGAGAGATGAGCTCAGGCGGGCCGGGACCCGCCCCAGCTCAGCACCGCCTCCCGAAGGCCGTCCAGGTCCAGCACGCCATAGGCGAAGCCCTTTCTCACCAGCTCCTCCGGGAGGAACTCGTCGTATTTGTCAAACAAAGGCAGCTCCCCGGGGTAGACCAGCTCCATGGGGTCGATGGGTTTACGGATCTCCTCGGACACCACGCGGAAAAAGGTCTCCTCGTCCGCCGTCATGGTAAACTGTATATAGTAGGGCCGGGCGGAGTCCAGGTTTTTCAGCCCCAGCCGGCCGGCGCACTTGACCTTCAAAAACCGCTCCAGGGCCAGGAAGGCGTAGGTCCCCACCCAGGGGAGCAGACACCACATCCGGCCGCCCAGGTTCAGCAGCGGCTTTTCCGCCGTGCCGGAGCGGGCGGCGGTAAACCGGGCGTTTTCCAGGCGGGCGGCCGCGTTTTTCATCAGGTAGGGGTACGGCCTGTCCTCCTGGAGCACCCGGCGCATTCTTTGCAGGATTTTCGTGTGCAGGTCCCCGGGGCACTGGCCGAAGTAGGCCGGGATGGCGCCCTTCACCTGCTCGCAGTACACCATGTGCCGCTTGCGGTCGATGTCCAGCACCACCCAGACGTGGCCCGCGATGGCCAGCTTTTCCCCCACCGGGGGCGGCAGCACCACCGTGCCCAGCTCCTGGGACTCGCTGCGGACGGTGTACTCCTCATTTTCCTGGAACACCCCGTAGAATTTGTAGGAGTTCACCACCCGCTCCCCGGCCAGGCCCACGATGAGGCCGCCCCGCTCGGTGCGCTGGATGTGGTCGGCCTGGAGGAGGTGGCGCAGCAGGACCTTGTAGTCCTCTTGGGTGATCCGGTGGAAGTAGCGCAGGGACAGCACCCGGTCCGCCAGTGAGCGGGGGGACAGCTCGCCGCAGGAGGCCAGGGTGGACATGGTCTGGTGGTACAGCAGGCTGTAGGGCAGGCGGTCCAGCCTGGGGGGCTCCACCCAGCGCTCCTCCAGGTAGAGCTGCACCAGCGCCACGCCCTGAAGCAGCTTCCAGGGGATGGTGGCGGGCAGCATGGCCCGGGCCTCGGGCTCGTCCTCCCGCATGACGAACCACATCTCGGGGGGCAGCTCCCGCCGGCCGGTGCGGCCCATGCGCTGCAAAAAGGAGGACACTGTCCAGGGCGCGTCGATCTGGAAGGCCCGCTCCAGCCGCCCGATGTCGATGCCCAGCTCCAGGGTGGCGGTGGTGACGGTGGTCATATACTGGCTCTCGTCCTTCATCAGCTCCTCCGCCGTCTCCCGGTAGGAGGCGGACAGGTTGCCGTGATGGATGAGGAAGCGGTCGGGCTCGTGATTACGCTCACAGTACTGCCGCAGGGTGGCGGTGACGGTCTCGCACTCCTCCCGGGAGTTGACAAAGAGCAGGCATTTTTTGCCCCGGGTGTGCTCAAAGATATAGCCCAGGCCGGGGTCCGCGTTGGCGGGAGCCCGGTCTGTTTTTTCCTCCGGCGGCATCAGGGCCTCCAGGTCGGGCCGGTCCGCCCCGGCCTGCACGTCCTTCACGTAAAAGTGCTCCATGCTCAGCCGCCACTTGGCCCCCTTGGCCTCGATCCTGGGGATGACGGTCTCCCGGCCGGTGCCCAGGGCCAGAAATTCCCCGGTCCGCTCCGGCTCGCCCATGGTGGCGGACAAGCCGATCCGCCGGGGATTCACCCCGGCCAGGCGGCTGAGCCGCTCGATGAGGCACAGGGTCTGCCCGCCCCGGTCCCCCCGCAGCAGGGAGTGGACCTCGTCGATGACCACAAAGCGCAGGTCGCCGAAGAGCTTGGGGACGGCGGCGTGCTTGTGGAGCAGCATGGCCTCCAGGGACTCCGGGGTGATTTGCAGGATGCCGGAGGGGCGCTTCATGAGCTTGGCCTTGTGGCTCTGGGCCACGTCGCCGTGCCAGTGCCAGACAGGGATGTCCGCCTGGGCGCACAGGTCGTTGAGGCGGAGGAACTGGTCGTTGATGAGGGCCTTCAGGGGGCCGATGTAGAGGCAGCCCACCGAGGCGGGCGGGTCCTCCGAAAACAGGGTGATGATGGGAAAGAAAGCCGCCTCGGTCTTGCCGGAGGCGGTGGACGCCGTGAGGAGCACGTGATCATCGGTTTGGAAGATGGCCTGGGCGGCGGCCACCTGGATGGCCCGCAGGCTCTCCCAGCCGTTTTGGTAGATATAGTCCTGCACAAAGGAGGCGTAGCGGTCAAAGATGTTCATGGGGGCCCCTTCAGAGCTCAAACTCGGCGAAGTCCTGTCCGGCGGCCTCCTCCTCCACCTCGTTTTGGGCGTAGGCGAAGCGCTCGCTTCCCAGCAGCTCCCGCACCTTCACATCCGGGTTCTGGTACACGATGTCCAGCACCTCGATGAAGTCCCGGATGATCTCCCGAGGGGTGATGTGGGAGTCCGCGCCGATGCGCCCGAACTCGATCTCAATGAAGTCCGCCATATCCTGCTGGGTGACGATCTGGCCGTACTCGTACAGCCCCGCGTGGATACTGGCCAGCTTCTCCACCAGAATCAGCATCTCCTCCGGGGTGAGGGGCTGGAGCCGGATCACCGGGGACAACAGGTCTTTGTGCTGGCCGGAGAAGCGCCCCTCCGCCAGCCGGGAGCGGAGGGCCTCATAGCTGTACACCCCCCGGCGGGGGTCCTCCATGCACTGGGGGGTGCCGCACAGGATGATGCCCAGGTGTTGGGCCTTGCCCTGCATGGTGTCGTTGTACATGGTGAGAATCTTTTCATAGTTGTACTGCCGGGTGATGGAGTTGGGGATTTTGTAGATGTTCACCAGCTCGTCGATGAGGATGAGCATCCCTGAATAGCCCGCCTGCTTGAGGAAGCAGGCGAACAGCTTCAGGTATTCGTACCAGTCGTCGTCGGTGACGGCAATGTTGACCCCCAGCTCCCGTTTCGCCTCGGTCTTGGTGGCGTACTCCCCCCGGAACCACTTGAGCACCTTGGCCTTGGTCTCCTCGTCGCCGGAGAGATAGGCCCGGTAGTAGAGGGTGAGCAGCCGGGCGAAGTCGAAGCCGTGGACCATCTCGTTCAGGGAGGCGATGACGGCGGAGATCCGCCGCTCCGCCAGCGGGGCCAGGCCCGGGTCGGTGACGCTCAGTCCGAACTCAGCCATGGCCTCCTGCTGGACGCCGCTGATCCAGCGGTCCAGGATCAGGGCCAGCGCGCCCCCCTCCGGGCGGGTTTTGGTGGACATGTTGCGGATCAGCTCCTTGTAGGTGGCCAGCCCCTGGCCCCGGGTGCCCTGAAAGCGGCGCTCCGGGGAGAGGTCGGCGTCCACCACCACGAAATTCTTGGCCATCACATAGTTGCGGATGGTCTGGAGCAGGAAGCTTTTGCCGCTGCCGTACCGGCCCACGATGAAGCGGAAGGACGCGCCGCCGTCGGCGATGATGTCCACGTCCCGGAGGAGGGCATCGATCTCCGCCTTCCGGCCCACGGTGACATAGGGCAGCCCCACCCGGGGCACCACGCCCCCCTTCAGGGAGTTGATGAGGGTCTGGGCGATTCGTCTGGGTATTTTCATGGGCGCACCATCTCTTTCAAATCGTCTATATAGTCCGGGACCGGCCGGGCGTCCCCGTCCAGCACGCAGTCCAGAAACTGGTCGTACAGCTTTTCGTTGACGCCGTCCGCCAGAACGGACAGCAGGAGGCCCTCTCTCTGCACCCAGCCGGTGTCCCGGCCGTACAGCAGGCATTGCAGCAGGCGGTATTCCGCGGGGGCCAGCGGGGACGCCCCGGCGGCGGCGGCGGAGGGCTCCGGGGCCTGTTCGGGCTCCGGCTCCGGCAGGGGCCCCTCCGGGGGGAGGTCCAGCTCCTCGTCCACGATGAGCCTTTCCTGAGTGGAGGCCGCGTCCCGGCGGATCTGGGCCAGCTGGCCGAAGTCAATGGTGATTTTGGCGGCACCGGCGGCCTCCGGCTCCCCCGAAAGGGCCTGAATCTCCTCCTGAATCAGCCGCAGCACCCACTTGGTATTCAGCTCGGCCTTGACCGGATAGCGGTAGTCCCGCGCCTGCCGCATGGCGGAGTCAATGGTTTTCAGAAGGACATCCAGCTTTTTGCCGCCGTCCCGCTTTTGGACGTACCAGAAGCCGTTTTCGCAGCGGTAGACCCACTGCCCGTCCACGTCGTACCGGTAGTTTGCCCGCTTCAGCGGGTTGCAGAAGACGGCGGAGTCAAAGAGATAGGCCGGTTCCTCGGCTAGGGGAGCGAGATACTGCTCCACCAGGGTCTTTTTGCACCGGGCGGCGTAGTGGGCGGACATCCGCCGCAGGACCCGGACAGTCACCCGGTCCATGTCCTCCCGGCATTCCGCGTAGAATTTGGAGCGCCCCAGCCACTTGGAGATCTGCCGCACCGCGTCCATGACCTGACCGTCCTCCGCCTCCTGAACCCGGTCCAAGACGGCGGCGCTCCGGTTCAGCACCGCCTGGGGGGCGCCGGACAGAAGGGAAGGGTCAAGGCCATAATAGACCACGTAGTCCGGAATCCACCGGCCCAGGCTGTGGAGAATGCCGCCGTCCAGCCGGCCGTAGGCCTCCTGAAACGCCAGCAGACTGTTGTATCCGCTCATGGGGTCCGGCACGCCGATCTGGTTGATGAGCTCATAGATATAGAGGAAGGCGAAGGACAGGGAGGTCTTGCGGATCTCCCCCCGGCGCAGTCTGGTCCGCCAGCCGAAGTAGGCGCGCAGCTGCCGGTCCGTCAGGGATTGGTAGGTGGGGTAGTAGCAGACCACGCTGTCGCAGTCCCCGGAGCTGTCCTCGTAGGTGGCCAGCAGCTTCCCCTGCTTCATGAAAACGGATTCCCGGGACTGCCAGCTCTGATGGGGACCGTTTTCCAGGGAACGGGCGGCCTGAAGGGGGGAGGGGAGGCGGCCGGCGTGTTTGGGGGGACGGGGCCGGATGGCCTCCTCCCGGAACACTGTTTTGCGGAACCATTCCGCCACAACTTTTCTCGGGTCCACGGGCGCTTCCCCCTCTTCTTCGTCCAAATGTTCGCCAACATTATATCGCACCGGCGGGCGGCAGTCAAGCGGACAAAGCCGCGCCGCCAACCGTTCGGCTTTTTTTCGGGCCGGACGCCCTTGACAAGGCGTGGTATACTGGAGAAAAGACTGGCCGCGCCGCCGGCCGGCCCCTCCCGGGGGGAGCGGACGCCACAAACTGGAGGAGGAGCCCTTATGCCCTTTGAACTGATCCGCGGCGACATCACCGCTTTGAAGCTGGACGCCATTGTGAACGCCGCCAACACCAGCCTGGCGCCGGGGGGCGGCGTGTGCGGGGCGGTTTTCGCCGCCGCCGGCTATGACGAGATGGAGCGGGCCTGCCGGGCCATCGGCGGCTGCGGCGTGGGACAGGCGGTGGTCACAAAGGGGTTCGCCCTGCCCGCCCGGTACGTCATCCACACCGTGGGCCCCATCTGGCGGGGCGGCGGCTGCGGCGAGGCCGCCCTGCTGAAGAGCTGCTACCGCAATTCCCTCCTGCTGGCGGAGGCGAAGGGCTGCCGGTCCGTGGCCTTTCCCCTCATCTCCGCCGGGACGTTCGGCTATCCCAAGAAAGAGGCCCTGGAGATCGCGGTGGAGGCCATCCGGGAATTTCTGCGGGAGCACGAGATGTACGTCTGCCTGGCCGTCTATGACCGGAGCGCGGCGGCGCTCAGCGAGGCGCTGCTGGGGAGCGTGCGCGCCTACATCGACGACCACTACGTTCAGGCCCACAGCGCCCCCCGGGGGGCCGTGGAGTTCCAGCTCCAGCGCCGCCAGCTGGCGGAACAGCCCTCCCCCGCCGCCCCGCCGGTATTCCAGGCCGCTCCGGCGGCCTCCCGGCGCTCCCTGGAGGACCTGCTGGGCCATATGGCCGAGACCTTCTCCCAGATGCTGCTGCGCCTCATCGATGAGAAGGGGATGACCGACGTGGAGGTCTACAAGCGGGCCAATCTGGACCGCAAGCTGTTTTCCAAGCTCCGCAGGCGGGACTACAGCCCCAGCAAGCCCACGGTCCTGGCCCTGGCGGTGGCCCTGCGGCTGAACCTGGACGAGACCCGGGACCTGCTGGGCCGGGCGGGCTACGCCCTGTCCCACAGCAGCAAATTCGACGTGATCGTGGAGTATTTCATTGTGGAGGGCGTCTTTGACATCTACGAGATCAACCAGGCCCTGTTCGCCTTTGACCAGCGGCTGCTGGGGGCGTGATATGTCGCCCGGCGGGCGACCCCGGCCCGCCTGAATGATGGTATCCTTCAGTCATACCAAATTTGACGGGAGGATTTCTTATGAAGGCGAATCGAACGGAACTGGTGTTTATTCTGGACCGGAGCGGCTCCATGTGCGGGCTGGAGCGGGACACCATCGGCGGCTTTAACGCCATGCTGGAGCGGCAGAAGCGGGAGGCGGGAGAGGCCGTGGTCACAACGGTGCTGTTTGACGACCAATATGAGCTGCTCCACGACCGCATCGGCCTGCGGGGGGTGGCGCCCATCACGGAGCGGGATTACTTTGTCCGGGGGAACACCGCCCTGCTGGACGCGGTGGGCCGGACCATCCACAAGACGGCCGCCGCCCAGAGGCACACCGCCCCCGGCCTGCGGGCGGACCGGGTGCTGTTCGTCATCATCACCGACGGCTATGAGAACGCCAGCCGGGAGTTCAGCCACGCCCAGATCAAGGACATGATCCGGCGGGAGCAGGAGGAGTACGGCTGGGAGTTTCTGTTCCTGGGGGCGAATATCGACGCCGTGGCCGCCGCCGGGCAGCTGGGCATCCGGGCGGACCGGGCCGTCACCTGCCACGCCGACAGTCAGGCGGTTCAGCTCAACTACCGGACCGTCAGCGACGCCGTCAGCAGTATGCGGGCCTGCGGGCAGGTGCCCCCGGCCTGGAAGGCCCCAGTGGAGCGGGATTTTCAAAGCCGCAGGGCCAAGCGGTGACGGGAGCGCAAATCATAACCGCCGGCCGTACCGGCGGTTATGATTTGACCTGCCGCTTCACAGTATCAGCCTTTTGCCCATCAAATGCGAACTGCCCGCCTGAGCGCGGCTGTTCTCATTTCCACCATAATGTGCGCGCCGCTTTGCCGGAACGCAGTTAAAGCGCAGCGGCCATATCGGCCGCTGCGCTGTTAAGGAAGGACTGATTCAATCGGCAAGAGCGATTCACGCGAGATTTTTTGCCGCAGCGAGGCGGGATTTCGCCGGAATAATGGTGTTTATTTCAAGAAATCGCAACGAAGTTGTGGCAAAAAAGATCCGCGAAGCGCCGCAGACGCATTGAATCAGGGCTTCCTTAACTATATGCTGATCAGAGGCGGCGTTTTGGACGCTCTCTATTTTTATGTGTTATCTTGGACGCAGGCGTCAGCCAAAATCGCCAGAAAACGGGAATTTTTAGGTCTGCGGTTCAGGGAACAGCCTGCCAGCCGGATGAGGAGGGCGGGATTGTTTTCCCAAGCGGCAGCTGAAACCGTGCGGATATTCCGTTCCACCCTCTGGGAGGTGGTGCCGTACTGTCTTGCCACGTCCGGGTAAATCAGCTTCGTAATCAACCGGAGGCGGCTGGGGTCGCTGATGGAGAGCTGGACCGCGTAGACAGCGTAGGGGAAGCCGGTGTAATTCTCGGCAACCCCCAAGCGGCGCAGGAGTTTGGGGATTTTCTGCGCGGCGTTATCTGATGTCATGAACAGATCACCTCCAGGATCCGGTGGAAATGGAGGAGAACTTCCTCCCGCTCGCTGGTGGAGAGCGCTCGAAGGCAGTCCAAGGACTGGATCAAGTGCCGCGCAAGCTGAGTTTTCTCAGAAAGTGCGGTATCCCCGACCAGGCTGTCCAAGGATACCCCAAGGCCTTCGGCGATCAGCAGGGCGGTATTCAAGGTGGTGTTGCCGCTGGTGCGGACCGATTGCAGCGTGGACTTGGGTATGCCTAAATCCAGCGCGAACTCATCCAGGGACTGGCCGCGGTACGCCTGGATGGCGGCCAGGTTGTTTGCGAATATCTTATGCTTTTCCAACAGAATCCCTCCTAACCCATGCCATAAGGATAGCAGAATTCTGTCGAATTGTGCTGGACGAGCTTTTGGTTTCCCGTGCGGGATTTCGTACGGCCCGGGGCCGCATGGAATTGATTTTCTCCATAAACACATGTCCTTTCATTTTTTGATTCGGATTGTGTTTATGGGGGCGGCCCCCGGCAGAAGGGCCGGACGGGGGCTTGAGGCCGGGGAACTGCCCCGGATGGTGTGAAATGTGCCCCGAAAGCCTGCCTGCGTCTGGCTCCTGGTGGGAATTCAGGGCTCAATGAAAATCACTTTATGTCATTTTATTACCGTTCTAAAGGAAATTAACTGATTCGGGCCTCCTTTACGGAAGGAGGGGCGGCGGGAGCCGCCCCTCTCCAGGTGAAAGACGCTGGGGGAAGGACGGAACTGCCGTCAGGTCGTCGGACTGCTGGGCAGCCACTGCGTACTTGTCCCCCTGGCGTCTTTTGCGTAGATATTCGCCACAGCACGGTATGTGCTGTTCGGAAACAGCGGCGTATAGAGCAACTGAGCGCTGTGCCACCCATGGTTTGTTGTCAGCAGCTCCGGGATATCCTCGCTTGTAAAGGTGTATTCTGTGACCCAGTTGAAGAGGGAATAGCGCTGAATCTCCACGCTGGTGGCGCCGATTACATCCATCACACCATTGGCCTGAACCATAAAGTAAGCGTTGAGTTTTCCACTATCGCTTTTCCCTATGGTGCATGCGGACAGATCAATTCGCTCGCTTGCACGCGTTTCCGCGGCATGGGCGGGGATGCCGCAGAGCATCGCCGCGCATAGCAACACCACAACTACCTGGACGGGCAGCTTTTTCTTCATACAGAGTCTTCTCCTTTCATTCAATCATAGAAATTGCTACTTTCCACAGGATATCTCTGGTTAATTTCCCGCTGACATAGTATTCATACGCGTCGTCATACCACGTTACGATGGAACTTGAATCATTTTCAAGCAAATAAAACGTGATCCCATTATATTCAATCATTTCGGGCTGCTCATACCTTTTCTGGGCCAGTACGGCGGGTTCGCCCTCGTAACTCATAATATTAACTGCTAAACAATTACTGTCGTTTACATAGTCGGCATGGAAAAGCATACGAGATGAAATATATACGTACTCCGTAACGCAATCGTTCACAGCGAACCCGTCTGGAAGCCAAGTTGGTTCGTGAACCTGGGTAATTCCATAGGTATCCAGTGTCTCCTGCAAGGAAGTGAAGCTTTGTTTTTCACCAGCTACTGGATCCTCCTCATTTGGAGTATCAGTTACCCCGGTGTTAGGCGAAGCCTGCTTAAAGCTGAACACATCCTCAGTCCACCGCGCCATGGCTCCAAACACATCAAAGCCCGTGGCCTGCGCCGTGACCATGATGGCAAGCATACAGCCAACCGCCACGGCGGCGACCAGAAGCGTGCGCCAAGCCCGGCTGAGCCGGCAGGCACGTTTCGGGGGGACTTCGGGGTATGGCTGGCCGCTGTGTTCGGGCGCGGCGCTCTCGGCGGGGTCAGGCTCAAACACTGCTTCCTCCGCATAGGGCAGGTAGTAAGTTACGAACTGCTTCCATTGCTGGTCTGGGTCAGGGAAAAATCCTGTGGGGGTTTCATTTTCTTTTTCGATGATCGCCTCCTTCAATGCGTCTACATAGGCCTCCTGCTCCGGGGAGGCGGCAGGGATCGGAGCAACGGACAATAGATCCAGCAGCTCCTCTACGGATAAGCGGCTTAAGTAGGCGTATTTTCCATTGCTGAGTTGATTTAACTCGCTCATTTTTTGTCCCCCTTATCTATATATGTTCCACGGGCGGATTCTTTTTCGACATTCCCGCCGGAAAATTTTTTCTTTTCGGCGTTATCGCTGAAAATCATTCCTCTGATTTGTAGAATTCGTTCAATGCCGTTTGCAGTCTTTCCCGGATTCTCTCAAACCGCTTATAACAGGCGTGCAGCCCGATGCCCAGCCGCTCCGCCTCTTCCACAAAAGTCGAGCTTCCTTCGGCAATCCGCAGGAAAAACGCCAAATGCTCCTTTGTGACGACGCTCTGACAAAAGCCGATCAGCTCGAAGCTGCTGCCGTCCAGCGTGGAGGGCTCCTGACCGTGGGCCAGCTTCTCAAAGGGCAGGAACAGGTCCGCGGTCTTTTTCCGTTCCCGCAAAATATGCTTCACAATATTTTCAATGGTTTTCTCCATCCAGCGAAGGGGATTTTCGCCGTCCATAAGCGCCTCCGGCTTTCTACAGGCAACTAAAAACGCCTCTTGAACCGCAACCTCCGCTTCGGCACTGTGTTTCAGCCTGGCCTTGGCATGGAGATAAAGCTTTTGATAGTTTTTGGAGTAAAAGTTCTCTATAAACCGTATAGCCTCCTGATTCAGCATCGAATCACTCCCTCTGTGTACATCGGTGAAAATATCTTATCACAACGCAGAGAGGAATGCCACAGTATTATATTGTATCATACAAAAATACGGCCCCCAAGCCGTGGCGAAACTGCGGCGTGACCGCACGAAACGCAAAAAAAGCGCCGGATGACTCCGGCGAACCGCATCCCGTCAAGAGGACAGAGAAAAAATATAAAAGTTTATGTGGCCAGTGGCAGGAGCTACTGGTCACTTTTTATGCCGCCATGGCCAGGCGGTGCTTTTCTATAGGTGTTAGGAGGCCCAAACCTCTTTGTACACGATGAGTGTTGTAATACAGAATATAGTTGTGGATCATTTGGACAAGTTCCTGCTTGTTGGTGAAGCGATTTCCATAATAGCGCTCCCGCTTCAGAATACCCCAAAAACCCTCCATAGGGTCGTTGTCGATGCAGTGGGCCACACGAGACATACTTTGCGTCATCCCAGCTCGCTGAAGTTTGTGATGAAAGGCTCTGCTGGTATACTGGAACCCTCCATCACTATGGAACAGGGGGTGAACATCCGGATTGGCCTTAACGGCCTTATCAAAGGTTTTGTAGACAAGCGGATTGTCATTACGCTCACTCAGCACATAGGACACGATACGTCGATCATAGAGATCCAGAATGGCACTCAAATATAGCTTGTGTACTGTACTTCCTTCATACCATTTGAATTCAGAAGCTGTACCAATAGGCTAAAACCGCTTGAGTAAAGTGCTGAAAGCAGCAATGGTGCAAACAGCTTGTGCAGAACGGACAGACACTTCATAGTCTTTGG
>CAJTLI010000015.1 GCA_910577525.1 uncultured Oscillospiraceae bacterium | reverse complement strand
GTTCATCCCGGCCATCATGGCCTCGATCTCCGCCTGGCTCATCTTGTGGTCCCCGCCCGAGGGCTCGGGCGCGGGGGCCGGGGCGGGCTGCGCGGACCCGCCGCCCAGCATGGCCTCGATCTCCGCCTGGCTCATCACCCGGTTGCTGGCCGCGGGCTCGGGCTCAGGCGCGGGGGCCGGAGCCGCCCCGCCGGAGCTCACCTCGCCCTCCAGGCCCAGGCTCTTGAGCAGCTCCTTGGCCAGGCTCACCGACATCACATTCATGAACTCGCTCTCCAGCGCGTTCTCTATCTTCAGGAAGAATCGGACCACCACGATCTGGTCGGCGCCTACAGGCAGGTGGCTGGCCTTGAACTCCTCCAGATTGTCCAGCTCGAAGGACTGGGGGGTGGAGATGTCCACCCGGAAACCCAGAAAGTCGGACATGGCGGTGGCGGCGGAGCCCATCATCTGGTTCATGACCTCGCACACGCAGCTGATGGTCAGCTCGTTGAGCTCAAAGTCCTCGTCGGCCGTCTCCATGCCCATGAGGATGTCCACGATGATCTTGATGTCGCTGCGCTTGAGCAGCATGATGTTGCTGCCCTCCAGGCCCTCCACATATTTGATCTCCACGCCGATGGCCGGTTCCAGATTGCCCAGGGTAAAATCCTTCACGTCCACCACCGACACCGTGGGCGTCGTGATGTCCACCCGGTGGTCCAGCATGTTGGATACTGCGGTGGCCGAGGAGCCCAGGCTGATATTCATCATTTCGCCCAAGGCGTCTATCGCCATTGGGCTGAAAAATTCCTTATCCATCGCTTACTCGCTCCTTTAGCTCGGCCGAATAGCAAACCTCGTCTATCTTAATGGCCATGTTTTTCTTGTGGGTGCCCATGCGCCCGGTAAACCACTGATAACCGCCGATCTCCAGATAGACCGGAGAGTCCTTGGAGCGGCCCAGGTCTACCACGTCGCCAATGCTCAGGTGATAGATATCGCTGAGGGACAGCTGGGTCTGGCCCAGTTCGGCGATGATCTCCAAGGAGGAATCCCGCAGCTTGTCGAAGATCTCCTCGGAGTTGTCCTCGCTGGCCACCTTGCGGCCCATGCTCTCCCGGTTCACCTCGCCGAAAACGCTCGTCAGCACCGTGCCCGGAAGCACCACGCTCATGCGCCCCTCGCTGCCGCCGAAGCTGAGCTTCATATCCACCAGAACCACCGTTTCGTCCAGATTCAGCAGCTGGACCAGCGTGGGGTTCGCCTGGGTGCGGTCATACTCGAAGGTGATGGGCACGTAGTTCTCCCAGCTGCTGCCCATCAGCGCCACGATGTCCTTCATCAGCAGCTCGTAGAGCTGGAGCTCCAGGTCGGTGTAGGCGTAGCCCATGGGCACCTCGTGGGAGGTCTCCTCGTCGCTGCCCATCAGCCGGTCCATCATCCCCAGCGCCGTGGGGGTGGACACGTACACCATCACCGGGTCCTCCGCCTGGATGTCCGCGCCGTTCTCCTCCCGGGAGTGGACGGTCACGTTCACCATGGCCAGCACATCGCCCTCCAGCAGCGCGTTGTTGAACTCATAGAACTTCTGCTCCTCAACGCTCTCCACCGTGATCTCGCAGCTGGTGCGCAGCTGGGCGTTGAGCCGCGAGCTGATCACCCGGGTGTAGTTATCAAAAATGCCGTTGAGCATTTTGATGCGGTCCTTGGTGAATTTACGGGGGGTGGTGAAGTCATATTTCCGGTATTTCTTCTCTGGCTGCTTTTCTTCCGGTTTGTCAGCCTCGCCGTTGCGCATGGAGTTGAGCAGCGCGTCGATCTGACTTTGTGACAATACTTCAGCCATCGAATCACCTCACCTGTCTCTGCTTGAATTTCACGGTCACTGGGCCGTGGTCAGGTCCGAGTCGTCCCGGGTGATGTAGTCCGCCAGGGCGTTGTTCAGCGCCTCCGCGTCCAGGTCGCGCCCGCTGATGACCATCTCCACCCGGCGGTTGGGGGCCCGCAGCTCCGCCGTGGCGTTGCTGGAGATGGGCCGCCATTGGCCGAAGCTCTCCGGCACCAGCCGGGCGGGGTGGATCTGGCTGTTCTCCTGAAGAAAGAGCACCACGGTGGTGGCCCGGTTGCTGGCCAGGAACCGGTCTCCCTCGGCGGGGTTGCGCACGTTGGCGTAAGCCTGGGCGGTGTGGCCCTGGACCCGCACCTCATCGATGGCGCCCTTGGCCGCGTCCAGAATGTGGCACACCTCAAGCAGAATCTCCCGCGCCTGGGGCTGGAGGACATAGCTGTCCCCCGAGAAGAACACGGTGTCCCGGAACTGCACAAACACCTTGCCGCCCTCCATCGTCACCTGAACGGTGGTCTCCAGCCCCTTGTCCTTGACCATCTGCTGCATGGACTGATACAGCTGGTCGATGGCGGTGTCGATCTCCTCCTGGGCGGCCTTCAGGTCGTCGGGCTGGTTCATGCCGGGGTTCTCCAGGCCCGCCTCCGGGTCGGCGAAGGGCCCGCCCAAGCCGCTGGGGTCGGTGGCGGTGAGTACGGCGTTGGGGTTGAAGCTCTGCACCAGCGCCTTCCACTTGCTCTCGTCCACCGTGGACATGGAATACAGCAGAACAAAGAAGCACAGCAGCAGCGTCACCATGTCGCCATAGGTGTCCATCCAGTTGGCGCCGCCGCCACCGCTTTTTTTCTTTTTCACGACGTTCTCAACTCCTTACATCGCGCCGCAAAGCTCATTCGCCGCCGCCGGACTTGCCGCCCTCCTCGCGCTTGCCCTGAGGAATGTAGGTGAGCAGCTTTTCCCGCAGCGCCTTGGGGTTCTCGCCGGACTGGATGGACATAATGCCCTCCACGATGATCTGCTTGCACAGGACCTCCTCACTGTCCCGGATGCGCAGGTTGTTGGCGATGGGGCCGAAGATCATGTGGGCCAGAATACAGCCGTACAGGGTGGTGATCAGGGCGGTGCCCATGTCCTTGCCGATGCTGCTGCTGCCGTTGGTGGGGTCCATGTTGTTGAGCATGTTAATCAAGCCCACCAGCGTGCCCACCATGCCGAAGGCCGGGGCCACCGACCCCGCCTTGTCGTAGAGCGCGGCGGCGTCCTCGTGCCGGGCGGACATGCACTCGATATCGTTTTCCAGGATGGCCCGCACCTTGTCCGGGTCGTTGGCGTCCACGATGAGCATGATGGCCTGCTTGAAGAAGGGGTCCGACTGCTCGTTGGCCTTGCCCTCCAGGGCCAGCAGGCCGTTTTTCCGGGCGGTCATGGCCAGGTCCACCAGCTGGTCTATGTAGCTCATGGGGTCGAACTTCTTGGCGTTGAGCATGATGCCGAAGTGCTTGGGCACCGCCCCCAGGGTGCTCCCGGGGAAGCTGGCCACCACCACGGCGACGGTACAGCCGATGACGATGAAGATACTGGCCGCGTCGAAGAAATTCCACATCAGCCCGGGCTCAAAGGTAATGACGCCCTTTTCCGCCGCCGCCTGCGCCGCGTTGGGGCCGATGTTGATCCCCATCATGATGCCCAGGCAGAACACGACCAAGGCCAGCACTAAGCCGATGATATAGGTGATATTCATACTACAGCATACCTCCTGCCAGGCGGTGGGCGGCAGCCCGGCGCCTTGTTCTGTGTCTTTAGCGGTTATCCACCACGCTGATCTCGCGTTGGATATCCATCACTTTCGCGTTGTACTTGGCGATCTTATCAATGATCTCATCCGTGGTCTCCCGGACGAGGTAGAAGTCGTGGTTCATCATGACGATCTTCGATTCTGGGATGGTCTCAATATACTCGATCTGCAAATGGTTGACAAGGAATTTCTCATGGTTCCGCTTTGTCAGCACGATCATGGTGTGAACCTCCTTATTCCTAAAATGATAGGACCACAGGGGGGTGGCCCGGAGAAGGTTTCACCCTTCCCCGGGCCAGGTCATGACTTGTTAACGCTTCATGTTGACCAGTTCCTCCAGCATGGAGTCGGTCACGGTGATAATGCGGGTGTTGGCCTGATAGCCGCGCTGGGTCAGGATCATGTTGGCGATCTCCTGGGCCAGGTCGGTCTTGGACATCTCCAGGCCGCTGGAGAGCATCTTGGTGTCGGCGGTGCGGGGGCGCATGCCGTCGATCTCGGGGGCGGTGCCGGTGCCCGGGGTGCCGTCCGGATTGGCGGGGGCGCGGTACAGAGACTTGTTGATCTGGGTGATGTTCATGGCCTCGGCGCTGCCGCCCAGGATGGCCACGGTGAGCTGGCCGGAGCCGGGGCCCGCCTTGAAGTAGTTGTCGCCCATGCTGGTCACGCCGTTGGGGTTGGTCACAAGGCCCACGCCCACGCAGCCGATGATGACGATCTCGCCGGTGTCGGCGCTGGTACCGGCGATCAGGCCGGTGTTCCGGTCCACGGTGATGCCGGTGAACTGGCCCTGGGCCAGCTCGGTGTTCTCCGTGATGCCCGCCTGGCTGGCCTGGGGGTAGACGATCTCCATGGCCTCCTTGGCGAGGTAGCCGGCCTTCAGATCCCCCGTCGCCGCGTCGATGGCGTCCGCCTCCGTGGCCTCCACCAGGGTGCCGTCCGCCTCCTGATGGAAGTACAGCATGGTCTTCTGCACCCGGGGGAGCCGGATGGGCACCAGCTGGTCGCTGAACACGGGGTCGCCCTCCTTGATCCCCTCGGGGGCCAGGCGGACCGGGTTGTTGTTGGCGTCCAGCACGGGCTTGTTCGTGGTCGGGTCCATCTGATATATGGGGTTGTTCTCGTCGCCCCACTTGCCGGTGCACAGAAAGCCGTAGACGCAGTTGCCGTCGTTGTTGGCGAAGTAGCCGTCGGCCTTAAACTCGAAGTTGCCCACCCGGGTGAGGAACAGGGAGGTCAGCCGGTCCACGTCGTTGACGGTGCCGTCAAAATTCTGGGCGAGCTCCTTGTCGCCCACCAGGAAGAAGCCGTCGCCGTCCAGCATCAGGTCGGTGGGCTTGCCGGTGGGGTTGTAGTTGCCGGTGCTCATGTCGATGTCCACGGTGGACACGTTGGAGCCGTAGCCGATCTGGGAGGGGTTGGTGCCGCCCATGACGGCGGTGCCGTCGGAGCCGCCGGTGAGGGTGGTGTACAAAGAGGTCTTGAACACCGCGCGCTGGGACTTGTACCCGGCGGTGTTGACGTTGGCCACGTTGTGGCCGATGACATTCAGGTTCTGCATATGGGTCCGGAGACCCGCAATGGCTGCATACATTGCACCAGTCATAACTAAAAGATTACTCCTTTCGATTCAGCGCCGCCCGCCCCCCGCCAGTCGGACGGAGGGCAAAGGCATCCGAAAATCGGTCCTGCCATCTGCTTATCATATTACAGGAAGACGGCGCCGTCAATATTGGTGAAGATATTTTCCTTCATTTCCTCCTGGGTAATGGCGGTGATGACCTTGGCGTTGGGTACGTTGATGATAAAGGCCTTGTCGGCGTCCATCGCCAGGATGTTGGTTGCTCCCTTGGCCTGAGCCCGGATCACGCTGCCCACCAGCTGGTCCATCAGATCCGGTGTGACCTCGATTCCCCGCTCCTGAGCCCGGGAAATGGCGTGCTTGGAAAACGCCACGCTCTGAACCGGCTGTTCGCTTTGGGCCAGCTCCTTCCGGAGCATCTCGCCGAACGCGCCGGGCTTGCTGCTCGTCTGCGGTACCCGGACCTGTGGCGCGTCCGTGCGCTGTAGACCTGATACACGCTGGATCATCTTATCTCACCTCGTCTCTTGATTCAGCCGGCTCCTTCCGTGCTGGGGTCCTTGGGCTCCTCGCCGCCCTCGTCCTTGTCTCCGCTCCCCTCCGTACCCTCTGTGGGCTTGTCGGGATCAACGGGTTTATCAGGATCAACGGGTTTATCGGGGTCAGTGGGTTTATCGGGGTCAGTGGGATCAACGGGCTTGTCGGGGTCAGTGGGTTTGTCGGGATCGGGGGCCTCCAGCTTGGGAGGCAGCTTGCCGACGGCCATGATCTGGTTGAGCTTGTAGGTCTCCACATTGCCCTTTTCGTCCTCGCCGAAGATGACCTGCTCGCCGTTGGACATGCCCGTGCCCACCACCTTGACCAGGATCTCCTTCAGCTTGTTGCCGTCCCGGATGCCGATTGTGACCTCCTTGCCCACCATGGAGCTGGCGTAGGTCATCAGGCTGGTCTCATTCATGTTGGAAATGGCGGTGACCATCTGCATCTGCACCATCTGGCTCATCATCTCGCCGGTGTCCATGGTGTCGTCCATGCTCTGGTTCTGTAGCTGCACCACCATCAGCTGGAGGAAGTCCTGCATAGTGAGCTCCGTGTTGCCCTTCCGGCTGGTGCTCTTCTCCGCCACCAGGCCTTGGACCGCGGTAGCCCGGTTGGACAGGTCCACCATGGAGTAATTGCTCACGCCCATATATATTGCTTCTCCTTTCCGATCAGAATTCCCCCGTGGGGATCAGTCCCAGACGCAGCTGCTGCAAGAAGTCCTGGCCGCTGGTGTGGGAGCGGCGCTGCCGGCGCTCCTCCTGGCCGTCCTGACCCTGTCCGTGGCCGTTCTGGCCCTCGTAATTGCGCTGCTGGTTCTGATTCTGGTTTTGATTCTGGTTTTGATTCTGCTGGTTCTCCTGGGGCTGCTGTACTTCCACCTCCACGGCCTGCCCGCGTGCGCTGAGCAGTCCCTGAAGATCGCCGGCGTGGCGGTCCAAAAGGCCCCGGGTCTGGTTGTTCTGGGCGGTGATGGCCACATGCAGGACGCCCTCGGCGCTCTGCCGCAGCTCCACAGTGACCTCGCCCAGAGACTGGGGATTGAGCCGCACCCGCACCAGGGATTCGCCCCGCTCCAGGGCCTGGGCCACTCCGGCGCTGAGCTGCTTGGCCACGTCCGTCTCCCCGGAAGGCTGGGCGTCGTACACCTCGCCCACCTTCACGGGGGCGGCCTCCACGTCCCGGAAGAGCTGCCGGGGGGCCTGCTCCATGTCCAGAAGCTCCGCCTGAGCGCCGTCCTCCTCCTGTTCCTGGGGCAGCTCCTCCTCCACGGCCTGCTGGAAGGTCGCCTTGGCCTCCTGGTTCACCGCCCGTTCCAGCAGCTCGGCGGGGCCGTGCTCCACAGCGGGGTCGGTAGCCTCCAGCAAAGCGTCGGCCTCGGGGTCGGACACGTCGATCACGTGGGTGGGGAGTCCGTCCAGCAGCTGCTGAAGCTCCCTCATCTGGGCCTCGTCCAAATCGGTGACGGGGATAATCTCCACGCCGGTGGGCGTCCAGACTTGCACATATTCGCCGGGCTGGAGCACCTGCCCGTCCAGCGTCACGGCGGCGATAGAGGGCTGAATCACGGGGAAGCCCTGCTCCGCCAGCCTCTTGATCCGCTCCAGCGAATTTTCCGGCCTTTCAACGGAAGCCTTTTCCGTCTTTTTCACGACGGGTCCTGTCTCAGCCTTGGGGCGGGTTCTGGCCGGCTCCTCCAGCAGCGGGTCCTTCTCCTGGGACTTCTCCTCCAGCATCTTCTGGAAATCGCTGAATCCGTCGCTGTCGGTCTTGCCCGCGGGCTTGGGCAGCTTGGTCTGGCTGGCCACGGTCTGAAGAAGCATCATGGCCATACTTGTCTGTTCCATCTTGCTTTCCTCCTTTCCAATGAAACTATATATTTCCAAACGGCGGACAAACCGCCGGATTGGACTGGTCAGGGGCCCCAATGGACCTGTATCAGGCGCCGATGCTGGCCCGGGCCCGGGCAGAGCTGACAAACTCGTCGATGAGGATCTCCTCGCTCTTGGCGACCTCCTT
Source organism: uncultured Oscillospiraceae bacterium (assembly GCA_910577525.1). GTDB lineage: Bacteria > Bacillota > Clostridia > Oscillospirales > Oscillospiraceae > Enterenecus. The sequence goes on along the minus strand of CAJTLI010000015.1, from coordinate 54,358 downwards.
GTTATACAGCTCCAGCTTCTTCTCCTTCAGCTTCTCGATGGAGGAGGTGTCAATCTTGGCGTCCACGACCTCCTGACGCTTGGCCTCCTCCTGCTTTCTGAGCTCTTCCAGCCTGTCGGTCTCCCGCTGGATATCGCCCTCCAGCACCCGCAGGCCGTTCTGATAGAACATGGCGTCCATAATGGAGATGCCCTCGGCCTTGCGCTGGCGGTACTCCTCGTTGCAGTCCCGGTAGGCCTGCCACGCCGCCTCCAGCACTTCCTCCTGCTCTCTCACCTGGGCCAGGATCACCGCGTGCTCGCCCTGAAGGGATTCCAGCACCTGCTGCTTGTAGGAGAGCACCGAATCCAGGGAGAACTTGAATTTCTTCATCTATTTCTCCACCTTACGAGGGTTATTTGAGAATCTTGGCCATCTCGGCCACGCATTGATCGTAGGAAAAGGCCTCGTTCACGTCCTGAGTCAGGAATTCGTTCACCGCGTCGATTTTGGACATGGCGAAATCCAGCTTCCGGTTGGTGCCCGGCTTATAGGCCCCGATGGCCACCAGGTCGGCGTTTTTCTCATACACGCTCATAATATCTCGTATGCGGGAGGCCAGCTGCCGGTGCTCCGGGGGGACGATCTCCACCATCAAACGGGAGATGCTGGCGCTCACATCGATGGCGGGGTAGTGATTGGAGTTGGCCAGCTGCCGGGATAAGACGATGTGGCCGTCCAGGATGCCCCGGACGGTGTCGGCGATGGGCTCGTTGGTGTCGTCGCCCTCCACCAGCACGGTGTACACCCCGGTGATGGAGCCCCGGCTGAAATTGCCGCTGCGCTCCAGCAGCTTGGGCATTTCCGCGTACATGGAGGGGGTGTAGCCCCGGGACACCGGAGGCTCGCCGATGGCGAGCCCAATCTCCCGCTGGGCCATGGCGAAGCGGGTGAGGGAGTCCATCATCAGCAGCACGTCGTAGCCCTGATCCCGGAAATACTCCGCGATGCCGGTGGCCACGCTGGGGCACCGCATGCGAAGCATGGCGGGCTGGTCGGAGGTGGCAACCACCAGGATCGACCGCTTCATCCCCTCGGGGCCCAGGTCCTTTTCCACGAACTCCAGCACCTCGCGGCCCCGCTCCCCCACCAGGGCGATGACGTTAATATCCGCAGTGACATTCTTGGCGATCATGCCCATCAAAGTGGACTTGCCCACGCCGGAACCGGCGAATATGCCGATACGCTGGCCCTTGCCGATGGTAATCATGCCGTCGATGGCCTTCACGCCGAACTGAATGCGCTCCCGGATTGGGGGGCGCTGAAGGGGGTTGATGTAGCCGCCGCCCACGCAGTAGGAGGTGCCCTCCTCAAAGGGCCCCTTGCCATCGATGGGCTGGCCCAGGGCGTTGATGATGCGCCCCCGGAGGAATTCGCCCACCTGCAGGGTGAGCTGCCGCCCGGTGTTGCGCACGAAATTGCCCGCCGAGATGCCGCTCATGTCCGAGTAGGGCATGAGCAGGATGTGGTCGTTTTTGAAGCCCACCACCTCGGCTGTCACCTGTCCGCCGGAGTCGCCGTTGTAGATGCGGCAGATATCGCCTACGGCGGCCCTCCCGCCGGAGGCCTCGATGGACATGCCCACAATATTCTCGATTTTTCCCGTCAGGCTGTAGGGCTCCGCGTTGTAGATCTGGCGGGTCATTTGTTGAAATACGGATGGCATTTTTCACTCCACCGGCCTGTGCCTCGCCGCCCCGTTCCCGGCCTGGGAGAACGCGGGGCAGCGCTGATCTCAATGAAACAGATTCATACCCGACGCGCTGTTGGCGGTGTCCATCAGAATGGTCCGCAGGTTGTTCAGCTGGGTGGCCGCGCTGGCATCCACGATCTCGTCGGGCATCTCAATGATGCAGGTGCCCGACTCGTCGTCGGACATGGGGATGATGCGCACCCGGTCGGACAGGGCGGTGAGCGCTGCGGACAAGGTGGCGGGAATCTGAGTGAGGCGCTTGGCGTCGCACTCAGAGATATAAATATGTACCCATTCTTTTTTCTTGCGCTTATCGATGGCGGTCTGAATCATGCGGCTGATCACGTCGGCGCTGCTCTTCAGGCTGACGCACACCACCTTCTCCGCCACCGCCAGGGCCAGGTCCCGCAGGTCGTCCACGCTCTGGTCCATCTGCCGGTCCAGGGCGACGCCCGCCTGCTCCATAAAGCGGTGGACCTCCTCCTCCTGGCGCTGGGCCTGCTCCTCCCGGAGGGCTTTGGACTCTTGGGCAGCCTGGGCCATCCCGGCCGCGTAGCCCTCCTGATAGCCCTCCTCCCGGGCCTTGGCGTATACCTTCTCCGCCTCCCGGGCCGAGTCCTCCTGAGCCCGGTCCAGAAGGCGCTCTGCGTCCCGCCGGGCCTCGGCCAGAATCTGCTCCGCCTGAATCTGGGCGAAGGTGACGGGGTTTTCCTTTGGTTCCGGCTCGGGTTCGGGCTCAGGCTCGGCCTCCGGCTCCGCGCCGTCCTCCGGTTCCTCCTGATCGGTAATCAGGATGTCGAACCCCTCCGGGCGGTCCGGCTCCTCGGGACGGTCCGGCTGCTCCGGGAGGGATTCCTCCGGGGCGGGCTCCTCCGCCGGGACCTCCAGCTCCATGGCCAGCTCCTCCGCCGGGCGGAACTGATAGGGCTGCACCTTGGCCTCAGCCCCGGCCTTGTCCTTTCCTCCGCCCCAGAGAAACGCTTTGAATACATTAGGCAATGATATCGTCCTTTCCGCCCTTCGCGATCACGATCTCGTTCTTCTCCTCCAGGTCGCGGATGATATCCACAATGCGCTGCTGGGCGTCCTCCACGTCCTTGAGCTTGACGTTGGTGGTGATCTCCAGATCGTCCTTAATGTTCTGGGCCATACGGGTGGACATATTGCTGAGCAGCTTTTTGGAGACCTCCTCGTTGGCGGTCTTGAGGGACAGCACCAGATCCCGCGGGTCGCAATCCCGGACAAAGCGCTGCACGGACCGGTCGTCCATGGTGATGATGTCCTCGAACACGAACATGCGCTTGCGGATCTCCTCGGCCAGCTCCTGGTCGTAGGCGGACAGGCCGTCGAAGATGTTCTTTTCGCTGGTGCGGTCCAGGTTGTTCATCACGTCGGCCACATAGTCGATGCCGCCCACCTTCACGTTGGCGCTGGTGACGATGCTGGAGAACTTCTTGCGCATTTCGGCCTCAATAATCTTGACGGCCACGGGGGACACGCTCTCGATCTTGGCCATGCTCTCCACTACCTGGACCTGGCGCTTCTCGTCCAGCCGGGAGATGACCCCGGCCGCCTTGTCGGGCTCCACGTAGGACAGCACCAGGGCGATGGTCTGGGGCCGCTCGTTCTGGAGGGCGGAGAACAGAGAGGTCTCGTCCGCCTTCTCCATGAAGGAAAAGCTGCGGTTTTGCAGGGACTTGGTCACTTTGCCCAGCAGCTCGTCGGCCGCCTGGGGGCCATAGGCCTTTTCCAGCACAGTGCGGGCGTATTCCAGGCCGCCCTCCGTCACCGCCCGGTTGGTGCGGCACAGCTGGTAGAACTCAAACAGAATTGCCTCGGTCTGCTCCGACCCCAGAAAGCCCATTTTGGCCACTTCCAGGGTGAGCTGCTCCACGTCCTCCGGCTCCATGTACTTGTACAGCGCTGAGGCCCGTTCCACCCCCAGGGCGATGATGACGGTGGCGGCCCGCTGGGCCCCGGTGAGGGGCGGGTCATTGCCGGTATGCCTTTTGGCAAAGGCCTCGGCCTCAAGAGGGGAGAGGATTCTTTCTTCCGCCGCGGCGTCAGCCATTGTTTCCATCCTCCTTCAGCCAGCTCTTGATCAGCAGGGCCGCGACCTCCATATTCTCGTCCACGAAGTCCCGGATGCTCTGGCGCAGCTCCATGCTGCGCTCGGTGTGCAGGTCCATCACGTCGGCCCCGGACACGGGGTTGCCGTTCTCGTCCAGCACCGGCTGGGGCTCCACGGGCTGCCCGTCCGGGCTCAGCTCCACATTGCCCGGCTGCTGGGTCATGGCGGCGGCCATCATCTCCTCCAGAGCCTTCTGCTCCTCTTCCTTCTTGCGCTTGCCGCGGCGGACCAGCACAATGACAACCACCAGAACGACGGCAAACAGCACCAGGCCCACAATGGCGGCGATGAACACCCAGCTGGGAATGCCGATCTGCTCCAGCATCTCAAAGAAGCCGGGCTCGGGCTCGGGCTGAGGCGCCACGTAGAAGGGGGTGACCAGCACGGTGATGTACCGGCTGAGGTAATCGTCCTGAGTGACGTTATCCGGCAGCTCCAGGGGGGCCTTGATGCCGCAGGAGCTGCCCACCAGCCGGACCAGGGCGTTGGTGTCCAGCGGGCCCTGGACGGTGGCGGTGGTGGAATTGATGGTAACGCCCACCGTCACGTCGGTAAGGGTGGCGGCGGTGATGACCATGGTGGTCTGGGTCTTGTTGTTGTCAAACTCGATGCTGCCCTCGGCGGCCAGGCGGCCCAGCAGGCCCTCCACGCTCTCGCCGTTCTCCACGTAGTTGGGCAGGTTGGAGTTGGCGGGGGTGCCCACCACGCCGCCGGCCAGGATCTCGTCGTCCGTCCGAACCTGCCAGGACCAGAACTTGCTGCCCACGATGCCCTCGCCGTTGGTGTCGCCGCCCTGGGCGAACTCGGGCAGCTCGACCTCATATTTGTTGATGGTCTTCTCGCCCAGCTCCGCGGTGGCGTTCACCGCCACGCGTACGTTCTCCTCCCCGAAGGTGCCCTTCAGCAGCTGCTCCACCTCGTTCCGGATCTTGTTCTGCCAGTAGCGCTCTACCTCGATCTTCAGGGCGGAGGCGTCTGCGGCGCTCTCGCCGCTGCTGGCGCCGATGCTGTCGTAGATGTTGCCCTTGGTGTCGGTGATGGACACGTCGCTGACCTTCAGCCCCGCCACGCTGTGGGAAATATAGTTGCGGATGGCGTTGGCTTGATCCGCGGAGAGCAGCTTGCCGTTCTCCATAGTAAGTATCACACCGGCGGAGGCGTTGACCACCTTGTTGCTGTCCAGCACATAGCCGTTGTCCTCGCCGGGGTTGATGGTCACGCTGGCGGAGTGCACGCCGTCGAACTGGCTGATGGTGGCGTTCATCACGTTCTGGAGGGTGATGAGCTTGGCCTGGCTGCGGTCCGCCGAGGTGGACAGGGCGCCCACCATCTCAAAATACCCGTTGTAGCCGGAATTATTGCTGGAGTACTGCTCCTGGAGCAGCCGGGCCTTCAGGGAGGTCACCTGCCCCTCGGGCACCATGATGGTGCCCGACCCCTGCATCCGGTAATCTGTGACGCCCTGTTCCTGGAGCCACGTAAGCACCGTGGCGGTCTCCTCGTCGGTGGCCCCGGAAATCAAGGGGGAGTAGGGCCTGGTGGCGAAGAAGATAATCACTGCGGCCACGATCACCACCAGAATCGCGGCAATCAAAATCCATATTTTTTTAGAAACCTTACCCAGGGCTGTCTTGACCTTCTCCCAATAGCCCTTCAGCTTCTCCTTGTTCAACTGAAATCGACCCCGCTCTCCGCGTGCTTTCCTGGAATTGCGCGTGTGGTTACACGCTCATGTTTTTCAGCTCGTTATACGCGGTCAAGGCACGGTCGCGAAGCTGAATCAACAGGTTCAGCGACAGCTCGGCCTTGTAGCCGGCCAGGTTTACCTGGGCGGGGTTGTCGATCTGGCCGGTGGCCAGCAGGTACTGGGCCTGGCTGAACTCCGCGTCGGTGTCCCGCACGTCCTGAATCATATCCTTGAACAGGGAGCCGAAGGAGCTGTCCTTCACCTGGTCCAGCTCGGTGGCCTGCTCCTCCTCCTTGCCCGGCCGGACGGGAGGGGCGATTTTCTGGATGGTGTTGGTAATCCCGGTGATGCCGGTATTGGTAATTCCTTGGATGGGAGTACTCATCGCTATGTATCTCCTTTATTATGTAAGGTGAGCCCTTCTTACCGGCCGATCTCCAGCCCGCTGGAGATGACCGCCTTCAGCGTGTTGAAGGCGGTGACGTTGGAGGAGAAGGCCCTGGTGGCGGCCATGGCGTCGGCGATCTCCTGCACCATGTCCACGTTGGGCAGCTCCACATAGCCCTCCTCGTCCGCGTCGGGATGGGTGGGGTCGTAGACGATCTTCATGGGGGTGGTCTCGTCCTCCAGAATCTCCGTCACCCGCACGCCGCCGGCCACGGGGGTGACCTGCTCCGTGTTGGAGATCAGGCCGTTGGAGGCCCGGGCAAGGGCGGCCCGGAAGGAGTCCCGGCCGCTCACCGCCTCGAACCGCACCAGCTTGCGGCGGTAGGCGCCCTCGCCGTTCTCCACCCGGGTGGTTTGGGAATTGGTCACGTTCTCCGCCACGATGTCCAGGCGCAGCTGCTGGGCGGTGAGGCCGGAGCCGATGATGTTAATGGAATTGAGCACACTCATAGCAAATAGCCTCCTTCATTACTGGCCGCCCATGGCCATGCGCAGCAGCGAATAGTGCTTGTTGAGGGCCTGATACAGGTACTGCTGCTGATAGGCGTTGCGGATCATCTCCGTCATCTCGCTGGTGACATTCACGCCGTTGTCGTCCATGCGGGTCTGCTCCTTGGCCTCAAACACCTTCAGCCCGGCGTCGTCCAGCACGGCCCGCACGGCCTTTCCGGCTCCCTGACTGCGGGAGGCGGCCTCCTCCAGCTTGCCGCGGATGCTCTCCTCGAAGGTCACTACCTTCGCTTTATAGTTGGGCGTCTCGGCGTTGGCGATATTGTCCAGAATCGCCGCCTGCTTCGCCCAGAGATACCCCATGGACTTCTCCATCAGAATTTGGGAATTACTGGATAAAAAATCCATAAAACCCCTCCTTTCCGCAGAAACAAAACACTGCCGCCGCATTATAGTTATTATGAAGGAATCCGTGAAAAAATGCAACCCCCAAAACTCGGCCAAAAAATGCCAGCCTGGAGCGGTGAATTCTGTGCACATTCCTTTCCGCAAAAACAACAGCCCCCCATGAAACCCGGCCGAGGGACAAGGCTTGGCTTTAAAGGCAGGGCTGTTAAAAAGCGGAAGTTTCCTTTCGGAGCGCATCATGAATCCATGCTTAGCTGCCATTATATCACAGTTGTGAGGGAAGCACAAGGGTCTACGGCGCTTTTTTCAATTGAAGCACTGAATTTGCTAGAAAATTTCAGCCTGAAACACAGTTTTAAATGTTTAATCCCTCAACAAGCGCTTATTTTGGAATTTGATGGAAGGCCTTAGGCGGGACGCCGGCAGCTTTTTGCGGGCATGTGACGCACCCGCAAAAGCTGTCGGCCGGCTCCATCCTTGACGCTGGGGGATTTTTATTATTTTGCCAGGAGCTTGCCCAGCAGCCGCATGACCTCCTGCACGTCAATGGGCTTGGCCACGTGGGCGTTCATGCCGGCGTCCAGACTGCGCTTCACATCCTCGGCAAAGGCGTCCGCCGTCATGGCGATGATGGGCAGGCTGTGGTCGGCGCGGTCCAGGCCACGGATGGCCCGGGTGGCCTCGTATCCGCCCATGACCGGCATGCGCACATCCATCAGCACCGCGTCGTAATACCCCACAGGCGACTTTTGGAACATATCCAGGCAGATCTGTCCGTTTTCCGCCCACTCCAGCGCCAGGCCCTCCTCCCCCAGCAGTTCGGAGGCCACCTCCCAGTTGAGCTCGTTGTCCTCGGCCAGCAGGATGCGCTTTCCGGTCAGGTCCAGCCTGGCCTCCGACGGCCTGTCCTCCGCCGACCTCTCCGCCTGGGGGGCGGCAAACTGCCGCAGGGAGTTGAACAGCGTGGATTTGAACAGCGGCTTGGAGATGAAGCCGTTGATGCCCGCCTCTTTGGCGTCGTGCTCGATCTCCCCCCAGTCATAGGCGGAGATCAGCAGAATGGGCACGCTGTCCCCCAGCTCCTGCCGGATGCGCCGGGCGGTGGCGATGCCGTCCATGCCGGGCAGCTTCCAGTCCAGCAGGATGATCTGATAGCCGTCCCCCCGCTGGTGGCGGCTCACCACCAACTCCACGGCGGACTCGCCGTCCAGAGTCCACTCGGCGCTGACGCCGATGGATTGCAGGGCGGAGACAGTGGACTCGCACAGCTGCTGGTCGTCGTCCACCACCAGCATCCTCCAGTTGGGAAGGATCATCTCCTCCTCCGTCACCATGGCCTTTTCCAAATCCAGGGTGACGGAAAACTCCGTGCCGCCGCCCTGGCTGCTGTCCACCTGAATGTCGCCGCCCATGGCGTCCACCACAATGTACTTGGTGATGGCCATGCCCAGGCCGCTGCCCTCAGTGCGGTGGACCCGCTGGCTGTCCTCCCGGGCGAAGGAGTCAAAAATGTGGCGCTTGAACTCCTCGGACATGCCGATACCGTTGTCCCGCACTTGGATGCGGATACGGACATACTCTTCTCCCTTGGGGGAATTCTCCTCGCACAGGGATATATGGATCATCCCGCCCTCGGGGGTGAACTTGATGGCGTTGGACAGCAGGTTGAGCAGCACCTGATTGAGCCGCACGCTGTCGCACAGCACATTTTCGGTGGTGATATCGTGGATGAACACGTCGAACTGCTGGTGCTTGGCCCTGACCTGAGGCTGGCAGATGGCGACGATGCCGTCCATCAGCTCCCGGAGGGACACCTGGTCCAGGTTCAGCGTCATCTTGCCGCTCTCGATCTTGGACATGTCCAGCACGTCGTTGATGAGCCCCAGCAGGTGCTTGCTGGACAGGGTAATCTTTTTCAGGCAGTTTTTCACCTGCTGGGTGTCGGCAATGTTGGCGGCGGCGATGGCGGTCATGCCCACGATGGCGTTCATGGGGGTGCGGATATCGTGGCTCATGTTGGACAGGAACTCGCTTTTGGCCTGGTTGGCCCGCTCCGCGTCCTTCCGGGCCTCCTCGGCGGCGGACCGGGCGTTTTCCACCTCCTTGAGCTGCTGCCGGGTAAGGCCGAAGTACTTATAGAACACCAGCAGCAGCGCCGACAGGATAATCACCCCGCTGAGCACCGTCAGGCTGCCCCACTCCCGGCTGAAGTCGGTGACAATGGAGTCCATGGCGCCATAGGGCATAAAGGTAATCAGGAACCACTCGGAGTAGGGCAGGCAGGTGCAGTACAGGTGGTAGCGCTCCCCCTCCATGATAAACTCGTTGGAGTAGTCCTCCCCCCGCTCCATTGTGGCGGTCAGCTCCTCCAGGTACTGGGCCGGGGTCATGCCGTTCACGTCCTCATAGAGGGCGTGGACCCGCTCGAAGTAATTGTTGCGGTAGGCGTCGTTGCTGCGGATGACGAAGGAGCCGTCCCGGCGGATGATGAAGGAATAGGCCCGCTCGCCGTTCTCCTCCAGGGAGAGGTTGCGGCTGATGTAGGTCACGGGCAGGCCCGCCACCAGCCCCGCGCAGCTGTGCTCCGGCGTGGCGGGGTGGGGAGAGGAAATCCCCAGCAGGACCACCTTTTCCCCCTCGGTGTTGGTGCCGATGGCCACCTTTTTCTCCCCGTTCATCAGGGAGGCCAGGAAGGGCTCCGGGTCTGTGACCGTCACCTGGGACCCATAGAGCATCTCCAGCCCGCCCCTCTGGTCCAAGAAGCCCAGGTAGCTGAAGTCCCGGGCCCTGGCGTTGCTCTCCAGCTCCCGCTTGAGCGCCTCGTCCTCGTGCACCTTGTCGGAGCGGATGGTGCCGGCCAGGGCCTCCAGCTGCTCCAGCTGAATATTTATGATGCTCTCAAAATGGATGGAGGTCTGCTGGCTCATGCCGGACATGTACAGCGTGCCCACCTTGTTGATGGTCCGGGCACTCTGGCCGCTCATGTAAAGCGCGAAAAAGGAAAACACGCACACGCACAGCAGGGCTACCCCGATCAGGCTGGTAATGAGGAAGCGTGTGGTCTTATTTTTCATCCACCCACACCTTCTTGAAATGCCTCAATCGCCTGGCGGGCGCAGGCGTAGTCCGCCTTGACCTGGGCGATCAGCTCCTCCTCACCGGGCTGGGCGGGCTTTCCGTCCCGCAGGGCCTCGGTGAGCTTCTCACTGGAACCCAGCAGAGAGGTAAAGCCCAGGTTGGCGCACACGCCCTTGATGGTGTGGGCGGCCCGAAAGGCCTCGTCCCGGTCCCCGGCGGCCAGGGAGTCCAGCAGCAGCTGATAGCTTCCGTCGTTCAAAAACTTCAGCACAAACTTCTGCACCAGCCGCTCGCTGCGCAGGCGGCCCATCACCTCGTCGTAATCCCCGTTCAGGGAAACGTAACACTCTTTCAGCGTCATTTCTTTTCCTCCTCGTCCTGCGTCTGAGCGGCGCCGCTGTCGATGGGGGACACCGCCGAGATATCCCCGTTGATCTGAGCGTCTTCCTTATGATAATAGCTGTAGTGGCCCTTTCCGCTGTTTTTCACCACGTAGAGGGCCTGGTCCGCGCACCGGAACAAGGTCTCATAGTCCGGCGCCACGATCTCCGTGCTGGCCACACCCATGCTCACCGAGATCGTGAAATCCTGATAGACTCCGCCGTTCACCCGCTTATAGATGCCGTCAATGGTGGATTCCAGGTCGGTTTTGTACTCCAGGAAGATGAGGAATTCGTCCCCGCCCGCCCGGGCGGCAATGTCGCCGCCCCGGATGCTGCGGCGCATCCGCTCGGCCAGGAACTTCAGAACCTGGTCGCCGAACATGTGGCCGTAGGTGTCGTTGGCGGACTTGAAGTAGTCCAGATCCAAAATGGCCAGGGCATAGCGGCCGTCGGGCCGGTCCGCCAGCCGCTCCATAATCCGCTTCTTGGCGTAGGGGCGGTTGAGCAGGCCGGTGAGGCCGTCGTGGGACGCCTGCTGCTCCAGGTGCTCCATCTGGAGGCGGGAGGAGTGGATGTCCAGCACCTTGCCGATGCACCCGGTATACCGGGGGGGCTCCTCGGAGGACCAGGAGGCCCGGGCAATGATGCGGTGCCACTTCTCCTCTCCGTCCACGATGAGCTTGCAGTCGGACTGGACCACGGGGCTGCCGGGGGTGGTGCTGTGCAGGGCGCTGGCCAGGTAGCTCTGGTCCTGGTCGGAGATGATGGCCCTGGCCTGTCTGTCCTGATAAGGGTCCACCAGAATCTCCGGCAGGCCCAGCTTTTCCGACCCCCAGGTGTTGAGCACCAGGGAGGACGGCGTGACCGTGTATTCAAACTGAATCTCCTGGGTGAGGGAGGCGAAGAAGCTGTACTTCATCCGCTCGTGCTCCAGCAGCTCCAGCGTCCGCTCGGAGGCGGTGAGCTCCTCATGCTTGTGGAGCTCCCGAGCCACGTTCTGAAGCTCCCGGCGGCTGCGCTCCTGGACGCTGTCGCTGCTCAGCTCGGCCTGGATGTCGTCGGCGCAGTCCCGCAGGCACTCCATCAGCAGGGGGTTGAACTGGCCGCACTCCCCGTTGAGGATCATGGCCACCGCCTGCTCGTGGGTGTAGGCGGGCTTGTACACCCGCACGCTGGTCAGGGCGTCGTACACGTCGGCCAGCGCCACGATCTGGGCGGAGATGGGGATGTCGTCCCCCTTCAGGCCGTCGGGATAGCCCCGGCCGTCCCACCGCTCGTGGTGCCAGCGGCAGATCTGATAGGCGGCCCTCACCAGCGGCTCGTCCTGATAGTAGGGCAGAGCCTCCAGCATGTCCGCGCCCACCGTGGAGTGGGTCTTCATAACGGCGAACTCCTCGGGGGTAAACCGCCCCGGCTTGTTGAGGATCTCCTCGGGTATGGCGATCTTGCCGATGTCGTGGAGGGCGGAGGCGGTGCTGATGACGGAGATATCGGTGGGCGAGATGTGATAGCGGTCCGTCTTCTGTACCAGGGTCTGGAGCATGGTCTCGGTGAGGGTATGTACATGGCGCACGTGCATCCCGCTCTCCCCGTTGCGGAACTCCACGATATGGCTGAGTATGTCGATCATCAGGCTGCTGCGGTGTTCCTTCTCGAAAATCTGCTCGGCCACCATAGAGGTCAGCCGCTTCTGCTTGGCGTACAGCAGGATGGTGTTCACCACCCGGCGGTGGACGATGAGCCCGTCGAATGGCCGGCTGATGAAGTCGGTGATGCCCAGCTCAAACGCCCGCTCGATGTGGCTGGACCCCCGCTCCGCCGAGATCATGATGACGGGGATGTCCTCAATCCAGTGGTTTTTGTTCATCATGCTCAGCACGCCGAAGCCGTCCATCTCGGGCATGACAATGTCCAACAGCACCAGGGAAATCTCCTGGCTGTGCTGCTGCAGCATGGCCACGCCCTCCTTGCCGTTTTCCGCCTCCAGGATGTCGTACTCACCGTCCAGCATATCCGACAGGATGGCACGGTTCATCTCCGAGTCGTCCACAATAAGTATTTTCTGTCTTTCTGCAATTCTCTCCAAGGCAAGCATCTCCCTTTATCGAGCGATGTCCGCCGCCTGCGCGGCGGGCGGTTCAGATACTACGGGCACTATACCATAGTATATCACAACCCAAGGGGGAAAAACAAGCTGGATTTTCCCAGGTTTAGGCAGAGGGCACCGAAAAAATTATCCAGCCCCACTTTACATTTGTCCGCATCCGAGATACAATACAATTAGGGAAAATATACAATGCCCAACAGGACACGGAGGTGCTTTTTGGATGAAGCTTACATTTTTCGGCGCCGCTAAGGCGGTCACAGGCAGCTGCCACTGCGTGGAGGTCAACAAGCACAAGGTGCTGGTCGACTGCGGGCTCCAGCAGGGCAAGGACGAGCGGGACAACAGCGAGCTGGATTTCGTCCCAAACTACATCGACGACGTGGTGGTCACTCACGCCCACATCGACCACTCGGGCCGCCTGCCTCTGCTGGTGAAGCAGGGCTTTGCGGGCAACATCTACTGCACCCGGCTGACAGCGGAGCTGCTGTCCATCATGCTGCGGGACTCCGCCCAGATCCAGGAGAGCGACGCCGCCTGGGAAAACCAGAAGAACAAGCGGGCGGGCAAGGACATGGTGGAACCGCTGTACACCCTGGTGGATGTGGAAAAGACCCTGCGCCACATCATCTCCTGCGAGTACGGCCAGGAAATCGACCTGAACGACGGCATCAGGCTCCGCTTTGTGGACGCCGGCCACCTGCTGGGTTCCGCCTGCGTGGAGATGTGGCTGACGGAGAACGGCGTCACCAAGAAGATCGTTTTCTCCGGCGACATCGGCAACCGCAAGCAGCCCATCATCCGCTCCCCCCAGCCCATCACCGAGGCGGATTACGTGGTCACGGAGAGCACCTACGGCGACCGCCTCCACAACGTGAAGGAAAAGCCCAACTACGCCGCCGACCTGGCCGTGGTCATCGACGAGACCCTGTCCCGGGGCGGCAACCTGATTATCCCCTCCTTCGCCGTGGGCCGCACCCAGGAGCTTCTGTATTTCATCCGGGAGATCAAGGAGCAGGGGCTGGTCCAGTGCGACCCGGATTTCCAGGTCTATGTGGACTCCCCCCTGGCCGGGGCGGCCACGGAGATCTTCTCCGGCGACCTGCGGGGCTATCTGGACGAGGAGTCGGTCCAGATGCTGCGGGGGGGCGCGCTGTTCCGCTTCCCCGGGCTGAACATCACCGAGAGCACCGACGAGTCCCGCCTGCTGAACATCGACCCCCAGCCCAAGGTCATCATCTCCGCCTCCGGCATGTGCGACGCGGGCCGCATCCGCCACCATCTGAAGCACAACCTGTGGCGGCCCGAGTGCACCATCCTGTTCGTGGGCTATCAGGCGGACGGCTCCCTGGGCCGCCGCCTTCTGGACGGCGCGGAGCGGGTCAAGCTGTTCGGCGAGGAGATCGCCGTCCGGGCCAAGATCGTCCGCTTCCACGGCCTGAGCTCCCACGCCGACCGGGACGGCCTGCTGCGGTGGATCAATCTGTACTCCCCCAAGCCCCAGCAGGTGTTTGTGGTCCACGGCGACAGCCAGACCACCGAGAACTACGCCGAAACCCTGCGGGAGCTGGGCTTTGACGCCCACTCCCCCAATTACGAGGAGGTCTACGACCTGATGTCCAACCGGGTCGCCGCCCCCGGCATCATCCTGGAGCCCAAGGCCGCCGCGGTGTCCGCCGGCTCTCCCGCCTACCGCCGCCTGGAGGACGTGGGCCAGAAGCTGCTGGAGGTCATCGCCAGCAACAAGGGCGGCACCAACAAGGACCTGGCCAAGTTCGAAAACCAGATCCGGGCCCTCATCTCCAAGTGGGACCGCTGACCCCCCATGGACATCCTGCGGGAAGAATACTCCGCCAGCGGCGAATACAAATACGAGATACGCCGCCGGAGGGATGGGTTGTTCCAGGTATCTGTGGAGAAAAAGTACACCGGTTCCGACGGCTATATGCCCGAGGGCTGGTTCCAGTACCTCCCCATTCCGGATATGCGCCACATCGCGGACACCTTGAAGCGGGCGGCGGAGATTGGAGAGGAATGCCTAAGAAATCTGGCATAAGCAAAGCGCCCCAGAGTGAAATCCCTCTGGGGCGCTTTTTTATTCCGCTTTATGTCCTTGTTCCACAATCACATCTACCACCCGCTGGGCCAGCTCCCGGCACTGACCCTTTTCGGGCGCCTCCACCATGACCCGGACCACCGGCTCGGTGCCCGACTCCCGGACCAGGATACGGCCCGTGTCCCCCAGCTCAGCCGCCACGGCCTTCACCGCCGCCTGAACCTCCGGGTCGTCCTGAGCCGTCTTTTTGTCCTTCACCCGCACGTTGATGAGCACCTGGGGATAAATCGTCACCGGCTCGGCCAGGCGGCTCAGCGCCTCCTTCTTGGCCATCATGACCTCCATGATCTTCAGCGCGGTGAGAATGCCGTCCCCCGTCCGGGCGTATTTGGAGAAGATGATGTGGCCCGACTGCTCGCCGCCCAGGCGGTGCCCGCCGTGGACCATCTCCTCATAGACGTATTTGTCCCCCACGGCGGTTTTGGCGTAGCCCACCCCGGCCTTGTCCAGGGCCTTGTACAGCCCGAAGTTGGACATGACGGTGGTGACTACCGTGTTGGTCAGCAGCTTGCCCCGCTCCTTCATGTACACGCTGTACAGGTACATGATCTGGTCGCCGTCCACCAGGTTCCCCTTCTCGTCCACCGCCAGGCAGCGGTCCGCGTCCCCGTCGAAGGCGAAGCCCGCGTCGCAGCCCCGCTCCACCACAAATTTCCGCAGCCCGTCGATGTGGGTGGACCCAGCGTCCAGGTTGATGTTCAGCCCGTCGGGCCGGTCGTTGATGACGTGCACGTCCGCCCCCAGGGAGCGGAACACGTTGGGGGCAATGGACCAGGCGGAGCCGTTGGCGCAGTCCAGGGCGATTTTCTTTCCCCGGAAGGAGTACACCGCCAGGGAGATCAGATAGCCCATGTAGCGGTTGCGCCCGGCGGCGTGGTCCACGATGCTGCCCACCGCCTCGTTGGCGGCGAAGGGCAGTTTGGGAACGGGCTGGCCGTCCACCTCCAGGCAGCCGTCCAGGTAGTCCTCCACCAGCCGGATGGTGGCCTCGTCCATCTTCTCCCCCTCCCGGTTGAGCAGCTTGACGCCGTTGTCATAGTAGGGGTTGTGGGAGGCGGAGATCATCACGCCGCAGTCAAAGCCGTCCGTCCGGGTGACGTAGGACACGGAGGGGGTGGTGGTGACGTGGAGCAGGTACACGTCCGCGCCGGAGGCGGCCATGCCCGCGCTGATGGCGTACTCCAGCACATAGCTGGACCGCCGGGTGTCCTTGCCCACCACGATGCGGGCCTTTCGCTCCCGGCCGTAGTACCAGCCCAAAAACCGGCCCACCTGATAGGCGTGGTCGGCGGTGAGCTCCACGTTGGCCTTGCCCCGAAACCCGTCGGTGCCGAAATATTTACCCATGGTTCATTTCTCCTTTTTGACGATAACGCCGCCCGTCTTATAGATGCTGTCCGCCGGGACCGCGCCCCGGACGCAGGACAGGGGGTAGATATTGCTGCGGGGGCCCACCACCGTGCCCGGGTTGAGCACGCTGTTGCAGCCCACCTCCACGAAGTCCCCCAGGACGGCCCCAAACTTCTTCCGGCCCGTCTCAATTTTTTCGCCCTCGTTTTTGACCGCTACGAGAGTTTTGTCGGACTTCACGTTGGAGGTGATGGACCCCGCCCCCATGTGGCTCTTATAGCCCAGAATGGAGTCGCCCACGTAATTATAGTGGGGGGTCTGGACGCTGTCAAACAAAATCACGTTCTTCAATTCGACGGAGTTGCCCACCACGCAGTTTGCCCCCACCAGGGCGGAGCCCCGGATAAAGGCGCAGTGGCGCACTTCGGTGTTTGGGCCGATGATGCAGGGCGCGCCCAAAAAAGCGGAGTGGGCGATCTGAGCGGTCTGGTGCACCCAGATCCCGGCCCCCAGCTCCTCGTACTCCTCCCCCAGCGCCGGGCCCAGGCGCAGGATCAGCTCCTTGATGCCGTCCAGGGCCTGCCAGGGGTATTCGAATCGGGCCAGATACTCCCCGGCCAGGGTGCGGCTCAGGTCAAACAGCCCGGTTGTGTTCAAATTCATGGGTAGGACCTCCTTATTTTTCACCCTCATTTTTACGGTTTTTGAAACACAGAAGCAGCTGCCCAGCACAGGCGGCGGCACAGAGGGGAGAAAAGATCATCCCCGGCAAGTCCATAATGGCCGCTGACGGATTGGGAAGCCATGTCAGCGCACCAGCTCCAAAGAAAATGGCCCACATCAAATTGACCGTACTTTTCTTCATTTTCTTCGTCATCTCAATCACCTCATTTTATTTCTGGAACGCGCTTTACCAATACTCCGGCCACGATGCCGATGAGCACCCCGGCCACGGTGCCGCTTACCCACAGCACCGGCAGATACCAGGCCAGCCTCGCCGTCTCCAGCAGGGCCATGGCTACCAGAATCTGCCCCCCGTTGTGGGCCACGCCCCCCGCCACGCTGACCCCCACAGAGGAAAATTTCCCCGTCTTTTTCAGCAGTCCCATGAGGCCAAGGCTCAGCGCCGCTCCCGCCACGCTGTAGGCCAGCGCCGCCCCGTTGCCGAACAGCAGCGTCACCAGAACCACCCGCGCCAGGGAGATGGCCCAGGCGTCCTTGAACCCCAGCCGGTACAGGGCGAACACGATGGCCAGGTTGGGCAGGCCCAGCTTCACCCCCGGCACGCCCAGGGGCGGCAGGAGGGACTCCACCCAGGACAGCGCCAGGGCCAGGGCGGTCAACAGCCCATACTGGGCCACTTTTTCCGGTTTCATCCCGTCCCCCTCATCTTGCCGTCCCGTCCACGGGATTTTCACCGCCGCCCTCCACGGACACCACCAGCCGGTGGGGCAGGCAGACGATGGACTCCCCCTCGTAGCGGATGGCCCCGTGGTTCACGCAGATCTGATCGGGGCAGTTCGCCTCCACGATTCGGGCCGCGCCGTTTTCAATGACCAGGAGGTTGGTGAACTCTCCCCCCTCCCCCAGCAGAATTCGGGCGTCCTCGCCCAAGGGCAGCTCCAGCTCCGTACACCCGTCCACCTGGACCCGGACCGTCCCCCCGTCCCGCCGGGTGGCGAAGAGGAACAGGGCCAGGGCGCCCCCCAGCACCAGCAGGGCGGCGGTGAGAAGCAGGTCGTTTTTGTGGGATTTCAGCCAGTTCAAGGGGTCTTGTCCTCCAGACCGCAACGAGGGGAGGGCCGTATGGCCGCTCCCCCGTTGGCGTTTTTTACGATCTTATCAGCTGTTCACAATTTCCGCCTTGGTGATGTTCAAGGCGACGAGGCATCCAGCCTTGCACACCTCGATGCACTTGCCGCAGCCGTCGCACTTGGCGTAGTCGATGCTCGCCAGGTTGTCGGTGACGGTGATGGCCCCGGTGTGGCAGTTCTTCTCGCACAGCTTGCAGCCGATACAACCCGCGGAGCAGCTCTTGCGGGTGCCCGCGCCCTTCTGATGGCTGTTGCAGTCCACCACCATGTGGGCGTCGGCGGGCCGGATGGCGATGACGTGGTTGGGGCAGGTCTTGGCGCACAGGCCGCAGCCGATGCAGGCGGCGGTGTCCACCCGGGCCAGCCCGCCATTGATGTGGATGGCCCCCACGGGGCACACCTGGGCGCAGTCCCCCAGGCCGATGCAGCCGTAGACGCACTTGCCGGTGCCGCCGAACAGCAGCTTGGCGGCGGCGCAGCTCTCCAGGCCCTTGTAATCCATCTTGACGGAGGTGGCCTCGCAGGTGCCGGAGCAGCGGACCTCGGCGACTTGTTTCGCCACGTCCCCGGCCTCACGGCCCAGCACCTTGCCGATGCTGGCGGCGGCGGTGGCCCCGCCGGGGACGCACAGGGACACGGACAGGTCGGCGTCCTCCACCAGGGCGGCGGCGTAGCCGTCGCACCCGGCGAAGCCGCAGGCGCCGCAGTTGGCGCCGGGCAGGCACTCCCGCACCATGGGGATGCGCTCGTCCACCTCCACGGCCATGAACTTGGAGGCGATGGTCAGCATGACGGCGCACAGCAGGCCGATGACGCCCACGACCAGAACAGCAATTACGATTGGATCCATATGCTTCTCCTCCTTAACCGCCCAGCAGTTTATCCACAACGCCCGCGAAGCCCATGAAGGACACGGACACGATGGCCGCGGAGATCAGGGTGATGGGCATTCCCTTGAAGCACTCGGGGCACTTGCACTTGTCCACCCGGCTGCGGACGCCGGAGAACAGCACCATGGCCAGCAGGAAGCCCAGACCGGAGCCCAGGGAGTTGAACATGGCCTGGGCGAAGCCGGGGCCGAAGTCCTTTGTCAGCAGGTAGTTGTCGATGTTGCTGATGCACACGCCCAGCACCGCGCAGTTGGTGGTGATGAGGGGCAGATACACGCCCAGGGAGGCGTGGAGGGCGGGGATGTACTTTTTCAGGATGATCTCCACCAGCTGCACCAGGGCGGCGATGACCAGGATGAACACGATGGTCTGGAGATAGGCCAGGTCCAGCTCGTTGAGCACAAAGAACTGGATGGGGTAGGTGACGGCGGTGGCCAGCAGCATCACGAAGATGACGGCCACGCTCATGCCGGCGGCCTGGTCCAGCTTCTTGGACACCCCCAGGAAGGGGCAGATGCCCAAAAACTGGCTCAGCACGTAGTTGTTCACCAGGATGGCCGCCAGGACGATGGCGGCATAATTCTTCATGACTTCGCTCATTTCGCGGCAGCCTCCCTCTTCTCAGCGCAGTTCTGCCCGTTGCACGCGGCGGCGCTGGGGCAGCCCTCACAGCTGAAGTCCTTTTTCTTGATGGCCTTGCCGTTGCTGGCCTTGTTGATGATGGCGATCAAAATGCCGAAGATGGCGAAGCCGCCGGGGGCCATGGTCATGATGGAGATGTTGTTCTCCGCCAGCACGGGGATGGGCAGGCCGAACCAGGTGCCCGCGCCGAAGATCTCCCGGATGGAGGCCATGGCCAGCATGGCCAGGGTGTAGCCCACCCCCATGCCGATGGCGTCCAGGGCGGAGTCCAGGGGGTTGTTCTTGTTGGCGAACATCTCCGCTCGGCCCAGGATGATGCAGTTGACCACGATCAGGGGCAGATAAATGCCCAGCGCCTTGTCCAGGTCCTGGGCGAAGGCCTTGACGATCATCTGCACCAGGGTGACGAAGGAGGCGATGACCACGATGTAGCAGGGGATGCGCACCTTGTCGGAGATGACCTTCCGCAGCAGGGAGATCATCACGTTGGAGCACAGCAGCACGAAGGTGACCGCCGCGCCCATGCCGATGGCATTGGACGCCTGGGTGGTGACCGCCAGGAAGGGGCAGGTGCCCAGGATCAGCACCAGGATGGGGTTCTCCTTGATGATGCCGTTGGTCAGGATTTTCAGCTTGTTATTGTTCATATCCATGTGCCTCCCTTCCTCAGCCGCGCACCAGCTCGAACGCGGCGAACGCGGCGGCGATGGCATCCTTGTAGTAGTTGGAGGAGAAGGTCGCGCCGGAGATGGTGTCGGCCCCGGCGGCCCCGGCGGCGTCCAGTCCGGGGAACTGTCCATAGAACTTCTCATCGGTGGTGATCTTGGAGCCCAGGCCCTGGGTCTCCTTGTGGTCGAGCACCTTGACGCCGGTGAGCTTGCCGTCCATGCCGATGCCCACGGCCATTTTCAGGGTGTTCCTGCCGCCGTAGCCCTGGGCCACGATAGAGAAGGTGTAGCCCGCGTCGTTGGTGGCCTGATAGACCTCGGTGACGGCGTCAGGCAGGCCGGCCTGCTCCACCTGGAGGAAGTCGTCCGCCCCGGGCAGAACCTCGATCCGGGCGGCCTTCTTGGCCTCTTCCTCCGCTTTTTTGATGATGGGGTCGGTGACGCTGTTGGTGAAGGCCAGCAGGCCGCTCATGATGGCGCAGATCAGCACCAGCACCAGGATGGGGGCCCCGAAATCGGTCATCACGCTGGATTTTGCTTTTGTCATGCCTTCACACCTCCAAACGGCTTGGTTTTGGTCCACTCACAGATGTAGGGGTTCAGAATGTTCATCAGCAGGATGGAGAAGGATACGCCCTCGGGGTAGTTGCCCCACACCCGGATGAGCACGGTGATGAGTCCGCAGCCCAGGCCGAAGATGAGCTTTCCGGCGGGGGTTGGGGGGGAGGTGGTGTAGTCGGTGGCCATGAAGAAGGCGCCCAGGAACAGCCCGCCCGCCATCACCTGATACAGGGGCTGCTGGCCCAGCAGGGCGGTGCACACCAGCACGGTGCCGATGAAGGCCACAGGGGTGTGCCAGGAGATCACCCGGCGGTAGATGAGGTACGCGCCGCCGATGAGCAGGGCCAGGCAGGAGGTCTCGCCCATGGAGCCGCCCCGGGCCCCCAGGAACATCTGGAGCAGGGAGGGCAGCTCGCCCTCGCCGCCGGCGATGACGGCCAGGGGGGTGGCGGCGGTGACGGCGTCCACCGGAGCGTTGGAGAAGGCGGCGGGGACCCAGTTGGTCATAGCCCCGGAGAAAGCCACCAGCATGATGACGCGGGCGGTGATGGCCGGGTTGGCGAAGTTCTGGCCGATGCCGCCGAAGAACTGCTTGACCACGATGATGGCCACGAAGGAGCCGAACATGGCCTGCCAAAGGGGGATGGACGCGGGCAGGTTCAGGGCCAGAAGGAGGCCGGTGACGGCGGCGGACAGGTCCAGAATGGTGACGGGCCGGTTGGTGATCTTCTCAAAGGCCCACTCGCAGGCCACGGCCACCGCCACGCACACCACCTCCACCAGCAGCGCCCGGACGCCGAAGAACAGGATGGACGCGATGACGGCGGGGAACAGGGCGATGAGCACGTCCCGCATGATGGTCTGGGTGGTGTCCTTGGCGTAGACGTGGGGGTTGACGGAAACGATCATGTTGTTCATTTAGACCGCCTCCTTTTCTTTTTCCTTGGCCGCTTTCTTCTCGGCGGCGGCCTTCTGCTCGGCGTTGTACTGGTTCAGCATGGCCTTGGCCAGCTTGTTCACCTGGACCAGGGGCCGGCGGGCGGGGCAGCTGAAGGAGCAGCAGCCGCACTCCATGCACAGGTTGACCTTCAGGGCCTTCAGGGTCTCGGGTTCCTTGTTGTTGTAGGCGGCCTCGATGGCGGCGGGCATGAGGTTGAAGGGGCAGTGGGCCACGCAGCGCCCGCAGCGGATGCAGGCGGAGGGCACCGGGTCCTCGGCGTCCTTGGCGTCGAAGGCCAGGATGGCGTTGGTGTTCTTCATGACGGGGGCCTCCAGGGAGGGGACGGAGGTGCCCATCATGGGGCCGCCGTAGAGCACCTTCTTGGGCTCGCACTTGAGGCCCACGAAGTCCAGCACGTTCTGGATGGGGGCGCCCACGGGGACGATGACGTTCTGGGGGTCCTTGACGGCGGAGCCGTCCACAGTGACCACCTTCTCCACCAGGGGCATCCCGGTCCGGATGTACTTGGCGATGACGGCCAGGGTGGTGCAGTTGATGACGATGGCGCCCACGTCGATGGGCAGCTTGCCCTCGGGCACCACCTCGCCGGTGGTGTTGTAGATGAGCACCTTCTCGCCGCCCTGGGGGTACAGCGCGGGCAGGGAGGCCACCGCGAAGCCGGGCACACCCTTGCCCGCCTCCTCCATGATCTTGATGCACTGGGGCTTGTTGTCCTCAATGCCGATGACGATGCGGTCGGCGGTATAATATTTCTGGAGCAGCTGGGCCCCGTAGATCACGTCGTCCGCGTTGTCGATCATGGTCCGGGTGTCGGAGGTGATGTAGGGCTCGCACTCCGCGCCGTTGATGATGATGGCGTGGACCCGGTCTGGGTCCACATTGAGCTTGACCGACGTGGGGAAGCCCGCGCCGCCCAGGCCCACGCAGCCGCACTGGCGCACCGCCTCCACAAAGCTGTCCTTGTCGGTGACTACGGGGGGCTTGACGCCCTCCCAAACGGCCTGCTCCCCGTCGGTCTCGATGACGACGACGGTGTCGAACCGGCCGTTGGCGCTGACGATCTCATCCAGCCGCTTCACCTTGCCGGACACGCCGGAGTAGATGGGGGCGGACATGAAGCCCCCCGCCTCCGCGATCATCTGGCCCACCTTCACCTGCTCCCCCGGCTTGACCACTGGCTTGGCCGGGGCGCCGATGTTCATGGACATGGGCACCGTGATCACCGGAGGCACAGGCAGGCGCACGGGGACCCGGTCCACCGTGTTTTTCCTGTGAGGCGCATGGATGCCATGCAGTTTTCCACTGAACACTATGTCTCCTCCTCTTGCATTTGTTTCTACTTTCCCCGCCGCCCGCCAAGGGGCGGAGGGACAGACGGCGTTTCCCCTTTCCCACCGGGAGGGGTCCGGGGCCGCCAGGTCATGTAGAATCATTATATCATGTTGAAGCGCAAACGCAAGGGAAAATCTGTTCCTTTTTTGTATTGCGTTCCCCACGGCCTCCGGTCAGCGCCGGAATTCCTCCCCCGGGCCAATCTCCGCGGACCCGCCGGGAAGCGCCTCCGCCTCCTCCGCCCCCTGGGGGCGGACGGGCTCCCGGCGGATGGTGATGCGGTCCGTGGGGTAGCCGTTCAGCAGCCTCTGAGTCCTGCCCGGGTCCCCGCCGTCATAGGTCCCCAGCTCCGGCTTGTATTTGGGCTTGGCGATAAGAAAGACAATTGCCAGAATGACCGTCAGGCCCAACAGGGCCGCGCCGCCGTAGAATAACAGTTCTCCCGGTGTCATGCTGTTCCTCCTTTTCAGCTGTTGAAGCAGTCAGTGATTGCTCCGCCTGTTTGCGGCCGGTCTACAGCCAGCCGTTCTGCCGGAGGGAATCAATGAGGCTCCCCAGCTGCTGGTAATAGGTGGTGTCGTCCGAGCTGCGGATCAGATCGCCCGCGGTCTCATACTCCGTCAGGGCGGCGCTGAAATCCCGCTGGACCTGGGGCTTCTCGTTCTCCATGGTAATCAGCAGCATACCCCGCAGGGCGTGGGGCATATAGCTGTCCGGGAATCTCTCCTGATAGGCCGCCAGCGCCTCCTCCGCCTTGCCGTAGTCCTTCATCTCGTAATAGATCGTATACAGGTTGGCGTAGAGGTACTCCTTGGTGACGCCCAGCTCGATTACCCGGTTGAAGCAGTCCGCGGCATAGCGCAGGTAGTCGGGGGGGACGGCGGGGTCCACGTGGTACGCCTCAAAGTAGGCCAGCCCCAGGGCCTCCCACAGCACGCTGTCATACCGCAGGCCCTCCTGCACCACCGCGGTGGACAGCAGCTCGGCGGACTTGGTGGCCGGATTCTCGATGGGGGACTGCCCCACCCGCATCAGCGCCGCGCAGTCCCGGTAAAGGTCGCTCAGCGAGATGTAGCAGCGGCGGATGAGGCCATCGCTCTCCGCCTGCTCCAGCGCGCTCAGAAAGGCCAGCTCCGCCTCCCGGTACTTCTTCTGGGCGAAATACACCTCGCCCTGCACATACTGGGTCACATCCGGGTGGGCGCCCTCCTCTGTCAGGCCGTCCAGCACCCGCTCCGCCTCTCTGATCTCCCCCAGGCGGCCCAGGCACACGGCGTAATCCCGCATATTGTCCACCGACAGCTCGCCGCCCTGGTCAAAACCCTCCGCCGCCTGCTCATAGTCCCCCAGCTCAAACTGGGCCGCCGCCATGGACACCCGCGTCTGGGTGTCGGCGCCGTGCTCCTCCAGCGCCCGCCGGCCAAACTCCACACACTCCTCCCACCTGCCGTTGAGATACAGGGCGTAGGTCTGCCGGCGGTCGGCGTCGGGCCGGCCGGGGAACAGTCCCCGGGCCTCGTCCAGCATGGCCGCGCACTCCTCGTAGTCCGACGCGCTCAGACGGCTTGCCCGGTCCAGAAGCTCCGTATACCGGTCCTCCTTCTCCCGGGCCATGACCACCCGTCCCGCCGCCATCAGCCCGGCGGAGGCCAGCAGCATCACCACGATCACCGCCGCCCGGACCCGCTTCACGGTCCGCACCCGCTTCCACGCC
This sequence comes from uncultured Oscillospiraceae bacterium, assembly GCA_910577525.1. Taxonomy (GTDB): domain Bacteria; phylum Bacillota; class Clostridia; order Oscillospirales; family Oscillospiraceae; genus Enterenecus. Next base: position 29,890 of record CAJTLI010000015.1, on the reverse strand, counting down.
TTGTCGAAGCGGTAGATATGGTCCAGGTCATAGAACAGCTCGTCCACCGACTGATAGCGGCCGGCGGGCTCCGGCTGGACGCACTTGTTCAAAATGTACTCCATCCCCCGGGACAGCGCCGGGTCCAGCTGCCGCACCGGCACAAACTGGTAGGGGGGCTCATAAGGGCTCTTTCCCGTGACCAGGTGGTACATGGTCACGCCCAGGGCGTAAATGTCGGTCCGGGCGTCGGTCTGGGCCCGGCCGAACTGCTCCGGGGCGGCGTAGCCCTTGGTGCCGATGTAGGTGGTGTCGCCGCTGGAGGCCTCTTTATACTCCCGGGCGATGCCGAAGTCGATGAGCTTCAGCGAGCCGTCGGGCTGGAGCATGATGTTGGACGGCTTCATATCCCGGTAGATGATGGGGTTGGGCCGCTGGGTGTGCAGGTAGCCCAGCACGCCGCACAGCTCCCGGAACCACTGGCGGGCCAGGGGCTCCTCCACCCGGCCCTGCCGCTTGAGCAGCTCCTCCAGGGTGATGCCCTCCACGTAGTCCTCCACGATATAGATATTCACCGCGTCCTCAAAGATATCCACGATGCGGGGGAGCATGGGGTGCTGGAGGCGCTTGAGGATGTTGGACTCCGCCAGGAAGTCGAAGCGGGCCCCCTGCTGCTTGCGCACCACCTTCACCGCCCAGTGGGTGTGCAGGCGCTTGTGCTCGGCCAGGTAGACAGTGGACATGCCGCCCTTGCCGATGATGGATCTGATTTCGTAGGTGTCGTTGAAGGTTGTAGTCATTTGCTCCCCCTCCAGTCAATATTTTAGCGGCCTATGCCAGCCCCACCCGCATACGCACACGGCCCATCTGCAAAACGCACCCCCCTGGAAGCGCTCTGTCCTCCAGGACGGGCTGTCCGTCCACCCGCGTGATGTTGGTGCGGCTGAGGTTGCAGACCATCACCCAGCCGTTTCGCCCGTAGACCCGGCACTGCTGCCGGGCCACGCTCGGGTCGGTGAGCACCACATGGCAGGCGGAGGCGTCCCGGCCAATGACTACCGGGCCCTCCAGAGGCGTCTCAATCCTCCGGCCCGGGAGGTCCAGGTCCTCCAGAATCAGCCTCCGTCCGGGCGGCTGCTCCCGCTTTTCCTCCGGGCGGCCGCCGGTCCAAACGTCTCTCATGCAGCTGCCTCCCCGCTTACCGGGTGTCCTTGGCCACCCGGTGAAGGGCCAGATTGCCCAGCACCAGGAAGAAGGCGGAAAAGAGGATCAGCACAAGCCAGACCAGCAGCAGGTGCCCCGCGGTGCGCAGGAACATGTCCTCCGCCTCGTGGGGAATTACGATATTCTTTTCCAGCGCGATCCGCAGGGGCAGCTCATTCACGTCGCTGATGCTCCCCAGAGCCTCCATGCCCCAGCGGCTGAGCATGGCGTAGGACAGGATCTCCGCCCCTCCCTCCATTTTGAACAGGATACCGGAAAAGATCAGCTGTACGATAAGAATATAGGGCGCCATGACGTTGGCGGTCTCCGGCTTCCGGACCAGGCTGGACAGGAACAGCCCCATGGCGTCCGCCGCGAAGGTGAGCAGGATGATGGTGATCCAGCACTCCATCAGGGCGGAGCCCATGATGACGCCGGAGCCGGGCAGCTCGTTGCCGTACTTCCACTCCACGCCCACGAAGCCGCAGGTGAGCAGGATGCTCTGGATCAGGCACAGCACAAACTGGGCCACCGCCCGGGAGGCGGTGTAGCAGCGCAGGCGCAGGCCGGCGGTGTAGTCCCGCTTGATGTTCTCCCGCTCCCGGACCACCACCTGGATGGAGTTGAACAGGCCGCCCCAGATGGCCGCGCTGACAATGACGAAGCAGGCGGATTTTGTCCCGTCATAGTGGACGAACATGTTCTCTCCGGCGATCCACACCGTAATCAGCGCGGCGATCACCGGGAACGCCAGGGACAGGAGCAGGTTTTTCCGGTCGTTCAGCTGAATCAGCACGAACTGCCGGGTCAGCAGCAGCCACTCGCGCATGGGCGAGATGCGGTTCAGGTTTTGTTCTGGTCTCATATCAATTCCCCCTCACATATCGCTGCGGGTCCCGCTGGACGGCGTCATAGGCCTCGGTCAGGCTGTTCACCTGAAAATACCGTTTGCCGTCCGCCGGCGTGCCCGCGTAGGCCAGCCGCCCCACTTCGTTCACCTTGGCCATCATGATGATCTTGTCAAACAGGTCGATCTCGGACACGTCGTGGATGATGACCAGCACGCATTTTCCCCGCTGGTGGGCCAAGGTCCTCAGGGTGGTGAACAGCTCCTTCTTGGCCAGGGGGTCCAGCCCCGCGTCCGGCTCGTCCAGGCACAGCAGCTGCCGGTCCGCCACCAGCTCGATGCCGATGTTCACCCGCTTCTGCTCGCCGCCGCTGAGCTTTTTGATCTGGGTATGCCGCTTGGGCTCCAGGTTCAGTACTTGCAGGGTCTTGTCCACCTGCTGCTGGATGCCCTTCCGGCTGGTGTCGCCGGGCAGGCGGAGCACCGCGGCGTTTTTCAGCTCCTCCTCCACCGACAGGGTCTCGTGGAGGATATTTTTCTGGGGAACGTTTCCCACCAGGTATTTCAGCCGCTCGTAGTTCTGATAGAGATCCTCCCCCCGGAACCGGACCGTCCCCACCACCCCGGCCTGCTCCGTGCCGTTGAGGCAGTTCATCAGCGTGGACTTGCCCGCCCCCGAGCCCCCCAGCAGGGCGATCAGCTCACCGGAGCGGATCTCCACCCGGACGTTGCGGATCAGCTCCTTTTCCCCGTATCCGTTTTGGTTCTTCACCCGCTTGGACTGAATGTCCGCCGCCAGAAGAACGTCCCCGCAGCGCTGCATCTCGGCCTCTCCGGCGGCTCTCCGGTTGTAGACCAGGCCGCTGCCCGTATAGATGAAGTGGCAGTCGCACAGCGAGATCCGGTCCTTTTCGTTCAGGCAGACCGGGCCCCGAACCGCCATGCCGTTCAGCCAGGTCCCCGCCGTGCTGTTGCAGTCCGAGATATAGTACCGCCCGTTGGCCGGAGTGATCCTGGCGTGCTGGGCTGACACGTAGGCCAGGGGCTGGACCAGATTGCACCGGGAGGGGTCCCGGCCGATCACCGTGTCGGCGCTGGGGTTCAGCGGGAAAAAGGACCACTCCCCCAATATGCGCTGGGTCGTGAACATCATCCACACGCCCCGGGGGTCCGCCTGGCCGGCCTTGCTCTGGTCGATCCGAAGAATGTCGCCGTCCTTCAGCGGGATTGGATAAATCCGGCCATCCCGTCCGGGCCTGATTTTCTGTCCGTTGTAAAGGGTGCCGTTCAGGCTGCCCCGGTCCAGGTAAAGCCACACGCCGTTCACGGCGGAGATCTCGCCGTGGGTCCGGCTGGCAATGGCCGACATCAGCGGGATATCGGGCGCGCACCCCGCGGCGGCCCGGCCCACGGCCCACCGCCCCTGCGCCGCCAGATCAAAGCGCCGGATTCCTCCCTGCTCCAGCACGATCAGGCTTGGCCCGCCGGACGCGGGCATAAACGGTCTTGTCTCCATCTCTCTTCCTCCAGTTCAGTTCCGCCTTGGCGGCGGTCTCTCCCTAAAAATCTGCAAAAACAGACATCACAAAGTATAGTACACGGGGAGCGCAAACGCAAGAGCGGAATCGGGATTTGCGGCAAAATTCCTCCAAAACCGGCGGTCAGACGGGGAAAAGGGCGCAAAAAAGCCGCCGGGGACAGATGGCGTTCATCTGTCCCCGGCGGCGGGGCTTCGGGAAGGGCTGATCTCATGGTTCCGGCGGGGAGACGGGCTGCGCCGCCTCCGGAAAGCGCAGCGCCACCCACAGCCGTCCCTCCTCGTACCGGGCGGAGATGGTCCCGCCCAGGCGCTCGGTAAGCGAACGGGCGATGGACAGCCCCAGCCCGGTGGAGTTTCGGCCCGTCTCCACGGTGTAGAAGCGGTCGAACAGCCGCCCCACCCGGACCTCGTCCAGCCCGGGGGCGGCGTTTGACAGGGTGACGGTCCCCTCCGGCACCAGAACCACCTCCAGATCCCCGGCGCTGTATTTCAGGGCGTTGGCCAGCAGGTTGCCCAGAATCCGGGACAGGGCCGTCCGGTCCAGCGTCCGGACCACCCGCTCCTCGGGCAGGGACACGGCGGGGGCCACGCCCTCCTCAACCAGCGCCCCGTAGAAGGAGGCCACCGCCTCCTCCACCGCCCCGTTCAGGTCCACCGGCTCCAGGCACAGCTCCTCCTCCAGGCTGGCGGCCACGGTGCAGCGCAGCAGCTCCTCGGTGAGCCGGCGCATGGCCTCCGCCCGGCCGGAGATGAGGTCCAGATACCGGGCCTGAGCGGGGGTCTTGTCCCCCCGTTCCAGCAGCTCCAGATAGCCGCAGATGGCGGTGAGGGGGGTGCGCAGGTCGTGGGACACGTTGGTGACGGCCTCTTTCAGCTCCCGGTCCCCGTTCTCGTACCGCTGGCGCAGGCGGCGCAGCTCCTTGAGCTGGACGTTGAGCGCCGCCGCCAGCCTGCGGGCGTAGGGGTTCCGGGTGGAGAGAAAAATGGGGTTGTTGGTGTCGGAGAAGAGGCGCTCCCCCAGCTGGGCGGCGATTTCGTCCAGGGCGCGATGGAGCAGGAACAGGCGGACCAGCAGCGCCAGCGCCAGAACCGCCAGCGCGCCGCACAGCAGCCAGGGGAGCATGAGATCACCTCCTCGTCGTCGCAAAGTCCGCTCCATTCGGAACAGCCTAACGGCTATTCCTCATTTCGCTCCCTTGCTCCTCCTCTCCAAATCGGACCCGCTTCGCTGGGCTCCGATTTGGGGGCGGCTTCGCTGCCTACTTCAAATCTTTTTTGCGGAACAGGAGAACGCCCGCCCTGGTGGACGCCAGAACGACAACCAGGGAGTACAGCGGCAGGCGTTCCGGATGGGCCGCGTCCGCCCGCATATATTGCAGGGACTGCCCGGTGGGCAGGATGTCGTAGAGGGTCTCCAGCGCCTCCCGTTGTGCGCCGCCCACATAGCGGGGGTTGGGTTCGCCGGGGATGACCTCGCCGGAGTCCAAGACCTCCATGGACAGGTATTCCGGGTGCATCAGCGGGATCTCAATATTCCCCGCCGCCAGGTAGAGCACCGCCATCCCCAGCAGGCAGATCACCGCCGCCGTGCTCTTCCGGCTGAAATTCACCGCCACCAGGGTGTACAGGGCGCAGTACGCCGCCAGCAGCGCCAGCGTCCCCAGGGTCAGGAGGAGCAGCGTGCCCGTTTCCAGCGCCGGGGGTTCGTAGATAAAGAGACCCACAGACAGCACGGGCAGCACATAGGCCAAGGCGGCGGAAATGGCCACAGCGATACTGGTAATGAGGTGGGACAGGTAGATGGACAGGCGGGTGTGGCCCACCGTCAGCTTGTTCCGGAAGGTTCCGTCGCTGTGCTCCGCGCCGAAGAACAGGGGGATAAACACCGCCATCCCGAAGCCCAGCAGCAGGGCGTAGGTGAACAGGTCGATGGTCAGGTAGAACTTGGCGTCCCATTTCAGATAGTGGTTGAGGTGCTGGAGGGTGAAGAACGCCCCAAAGGCGAACATTACCGCCAGGAGGCCCCAGAACAGCCCGCTTTTCCGCAGCCGCAGGAAGTTGGCCGACAACAGATTCCTCATGCCGCCCACCTACTTCAGATCCTTCCGCTTGAACAGCGCCGCCCCCGCCCCGGCGGACACCACAAGTATGCCCAGCGAATACGCCGCCAGCAGGGCCGGGTTTTCTACGCTCATGTCACCGTACTGGATGGATTGGCAGCCGGGGAGAAAGTCGTACAGGAACTGGTATACCTCCCGTTCCATCCCCCGTGGATATTGGGGATTTGGCTTCGGTTCTTCCTCCACAACCTGCCCGTCAGCGGCGATGGAATATTCACGCAGAAATTCCGGGGCATTGAGCCGCGAGTTGATATAGATGCCTGCGAACAGCAGGAGGAACACACCCAAAATGCACGCCACCGCCGATGCGGCTTTGCGGGCGCACAGCATGGCCACGAAGGTATACAGTGCGGAAAACGCCGCCGCCAGTGCCAGTGTCCCCAGCATAAACAGTGCGCACTGGGCTGCGGCCAGCCGGATGCCGTTGAGCAGAGGCACGCCGAGGGCCAGCACCGCCAGAATGTAGGCCGCGCAGAACGTGAAGGAAGCGGCCACGGCGGTGATGAGGTTGGCGAAGTAGATGGACAGGCGGGAGTGCCCCACCACCATTTTGTTGCGGAGCGCCCCATCACTGTACTCCGTGCCGAAAAACAGGGGGACGAATACCGCCATCACAATGCCGATCAGCAGGCCGTGGCGGAAAAGCACCTCATCCAAATAAGAGAGCTGGCCGAACTGGGCATAGGCGGCCTGTTCCCAATAGCGCTGGAGGGTGAAGCCCGCCCCCAGCAGGAGCATCAAAATGAGACAGCCCCAAAACAGCATACTTTTTCTCAAACGCAGGAGGTTGGCGCTGAGCAGCTTAGTCATGGGAAGCACCCCCCACCAGGTTGACGAAGTAGCTCTCCAGGCTCTCGTCCCGCTCCTGGGCGGACAGAAGCTCGCAGCCCTCCGCGTCCAGCGCCTTGGAAAGCTGGGAGATGTTCAGCTGGGCGAACACGTCCGCCTGCCCGTCGGACAGGATTTTATACTCGACCCCCATGCCGTCCAGCACCCTGGCCAGGGCCCGGGTGTCCGTTACCTCCACCCGCAGGCACTTGCGGCAGGCGGCCTCCAGCTCCCGGGCGGACAGCTCCTTGACGATGCGGCCCGAGTCGATAAAGCCATAGTGGGTGGCCAGCTTGGACAGCTCGTCCAGAATGTGGGAGGAGATGAGCACGGTGATATTCCGCTCCCGGTTCAGCTTCAAAATCAGCTCCCGAATTTCGATGATGCCCTGGGGGTCCAGGCCGTTGACGGGCTCGTCCAGCACCAGGAAATCCGGGTCCCCCGCCAACGCCACGGCGATGCCCAGCCGCTGCTTCATGCCCAGGGAGAAGTTCCGGGCCTTTTTCTTCCCGGTGTCCTCCAGCCCCACCAGCTTCAAAAGCTCGGGGATGCCGCAGTCCGAGGGAACCCCCAGCACCCGGAACTGCTCTTTCAGATTGTCCTGGGCGGTGAGGTCCAGATAGATGGACGGGGTCTCCACCACCGCCCCCATGCGGCGGCGGACCTTGGCGATGTCCTTTTGGGTGAAGTCCGTACCGTAGAGGGAATAGCTTCCCGCCGTGGGGGCCTGCAAACCGCAGATGAGCCGGATGAGGGTGGTCTTGCCCGCGCCGTTGCGGCCCACAAAGCCGTAAACGCTGCCCTTGGGCACGTGCATGGTCAGTCCGTCCAGCGCCTTGAAGCTCTTGTAGTGCTTGGAAAGGCCCTGGGTGACAAGTACGTATTCCATAAAAAAGCCTCCGTTTCCTTGGGATGCCCTCATGGTAGCAGAAAACGGTCAAGAAAGCGGTCAAGGAAACCGTTCAGATTTCGTCAAGATTGCGTCGTCGCGGGCTTCATATCCCTCGCGGCGGCGTTCCGCCGCCGTTCGCTCATTTCGCCGCTCCTCCTCTCCGACCCGAACCCGCTTCGCTGGGCTTCGGGTCGGGGCGGCCTTCGGCCGCTCATTTGAGCTGGTCGCTGAGCGCCTTCAGCTCCCGCTTCCTGTCCGCGGAGAGGCTGTTGAACTCGACGTCCTGAACGGCCCCCTCCAGGGTGTACAGGTGTACCAGGCAGATCTCGGGGAATACCGCCTTCATACGGAAGAACGCCTCCTCCGCCCCGGCCTGCGCCAGCTGCTCCGGCGTCTCGATGCCCACAGCGGCCAGCTTCCGGGCCATCTCCTTCCCGATGTTCCGCATAGCGGTCAATTCTGCCATAAGGCTGTCCTCCTATTCCGTTTTCATTTTAAACCCGATGCCCCACACCGATTCAATGCAGTCCCCGGCCCCGGCGTCCCGCAGCTTTTTCCGCAGGTTGCTGACGTGGGTTTTCAGGGAGCTTTCGGTGCAGTCCGGGGTATCCTCCGCGATGCGGTCCAGCAGGGCGGACTTGGTGACCACCTGGGCGGGGTTTGCCATGAGCAGCTTCAAAATGGCGTACTCCGTCCGGGTGAGCCGCACGTCCCGCCCGTCCACACAGACCGTCCGGGCCTCCGGGTCCAGCCGCAGGTTTTGGAAGGCGAGCCCGCCGCCCGGGCGGGCCGGGGCCTCCCGCAGGCGCACCGCCACCCGGGCCAGCAGCTCCCGCAGGACGAAGGGCTTGGTCACATAGTCCGCCGCTCCCCCCAAAAGCAGGGCTGTTTTGCTGTCCACATCCGCCCGGGCGCTGACCACAATGACGGGAATTCCCGCCAGCTTAGGCAGCACCTCCTCCCCGGACAGGCCGGGGAGCATCAAATCCAGCAGGGCCAGGTCGGGCCGGACCCGGTTCAGGGCCAGCACCGCCTCCGTGCCGGAGTAGGCCCGGCTCACCTGATAGCCCTCCCCCTCCAGGGCCTCCTGGAGAAGATTTCCGATGTGGATGTCGTCGTCGATGACCAGAATCCGGCTCATAAGCGGTCCCCTCCCGTTCCGTATCTGCGGCGCCCCGGCGATATCATAGCCCTCCCAGCCCGGCGCACGCGCCCCGCCCGAGGCAAAAGCATGCCCGCCGGGTCCGGCGGGCATGCTTTTGTGACTATCCCTTTTTCCGCTTTCGCCGCTCGATCATCTCCCGGAAGCCCCCGGCGCCGAAGGAGAAGATGCGGTTTACCCGGCTGATAGTGGCCGAGCTGGCCCCGGTGCGCTCCAGAATCTCGGTGTACACCAGGCCCTGGTCCAACAGGCAGGCCACATCGTACCGCTGTTCCATGGCCCGCAGCTCGCCCACGGTGCACAGGTCGTCGAAAAAGGCGATACACTCCTCCATGCTGGAGAGCTCCAGGATGCTCTCATACAGGGCGAAACTCCGCTCTTTATTGGTGGTTTTTGGCATTTATGTCCCTCCCCGTCCTCAGTGCCCCTATTTTAGCACACAAAAGGGATAAAGTAAACAACAATTTTCATGGGGGCCGAGGTCCGGGGCCGGACTTGCCTTTTCCCGGGGGAGGGGGTATAATAGAGCGCGAAACGGCCCGAAACCGGAGGCTGTTTCTTGAAAGGAGTGCCCGCCATGACCCGAGACGAGGCGTTTGAGTTCCTGGACCGCACCGCCCGGGGGATTGCCGAGATGTTCGGCACCTCCTGTGAAACCTTGGTCCATGATATGGGGGTGCCCAGCCACCCCATTCTGTCCATCTACAACGGCCACGTGTCCGGCCGGGAGGTGGGCTCCACCATGGACATCATGGGCATCGGCCTGGAGCTGGACGAGCAGGCCGCCACCACCGACCAGGTAAACCTGGCCGCCTCCACCCCCGACGGGCGGCAGACCAAGTCCTCCACCTTTCACATGATCGGGGAGGGGTACAACCTGGCCCTGGGCATCAACTTCGACTACACCTCTTTGGTGTTTGCCAACCGCATTCTGGCCGACCTGATGCGGGCCCAGTCCGACCTGCGCTCGGCCCTGTGGCAGCCGGGGGACTCCCGGCAGCTGGCCGACCTGTTCGACCAGTGCGCAGCCCAGCTGGGCAAGCCCCTGGACGCGCTGAGCAAGGCGGACCGGCTGAAGGTGGTGGCCCTGCTGCGGGAGCGCAGCGCCTTCTCCTACCGCAAGTCGGTGCCCTACGTGGCGGAGCGGCTGGGGGTGTCCAGGTACACGGTCTATAAATACCTGGAGGAGGTGGGGGGAGACGGGGCGGAATGAGCCCGGGTTTTCCCTTGTAATCGACAGGGGAAAGGAATAGAATGGAGCTTGACGAAAAAGCCGGAACCCGGCCTCCGGCCCCCGGGGCCGCGCACCGGCGCTAAGGAGTGTTTACATATGATCAGAGAGCAGATTGAGGCCTATTTTGCGGATAAAGAACCTATGCTGGTGGAGGCGGTGAGCCGCCTGGTGTCCATCGACAGCGTGGAGGGCGGGCCCGCCCCCGGGGCCCCCTTCGGCCCCGGCCCCGCCGCCGCCCTGGAGGAGGCCCTGGCCATCGCCCGGGAGTGGGGCCTGACCGCGGAGAACCACGAGGGCTATGTGGGCACCGCCGATTTGAACGGCGGGGAGGACGCCCTGCACATCCTGGGCCACCTGGACGTGGTGGCCCCCGGCGAGGGCTGGACCGTCACCCAGCCCTACGCCCCCAAGTTGATAGACGGCCTGCTCTACGGCCGGGGAACCGACGACGACAAGGGTCCGGTGGCGGCCTCCCTGCTGGCCATGAAGGCGGTGAAGGACCTGGGCGTGCCCCTGAAGAAAAACTGCAAGGTTATCCTGGGCACCAACGAGGAGAGCGGCTCCGGGGACATCGCCTGGTACTTTGCCCGACACCCTTACGCCCCCGCCACCTTCTCCCCCGACGCGGGCTTCCCTGTCATCAACACGGAGAAGGGGGGCTTCCGCCCCACCTTCACCAAGAGCTGGCCCGTTCAGGAGGCGCTGCCCAGGGTGAGCTGGCTCCACGGCGGCATCCGGGGCAACATCCTGCCGGGGGACGCCTCCGCCGGGGTGGAGGGGCTGACCATGCACGACGTTCAGCCCCTGGCCCGGGACATCACCGCCCGCACGGGGATCAAGTTCACCTTTGCCCACGAAAACGGCCTCACCGTCATCCGCGCCAAGGGCGAGGCCTCCCACGCCGCCTACCCCGAGGGGGGCAACAACGCCATCACCGGACTCATCGCCCTGCTGTGCGCCCTTCCCCTGGCGGAGGGGGCGTGCCGGCAGGCCCTGCGGGATCTCAACGCCCTGCTCCCCCACGGGGATTACAAGGGCCGGGCCCTGGGCATCGCCCAGGAGGAGCCGGTGGCCGGGCCGCTGACCCTGGCCTTCTCCCTGCTGGAGGTGACGGAAACCGGGCTCAAGGGTTATTTCGACAGCCGGGTTCCCCTGTGCGCCACCGAGGACAACTGCCTCAACGTGGCCAAGGCCGCCTTCCAGGCCAGGGGCTTTGCCTTCGAGGGCTTCCAGGGCGCACCTCACCACACCCCCGGCGACGGAGCCTTTGTGCGCACCCTGCTGAAACGGTATGAGGAGTACACCGGGCTGAAGGGCGAGTGCCTGTCCACCGGCGGCGGCACCTACGTCCACGACATCCCCGGCGGGGTGGCCTTCGGCTGCACCCTGCCCGGCTTCGACACCAACCTCCATGGGGCCAACGAGCGGGTGCGGGTCAGCGACCTGATGCTGTCCGCCAAGCTGTTTGCCCATATCATCATCGACCTGTGCGGCTGAGCGGGTGGAAAAACGGAATCAGGGCTGGCAACCGGTGGAATATCGTGGTATAATGTCTCCAACCGCCGTGCTCCGCGCGGCGCCCGCCGGAAGGAGGCCGCCCAGTGAACGAGTTTCTTACCCACTCCTCGGCCATTCAGTATCAGCAGATCAGCTCGGGCGAGATGAGCCCCGAGATGGCCGCGGGCTACCTGCGGGACCAGCGAATCCCCCTGCGCGGCTTCGCGGACACCCTGCGGGAGATGTACCCCTATCCCGACCTCCAGTTCCGCCTGACCAACGCCTTTCGGGAGACCGCCGGAGCCGCCCCCCCGTCGGTCACTCGGAAGGTGCACAACTGGCTCAGCGGGTCCAGCAGGCCCTCCGACCGGGAGGACATCTTCCGCATCGCCTTCACTTTGGACCTGTCCGAGGGGCAGGCCGGCGCTCTGCTGGGCCTGTGCACCGACTGCGGCATCCATTACCGGGAGGGACGGGACCTGGTGTACGCCTGGTTTCTCCGCCACGACCTGGGTTATCAGGAGGCCCGTGCGTTCTACCTCACCCTTCCCCCCGTCCCGCCGGAGGAGGAACGGCCCGAGACGGCCTCCGACGCCGTCACCCAGGAGCTGCTGGAGGCCTTTCTTCCCATCCAGACCATTGAGGAGCTGCGGGAGCGCTATGTGGAGAACCTGTCCCGCATGGGGACCTTCCACCTGCGGGCCTACCGCTATTTTCAACGCTATCTGGACTATCTGGTCCGGCCCAGCCCCGCCTGGGGCGGGGACCCGGAGGCCGGCTACTCCCTGGACGCGGTGATGGAGCGCTATCTCTCCCTCCACATGCCCTCGGGCAAGCGGAGGGCGGGGTATACCGTCACCCAGAAGCTCATCAAGCGCAACTGGCCCAACACCACGGCCCTGAAAAACATCCGGGCCCGCCGGGAGGACGTGTCCCGGAAGCTGCTGCTCCTGCTGTACATCATCACGGAGAACGTCACCGACGGCCAGTACACCGAGCTGGACGAGGACTACCTGTCCCTGGAGGACCGGCTGGACGACCACTGGTGGGTGGTCAACGCCATGCTCGCCGACTGCGGCATGCCGGTGCTGGACCCCCGCAACGCCTTTGACTGGCTGGTGCTCTACGCCCTCACCGCCACGGGGGACCAGTCCATGAGCGAGCGGATGGAGCAGGTCATTGAGGCGCTGTACGCCGACGTCACATAAAAAAGGAAGCGCCCCCGGCCAGTTGGCCGGGGGCGTATTTTGCGCGGAGGGCGGCTATTGACGCCGCCCCGGACCGGCGGCGCAGTTATCCGCCAGAGGACCCTGCTTTTCAGCGGAAAGGAACAAGGTATTTCCCATCCCGGCGCTCGCCTCCGGGGGCGTGTCCGCCATGGAAAGTCTCCCTCCCAGGAACCAGACCAGCAGGGCCAGCAGCAGCGCCAGCGCCGCAATCCCCCCGACAATGCCCAGCCTCTCCCGGCGGCGGTTGTTCCCGTCCTGTCTTGCCGTCTCCAAGGGCTGGCCAGCTTTGTCTCCGGCGGGCTCCGGGGCGGGCGCGGCCCGCTCGTCCTCCAGGGGGACGGTCAGCTCTCCCGGCATCACCGGCCCCTGGGCCAGGATCACCGGAGCAGACTCGGGCTCCAGAGCCACGGTAACGTCCCCCGGCATGGCGGGGGACGGCGGGGTTTCCGCGCCCTGGTAGAGCGCGGCGTGAAACTCCTCCGCCGTGGCGTAGCGCTGGCTGCGCCGCAGGCCCATCCCCCGCAGGATGGCCCGCTCCTGCGCGGGGGTGACGTCCGCCCCCAGCTGCCGGGGCGGGGTCAGCTCCTCATCGCAGATGCGGTCCAGGGCCTGGGGCGGGGTCGTGCCCGTGAGGCAGTAGTACAGCGTGGCCGCCAGGCTGTAGATATCCGTCCAGGGGCCCTGGCCCTTGTGCTGGTACTGCTCGATGGGCGAATAGCCGTGCTTGAGCACCACGGTCATGGAATTTTTGCCCTGGGCGGCCTCCCGGGCGCAGCCGAAGTCCAGCAGGCGCACGCCGCCCTTGTCCAGCATCAGGTTGTCTGGGCTGATGTCCCGGTGGATCAGGTCCAGGGCGTGCATGGCGCTCAGGGCTGGGAACAGCGGCTCCACCAGGGGCAGCAGCTCTCCGGCGGACATTTTTCCGCCCCGCCGGGCCACCAGCTCCTTGAGGGTGGTGCCGTCCACGTACTCCATGACGATGTACGCGGTGTTGTTCTCCTGGAAAAAATCCCGGACGCTCACGATCTGGGGCATTTTGTCTATCCGCGCCATGACCTGGGCCTCCTGGACGAACCGTTCCCGGCCCGCCTCAAAGCTCTCGCCCAAGCAGCCGCTGTGCTTTTCCACCCGGAGGGAGCGGGCGCTGGAGCGGCTCACCCGGTCCACGGGGTAATACTCCTTGATGGCCACCCGCAGCTCCAGCCGCAGGTCGCAGCCCAGGTAGGTGATGCCGAAGCCGCCCTCCCCCAGCACCCGGCCCACCAGATACCGCCCGGCCAGTACGGAGCCGGGCGGTATCTGGTGGGAGGCGGGGCTGTAGGCGCTTCCCGTCTGGCCGCAGGCGGGGCAGGGCGGGCCCTCCCGGAGGGGACTCATGCAGTACAGGCAGTATTGGCGCGCCATTTGATCTCCTCCTTGTGACGCGGTCACGGGCCCGCCGCGTCAGGAAATGGTCACAAATCCAAACAGATAGTACTTTCCGCTCCCGTCCTCATAGAGGGACGCACCCAGCCGGTTATAATACTGGCCGGCATAGCTTCCTTCCGTCTCGGCGTACACATAGGTCTCCTCCAGGTAGTCCAGAAAATCGTCCCGCGCCTCGTTCCAGGAGGCGTAATTTCGATTCCAGAACCAGCCGGCATAGGACCAGGACACATCCTCGCTGTCCAGGGCGGTGCTGGACTCGCTTCCGTCGGGGCGCTTGTCGCCGTAGGACTGGGTCAGCTCCTTCACCCGGGTCAGGGCCGCTTTGACAATGCTGAGGTCGGGCAGCATCTGGGGCGCGCCGGAAGGCCGTTTGTTGTTGATCCGCAGGGCCCCCTGGCAGGTGAGGAACCAGGCGTCGGCCAGGGTGTTGTCCGCAGGGGCCCAGGAGGCCATGCCCAGGCACTCATAGGGGAAGCAGGTGTTGGCCCCCAGGTAGATGGTCACGTCGGAACCAGCGTGCAGGAAGGCGCCGTAGTCGACCCAGACGACATCGTCCGAAAGCTCCAGCTCGGTGACGCCGTCCGGGATGTCCAGCAGCACGGTCAGGCCGTCCGTGGTGGAGCCGTACAGCTCGTTGGAGGAACCGACGCCTCTAATGTCCCCCAGCGCACCGGCTCCTATGTCCTGCCCAATGGAGAACAGGCGGCATCCCGCCGGCAGGCCGGTCCAGCCGGTCTGGCTGGTGCCGGACTCCATAAGAATGCACCGCAGGCCGCTGCACCCGGAAAAGCTGGTGTTGTCGCACCTCACCGAGGAGTAGGCGCGCACCGCCCGCAGATCCGTGCAGTCCCGGAAAGCGTTCTTGCCGATAGTCTCCAAATAGGCCGGCAGGAGGACGCCCTGCTCCATCCTGGCGGAGGCGAACGCCCGCTCCCCGATCTCGGTGACGCATACGCCGTCGATGTCGTCTGGGAGAGCGCCAATGGCCGCGCTGCCCTCATAGCCGGTGAGCACCGCGTACTCCCCGTCCACGATCTCATAGACATAGCCGTCCTCGGTGACGCCGGTGGCGTCGTCGGGCTCAACGGTGGGGGTGGCCTCGGGGGTGGGAGTGGTCTCAGGCTGGACGGTGCGGGTGGGCGCGGGCCGGGGGGATTCGGAGGCGGTGGCCGGACCGCCGAATATTTTGCCGCCCACGAAGATGGCCAGCACGATCAGAACCACGGCGCCGACCACGCCGCCCACAATCATCAAGGTCTTTTTGTTCTCTTTCTTGCCGTCATACAGGTACTGCTGGCCGTTTTGACCGGAGGCCCCGTAACCCTGCTGGCCGTTGAACCCGGAGGCCCCGTAGCCCTGCTGGCCGTTGAACCCGGAGGCCCCGTAGCCCTGCTGGCCGTTGAACCCGGAGGCCCCGTAGCCCTGCTGGCCGTTCTGGCCCGAGCTCCCATAGCCCTGCTGGCCGTTGAAACCGGAGGTCCCGTAGCCCTGCTGGCCGTAGGTCTGTCCCCCCTCAGGGGAGGCGGTGACGGCCGCGTGCTCCGGCTCCGGCTGAGAGGAATCCGGGCGGAAAAGCGCCCCGGCAAACTGCTCCATGGTCTGGGGCCGGGCGGAGGGCTGGACGGACAGGGCCCAGAGCAGGGCGGTCTCCTGCTGGACGGTGAGGTCCGCCCCCAGGGCCACGGGGGACTGAATGGTATCCTGATCCAGCCGGTCCATGGCGGAGGGGGGCACCTGCCCGGTGACGCAGTAATAGATGGTGGCCGCCAGGGCGTACACGTCGGTGTACGGCCCCTGGCCCCGGGTGCGGTACTGCTCGATGGGGGCAAAGCCGTGCTTGAGCAGCACCGTCATGGACTTGTCCCCCTCCATAGAGCGGGCGCAGCCGAAATCCAGCAGCTTCAGCGAGCCGTCGGGCATCCACATCAGGTTGTCGGGGCTGATGTCCCGGTGGATCACTCCGCTCTGGTGGAGACGGCCCAGGTCCCGCAGCAGCGGCGGCAGCTTGGGGACGAACTCCCGGGCGGAGAGCCGGCCCCCGGACTGGCGCATTTTCTCATGGAGGGGCATCCCGTCCAGATACTCCATCACCAGATAGGCGGTCTGGTTGGCCTGGAAGTAGTCGATGACCCGAACCACGGTGGGCAGGTCGTCGTGGGCGGCCAGCAGGCGGGCCTCGTCCAGGAAACCCTTCATGCCGCCCTGGAAGGCGCTGTCCTGGCCGGTGAGAGTGAACACCGCCATGCGGTCCCCGCCCCGGTAGGCGCAGCGGGAGGGATAGTACTCCTTTACCGCCACCCGTTTCCGGCTGGTGGTCTCCAGGGCGATGTAGGTGATGCCAAAGCCGCCCTGACCCCGGGCCGCCCCGAGCTGATAGGTGCGCAGTCCCCCGCTTCCCGTGAGCACCGTGCCCACGGGAAGATGGTTTTCCGCGCCGGCCCAATGGGTGTCGCCGCCGCAGTGGGGGCAGCGGTCTCCTTCGGCCGGATTCATACAGTGCGGACACAGCGCCATTTTACACGCCTCCCTTTTGCGCGATCTGGAAGGTCTCGCGGTCGGAGCCTAAGCTGAAGCGGTCCCCGACCCGCAGGGGCACGGTCTCGTTGGCGGCCAGACGGCGGCCACCCACAAAGGTGCCGTAGGTGGACCCCAGGTCCTTGATGTACACCGTGCCGTTCTCCACCAGCAGCACACAGTGGACGCCGCTGATGCCCTGGGTTCCGGCGGGATAGACCAAATCGTTGCGCTGGGGGTCCCGGCCGATGCGCAGCTGGCGGGGCAGAGCCACGCGCCGCCCGGCGAAGCTGCCCGTGACGCCCTGGATACGCAGGCCGCTGTCACCGGCCAGACTGGCCGTGGACGGGGCTTGGGGCTGCTGCTGGAAACTCTGGCCGGGGGCAGTGGGGGGCACGGAGTCCTGGGGCGGATACTGGGGCGCGGCGGGGGGAACGGCGGAGGCGGCGTTCTTCTTCCGGGACGCAATCACCACCACGGCCACGATGACGCCCACCGCCACCAGAACTCCGGCGGCGATCAGGACGATGATGAACGGGTCCAGGCCCTCCTCGTCCTCGGGCTCCTCAGAGGGTTCGGGGGAGGGCTCGTCAGAGGGCTCCTCCACGTCCACCGTGGGGAGGGGGTCCGGCACGCCCACGCCCGCGGACTCCTGGGGCGGCTCGGACACAACGGGGTCCGGGGTGGGGACCGGGGGAACGTCCTCCAGCGTGGCGAACTCCACGCCGTTGCGGCTGAGCAGAGCCATGGCCTCGCTGATGTTGACGGCATAGTTGGTCTGGCCGTCCTGACCGGACACGCTCCAGGTGTTGATGCCGATGGCCGCGCCGTTCTCGCCCACCAGGGGGCCGCCGGAGTTGCCGGGCTTGATGTCGCAGTCGATCTGGATGTTCTCCTGGCCGGTGCCGCTTGTGGTGAGGAAGCGGCTGATGGTGCCCCGGGTGACGGTGGCGTCGGAAATGCCCCAGGAGGAGGTGGCCCCGGCAAAGGCGTTGTCCGACAGGCCGGGATAGCCCACGGCAAACACGGTCTGTCCCACCATGGAGTCGTCGGGGCGGGCCAGGGGGATGGGCTTGCGCAGGGTGGTGGAGTTCGCCAGCTTCAGGATGGCCACGTCCTTGACCTCGCTGTACTCCACTATGTAGGCTTCCTCATAGGTGTTGGAGTCGAAGTACACCCGGATCTTGCTGCGCCCCACATAGTCGGCCCGGGTGTCGTTGGCGCTGTACATCCGCCAGTTGCCCTCAGTGACCTGGGCGTAGCCGTGCAGCTCACCGGCGCCGAAGCTCAGAAAGGGCTCAATGACGTGGTGATTGGTGACGAGGTAGGAGACGCTCCCCCCGTTTTTGTCCACGAAGAAGCCGGAGCCGTGGCCCAGGTTCAGCTCACCGGCGTCCAGCTCCAGACAGGTGGCCACCACGGCCACGCTCTCGCGGGTGGAGGTGTCGAAGCTGGCGAAGGCGGGGGTGAACAGGGCGCATACCATCATCAGAGAGAGTGCCAAAGATAGAAGCCGTTTTTTCATAGTTGTTTTCCTCCGTTTCTCTTTTGCGGAAGCGCCAGCGCGGAGCGTTCCTCCGGGAAGCGCCGGTGCTCCCTTTTATGTATTTTACATCAAACCTCCGTCCAGACGGCGGCGGCGGTATTGTTGTCGTTGTCCTCCGGGGTGCGGGCGGACAGCCGGGCCCGCATCCGGACCAGCCAGTCCAGCGGGTCGGCGGCGGCCTTCAGGTCGACGGCCATCTCTTTCTCCAGCACGTATTCCCAGAAGCCGTCGCTGCACAGCAGGAAGGCGTGGCGTCCGGGGGGGAGGGTCTGCTCCCCGGTCTCCACGTTCAGCGGGTCGTCCGCCTGGCCCAGCGCCCGGAGTACCCGGTTGCGGTCCTCGTGGAACCGGATCTGGTCCACGGTGATGTCCCCCATGGCCACCGCGATCTGGGAGGCGCTGTGGTCCCTGGTCTGAAAGACCAGCTTCCCGTCCTGGAAGCGGTAGAGCCGGGAGTCGCCCACGTGGGCCCAGACGGCGCGGTTCCCCACCAGCTCCAGGGCCGCCACGGTGCTCTTCATGGCGCAGGCCGGGGTCTGGATGGCCCGGACGGCCCGGTGGGCCTCCTGAACCAGCTCCTTGAGGCCGTCCGGGGAGGCGGCGCCGTCCCAGCCGTTGCAGATGGTGTCCGCCGCCGCGGCGGAGGCCAGCGCCCCCCCGCCGTGGCCCCCCAGCCCGTCGGCCACCACCATGCACAGGGCGTCCTCCCCCCGGCGGACCTGCCGGGTGGCGTCCTCGTTGCCGGGGCGGCCCCCGGTGTCGGTATAGCTTGCGGTTTGCAATGAATACGCCTCCTTCCAACCCGTCAGAACCCGAGGATAACCGCGGTATAGTTGTCCTGATTGGAATATTTCTTGGCCCGGATGGTCTCCTCCAGCTCCACGGCGGCCTGCTCCGGCGTGCCCGCCAGACAGGCGGTGAGCTCCGCCTGGGACAGGGCGTTGTACACCCCGTCGCTCATCAGCACGAACTTGTCCCCCGGACGGACGGCCAGCGGCTGGTCGGGCACATCCACGTATTTCAGCCTGCCCATGCCCAGGTAGCTGGTGAGTCCGGCGGCCTTGGGGTGGACGGCGGCGGCGGACAGGGCCTCCTCCTGGTTCACGGCCCGCAGCTCCAGCTCCCGGCGGAACACGTGCTCCCGGTTGAGCTGATAGAGGGCCCCGTCCCGGTACAGGCAGATGCGGCTGTCGCCCACGGAGATATAGTGGAAGAAGCCGTTCCGGACCAGACCGGCCACCAGGGTGGAGCCCCCGCGGCTGTATCCATCGGGGCCCAGCAGGCGGTTGACCTCGTTGTTGGCCTGCTCCAACAGGGTGAGCAGCACCTGGTCCGGCTCGCCCTGGAGGAGGAAGAAGCCGTTGACCATGGCGGACACCGCCGTCTGGCTCACCTTGTCGCCGTCGGCCAGCCCGCCCATGCCGTCGGCCACCACCGCCAGCAGGCCGTGGGTGGGCATGAGGTCCTCGGGGGTCACGGAGAAGCAGTCCTGCTGGCTGGACCGGGCCCCCTGCTGGTGGAGCTTGCCGATCCGGACGGCGTGGGCTGCCGCAGGCGCGGGGGCGGGGCGCTCCGGCTGCTCGGTGACGAAGGCGGACGCCTGGGTGGTCTGGGGGAGGCTGTCCAAGGCGGGGGCCGGGGCGGATTCAGCCGCCTTGGCTCCGGCCCTGCGCTTCTTTCCCTTCCGCGCCGCCAGAAGAATCACGGCGATGACCGCCGCGGCCAGCGCCGCCCCCAGGCCGATCCACGCCCCGATGGGGAGGGAAAAGCCGCCCGCTTCGGCGGGCTCCGGGGAGACTGCCGCCTCGCTCTCCACCGGCTCGGACTCCTCCGGAGTTTCGCTCTCCTCCGGAGCTGTGCTCTCCGGGGCTGTGCTCTCCTCCGGGGTTTGGCTCTGCTCCGGGGCCGCGCTCTCCTCGGGAGGGACGCTCTCCGGGGCCGTGCTCTCCGGGACCGCGCTGGCCTGGGGCGGGTCGCTGGCGGCGGGCGGCTGGGTGCCCTCCGGGGGCAGGGTGGGCTCCGGCCCCTGGGTGACGATCACCGGAATGTTCAATTGCAGGATGGAATCAAACTCACGCATTGTCGGCCACCTCGCTCCAACTGAAATGATCGCCGCACAGGCCCACAAACATCAGCCTGGTGGCGCCGATGGTGATGATATCGTAATTTTTCAGCGCCATGGTGTTGAAGACCGGCTCCTCGTTGAGCTCCACGATGTTGCGCCCCTCCGCCGGGCCCACGAAAAAGCTGCGGGTTTTGGCGTAATAGGCCACCAGGGCGTGCTTTTCTCTGGAGATCTGGGTATCCCCCTGGATGTGGATGTCCCCCACCTCCCGGCCGATATAGTTATAACCGGCGTGGATGCGCCACTCCGTCCCCCGGGAGGGGCCGTCGATGCACACCAGCCAGCCCACCACCGGCCTGGCGCCCCGAGGGCCCACCACGTCGCCGCCGATGGTGGTCTGCACGCTGAAGGGGTTGATGGGTCCGGCGCTGTCGGTGACGGCCATGGTGGGGCCGATGCTGCCGCCCCCCCAGCCGCCGCCGGGGACCGCCCCGGGGGCCTCCGTGGCGGAGAAGCCGCCCACGCCGCCCCCCATGCCGCCGGGGGCCTCTGTGGACGAGAAGCCGCCCATGGCGCCCCCCATGCCGCCGGGGGCCTCCGTGGCGGAGAAACCGCCCATGCCGCCTCCCATGCCGCCGGGGGCCTCCGTGGACGAGAAGCCGCCCATGCCGCCCCCCGCGCCGCTCAGGGGCTCGGTGGACGGGAAGCCGCCCATGCCGCCCACCGGCCCGACGCTTCCGCTGCAAATGGGACAGGAGGCGTGGACCGCCGCGTTGTAGTAGTGGCCCCTGGGACACATGACAAGTTCGCTCTTAATTTCCATCGTGATCTTCCTCCCAGTGTTATCAAATATGGTAGACTACTTCGTTTCCATGGACACCAGCTCAAAGGAATAGCCCGGTATGCCCAGAGAGAACCGGCACCCCGGCTCAATGGGAACGGGGGCGTTGGCCGGCAGCCGCCGCCCGTCCGCCAGGTAGGACCCGTAGGACGAACCCAGGTCCACCACCGCCGGACCGCCCCGATACCAGCGGATGGAGCAGTGATGGCGGCTGATTCCCAGGGTGTCGCAGGGAAAACAGACGCCGCAGTCGTAGTCCCGGCCCACCATCAGCCCCTCCGGGCCGATGGGGAACAGCTGCCCCGCCAGCGGCCCGGTCAGGCAGGCCAGACCCAGGCGGGCCCGGTCGTTGCGCTCGTAGACGATGGTCCGGCCCGGGTCCGGCGGCGGAACGGGGGTCTTCTTCCCCCCCCGGCCCGCCAGCGCCGCCCGGAGCCAACTGAAAACGCCCGCCATAGGCGCGCCCCCCTTCTTCTGAATTTGCGCCGGCTATGAAGTCTGACGCGAGGCCGCTTTGCGGCCTGTCCGGCGATGACCCGCCGGGCGGGTTGAAAAGAAGGAGCTCCTTCTTTTCAACCCGCGTCAACTATAGCATGAATCCAACCTTTTTCGTCCATCTTGTTTCCTCCCGGGCGGTACGGCCCCCCCGGCCCCGGCGCGGCCAGCCCGCCCCGGCGATTTCCCTGTTGAAATGGAGGGGAAAATTTGCTATAATAATGATTTATATTGGAAACAATGCCTGGAGACGGCGGAGAGGGGGCGGCACATGAAATACCAGCACTGGAACCTGCGCCGCCCCGGCGCGCCCGCCGCCCGCCGGGCCCTGGAGGAGGCGGGATTCTCCCCCCTGTGCGCCGCCGCTCTGGCCGCCCGGGGGCTGGACCGGCCGGACAAGGCCGCCCGGTTCCTCTCCAGCGGCCCGGAGCGGTTCCACGACCCCTTTCTCCTCAAGGATATGGACCGGGCGGCGGCCCGCATCCGCCGGGCCGTGGACGGCGGGGAGCTGATCTGCGTCTATGGCGACTACGACGTGGACGGCATCACCGCCACCTGCCTGCTCACCGAGGCGCTGGCCGGGCTGGGGGGGCAGACGGTCAGCTACATCCCCGACCGCAGCGAGGAGGGCTACGGCCTCAACTCCGGGGCCATCTCCCGGCTGGCCGGGCAGGGGGTCCGCCTCATCGTCACGGTGGACTGCGGCATCACCGCCGCCGCCGAGGTGGAGTTCGCCCGCTCCCTGGGGGTGGACGTGGTCATCACCGACCACCACCACTGCAAGGACCGCCTTCCCGCCGCCGAGGCGGTGGTGGACCCCCGCCGGGCCGACTGCTCCTATCCCTTCCCGGAGCTGGCGGGGGTGGGGGTAGCCCTGAAAACCGCCCAGGCCCTGTCCCCCCCCGAGGAGCGGGAGCGGGTGTTCCTCCGCTTCGGCGAGCTGGCCGCCATCGGCACCGTGGCCGACGTGATGCGGCTCACCGGCGAGAACCGCTCCATGGTGCGGCAGGGGCTGGAGCTGCTGGGGCGGACGGAGCGCCCCGGCCTGCGCGCCCTGCTGCGGGAGGCGGGCCTGGAGCCCGGCGCCGCCCCCACCGCCGTCACCATCGGCTACGGCCTGGCCCCCCGTATTAACGCCGCGGGGCGGATGGAGCAGGC
Source organism: uncultured Oscillospiraceae bacterium (assembly GCA_910577525.1). Classification (GTDB taxonomy): domain Bacteria; phylum Bacillota; class Clostridia; order Oscillospirales; family Oscillospiraceae; genus Enterenecus. Next base: position 7,312 of record CAJTLI010000015.1, on the reverse strand, counting down.
CATGGTGGCCCTGGAGCTGCTGCTCACCCGGGACGGGGAGCGGGGGGAGGCCCTGGCCCACACCCTGTGCCGGCTGAACCGGGAGCGCCAGGCCATCGAGCTGGAGATCTATGACCGCTGCGTGGAGCTGCTGGAGGCCCGGCCCCAGCTGGCCGCGCCCGCCGTGGTGCTGGCGGGGGAGGGCTGGCACCAGGGGGTGGTGGGCATTGTGGCCTCCCGGCTGGCGGAAAAGTATTCCTGCCCCGCCTTTATGATCTGCCTGGAGCACGGCCAGGGCAAGGGCTCCTGCCGGTCCTTCGGCGGGTTCAACCTCTTCGCCGCCCTGGAGCAGTGCGCCCCTCTGCTGGAGGGCTACGGCGGCCATGAGATGGCGGCGGGCTTCACCATCCGGGAGGAGAATATCCCCGCCTTCCGGGAGAAGATCTGCCGCCTGGTGTCCCTGCGCACCGGGGGCGAGCCCATGGAGGCCGCCGTCGACGTGGACGCGGAGATCGACCAATGCGCCCTGCTCAGCGCCCCCCAGGTGGAGTCCCTGTCCCTGCTGGAGCCCTTCGGCGCCGGCAACCCCAAGCCGGTGTTTCTGCTCCGGGGGGCGGCCATCGTCTCCTGCTGCGACGTGGGGGGCGGCCGGCACCTGAAGATGCGGCTGCGCCGGGACGGGATGATGCTGGACGCCATCTTCTTCTCCGCCAACGCCGCCGCCTGCGGCGTGTCCCCCGGGGAGCGGCTGGACCTGATCTTCACCCCCCAGATCAACGAGTTCCGGGGGAACCGCACGGTGCAGCTCCAGATCTGTGACCTGCGCCCCGCCCCCACCCGGGCCCAGCTGGAGCAGGAGCTGTTCCAGCGCCTGCGGGAGGGGGAGGAGCTGTCCCGGTGGGAGGCCGGCCTGCTGTGTCCCTCCCGGCAGGACTTCGCCCGGCTGTGGCGGTTCCTGGAGCGAAGCGCCGTGGGCGGCTGGATGGAGGCGGGCCCCTCTCTGCTGCGGCAGGCCGCCCGCCAGCCCGACGGCCGGTGGGCCTATGGCCGCACCCTGGTCTGCCTCCACGTCATGGGGGACCGGGGGCTCATCCGCCTGGAGCGGGACCAGCTTCATCTGTGCCGCCCGGAGAATAAAGTGGATTTGGAGCAGGCCGCCATGATGCGGCGGCTGCGCCTGTTCCTGGAAGAGGAATAACGGATTTGGCCGGGCGGTTCCCCCGCAAAGCCGCCCGGCGCCCCAGCAAAGCCGGATTTTGACTTTGCTTCGACAAGAAAGAAGGTGCCACCATGGATTTGGCCCATGAACGATACGAGGAATTGGAGCGGCATATTCTGGCCGCCAGCCCCGGCGCGGACGTGCAGCGCGTCCGCGCGGCCTTTGAATACGCCAACGACCACCACGGGCCCCAGCTGCGCAAGAGCGGCGAGCCCTACATCATCCACCCCATCGCCGTGGCGGAGATCATCAACGAGCTGGACCTGGACCAGGACTCCATCGTCTCGGCCCTGCTCCACGACTGCATCGAGGACACCGACTCCACCCACGACGAGATCGCCCGGCTGTTCGGCCCCCAGGTGGCCGAGCTGGTGGAGGGTGTCACCAAGCTGACCCGGATGCAGTACACCTCCCGGGAGGACGAGCAGATGGAGAACCTGCGCAAGATGTTCATGGCCATGGCCAAGGACGTGCGGGTGATCCTGATCAAGCTGTGCGACCGGCTGCACAACATGCGCACCCTCCAGTACCAGTCCGACAAGAAGCAGAAGGAGAAGGCCCTGGAGACCATGGAGGTCTACGCCCCCATCGCCCACCGCCTGGGGATGCAGAAACTGAAATGGGAGCTGGAGGACCTGTCCCTGGAATATCTGGACCCGGTGGGCTACCACGACGTGCGGGAGGAGCTGGACCATATCACCACCCTCCACGCGGGCTTCGTGGACAACATGCAGGCCCACATCGAAGGGCGGCTGTCGGAGGAGGGGGTGAAGTGCAGGGTCTATGGGCGGCTCAAGCACATCTACTCCATCTACCGCAAGATGTACTCCCAGGGCAAGACCCTCAACGAGATTTTCGACCTGTACGCCTTCCGGGTGATCGTGGACGATATCCCCGCCTGCTATAACGTGCTGGGCTGCATCCACGACATGTTCAAGCCGGTGCTGGGCCGGTTCAAGGACTATATCGGCACCCCAAAGCCCAACGGCTACCAGTCTTTGCACACCACCGTGGTGGGGCGGGACGCCATCCCCTTCGAGGTGCAGATCCGCACCTGGGACATGCACCAGACGGCGGAGTACGGCGTGGCCGCCCACTGGAAGTACAAGCAGGGGATGGCCAACCAGAGGCTGGGCACCGAGCGGGACTTCGAGTGGGTGCGCAAACTGCTGGAGAGCCAGCAGGACACCGATCCCGACGAGTTTGTCCGCACCCTGCGGGTGGACATGTTCGCCGACGAGGTGTTCGTGTTCACCCCCAACGGGGACGTGAAGAGCCTGCCCGCCGGGGCCACCCCCATCGACTTCGCCTACGCCATCCACTCCGCCATCGGCAACTCCATGACGGGGGCGCGGGTGAACGGGCGGATCGTCACCTTCGAGACCCCGCTGAAAAACGGCGACATCGTGGAGATCATCACCTCCAAGTCCGCCCGGGGCCCCAGCCGGGACTGGATGAAAATCTGCAAGTCCAACGAGGCCCGCAACAAGATCCGCCAGTGGTTCAAAAAGGAGCGCCGGGAGGAGAACATCGCCACCGGCCGGTCCATGTTCGAGTCCGAGCTGAAGCACGCCGGGCTGTCCCTGGGGGCCATCACCGCCAACCCGGAGCTGCTGGACATTCTGCTCAGGCGGGTGCGCTGCGGCCAGCTGGACGAGCTTTACGCCGCCATCGGCTACGGCGGGCTGTCCGCCCAGAAGGCCGCCGCCCGCATCAAGGAGGAGATGACCCGCCTGGGCCGGGTGGAGCGCCAGCGGGCGGAACAGGAGGCCATGCAGAGCGCCGTCTCCGCCGGGGAGACGGTGTACCCCTCCGCCCCCAAGGACTCCATTCTGGCCCCCAAGCGGTCCAGCAGCGGCATCATCGTGTCGGGGCTGGACAACTGCATGGTGAAGTTCTCCAAGTGCTGCACCCCCGTCCCCGGGGACCCGGTGGTGGGCTTCATCACCAAGGGCTACGGGGTGTCCATCCACCGGCAGGACTGCCCCAACGCCGACCCCGCCCGCCGCAGGCCGGAGGACGAGGGCCGCTGGGTCAAGGTGTCCTGGGCCCAGACCCCCGACGCCGCCTACCGCACCTCCCTGGAGATCTCCGCCAAGGACCGGGACGGCCTGGCCCTGGACGTGGCCATGGCCCTGTCCGCCGTCAAGGTGAAGGTGAACAACCTGTCCGCCCGGAGCCAGCCCGACGGCTACGCCATGATCTATCTGGAGCTGGCCGTCAAGGACCAGAAGGAATTGACGGGGGTTATCAACAAGCTGTCCCAAATCCCCGGCGTATTTCTGGTGAAGCGGGCCGGGGGCTGAATCTGAAGCAACGGCCCCCCATCAAAGCCCGTCAAAGAGGAGATTGACTATGTCCGAATGTTCCTTCCAGCCCCTGCTGTTCGGCGGGGACATCAACGTTTACAGCGTGGCCCGGGCCTTTCACGAGGCCTATGGGGTGAAAAGCATCGCCTTCGGCAAATACACCGCCTTTCCCTGCGCCTACAGCGCCATCATCGACTACCGGCCCTGCCTGGAGAACGAGGACCCGGAGGTGTTCCTCCAGAACGTGAACAGCGTGGCGGCGGAGTGCGGGGACAAGACGGTCATCGTCATCGGCTGCGGGGACAGCTACGTAAAGCTGGCCGCCCACCTCAGGGACCGGTTCCCCCCCAACGTAACCTGCAATTACATCAGCGGGGAGATGCTGGACCGGCTCACCGACAAGGAGCGGTTCTACGCCCTGTGCGGCAAATACGGCGTGGACCACCCCGCCACCTTTGTCTACGGCGGGTCCATGGGCCATGATTTCGCGCTGCCCTGGGGCCCGCCCTACGTGGCCAAGCCCGCCGACGGCGTGGCCTATTGGGCCACCGGCCACAACGAGCTGAAAAAGGTGTACATCTGCCAGTCCTGGGAGGAACTGCTGGCCGCCCTGGACCAGGTGTATGCCGCGGGCTACCCCGGCAAAATGATTTTACAGGAGTTCATCCCCGGCGACGACACCTATATGCGGGTGCTGACCAACTACTCCGACACCCACGGCAGGGTCAAGCTGATGTGCCTAGGCCACGTGCTGCTGGAGGAGCACTCCCCCCACGGCATCGGCAACCACGCCGTCATCATCACCGAGCACGACCGGGGGCTGTGCGACAAGCTCCGGGGAATGTTGGAGGACCTGGGCTACGTGGGCTTCTCCAACTTCGACATCAAGTTCGACCGCCGGGACGGAAAATACAAGGTCTTTGAGATCAATGTCCGACAGGGGCGAAGCAACTACTACGTCACCGGCTCGGGCCACAACATCGCCCAGTATCTGGTGGGCGACCTCATCGAGGGCCGGGACATGCCCCTGACCATCACCAACAACCGCTCCATCTGGCGGATGATCCCCCGGGGGCTGGCCTACCGGTTTATCCCCCGGCGGTATCATCAGGAGATGAAGGCCCTGTTCCAGTCCGGGGCGGACCACCACTCCATGGAGTACCGCCCGGACTATACACTGAAGCGCCTCTGGCGCATCTGGAAAAACCACATCGGCTGCTGGGTGCGGTTCAACAAGTACTGCAAGAAGCCTGCCGAAAATTAAGGAGAAGCTATGTCTGAACAGCGTTTAGGCGTTCTGGGCGGCATGGGCCTCCCCACGCGGCTCACGCCGCGCGGGGACCCCGAAAATTTCAAGCTGCTCGGGGCGAATGAATCGCCCCGGCAGCAGATTTTTGGCTGTTGGCCAAAAATGGGGCCCCATGCCGCAGAGCCAAGATCGGAGGAGAAACTATGTCTGAACAGCGTTTAGGCGTTCTGGGCGGCATGGGGCCCCAGGCCACCCAGGTGTTCTACCAGTTCGTCCTGGACCGCACCGACGCGGCAAGGGACCAGGACCACCTGCCCGCCGTCATCCTGTCCGACACCGGCATGCCCGACCGCACCGCCGCCATCCTGTCCGGCGACACCGAGGGACTGTACCGGCGGCTGCTGGACGGCGCGAAGCTGCTGGAGCGGTGCGGCTGCACGGCCATCGCCATCCCCTGCAACACCTCCCACTACTTCGCCGACCGCCTCCAGGGGGAGACCGGCGTGCCCATCATCCATATGATCCGGGAGACGGCCAGGGCGCTGGCGGCCCAGGGCAGAAAGCGCCCCGGCATCCTGGCCACCGACGGCACCATCCAGACGGGGCTGTATCAAAAGGAGTGCGCCGCGGTGGGGATGGAGGCGGCGGCCCCCGATCCGGACACTCAAAAGCTGGTGATGTCCATCATCTACGACGAGATCAAGCAGGGGGAGACGGGCAGCCGGGACAAATTCGCCAAAATCGACCGGGCCGTCCGGAGGGCCGGGTGCGACTGCGCCATCCTGGCCTGCACCGAGCTGTCCGTCTTCGCCACCTACCACCCCCTGCCCTCCTTCTACCTGGACGCCATGATGGTGCTGGCGGAGCGGGCGGTGGAGCGGTGCGGCTACCCCCTGCGGACCATTTAGGAGGCGGTCAACGATGAATTTGACGCTGTACCCCCTGGGGGACTACTGCCAACGATTGGACAAGCTGGGCCAGCCGGCCGCCCCCCTGCCCGCCGGGCTGGACCTGGGCCGGCGGGTGGAGCTGGTGTCCTACAACTCCCGGGAGGTTGTCCCCGGCACCCTGTTTATCTGCAAGGGGGCCCACTTCAAGCCGGACTACCTGAAAGACGCCGCCCGCCGGGGGGCCTTCGCCTATGTCAGCGAGAGGGCTTATCCGGAGGTTGATCTGCCCTGCGTCCTGGTGAAGGATATGCGCCGGGTGATCGCCCCGCTGGCGGTGAAGTATTATAACGACCCCTCCCAGAAATTAAAGATCACCGGCATCACCGGCACCAAGGGGAAATCCTCCACCGCCTACTACCTCAAATATATTCTGGACGAGTACCTGGCCCCCAAGGGACAGACCTGCGGGGTGATCTCCTCCATCGACACCTGGGACGGGGTGGAGCGGTTCGAGTCCCACCTCACCACCCCGGAGCCCCTGGAGCTGCAAAAGCACTTTGCCAACGCCGTATCCTCCGGCATGGAGTACCTGGTGATGGAGGTGTCCAGTCAGGCGCTGAAATACCACCGGACCCTGGGGACGAAATTCGCCGCCGCCGCCTTTTTGAACATCGGGACGGACCACATCTCCCCCGTGGAGCACCCGGATTTTGACGACTACTTCCACTCCAAGCTGAAAATTTTTGCCCAGGCGGACCTCTCCTGCGTCAACCTGGACTGCGGCCACGCCGGGGAGGCGCTGGAGGCGGCCCGGCGCACCTGCCCGGCGGTGCTCACCTTCTCCCGGCACAACCCCGCCGCCTCGGTGTACGGCAGCGGCGTGCGCAAGGCGGGGGACGGCATCCTGTTCCAGGCGGACGCCGCCCAGCTCTCCGGCCAGTACCGGCTGACCATGCCGGGGCTGTTCAACGTGGACAACGCCCTGGCGGCCATCGCCCTGTGCCGGGGGCTGAACCTCCCGCTGGAGGCGGTGCAGGCGGGGCTGGCCCGCGCCCGGGTGCCGGGGCGGATGGAGGTGTACGCCAGCGGGAACGGAGAAGTCACCGCCATTGTGGACTACGCCCACAACCGCATGAGCTTCGAGACCCTGTTCCGCTCCGTGGTCCAGGAATACCCCGGGCGGCGGATCGTCACCGTGTTCGGCTGTCCGGGGAAAAAGGCCTTCGACCGCCGCCGGGACCTGGGGGAGGTGTCCGGCCAGTACTCCGACCTGGTGGTGCTCACCGAGGAGGACTCCGGCGAGGAGGACACGGCGTCCATCTGCAAGGAGATCGCCGCCCATGTCCAGTGCCCCTGTGAGATTCAGCCCAACCGGGGAGAGGCCATCCGCCGGGCGGTGCTGAGCTGCCGGGAGCCAACCGTGATCCTCATCACCGGCAAGGGGGCGGAGACCCGGCAGAAGCGGGGGCTGGAGTATATCGACACGCCGTCGGACGTGGAGTACGTCCAGGCGTTTCTGCGGGAATATGACGCAAAACCTCCCCGCAACCTATAGTTGCGCGATATTTGGTGGACGCAACCGGGCTTTTTTGCTAGGATGGGGCCATCAAAAGTCCAGTGGTATGAAGTCAAGGGGTGATTAAAGAAAAATTTTAGGAAAAAGCAA
>CAJTLI010000014.1 GCA_910577525.1 uncultured Oscillospiraceae bacterium | reverse complement strand
GTGTTCTTTCGTTGTTTAATTTACAAGGTGCAAGCTCTCGTCCGCGCCGCTCTTCGTGCCGGACGGTGTTTTATTTTAGCACACCATCCGCCGCTTGTCAAGCCTTTTTTCATCCTTCGCAAAGTTTTTTCTTCGCTCCGGACTCCTCAGACCCTCATCCAAGCTCTCGCCGCGAACTTTGTTATCTTACCACGCCTCAGAAGGTTTGTCAAGACCTTTTTTCAGAATCTTCAAAAAGTCACTTTTTGTTGATCCGCAGGGCTCTCAGCTCTCCCGAGCGCTTTGCTAATATACCAGACCGTAAGCCCTTTGTCAACACCTTTTTTCACTTTTTTCGGGCTCTTTTTTTCGGTTTTTCCCCAACCACAAAATGTTGCATTTTCTCCAGCCAGCCACCACTATTTATCCCTTCCCGCCGGGAACAGGGCCGTCAGAGCCGCCAGGGCCAGACAGCCCAGCGCCAGCGCGGAGACGGAGAGCCTCTCGGTGATCCCGGTGAGCGCCAGGCCCAGCGCCAAAACCGCCGCCAGCGCGGGCCGGCGCTCCTCCCCCCAGCACCGGGCCAGCAGGCCCGCCAGCGTCAGATCGGGCAGCAGCCACAGGGCGGACACCAGCCCCTCCAGCCGGGCGCTGTCCCCCAGCAGGCCCGCCGCGGCGAAGAAAGGGGCCTCCAGCTGTGCCGCCACCGCTGGGCGCAGCAGGCCCGCCGTCAGCGCGGCCAACCCGGCGGACGCCAGGCCCAAGGCTCCCAGCCACACCAGGCCCCGGCGGTTTTCGCCGGGCTCGGGCTCCGTCTGATGCAGCACCGGCAGGACAAACAGCCCCGTGGACATGGTCAGCGCCCCAGCGGCCAGGGACTCCATCCAGCCCCCCGCCGGCTCCAGCGCCCACCTCCAGTTCATCCGGGGGGCGCCCAGCAGGAGGATGGCCGCCGCCGTGGCCAGCGTTCCCAGCCAGAGGATCTCCGCCGCCCGGAAGAAGGCCGCCGCCTTTCCCCAGCCCATCCAGACCAGCGGGAGGGCCAGCAGCGCCAGCAGCCAGCCCACGTGGGCCCCGCTTCCGGAGGCCTGATGAATCCGGTTGGCCGTCCGGCTCAACGCGTCCGCCAGCAGCACCACCGCCCAGGCGCGGTACAGCCATTTTAAAACGGGATGGAAGGGTCTGCTCCCCGCCCGCCGCAGCAGCAGCCAGCCCACGGCGGTTCCCAGCGCCGCCGCCAGCAGCAGCCACCGCCAGTCCGCCCGTCCTGCGGCGGCGGCTCCGGCGGACAGCCCCCCGGTCATCACCGCCACCCACAGCTGCCGGGGCGACAGCCTCTCACTGCTCATAACCCGCCCTCCATTCCTCCCAGTCGATCAGAAAGGGCTGTTTCCCGGCCAGCAGGGGCAGGGACAGAGGCTCCCCCCGTTCCAGCCGGGCCAGCGCCTCCGCTGCCGTGGGGGCTCCGGCCTCCCGCCTGGTGAGCAGGTCCAGGCCGGACGCCGGGTCCCCGCACGCCCCCAGCAGCGCCGCCGCGCCGCCCTCCGCCAGCCAGACGGTGGCCGTCGCGCCCAATTCCTCGTTTCGCAGGACGGCCAGCAGCGTCTCCCTCAAGTCCACGTCCCGCCCCACTATGATATAAGATACGCTGGTGAGGGAGAGCTCCTCCTCCCCCGACCAGGGCAGGATTTCCAGGGTGCCGCCGAAATCCGCTCCCGCGGACCGGCCCCGGTCGGGCTCCTTCTGGTCCTCCCCGCCGCACACCGCCGTCAGCTCCACGGGCCCGCTGCCGTCCACCCCCAGCACCCGCACCAGGGCCAGACCCTCCGGCTCCCGGGGGACGGGCCGCCAGCCCGCCAGCAGAAGCAGGGCGCACACGCCCAGCAGCACCCACTTTTTCACCCCTGATTCCTCCTGTTCTCCGTGTTCAGATAGTCGGGCCGGGTCTTGACCTCCGGCAGGGGCTCCCGGAGCACCACGTGCCCCTCCTTCTGCCGCCCGGCGTTGGAGGCGAAGGGAGTCAGATAGGCCACGCCGAAGGTCTCCAGCTGGGCCAGGCGGTACACCAGGGCCAGTCCGGCCAGCATCAGCCCCGTCAGTCCCAGAATTCCCCCCGCGACGGTGACGAGGAACCGCCAGATGCGCAGGGCCCCGGCGAAGTCCTGGCTGGGGGCGGTATATCCGGCGATGCCCGCGATGGCCACCACCACCAGCACGGCGGGGGACACCAGCTTGGCCTCTACCGCCGCGGACCCCACCACCAGCCCGCCCAGAATGGACACGGTCTGGCCGATGGAGGAGGGCAGGCGCAGCCCCGCCTCCTGGAGGACCTCAAAGGCCAGCAGCATGACCAGCACCTCGGTGAGGGTGGAGAAGGGCACGTCCGCCTTGGCGGCGATGATGGACAGGGTGAGCTTCACCGGGATCAGCTCCGGCTGAAACAGCACCGCCGCCGTATACAGCCCCGGCAGGAACAGGGTGATGAGCATACAGACATACCGCAGCACCGACAGCGCCCCGGCCACCGCCCAGCTGGTGCTCCGGTCCTGCCCCGTGCGGAAAAAGCTGTCCAGGGTGGCGGGGAACAGCCAGCCCATGGGAATGCCGTCCACAATGACCCCCACCCGGCCCTCCGCCAGCCCGGTGCAGAACCGGTCGGGCCGCTCGGTGTAGGCCGTCAGGGGAAAGGAGGTGTGGCTCTCGTCGGTGACGTACTGCTCCAGGCTTCCGGTCATCAGCAAAGCGTCGATGTCGATGTTCTCCAGCCGCGCCTTGACTTTTTCCGCCAGGGCCGGGTCGGCGATGCCCTCCACATATAATACGTCCACCGGGGTGACGGACTGCCGCCCCACGATCTGCTCCTCGATCTTCAGCTCCGGGGCCCGGAACCGCCGCCGCACCAGGGAGGTGTTGGTCCGCAGGGACTCCACGAAGGAATCCCGGGCCCCCTTCACGTCGGGCTCGTTCTCCGGGTCGGAGACGGACCGCTTCTCCTCCGTCCCCGCCGATAGGGTGAGGACCTGGGCTTTCCCCGGGAAAAACAGGGCCACGGACCCGTCGATGAGGTCAAAGATCACCTGGTCGGCGGCGTCCCGGGTCTGGACCGACAGGGAGTAAAGCCCCCCCTTGGCCATGAGGTCGAAGGCGGCGTCCATGTCGGGGGCGGTCCGGAGGGCCTCGTTCTGGGCCAGGGGCCGCAGCACGTAGTCGCAGGCCCGCTCGTTGCGCACCTGCCCGGCGATATATAGCATCTCCACCTGCCGGGCGGGGTCGTTGTTCAGATAGAGGGTCCGGCGGTTGAAGTCGGCGCACTTGCCGAACACCCCGGCGATGGCGTCCGCCGTGACGGGGCAGTCATACCGGGGCTCCCGCCGGGGATGGGGGGGCGGCGTCCGCTTTTTTGTGCCAAAAATACCCATGCTCCCGCCTCCTTTTGACCATAGCATTTCTGAATAAACGGTAAATTATACGCGGGAGCAAACATCCGCCTGTACAACTGCGTTTTTTGATGCTATAATATAGTGTCTGTTTATACGCCCCCCATTCCGCCGTGTTTTATGGCCCCATCCCGGGAGGCGCTTTCAGGAGACACGATTTGTTTCGGTCCACCGCCTACGCAGGCCCCTGTGGGCCGGAACTCGAAGTGACCGCTTATTCGCCAGCCGCAATAGCCGGATTCTGCCAACGCTTAAAAGCGGCGAAAGCAGGGTCCTTAGGGGCGCCGCCCCTAAGCGCGCTCTTTGGGCACTTTCTCCCGCGCGAGAGAAAGCGCCGCCCCCGGCAGGGGTCCTGCCGGTTGGGCCATTACAGAAGGGAGGCCCCCTATGAACGCCAACTACGACGTGATGATCCTGGGCACCGGCGAGGCGGGCATCTACGCCGCCTACGAGCTGGCCCTGAGCTGCCCCTCCGCCCGCGTCCTGGTGGTGGACAAGGGGGCGGACATCTACCGCCGCCAGTGCCCCATCGTGGCGGGGAAGGTGAACGCCTGCGTCCAGTGCCCGGTGTGCGGCACCATGTGCGGCTTTGGGGGCGCGGGGGCCTTTTCCGACGGCAAATTCAATTTCACCACCGCCTTTGGGGGCTGGCTCACCGACTTTCTGGAGGAGAAGGAGGTCATGGAGCTCATCGGCTGTGTGGACGCCCTCAACGTGAAGCACGGGGCCACCACAGAGGTGTACTCTACCTCCACCCCGGCGGCCCGCGCCTTGGAGCGGGAGGCGCTGAAGTACGACCTTCACCTGCTCCAGGCCCAGTGCAAGCACCTGGGCACGGAGAACAACCTGAAAATCCTCACCAGCATCTACGAGGCCATCCGGGACAAACACACCTTTTTATTTGACACCGCCGTGGCGTCCATCGAGGCCAGGGACGGCGTGTACACCCTGGTGACGGAGTCCGGGGACCGGTTTGCCGCCCCCTATCTCATCGCGGGGCCGGGGCGCTCCGGGGCGGAGTGGTTCGCCAACCAGTGCAAGGGGCTGGGGCTGGAGCTTTTAAACAACCAGGTGGACATCGGCGTGCGGGTGGAGCTGCCCGCCGCGGTGTTCGAGCACATCACCGGCGTGGTGTACGAGTCCAAGCTGATCTACCGCACCCAGCGGTACGGCGACCAGGTGCGCACCTTCTGCATGAACCCCTACGGCCACGTGGTGGCGGAAAACGTGGAGGGCATCAACACCGTGAACGGCCACTCCTACTCCGACCCGGCGCTGAGAAGCGAAAACACCAACTTCGCCCTGCTGGTCAGCAACCGCTTCACCTCCCCCTTCAACGAGCCCTACCGCTACGGCAAGCACATCGCCTCCCTGTCCAACATGCTGGCTGGGGGCGTGCTGGTCCAGCGGTTCGGGGACCTGGTGGGGGGCCGCCGCACCAACGATCACCGTATGTCCAAATCCTTCGTCCGGCCCACCCTGACGGCGGCGGTGCCGGGGGACCTGTCCCTGGCCCTGCCCAAGCGCCAGCTGGACGACATCATCGAGATGATCTACGCCCTGGACAAGCTGGCCCCGGGCACCGCCAACTACGACACCCTGCTCTACGGGGCGGAGGTGAAGTTCTATTCCGCCCGCATCCAGCTCTCCAACGAGCTGGAGACCGCCCTGCCCGGCTTTTTCGCCGTGGGGGACGGCGCGGGGGTGACGAGAGGCTTGGCCCAGGCCGGGGCCTCCGGACTGAAGGCGGCGCGGGTGGTGGCGGCGCGGCTCAACGGGTGACGGCCATGGACATTGAGCGCATCGACGGCTACGACGACCCCCGGTTTCCCCGGGAGGTGCTGAACCAGCACGGGGCCTTCCTGGCGGACGGCGTGCCCTGGGCCTTCCGGGTCGTGTCGGACCGGGGGGCGGTGGTGACAGCCGCCCGGCCCATCACGCCGGAGGCCCTGGCGGAAATGGCGGAGGACTTCCGCTTCTACGCCGGACACATCACCGATTTCTATGATGAGTCGGGGGACCTTCTGCTGTCCCTGCCCCCGGTGGAGCGGTGGGAGGCGGATCTTGATTCCCTCCAGCCCTCCCAGTTCTCGGTGGACGCGGACAAATGCGCCGCCGTGGACGGCTTTCTCCACACCGCCGCCGACCTGGTGATCCCCGTGACGGAGGGGGCGGACGGCGCCCTGATCTCCATGGACGGCCACAGCAGGCTGTACGCCGCCTGGCGCAAGGGCATCCGTTCCGCCATGGTGTTCCGCACCCCCAATACCGAAGCCGCCCAGACCATCCTGCCCTTTGTGGAGGAGGCCCGGCGGCGGGGAATTTTCCACGTCCGGGACATGGCGCTCCTCTCCCATGAGGAGCAGGAGGAGAAGTGGGACGGGTGGTGTGACGCCTGGTTTGCACGCCAGGCAGAGGGAAAATAATTTATTTGTCCAGTTTTTCGCCCCGAAAAAGTGACAAAATTCGTCCTCCTTTCCCAAGGCCCTCCAGCGCAAACCCCCGCCGTTCCACAGTTTTCAACAAGTTCCACACAGTTTTCCACAATCCCTTTTCCCCCCGTTGAGGGTGACATAACGGCTGTCAAGAAAAACTTATCCGGTTTATCTCACAAACTTTATTTGGGAGGGCTTTCCCTTGAAACGAACCACCCCCGTCATTCCCCCCGAGGACATCCGGCGGCAGAAGGAATACTGTGCCCAGCTGCGGGCCATGAACGCCCAGCGTCCCGCGCCCCCCCTGGCCTATGTGGACACCTACGGCTGCCAGCAGAACGAGGCGGACTCCGAGCTGCTTCGGGGGATGCTGTGCGAGATGGGCTATGAAATTGTCCCCACTGGGGAGGGCGCGGACGTCATCGTCATCAACACCTGCGCCATCCGGGAGCACGCGGAACAGCGGGTGTTCGGCAACGTGGGGGCCTTAGTCCACGGCAAGCGCCGCAACCCCGGCCAGATCATCTGCCTGTGCGGCTGCATGGCCCAGGAGCCCCATGTGGCGGAGCGCCTGAGGCAGTCCTACCGCCATGTGGACCTGGTGTTCGGCCCCCAGCAGCTCTGGCGGTTCCCGGAGTTCCTGCGCCGGGTGGCGCTGCGCCGGGGCCGGGTGTTTGAGACGGAGCCCGACGACGGGGCCATCGCCGAGGGCCTGCCGGTATACCGCTCGGGCAAATTAAAGGCGTGGGTGTCCATCATGTACGGCTGCAACAACTTCTGCTCCTACTGCATCGTGCCCTACACCCGGGGCCGGGAGCGGAGCCGGGAGCCGGAGGTCATTTTAAACGAGATCCGGGCGCTGGCGGAGCAGGGGTACATGGACATCACCCTGCTGGGCCAGAACGTGAACTCCTACGGCAGGGATCTGGAGGGAGATTGGGACTTCCCCCGGCTGCTGGAGGCGGCGGCGTCCGTCCCCGGCGAATTTTTGCTGCGGTTCATGACCTCCCACCCAAAGGACGCCACAGAGAAGCTCTTCGACGTGATGGCCAAGTGCCCCAAAGTGGCCCCGGTGATCCACCTGCCCTTCCAGTCGGGGAACAGCCGGGTGCTGGCCGCCATGAACCGGCGCTACACCCGGGAGCAGTACCTGGACAAGGTGCGCTTACTGCGGGAGCGCATCCCGGACGTGGTGCTCACCTCCGACGTGATCGTGGGCTTCCCCGGCGAGACCACAGAGGAATTCGAGGACACCCTGTCCCTTATTGAGGAGGTCCGTTTCGACGCGCTGTTCACCTTTATCTACTCCCCCCGGCGGGGCACCCCGGCGGCGGAGCTGCCCGACCCCATGTCAAAGGAGGAGAAGTCCGCCAATTTCCAGCGGCTGCTGGAGGCCCAGAACCGCATTTCCCTGGAAAAGCACCGGGCCTATACCGGCACGGTGCGGCGCTGCCTCATCGACGGGTCGGGGGAGGACCCCCGGAACAGCCTGACCGCCCGGACGGCGGGGGGGCGGCTGGTCCATCTCAGCGGGGACCCGGCCCTCATCGGGCGGTTTGCGGAGATTAAAATCACCGGCTGCTCCACCTGGGCCCTGTCCGGCGAGCTCGTCTGACCCCGCCGGGGCAGGCCCCGGCGTTTCGCGGCAAAGAGGAGACCCCAATATGCCAATGACCAGACACGACATCATTCTGAAATGGACTTCTTATCTGGCTGCCATGGCCGTGGTGGCCGTGGTCAACTATTATGTTCTGGGCCCCCTGCCCATCGCCCTGCCCCTGCTGCTGCCCATTCTGGCGGTGGCGGGCGGAACTCTGGAGGGCGCCTCCTTCGGCGCGGTCTACGGCGGCGTCTGCGGGGCGGCCATGTCCAGCCTGGGCCACCTGGGCCCGGCCTGCATCGCCCTTTTGTCCCTCATCGGCTGGGGCGCGGGGCTGGCCGCCCAATACGTCCTCCGGCGGGACGTGTGGGGCCACCTCATCTGCTCCGTCATCACCGTTTTGGCCTGGGAGCTGGGCTCCCTGGCCCTCCACCTGCTGGCCCGCACCGCGCCGCTGCCCGTCCTGCTTCGGGTGGCCGGGCCCGAGCTGCTCTGGACCCTGGTGTTCATTCTGCCCGTCTATTGGACGGGCCGGTTCTGCTGCGTCAACTACGGGAGGATCTACCATGAATAACCCCTTTGACCCGTCTCACATCCAGGAGGAAAAGGCGGAGCGGGAGGCCCGCCGCCTCAAGCTCCGCAGCAATCTCCTCATCGTCCTGTTCTGCGCCGTGCTGGGCGTCTTTTTCGCCGTGCTCTACCAGACCCAGATTGTGGACGGCGACAGCTACCGCTCCAACTCCGTGGTGCGCAACGTCCAGCCCGAGCAGGTCAGCAGCGTACGGGGGGAGATTCTGGACCGGTACGGCCGGGTGCTGGTCACAAACGAGGTGAGTTACAATGTGGAGCTGGACACCGCCGCCATGAAGGGCCAGCGCAACGCCATTTTGGAGCGCCTGCTGGCCATCTGCCGGGAGGAGGGGGTGGCCTGGACGGACACCCTGCCCATCTCCAGAACCGCCCCCTGGACCTTCACCACCAACACTCCCTATTCCTACCTCCAGAAGAACGAGGAGGGGGAGACGGAGGAGAAGGCCACCACCCTGGGCCGGCTGGCCGGGCCGGACCACTACAAATGGCTGGACCCCAGCGCCCCGGAGAAGGCCGACCCCACCGCCGGGCAGCTGCTCACCTCCATGTGCCACACCTTCGGCCTCATCGACGCGAAGAAGGGGGAGGTCCCCGACCAGCTGGACCGGGAACTGGCCGGGGTGCTTTACGAGCTGTACCTGCGCAGCACGGGCATCAACAACAACACCTATGTGTTCGCCCGGGGGGTGGACATCGTCTTTATTTCCCGGGTGAAGGAGACCGCTCTGGACGGCGTGCGCATCCAAACGGCCACCACCCGGAAATACGGCACCGGCTACGCCGCCCACGTGCTGGGCTACACCGGGTCCATCGACCCGGGGGACGAGTGGGAGCACTATCGGGAGCTGAACTACCCCATGAACGCCGTGGTGGGCAAGGAGGGGGTGGAGCTGGCCTTTGAGGAGCACCTCCACGGGACCAGCGGCTCCCGGCTCATCGAAAAGGACCAGGACGGCAACATCGTCAGCCAGCAGTGGCGCACCGAGCCCCAGCCGGGGGAGAACGTGGTGCTCACCCTGGACATGGCCCTCCAGGCCACCACCGAGGACCTGCTGGCCCAGTACGCCGCCTCCCAGGAGGAGTCCGGCCCCATGGCCGCGGCGGTGGTGGACATGACCGGCGGCGTGCTGGCCCTGGCCTCCTACCCCACCTACGACCTGGCCACCTTCCGGGAGAATTTCTCCGAACTGTCCGCCGACGAGGCCCAGCCCCTGCTCAACCGGGCCACCCACGGCCTGTACGCCCCGGGCTCCACCTTCAAGATGCTCACCGCCGTGGCCGCCCTGTCCGAGGGGGTCATCGACACCCGGGAGACGGTGGAGTGCACCGGCATCTACAAATACTACAACTACCCCGACTGGCCCCACTGCTGGATCTACGACAGCGTCCGGGGCAGCCACGGCAGGGACAATGTGACAAAGGCCATCACCGACTCCTGCAACGTCTTTTTCTACGACGTGGGCCGCCGCACCGGCATCGAGGCCCTCCAGAAATATGCCGCCATGTTCGGCCTGGGGGAGTACACCGGCATCGAGATCCCGGAATACAAGGGAGAGGCCGCCGGGCCGGATACCTCGGCCCGCCACGGCCAGACCTGGGTGGAGGGCGCCACCATGTCGGTGGCCATCGGCCAGGAGAACAACCAGTTCACCCCCCTCCAGCTGGCCAACTACGTGGCCACCCTGGTCAACGGCGGCAGCCACTATCAATGCCACCTGCTCAAAGAGTTCAAGTCCTCCGACTACAGCCAGGTGACGGAGACGTACCAGCCGGTGCTGCTGGACTCCATCGACATCGAACAGGAGGAGCTGGACGCGGTGCTCCGGGGGATGTACAACCTGGGACAGACCTACACCATGTCTCAGTACTTCTCCCGGCTTCCGGTGGAGGTGGGCTGCAAGACGGGCACCGCCCAGGTGGCCGCCAAGACGGCCAACGCCGTGTTCGTGTGCTACGCCCCCTACGACGACCCCCAGGTGGCCCTGTGCCTGGTGGCGGAGCAGGGCGCCTCCGGCGGCAACCTGGCGGAGCTGGCCGCGGGCATCCTGGCCCAGTATTTCTCCACCGGCAGCTCGCTGAACACAGTGGGCGGGGAGAACACTCTGCTGCACTGACCGCCGGGCCCTGAAAGAAATTTTCCTCCGGCCCCCTCCCCCGCCCCCATAATTCTTTTGGGCAAATCGGAGAATTTCAAAGGGGTTGAAAAGGTTCCCGGTTTCCCTTCTCCCTTCCCTCCCTTCTTTGTGAAAGCCCTGGATTTTCAAGGCTTCCACAACTTCAACAGAAACTTCCACAGCCCTGTGCAAGCTTGCACAGGGCTGTTTTCGTCTCTCTATCGTTTACATAATTATTTTCTTTTGAATTTCTTCCGTGAATTCCACGATTTTTTCACGGCCCGCCTCAGCGGCCGGTCCCGTCCTCCTTCCCGGCGGCGGTAAGCTCCTCCAGCATCCGCTTCATCTCCGCATACCTCCTCCAAACCGCCCCGGCCCGCGGCTCACGCGCCGCGGACGAACTCCTCCGCCACCCGGGCGATGTTGGCGGCGCACAGGCCGAACTCCTCCAGCAGCGCCGCCGCCGGGCCGGAGTGGCCGAATACGTCGTTGACGCCCATCCGCCGCACCGGCGTGGGCAGCTTTTCGCTGAGCAGCGAGCACACCGCCTCGCCCAGCCCGCCAATCACAGAGTGCTCCTCGCAGGTGACGATTTTTCCGCACTCGGCGGCGGCCTTCAGCACCAGCTCCTCGTCCAGAGGCTTGATGGTGGCCATGTTGATGATCCGGGCGGAGACGCCCCGGTCCGCCAGCAGCTTACCGGCCTCCACCGCCTCGGCCACCAGCAGTCCGTTGGCGATGACGGCCACATCCGTGCCCTCCCGCATCACATCGCCCTTGCCGATGGTAAAGGTAAAGGTGTTCTCGTCGTGGAACACTGGCACCGGGGAGCGGCCGAAGCGCATGTACACCGGCCCCTCGTGCTCGTAGGCGGCCTTGACCATGGCCTTGGCCTCCACCGCGTCGGCGGGGGACATGACCACCATGCCGGGGATGGCCCGCATGAGGGCGAAGTCCTCCAGGCACTGGTGGGAGGCCCCGTCCTCCCCCACGGAGATGCCGCCGTGGGAGGCGCCGATCTTCACGTTCAGCCGGGTGTAGCCGATGGAGTTGCGCACCTGCTCATAGGCCCGGCCCGCCGCGAACATGGCGAAGGAGGAGGCGAAGGCCACCATGCCCATGGAGGCGGCCCCCGCCGCCGCCGCCATCATGTTCCCCTCGGCGATGCCGCAGTTGAAGTGGCGGTTGGGGAAGGCCTTGCCGAACATGGCGGTCTGGGTGGAGCCCGCCAGGTCCGCGTCGAACACCACGATGTTGTCGTGGGCCTGGCCCAGCTCCCGCAGGGCCTCGCCGTACCCCTGCCGGGTGGCGATCTTTTTCACGTCCGCCATTTACATCCCCTCCAGTCTGGCCAGCTCCGCGTTCAGCTCCCGAAGCGCGGTCTCGGCCTGCTCGTCGTTGGGGGCCTTGCCGTGCCAGCCCACCTGATTTTCCATATAGCTGACCCCCTTGCCCTTGGTGGTCTTCATCACCACGGCGAAGGGCCGGCCCTTCACCGTCCGGGCCTGGTCGAAGGCGTTCTCCAGCTGGCCGAAGTCGTGGCCGTCCACCGTGAGCGTCTCCCAGCCGAAGGCCCGCAGCTTCTCCTCAATGGGGTAGGGGCTCATGACCTGATCCACGGGGCCGTCGATTTGCAGGCCGTTGTTGTCGATGAAGGCGCACAGGTTGTCCAGCTTATAGTGGTGGGCGAACATCAGGGCCTCCCACACCTGGCCCTCCTGAATCTCTCCGTCCCCCAGCAGGGTGTATACCCGGCAGGGGTTGTTTTGCAGCTTCGCGGCCAGGGCCATGCCGCAGGCGGCGGACACCCCCTGGCCCAGGGACCCGGTGGACATATCCACCCCCGGAATGGCCTTCATATCCGGGTGGCCCTGGAGATAGCTGCCGATGTGGCGCAGGGTTTTCAGGTCCTCCCAGGGGAAGAAGCCCCGCAGGGCCAGGGCGGCGTACAGACCGGGGGCGCAGTGGCCCTTGGACAGCACGAACCGGTCCCGGTCCCATTTCTGGGGGTCCCGGGGGTCCACGTTCAGCTCCTTGAAATAGAGGCAGGTGAACAGCTCGGCGGAGGACAGGCTCCCGCCTGGGTGGCCCGCCTTGGCGGCGTGGGTGGACTCAATGATTCCGACGCGGACCTTGCAGGCGTTTATCATCAGCGTCTTTTTTTCGTTGGCGGTCATATGGTCCCTTCTTTCTTTACAGCCGCTGGGCGCTGTCCAGCGTGCCGAAGCGGTAGACGGTTTTGTGCCGGTACTCCTCCCCGGCCTTCAGCACGCAGGAGGGAAAGCCCGGCTTGTTGGGGGAGTCGGGAAAGAACTGGGCCTCCAGGCAGAAGCCGCAGCGTTCACCGTAGACGGCGCCCCCCTTGCCGGCGGGGCAGCCCTTCAGGAAATTCCCGGTGTAGAACTGCACGCCGGGCAGGGAGGTGGCGGTCTCCATCATAATGCCGGTGTCCGGCGACCACGCCCGGGCGATGGGCCTCAGGGTGCCGTCCCAGTTGATGACGGCCCAGTTGTGGTCGAAGCCCCCGGCGGTCTTGAGCTGTTCCACATCGTCGTCGATATGGGCCCCGATCTCCTGCTCCTCCCACAGGTCCATGGGGGTGCCCTTCACCGGGGCGGTCTCCCCGGTGGGGATCAGGCCGGGCCCGGCGGGGGTGTAATGGGTGGCGAAGATCCGGATATGCTGCCCCATCACCGGGCCGCTGTCATGGCCGGACAAGTTGAAATAGCTGTGGTTAGTGAGGCCGCACACCGTGTCCTTGTCGCAGCGGGCCCGGTACTCGATATCCAGTCCGCCAAAGGCCAGGGTGTAGGCCACCGCCACGGCCAGGGTTCCGGGGTAGCCCTCCTCCCCGTCGGGGCTCACCAGAGACAGCACCGCGGAGCTCTCCGTCAGCTGCTCCACCGTCCACACCCGCTTGTCGAAGCCCGTGTTTCCCCCGTGGAGGGAGTTTTCCCCGTCGTTGGCGGCCAGGGGATAGTCCACGCCGTTCAGCGTAAACCTGGCCCCGCCGATCCGGTTGGCGTACCGCCCCACCAGGGCGCCCATATATTTGTCCTGAGTCCTGTAGTCCTCCAGGGTGTCGAAGCCCAGCGCTATGTCCACGGGGTTTCCTTCCCGGTCCGGAACCTCCAGAGAGCGCACCGCGCCGCCGTAGGTAATGATCCGGCAGGTCAGCCCCCCGTTTTGCAGGGTCAGCTCCTCCACCGGGGCGCCGCCGGGCATATATCCAAAGAGCCTTCTGTTCTCTTTCATGCAAGCCCCTCCGCTTTCCGCCGGTCTGTCCGGCCTTTTGTTCCATTATGATTTAGTATACCATAATATCCCGCCGGAAACAACCGCAAACCGCTTTTTTCCGCCTGTTTTGTCGAATTGTAGACAGTTCTAAAAATTTCCGCTTTCCCGTTGGCAAACCTCACGTTTTTTGATATAATAGCGCGTAAGGTTATAATGGTGGGTTTTTTGCCACTGGAAAGGATGTGGGGCGTTTGCGCGGTTCCCTGCCAAAATTGAAGGAAAAGCTGCTGGAGGCGCTGAAGGCGGTGCTGCCCATCGTGGGCATTGTGCTGGTGCTGTGCTTCAGCGCGGCCCCCATCTCGCCCAGCATTCTGCTGTGCTTCCTGCTGGGGGCGGCCATGATCGTGGCGGGCGTCATGTTCTTCACCCTGGGGGCGGAGGCCAGCATGACCCCCATGGGCGAGCGGGTGGGCACCGCCGTCACCCGGACCCGCAGCCTGCCCGTCATTGTCCTCATGGGCTTTCTGCTGGGCTTTCTCATCACCATCTCGGAGCCGGACCTCCAGGTGCTGGCGGGGCAGGTGCCCGCCGTGCCCAACATGGTGCTCATCCTGGCGGTGGCGGCGGGGGTGGGCCTCTTCCTGGTGCTGGCCCTGCTGCGCATGCTGTTCGGAGTGCCCCTGCCCCCCATGCTGGTGTTTTTCTACGCCGCGGTGTTCCTCCTGGCCCTGTTCGTGCCCCGCGACTTTCTGGCCGTAGCCTTTGACTCCGGCGGCGTCACCACCGGGCCCATGACGGTGCCCTTCATCATGGCCCTGGGCGTGGGCATCTCCGCCATCCGAAACGACCGCCGCGCGGCGGACGACAGCTTCGGCCTGGTGTCCCTGTGCTCGGTGGGCCCCATTCTGGCGGTGCTCATCCTGGGCATGATCTTCCGGCCCGAGGACGGGGCCTACGCCGCCCCCACCCTGCCGGAAATCGCCGACTCCGTGGAGCTGTGGGCCCTGTTCCGCTCCGGCCTGCCCACCTACATGCGGGAGATCGCCGTCTCCCTCCTGCCCATCACCGCCCTGTTCGGCCTCTTTCAGGCCTTCGCCCTTAAGCTGTCCGTGCGGACGCTGAAAAAGATCGGCGTGGGCCTGGTTTACACCTATGTGGGTCTGGTGCTGTTCCTCACCGGGGCCAACGTGGGCTTTATGCCGGCGGGCAACTACTTAGGCCAGGTGATGGCGGGGCTGTCCCGCCCCTGGCTCATCGTCCCCGTGGGCATGGTCATCGGCTACTTCATCGTCAAGGCGGAGCCCGCCGTCTACGTGCTGAACAAGCAGGTGGAGGAGATCACCGACGGCGCCGTCTCCAGCGCCGCCATGGGGGCCAGCCTGTCCATCGGCGTGGCCGTGTCCATCGGCCTGGCCATGGTGCGAGTGCTCACCGGGATCTCCATTTTGTGGTTCCTGGTGCCGGGGTACGCCATTGCCATCGTGCTGTCCTTCTTCGTCCCCCGGATCTTCACCGCCATCGCCTTCGACTCCGGCGGCGTGGCCTCCGGGCCCATGACCGCCACCTTCCTGCTGCCCTTCGCCCAGGGGGCCTGCGTGGCCGTGGGGGGGAACATCGTCACCGAAGCCTTCGGCGTGGTGGCCATGGTGGCCATGACCCCCCTTATCGCCATCCAGATTCTGGGCATGGTCTATCAGGCCCGGCAGCGTCTTGCCTCCAAAGCCCAGTCCGTCCCGGCGGGGGCTGCCTTCGACGCGCTGGACGACGACGCCATCATCGAGCTGTAAAAACTTTGAGAATTTTGTATTGAGTGCGCACGACAGCGAAAGGATAGGGCAATCTATGAGTATGAGAGAATTATTGCTGTACGCATCATTTCTTCTGATCCCCTTTGCAATCCAGCTCGCTCTTCTGTTTATCACTGAAAACCGTTTTCGGGCTCTGCGTTTTGCCGTGCCCATTTTAGTTGGAGCGGCGGATGTGATTTTTCTCCTGCTGTGCTTTCTCGCCGTCCCGCCGGGCTGGGAGCTCCTTCTAGTCCCTCTGGTGATCGTCATCTGTCTGACTTTGTCGTCATTGTCTCTGGCGGGCTATGGCCTGGCGTGGCTGATATACAAGGCCGGGCGAAAGGCTGCGGCAGGAGAATAGACGGCCGTTTCGAATGAAAACGCAGCGGCAGGAGCTTGGCAAAGGAAGGTCCTTGACTTGAAGGGAGATCCATATGAACGAACTGTATTTAATGGTGACAATCGCGCCCAGGACCTCCGCCCGGCAGTACCTGGAGCTGTTCGCGGCCCACGGCGTCACCGTCACCCTCAGCGCCCTGGGGGCGGGGACGGCGGGCAACGAGCTTTTGGACTATTTCGGCCTGGAAAAGACGGAAAAGGTAGTCACCTTCTCCTTTGTCACCCGGTCCACCTGGCGGGCGGTGAAGTCCGCCATGCAGCGGGAGCTGCGCATCGACGTGCCCGGCACGGGCATCGCCTTTCTCGTCCCGGTGAGCAGCATCGGGGGGAAAAAGCCTCTGGCCTTTTTCACCGATGGCCAGGATTTTGAAGCAGGGGAGGAGAGCGTCTTGAAGGACACCAAATACGAGCTGCTGGTGGTCATCGCCAACCAGGGCCACACCGAGCTCATCATGGACGCCGCCCGGGAGGAGCAGGCGGGCGGCGGCACCGTCCTCCACGCCAAGGGCACCGGCATGGAGAAGGCGGAGAAGTTTTTGGGCTTCTCCCTGGTAAACGAAAAGGAAATGGTGTTCATTGTGGTGAAGACCGCCACCAAAAACCGCATTATGAAGGCCATCATGACCAAGGCGGGGATGAATACCGACGCCAAATCCATCGTATTCTCCCTGCCCGTCACCGGCACCGCCGGGATGCGCCTGCTGGAGCTGGCCAAGGACGAGACCGACGAGTAGAAAGGAGAAACCCATGGAACAGCAGAACAAATACGCCGTGCTGCTCTACCCCAGCTTTTCCTTGCAGGAGATCACCTGCCTCACTTCCGCCCTGACCGTCTGGTTCGGGGAGGGCATCGACGTGATTGCCAGCGAGCGCAAGCCCTATCGGAGCGAGGAGGGCTTTTCCATCGTGCCAAACAAGACGGTGGAGGAGGCGGACCCCGCCGGATACGCCTGCATCATTCTCCCCGGAACC
This sequence comes from uncultured Oscillospiraceae bacterium, assembly GCA_910577525.1. Taxonomy (GTDB): domain Bacteria; phylum Bacillota; class Clostridia; order Oscillospirales; family Oscillospiraceae; genus Enterenecus. Next base: position 46,651 of record CAJTLI010000014.1, on the reverse strand, counting down.
ATCAACCCCCTGCCCGCCCTGTTCGACGAGAAACTGATTGATTTCCTCCGCCGGGGCGCGGGGACGGACACCCTGTTCGCCGCCATCTCCTCCGCCCCCGCCCTGCTGTCCAAGGCGGGGCTGCTGGACGGCAAAGACTTCACCGCCGGATACTTCATGCAGCTGGCGGAGACCTTCCCCTTCATCGACACCGCCCACTTTGTCCACCGCCCGGTGGTGGACAGCGGCAATGTCATCACCGCCATCGGCATGTTCTTCCGGGAGTTCGCCCAGCGGGTGCTGGAGCGGCTGGGCTATGACCCGGGGCCCCATTTCATGGAGACCTCCTACCGGGAGTTCACCGAGGACGAGCTCACCTTCTACTGGACGGAGGAGGACTACCAGGAGTTTTTGGAAGAACTCAAGGAATTTACCGGTAAGGATTGATCGTATGAAACAGGAGAAAAGCTGCGGAGCTGTTATTTTCCGCGAAAATAATACAGAGCGTGATTACCTGATTCTCACCAGCACCCAGGGCCACACCACCCTGTGCAAGGGCCATGTGGAGGGGCGGGAGACGGAGCATGAGACCGCCGCCCGGGAGATCATGGAGGAGACCGGCCTGACGGTGGACTTTTTGGACGGTTTCCGGGAGGTCATCACCTACTCCCCCAAGCCCGGCGTCATCAAGGACGTGGTGTTTTTCCTGGGAAATGTGTCCGGCGGCGCGCTGGCCTGCCAGCCCGAGGAGGTGGCGGCCATCCGGTTCCTGCCCTTCGGGGAGGCTCTGGGGGCCCTGACCCACCAGTCGGACCGGGACACCCTTCAAAAGGCCCGGGCCTTCCTGGAGGGCCGCTGACCCATGCCCGCCCCGCTGTATGACAGCCTCCGGGCACTGGCGGACCGGAACCTTCTGCGGCTGGACATGCCCGGCCACCACGGAAAGCCCCTGCCGGCGGGGATTCCCTGGCCCTCCGGCACCGACTTCACGGAGAACGGCTTCACCGGCGACCTGTACGGGGACGAGCCCGGCGCCATCCAGGCGGCGGAGCGGCTCTGGGCGGACCGCTTCGGCTTTGATTCCTGCCTGTTCCTCACCGGGGGCTCCACCCAGGGGATTCACGCGGGGCTAGCCCTGCTGGCGGGTCAGGGAGGCGCGGCGGCTCTGGACCGGGGCAGCCACCGCTCGGTCTACCACGCCCTGGCCCTGCTGGACCTGACCCCTCATTTTCTCTCCCGGCCCTGGCTGGAACGGGAGGGGGTTTCCGGCCCCATCCTGCCGGAAACGGTGGAGGACGCCCTGCAAACGCACCCGGAGATCAAAACTGTCTGTATCACCTCGCCCACCTATTACGGCGTGTTGTCGGATATCCCCGCCATTGCGGCGGTGTGCCATGCCCATGGGGCCCGTCTCATGGTGGACGGGGCCCATGGGGCCCATCTGCCCTTTTTGGGGTACGAGGGCTTTCGGGCGGCGGACGCGGTGGTAATGTCCGCCCACAAAACCCTCCCCGCCCCCGGGCAGACCGCCCTGCTCTTCGCCAACGGCTTTCCCCTGCCGGAGCTCCAGCGCTGGGGAGCAGTATACGGCACCTCCTCCCCCTCCTACGTGCTGATGTCCGCCCTGGACGGGGTCCGGGACTACATGGAGCGGGAGGGGGCCGCCCGATACCGGGAAACCATCTGGCAGGCGGAGGCCCTGCGCCGCCGCCTGCCCGCCCTCTCGGAGCGGGACGGCCTCACCCTGGACCCCGCCCGGCTGGTCCTCCACAGCCCCGGCGGCTTCGCCCTGGGGGCGGTCCTGCGGGCCCGGGGGATCTGCCCCGAACTGGCCGATACCGGCCATGTGGTGTGCATCCTGACCTGCGCCGACGGGGCGGCGGAATTTGGGCGGCTGGAGCGGGCCCTGGACGAGTCGGGGCTCACCGGCCCCTGCCCCGCCATGCCCGCCCCGCCGGAGCCGCCGGAGGCGGTCCTTACCCCCCGTCAGGCCCTGTTCGCCCCCCGGAGGACCCTGCCTCTGGCGGACAGCGCGGGCCGGATTGCCGCCTGTCAGATCGCCCCCTACCCTCCCGGCGTGCCCGTGATCGCCCCCGGCGAGGCCATCCAAAAAAAACATCTGGCCTATTTGCGGGAAATAGGCTATAATAGAGAGTACTGCGATGTCGTTAACCGGGAGGAGTAACGCTATGGATCTGCCCGTCCCCCTGTCCCATGCCTACCTCCTCGCCGGGGGGAGCGGGGACAGCCGCGCCGCCCTGGCCCGCCGCCTGACGGCGGCCTACCTCTGCGAGGGCCCGGGGGACGTCCCCTGCGGCGTCTGCCGGGCCTGCCGGAAGGTGGCGGCGGACACCCATCCCGACGTGTCCCGCACCGCCCCCGCCCCGGACAAGCGGGAGATCACCGTGGACCAGATCCGCGCCCTGCGCTCCGGCGCCTACATCCGCCCCAACGAGGGAAAGCGCAAGGTGTACCTCATCGACCCGGCGGACGCCATGAACCCCGCCGCCCAGAGCGCCCTGCTGAAGGTGCTGGAGGAGGGCCCGGCCTACGCCGCCTTTCTGCTGCTGGCGGACCAGCCGGGGAAGCTGCTGGACACGGTGCGGTCCCGGTGCGAGCTGCTCTCCCTTCCGCAGCCGGAACGCCTTCCCGACCCGGAGCTGGAGGCCCGGGCCGCCGCCCTGGCCCAGCTTCTGCTCACGGGGGACGAGCTGTCCGCCGCCCAGGCCCTGGTGGAGCTGGAGCTGGCCAAGCCCAAGCCCGCCCAGCTGGCCGATCTGCTGGCGGAGACGGAAAACCAGGTCTCCCGCCGCCTGACCCGGGACCTTCCCCGGGGGACAAGGGTGCTGCGGGCCCTGAAGGCCTGCCGGGAGAACGCGGTGTACCGCCCCGGCGCGGGCCACACCCTGGGGTGGCTCATGACCCAGCTGTTCTAGGCAGAGGGCACGCCCCGCGGATTTCATATTTTTGTATCGGAGGACATCCCCATGACGGAGATCATCAGCGTCCGGTTCCGGCCGGGCGGCAAGCAATACTATTTCGACCCCGCGGGCCTCACCGTGGCCGAGGGGCAGGGCGTCATCGTGGAGACGGGCAAGGGCCTGGAATACGGCGCCTGCGTGCGCCGCAACTCCATGGTGGAGGACGAGTCGGTGGTCCAGCCCCTGCGCCCGGTGGTCCGGCTGGCCACCGAGCGGGACGAGCGGCAGGTCCGGGAAAACCGGGGCAAGGAGAAGGACGCCCTGCGCACCTGCCAGCAGCTGGTGGAGCGCCACGGCCTGGACATGAAGCTGGTCCAGGTGGAGTACAGCTTCGACGGCAATAAGATTCTCTTTTTCTTCACCTCCGACGGACGGGTGGACTTCCGGGCCCTGGTGAAGGACCTGGCGGGCATTTTCCGGGCCCGCATCGAGCTGCGCCAGATCGGCGTGCGGGACGAGGCCCGGATGCTGGGGGGCTTCGGCATCTGCGGCAAGCCCTTCTGCTGCGCCCAGTTCCTGGACGAGTTCCAGCCCGTGTCCATCAAAATGGCCAAGACCCAGAACCTGTCCCTGAACCCCACCAAGATCTCGGGCACCTGCGGGCGGCTCATGTGCTGCCTGAAATACGAGCAGGGGGCCTATGAGGACGCGGTGAAGCGCTGCCCCAAGCAGGAGTCCCTGGTGGAGTGCCCCGACGGGGTGGGCACGGTGTCCTCCGTCAACCTCCTCCGGGAGCAGGTGAAGGTGCGGCTGGAGGACTCCACCGAGCAGCCCAAGAGCTACCTCACCCAGGAGCTCCGGGTGGTCCGCAGCGGCAAGGGCAGGCGGCCCGAGGGCTATGAGCCCCCTCCCAAGGCGGAGCTGGAGCGCCTGCGCACCGAGGAGGGCCAGCGGCTGAGGGACGGGCACGGGCTGGAGGGCCCCGCCGACCTGAGCCAGGTGCTGGAGCGCTACCTGGAGAAAAACACCCCGTCCAAGCAGTCCGACGGCCAGCGTCAGGGCAACCGCCGGGGCCGGGGCGGGCAGAACCGCTCCAATCAGGGCCAGTCCCGGCAGGACCGCGCCGCCCCGGCCCAGCCCAAAGCCCAGCGGCAGAGCCAGCCCAAGCCCGCCCCTCAGCCGGAGCCCGAGGCCAGGCAGAACAGTCATAAGAAGCGCTACCGCCCCCACCGCCGCAAGCCCGGCGGCGGCCAGGCTCCCCAGACCTGACGCGGGGCGCTCCTATCAAAAAAACCGCCGCCGGCGCGGCGGTTTTTTCGTCCGGATGCAACCTTTTGCCCTGTTCCGGGGTGTTATAAGCAGACAGGCAGAGACAAACCCGCGCCGCGGCCGAGGGGCGGGAAAAGGAAGTGGTAATATGGCCTTGTCACAGGACCGGCGCACCCAGGCAGTGGAGCGGTGGGGAGATATGGTATACCGTCTGGCCCTGGCCCGCACCGCCAGCGTCCCCGACGCGGAGGATGTGTTCCAGGAGGTCTTTCTGCGCTATTTCCGCCATGAGGACCGGTTTCAGTCCGACGAATACCGCAAGGCCTGGTTTATCCGCTGCACGGTGAACCGGTGCAAAAGCCTGCTGGCCTCCCCCTGGCGCAGGCGCACCGTGCCCCTGGAGGCCGCCGCCGAAATCGGCGTGGAGGACGACTACCGGGAGGTGTACGCCGCGGTGCTGTCCCTGCCCGCCAAGTACCGGGCCGTCATCCATCTGCACTACTTCGAGGACCTGTCGGTGGCCGAGATGGCCGAAACCCTGGAACTGCCGGAGGGCACCGTCAAATCCCAGCTCAGCCGGGGCCGGGCCCTCCTGCGGGACATGCTGAAGGAGGCAGAGCTATGAAGCGCTACAAACAGGCAAACGAGGGCATCCACGCCCCCGAGGAACTGAAGGAAAAGGCCGCCCGGCCCGGCGGCCGCCGCTCCTATCCCCGCTGGGCGGGGGCGGTGGCGGCGGTGCTGGCGGCGGCGGTGATTGGAGGAATCGCCATGTGGCCGAAATTCGGCAGCGAACCCGGCGCGGACCCGGATCAGCCCGTCCCGTTCTTTGAGAACGGCCCCGGCCAGCAGGTCCGCACCGCGGGCGTCCCCGCCCAGGCCACGGCCCTTGCGGCGGCGCAGTATCCGGAGATGCACCCCTACCCCCGGCAGGACGAGTATTTTTCCGAGGAGGACTGGGAGGGTGACAACGACCGTTATGACCAGGACATGGCGGCCTGGCGGGAGGACATGAGGGCCCTCCAGTCCGGCACGGACTACACGGGGCTGATGGACGGGTTTCTCTCCCGCTCCACCGCCCAGTTCCTGGCCGGGGCGGGGACGGAAAACCGGATCTACTCCCCCATCAACGTCTATATGGCCCTGTCCATGCTGGCGGAGACCGCTGGGGACAACTCCCGCCAGCAGATCCTGGACCTTTTGCAGGTGGACTCCGTCGAGGCCCTGCGGGAGCGGGCCGCCGCCCTGTGGCGGGACAACTACCGGGACGACGGCACCGTCACCTCCATCCTGGGCAACTCCCTGTGGCTGCGGGACGGCTTTACCTACAGCCAGAACGTTTTGGACACCTTGGCAAAGGACTACTACGCCTCCTCCTTCTCCGGTGTGATGGGCTCGGAGGAGTACAATCAGGCCCTGCGGGACTGGATCAACGAGCAGACCCACGGCCTGCTGGCGGAGCAGGCGGAGGGCTTGAGAATGGCGCCGGACACGGCCCTGGCCCTGGCCTCCACCATCTATTTCAAGGCCGCCTGGGACAGCGAGTTCAGCAAAGAGCGCACCGAGACCGACACCTTCCACGCCCCGGCCGGCGACGTGGACGCGGACTTCATGCGCCGGACCATGGAGAGCAGCTTTTATTGGGGGGACAATTTCACCGCCGTCCGGCTCTCCTTCCAGGAGGGCGGCGATATGTGGTTCCTCCTCCCCGACGGGGAGTCCTCTGTGGAGGAGCTGCTGAACAGCGGCGAGGCCATGGAATTTCTGCTCTCCCCCAAGCATGACCAGTATGACAGCCAGGGCAATGTGACCCGGGAGGGCTGGACCGGCCAGAAATCCCTCCGCATCAACCTGTCCATGCCCAAATTTGACGTGTCCTCCGACCTGGACCTGATTGAGGGATTAAAGGCGCTGGGCGTCACCGACGTGTTTGATCCAAACGTATCCAACTTCGATCCCCTGGAGGCGTCCACCGATGATCCGCTGTATATCAGCAAGGCCAAGCACGCCGCCCGGGTGAAGGTGGACGAGGAAGGCTGCGAGGCGGCGGCCTACACCGTCATGATTATGACCTGCGGCGCGGCCATGCCCCCCGACGACGAGGTAGACTTCACCCTGGACCGGCCCTTCCTCTTCGCCGTCACCGGGGATTCCGGCCTGCCCCTGTTCACCGGGGTGGTGAATCAGCCGTAGCGCGGTGGTAGGCGCGCAGTGAAAGCGGCCGGCGGCGCGTCCAATCGGAACGCAGTCATGTAAAAGGTCCCTCCCCGCAGCGCGGGGAGGGACCTTTCTTATTTCCCCTCCAGAAAATAGGACGCCTCCATGTCGGCGGTGGCCAGGGCGAAGGCCAGGGGGTACTGCATCAGCGCCTGACCCACCATACGGCTGTCCTCCACGCCGGAAAAGCCCATGTGCCAGCGGATGGCCATGGCCTCCTCCCGGGTGAGGCGCATGAAGCCGGAGATGATGTACACGCTTTTCTCCCCGTGGCCGTAGGGCAGCTTATCCTCATAGAAGAAGGTGGGCACTTTCTCCCATTTTCCGGTGGCGTCGTCCTTCACGTTCCGGGTGCCCGCCTTGTAGCACCCGATCTTGCACAGGTCATGGAGCAGGGCGGCGATGGCCACAGACTCCATGGGGTAGTCCAGGCCGTAGACCTCCTTCACCCGGTCCCGGGCCAGGTACGCCTCCAGACAGCGGAACACGTTGACGCTGTGGTCGCACAGGCCCCCGGCGTAGGCCCCATGGTAGCGGGCGGAGGCGGGGGCGGTGAAAAAGTCGCTCTTGTTTTGCAGGTAGTCCAGCAGCTCCTCCGAGCCCTCCCGGCGGATGTGCTCCTGATAGATTTGGATGAACTCCTCTTTTCCAGGCATAGCGTGACCTCCTTGTTGCCTCCGGCGGCCCGCTTTTTCTTTGGAGAGAAAAAGCGGGGCAAAAAGAAGCTTTTAATCCCCTTCTAGGGTTTCCTTTGCCGGATCATTTTTGTGTGTCCCCATTATAGCAAAAAAAGACGCCGGGGGCAACCCCGGCGCCTGGTCAGTCCTCCAATGTCTTTTGCAGGTTCTCCATGATCTCGGACAGTTTGGACGCTTTCTTTTCCGGATCAGTCTCCTTGTCCATGTCTTTGAGCGCGCCCAGCAGGAAGCGCACCCAGCTCTGGAACTGTTTATCCGTCATGCCCATAGAAAGCACCCCTTTCTGTCCCCATGATAACACAGGCACAGGGGAAAAACAAGGAGGTTTTCACCGCCGCCCCAGAGCGCCGGATCTCGGTCGTTCAGGAGACGGGCTCCGCTGTGGGTTCGGCGGACACGGTGGGGTAGGCCACCACCGTGCCGTCCTCCAGCACCTCCGGCCCGTCGACATGCTCCATGCCCGGGGGGAGGTCCCCCTCGGCGTAGGTCCAGGTCCCATAGTCCTGCCCCGCGCCCTCCCGCTCCAGCCGCTCCAGCGCCGCCAGGGTGGAGGACGCGGTGTCCTGCACCCGGATCTCAATGCTGCATGTGTCGTTCTCTCCCCCGGCAAACGAGACGGTCAGGTTCCGCCGCTCAAAGGCGTTTCTGTTCCAGTCCTCCACCCGGCGCACGCCGATGCGGCCCGCCTGGAAGTCCTCCTTCACCGCCTCGTACAGCGCTCGGGCCTCCGTTCCGCCGTAGTAGCGGGTCTGGGTCTCCCCATCGTCCTCATACGCCTCATACACGGCCTCCAGAACGCGGCCGTTCTCTCCGCCGAGCAGCCTCTCGGCCCGCTCGAAGCCGTAGCCCGCCCAGTACAGGTCCCGGTCGTCGTAGATCCGCTGGATGGCCCAGGCCGCGGTTCCCTCCTGGTCCGCCTGGCTGGGGTCCACCCAGATATTATCATAATACCGGGACAGCTCGCCGCCGTTTTTCAGGTGGTAGGTCACGCTCAGGGTGGTGTTTGCCAAATTCCATTCGTTCGGACGGTCGTCCCGCTGGTCCACCGCCGCCTGATGGAGCAGGATGGTATAATTCACAATTTCCTCACTGTTTTCATAGGCGTTAAAGTAGTCCCCGCCGTCGTACAGGTGGACCAGCCGGAACCCGTTTATCTCCACGGACTCCACCTCACCGGCGGCGGGCACCCGGGTCTCAAAGCCGGTGAGGTCGAAGCCCACCACCAGGAACAGCAGAACGAACACCCCGGCGGACGCCGCCGCCCCCTTCCAGTAGCGCAGCACCCGGAAGGACTTTTCCAGCATCATCCGGGCGGCGAAGCAGCCGATGACCGCCCACACCAGAATGGACGCCATCAGGGTGAGCTCCCCGCCCCCCAGAATGGCGGCGGTTCCTATGCCGAAGACCAGCCCGGCGCAGAAGGCCACGCCGTATTGGAACACCGGGCGCATGGGCCGCACGGACACCACGTCCCCGGCGGTCTCCAGCCGCCGGGCCCGGTAGAGCAGGAAGGCCCCCCCGGCCAGCGCCAGCGCCGCCGCCGCGTAAACCGCCACCATGTCCAGGCCGTGAATCACATAGCCGTTTTCCGTCACCCAGAACTCGATGCTCCAGCTCCCCAGATTCCCGATTGGGGTGAGCCACTTCACCGCCTCGTCCATCCAGCCGCTGAAGCCGGTGAAGCCGTAGTAGAACCGCCGGACCACCACCTCCACCAGGGTATACACCCCGGAGGCCAGGATATTGAAGATGCCGTAGAAGGCGGGCAGGGCCAGGATGTGGCCGGTGAACATGCCGCAGAACACCGCCATCGTGTAGAAGAAGAAGCACTCCCCGCAGGTGACGGCCAGCCAGAACCCCAGCCCCGGCAGGAATACCGCCCCGCCCACGGCCTCAATGAGCAGCACCAGCAGGAAAATCACCGCGTTGGGCACAATGAGAAAGGCCAGCCCCGCCAGATAGTGGGTGACAAACAGCCCCTCCCGCCGTACGGGCAGGCCCCCGAAGAAGTTGGCGGACCGGGGGTTGTAGAGGTGGCTGCACACCGCCATGGCGCACAGCACGCCGAACACCACCGCCAGCACCAGGGACAGCATCCTCAGGTCGGGCACGGTGTACTGGGCGAAGTTCTCCACATAGCCGCTGAAATAGGCGGTCCCCCGGTTCTGTGCGTCCAATTGGAGCATCATCAGCCCCTGGAGGGGCAGGGCCACCAGCCAGATGACGGAGTAGGCCCCCCACACCGGCCAGTACCGCAGGACCGTTTTCTTGAACACGGGCCCATTAAAGAGCGATGTCCCGGACCGCATAGTCCTCACCTCCCATTTCATAGATAAAGATCTCCTCCAGGGTCAGGGGCAGGGCCTCCATAAACAGCGGGTTCAGCGGCTCGAACCGGGCCTCGGTCTCCTCCGCCGTCCCCCGGACGATGTAGGTGTACACCCGGCCCACCCGGTCGGTGTGCACCACCTGAATTCCGGCGGGCAGCTCCGGGGGCGTCTCCTCCCGGAAGGCGATCTGGAGCTTCACCGTGCCCCCCTGGAGGTCGGACAGGGACCGCTCCAGGGCCACCCTGCCGTGGCTGAGCAGCCCCACGTGGTCACACACGTCCTCCAATTCCCGTAAATTGTGGGAGGACACCAGCACCGTGGTGCCCCGCTCGGCCACGTCCCCCATGAGCAGGGACCAGACCTGGCGGCGCATGACGGGGTCCAGGCCGTCCACCGGCTCGTCTAAGAGCAGGTAGTCGGGCTTGCAGCTCAGGGCCAGCCAGAACGCCGACTGCTTCTGCATCCCCTTGGACAGGCGGCGGATGGGCCGCTTCTCGTCCACGGCGGGGAAGGCCTCCTTCAGCTTGGCGTAGCGGTCCGGGTCGAAGGCGGGGTAAATCCCCCGGTAGAACCTCATCATATCCCGGGTGGAGGCGGACGTAAAATAGTACAGCTCGTCGGGTATGCCGGCTATGCGGGTTTTCACCGCCGGGTTCTCGTAGATGGGCGCGCCCTCCAGCAGAATTTCCCCGGAATCCTGGCGGTAAGCCCCCGTCAGGTGGCGCAGGATGGTGGACTTGCCCGCCCCGTTGGGGCCCACCAGCCCATAGATGGCCCCCCGGGGCACCGTCATGGTCAGCCCGTCCAGGGCGTGAAAGCCGTCAAAGCTCTTGACCACGTTTTTCACTTCAATCATGTTAATCCCTCCTTGTCACGCTGCGCCTCTCCAAAAGCCGCGCACCTGACCCCGATCTCAGCCGGGGTGAGCCCCAGGTACACCAGCTCCTGGACGATGGCGTCCAGCTTGGCCAGCAGCTCCTCCCGGCGCTTGTCGGTGACGTCCTGGGGCAGGGCGGCAAAGCTGCCCTTGCCGGGGACAGAGTAGGCGTAGCCCTCCTGCTCCAGGGACTCGTAGGCCCGCTGGATGGTGTTGGGGTTGATGGCCAGCTGGCCCGCCATGGCCCGGACGGAGGGCAGCTTATCCCCCGGCGGGATGGCCCCCGTGATGATGAGACGGCGCAGACCGTCCCGGACCTGCTCGTAGATGGGGCGGCTGTCCCGGTAATTCAGGCTGAGCATGGCCCCGCCTCCTTTCAAATCAGTGTGCTGATTGTATTATATGTATTAGTACAGTTATCATACCACGGCGCCGCCGCCCTGTCAAGCAGTGAAAATCTTTCAAAAATTCCATTTAATTTTTTGAAAAGACTGCTGACAACGGAGTTTATACCTGCTATAATGTTTTTGTACCGCCCTATAAGGGGCGCTATTGTGCCAAAAATATCCACTTTCGACTCGTTTCAGCACCTAATTTAAGAAAGGGGTCTTTTCCTATGTCCAAACACGATTTGAACGCCGCCGCCTTTCTGGAGTGCGTTGGCCCTCTGCTGGAGACCCGGGAGGTGGGCTCCATGAAACAGTGGCGGCATCATTTTTCCATCACCTGCTATCAGCACTCCCTGTTTGTGTCCTACATGGCCTTCCGGCTGGCCCGAAAATTCGGCTGGGACTACCGGGCCGCCGCCCGGGCGGGTCTGCTCCACGACCTGTACCTGTACGACCCCGCCGACGGCTCCGCCCACCCCGGCAACCAGTGCCTGGACCACCCGGAGTTCGCCCTGCGCAACGCCTCCGCCCTGTGCCCGGACCTGTCCGACAAGGAGAAAAACGCCATCGTGTCCCACATGTTCCCCCTGGCGGTCCACCTGCCCCGGTGCCGGGAGGCCCTGGCGGTGAACCTGGCGGACAAAATCTGCGCCACGCTGGAGGTGGTCCACATCTACCAGACCCGGCGCGTTCAGCGCTGGCTGCCCGCCCCCGCCCTGGGCTGAGGGCCGCGTCTCGACAGTTTCACCGCTTTTTTTCCATTTTCCTCCCCTTCTTTCGTGAAAATGTGACAATTTTTCAGAACTGCGAAAAATCCCTTCAAAAAAGCTTCGTTTCTGATATAATATTTCTCGGGTAATCCTTTTCTGGCGCGGGCCGGAAGTTTGAATAGGTATGATTACGATTTATTTAAGAGAGGAAGATGGGAAGCATGATCTCACACGGTAAGGATTTGAAGATCTTCTCCGGCAGCTCCAACAAGGCTCTGGCCAAAGCCATCTGCAAGGAACTGAGCATCCCCCTGGGCAACGCGGAGACCGGCGCCTTCTCCGACGGGGAAAACTTTGTGTCCATTTTCGAGACCGTCCGCGGCTCCGACGTATTCGTGGTCCAGTCCACCAGCCGCCCCGTCAACGACAACCTGATGGAGCTGCTCATCATGATCGACGCCATGAAGCGGGCCAGCGCGGGCCGCATCACCGCCGTCATCCCCTACTTCGGCTACGCCCGGCAGGACCGCAAGACCAAGCCCCGGGACCCCATCTCCGCCAAGCTGGTGGCCAATCTCATCACCCGTGCCGGGGCGGACCGGGTGCTGACCATGGACCTCCACGCCAACCAGATCCAGGGCTTTTTCGACATTCCCGTGGACAACCTGATGGGTTCCCCGGTGTTTGTGGACCACTTCTTCCGCCGCTTCGCCCCCGTCCACAGCGAGACCATGATCGTCTCCCCCGACGTGGGCAGCGTGGCCCGGGCCCGGGCCTTCGCCCAGAAGCTGGATATGCCCCTGGCCATCGTGGATAAGCGCCGGCAGAAGGCCAACTCCTCCGAGGTCATGAACATCATCGGCGACGTGACTGATAAAAACGTCATCCTGCTGGACGACATGGTGGACACCGGCGGCTCCCTGTGCCACGCCGCCCAGGCCCTGGTGGAGCTGGGCCGCGCCAAGTCCGTCACCGCCTGCGCCAGCCACGCCGTGCTGTCCGGCCCCGCCATCGACCGGATCAACCAGTCCGCCCTGGACGAGGTGGTATTTCTGGACACCATTCAGCCCCGGGACGACATCGCCGAAATCTGCCCCAAAATCAAATACCTGTCCGTGGCCCACCTGTTCGCCGAGGCCATTGAGCGCATCTATGAGGAGCGGTCCGTGTCTAAGTTGTGGTCGTAAATTTTACAATATTTAGAGAGAGAACTCCCCGCTCCCAGGAAGCGTGCCATTGTCACGTTACGCCTGTTCGCGACGCGCGGCTTCACTCCGGCTCAGATAAAAATCAAGGCCCACTGCGTGGGTCTTGATTTTATCTTCGCTCCGTTCCATCCGCGCTGCTCACGACGGCTCCGCGCTTCTTTCCGGAGCGGCTGTTCTCTGTCCGGAGGTATTTTATGTTTTTCGCCAAAAAACTCCCGGTGTCCTGGCTCATCGTGGGCCTGGGCAATCCGGGAGAAAAATACGAAGACACCCGCCACAACGTGGGCTTCCTGGTGGCGGACGAGCTGGGGGAGCGGGGCGGTTTCCCCATCCAGCGGCTGAAATTCAAGGCGCTGACCAACACCGCCGCCGTGGGCGGCCAGGGGGCGCTGGTGATGAAGCCTGTCACCTACATGAACCTGTCCGGCGAGGCGGTGGGCGAGGCGGCAAGGTTTTATAAGCTCCCCCCTGACCACGTGCTGGTGGTCTCCGACGACGTGGACCTGCCCCTGGGCAAGCTGCGCATTCGCACCGGGGGCTCCGCCGGGGGGCACAACGGCCTCAAAAGCGTGATCCAGCACTTGGGCACCGACCAGTTCCCCCGGCTCAAGGTGGGGGTGGGGGGCAAGCCCCACCCGGACTACGATATGGCAGACTGGGTGCTGGGCAGGCTCCAGGGGGAGGACAAAAAGGTGATGGACGAGGCGGTCAAGCGTGCCGCCGACGCGGTGGAGTGCCTTCTGCGGGAGGGGCCGCAGATAGCGATGAATCGCTTTAACTGATTTTTCCCCCCTTGCAGGGGTGGGCCCTGCGGGGCGGCACTTTCTCTCACATGAGAGAAAGTGCCCAAAGAGAATGCTTAAGGGGGTGGCCGCCGGTTCGCACAGGCCAAAAGGCGGCCTATGCTCTCAGGCCGTCCACCCCCTTAAGAATCCCCCATTTACGGGGGCTACCGGTGTCAGGCAGGCAGTCGATACGGCTACAGCGGGTCGAATTGGGCTCACTTCGATGGCCCGGCCCACACCGGGCCTGCGTTTCTCCTGTGCTAACGCTCTGGGCATTTCAGTCCACAGCGCCTCCGGGGCCGCGCCTCAAAAGTTCGTCGCCTGGTCCTGACGGCCATAATGATACATCAGCTTTCCACATACCCGGCTGAGTTTCTCAAACCCACTGAACAATAGCTCCAGGTCCGGGTCGCTGTCCGGATTCAGGCCCGTCCTATCGCAAATGCGGTTCCGTGCTTCATAGATTTGATCTGTTAATGGTCCGATTTCCCCCTCCGGCGACGACTCGTCCTTGACCCATTCGCATACGTCCGGCTCATTGATTCCATTAATCTGATTGTAAATAAATTCCCAGCGCTCATTTGTCTGCATAGCGTATGACCTCCTTTCGCTTGCCACAATATTGTAGCATATCCAGAATTGGAATGCAACAAAATAGTAGCATTGCCTTCTGTGAGGTGATGCTGCGTGTTGTTCCAAAGAATTGAAGATCTGCGAATTGACAACGACAAAACCCAACAGGAAATTGCAGATTTTCTAGACTGCAAAAGAGAGGTATACCGGCGTTACGAAAAGGGAACATATGATATTCCGCTCTGGGCATTGATTAAGCTGGCGGGCTATTACGAAACCAGTACCGACTATATGTTAGGACTTACCGATAGAAGGAAACCCTATCCCAAGGCAAAGTAACGGGCAGGGCCCGGGCAGTTCCTCCAAGCCGGACGGTGCTTTTACCCAGGCGCGGGGCCGTGGACCCCGCTTGTTTTCGGTGTTCAGACACGGGCGGCAGCACTAATAGGGGGACCCCAGTCGAAAGAAGCGGGCGCCGGAAGGGTAAGCGTCCTCCTCCCGAACAGGCCGTCCCCCGTAATGGGGGGATTCTTAAGGGGGAGGCCGACTATGGAAGCGGCCCGCCTTTGGGGCCGGTTCCATCCGGAGGCATTCCCCTTAAGCGCGCTCTTTGGTTACTTTCTCTCGCGAGAGAGAAAGTAACACCCCCGTCCCGCCCGCAGGCGGGCCCCTGTCCCCGCTGGGGACAACCTTCGGGTACAGGTGTACCCAAACCTTCCAAATTTTTCATTCCGAGGTATTCCCCATGAAAATGTTATTGAACATTTTAGACGCCGTGCCCGAGTTCGCCCGGCTGGCGGCGGACCTGGAGTCCGGCCGCTCCCCGGTGGAGGTGGCGGGCCTCTCCCCGGTCCACCGGGCCCACTTCGCTGCGGGCCTGCTGAACCGGCTGGACTGCCCGGTGGTGCTGGTGTGCGCCGACGAGGGGGAGTGCGTCCGGCTGGCGGCGGACGTGACGGCACTGACCGGGGAACCCTCCGTCATGCTGGGTGCCCGGGAATTCCTGTTCCACGAGGGAGCGGTGGCCTCCCGGCAGTGGGAGCACCGGCGTCTTGCCGCCTTCCACGCCATGGCTCAGGGCAGGGCAAAGCTCATCGCCGCCACGGTGGAGGGCCTCTTGCAGCGCACCCTGCCCCCCGGGGAGCTGGCCGCCCACACCGTAGCCCTGGATATCACGGGCAGCTATGACCCGGAGGAGCTGGCGGACCGCCTGGCGTCGCTGGGCTATACCCGCTGCCAACAGGTGGAGGGCGTGGGTCAGTTCGCCCTGCGGGGGGGCATTCTGGACGTGTTCTCCCCCGGCATGGACGATCCCGTCCGGGTGGAGTTCTGGGACCGGGACGTGGACTCCATGGGGCTGTTCGACGTGTCCTCCCAGCGCCGGGTGGGACGGCTGGACAAGGCTGTTTTTTTACCCGTCAGCGAGCTTCTGCCGGTTAAGGATGAAAACGGGAACTGGGAGCGGCAGAACGACCGGGGCCTTCCCGCCCGTTATAAGACCCTGGCCACCGCCGCACACCACCTGCCTCCGGACGCGGTGGTCTGCCTGTCCGAGTCCAGCCGGGTGGCGGAGCGGGGCAAAAACTGGCTGTGGCAGCTGAACGAGGACGTGAAAACCCTGATCGAGAACGGGGCCGTGGAGGGGAAACACGCCGTCTTTGCCGCCGGGCTGGACGACCTCATGGCCGTCCTGTCCGACCACGCCCTCTGCTTTCTGGACTCCTTCACCACCTCCAACCCCCCCCTGCCGCCCCGGGATATCCTGACCGCCCAGGGCCGCCAGCTGTCCTCCTTCGGGGCCAGCCTGGACACGGCGGCGGCGGACCTGACCCAGCTCCAGACCTCCAACGCCGCCGCGGTGGTGCTGGTGGGCAGCGAGCAGCGGGCGCTGAACCTGCAATCCATGCTCCGGGAGCGGAGGATCCGCTCGGCGGTGGACTTCCAGCTCCACGACCTGCCCCAGCCGGGGGGGATCGTGATCGCTGTGGGGGGGCTGTCGGCGGGGTTCGACTACATCGGCTGTCCCTACGCGGTGCTCACCGAGGGGGGGAACGAGCCAAGAAGAAAAGGCAAGCGCCTGAAGCACGCCGCCGACCGCCGGAAGGTGGACTCCTTCACCGACCTGTCCCCCGGGGACCTGATCGTCCACGAGCACCACGGCATCGGCCGGTTCGTGGGCATGGTGAAGATGCAGGTGGACGGGGTGGACAAGGATTACGTCAAGCTGGCTTACGCCGGGGCGGACGTGCTCTACCTGCCCGCCACCCAGCTGGACGCCATCGCCAAATACATTGGCTCGGGGGACGACCCGGAGACCAAAAAGCTGTCCAAGCTGGGGGGGACGGACTGGGAAAAGGCCAAGACCCGCACCCGCAAGGCCGTCAAGGACCTGGCCAAGGGGCTGATTCAGCTCTACGCCCAGCGCCAGCGCCAGCCGGGCTACGCCTTCGCCCCCGACTCCCCCTGGCAGAAGGAGTTCGAGGACGATTTCCCCTACGACGAGACGGAGGACCAGCTGCGCTCCATCCGGGAGATCAAACAGGATATGGAGACCCCCCGGCCCATGGACCGGCTGCTGTGCGGCGACGTGGGCTACGGCAAAACGGAGGTGGCTCTGCGGGCTGTCATGAAGTGCGTGCTGGACGGCAAGCAGGCGGCGATCCTGGTGCCCACCACCGTGCTGGCCCGCCAGCACTATTTGACCGCCCGCTCCCGGTTCGCCAAGTACCCGGTGGAGATCGAGGTGGTCAGCCGCTTCCGCACCTCCGCCCAGATGAAAAAGGCCCTGGCCGGGGTGGAGAACGGCTCGGTGGACCTGCTCATCGGCACCCACCGGCTGCTGCAAAAGGACGTACACTTCAAGGACCTGGGCCTTCTGGTGGTGGACGAGGAACAGCGCTTCGGCGTCACCCACAAGGAGCGGCTCAAGGAGATGTCCAAACAGGTGGACGTGCTCACCCTGTCCGCCACCCCCATCCCCCGCACCTTGAACATGGCCCTGTCCGGCATCCGGGACATGTCCGCCATCGAGGAGCCCCCCTCCAACCGCCAGCCGGTGCAGACCTACGTGCTGGAGCACGACTGGTCGGTGCTGTGTGACGCCATGCGCCGGGAGCTGGAGCGGGGGGGCCAGGTGTACTACCTCCACAACCGGGTGGACACCATCCAACGCACCGCCGCCCGCATCAAGGACATGCTGGGGCCGGAGTCCGAGGTGGCGGTGGGCCACGGCAAGATGAGCCAAGAGGAGCTGGGCGACGTGATGACCCGGGTGTCCGACGGGGAGGTGGACGTGCTGGTGTGCACCACCATCATCGAGACGGGCATTGACATCGCCAACGTGAACACCCTCATCATTGAGGATGCGGACAAAATGGGGCTCAGCCAGCTCCACCAAATTCGGGGCCGGGTGGGCCGCTCCGCCCGGCGGGCCTACGCCTATATGACCTACCGGCAGGGCAAGGTGCTCACGGAAATCGCCGCCAAGCGGCTGTCCGCCATCCGGGAGTACGCCGAGTTCGGGTCCGGCTTCAAAATCGCCATGCGGGACCTGGAGATTCGCGGCGCGGGCAACCTGCTGGGCCCGGAGCAGTCCGGCTTTCTCATGAGCGTGGGCTATGACCTCTATTTAAAGCTTCTGGAGGAGGCCGTGCTGGAGGAGAAAGGCGTAAAGCCCGAACGCCTGCCCGAATGCACGGTGGACTTGACGGTCTCCGCCTCCATTCCGGATAAATACGTCCCAGACCCGGGCCAGCGGATGGACCTGTACCGCCGCATCGCCCGGGTGCGGACTCAGGAGGATGCCGACGACGTGACGGATGAGCTCATCGACCGCTTCGGCGACCCGCCCCGGCAGGTAAACAACCTGCTGTCGGTGGCCCTGCTCCGGGGGCAGGGGGCGGCCTGCCATATCAAGGACATCTCCCAAAAGGGCGCCTCCCTGATTTTCGCCCTGGAGCGTTTTGAGCTGGAGGCCATCGCCGCCCTGGCGGGGCAGTACCCCGGCCGGATGCTGTTCTCCCCCGGCGACGCCCCCGCCCTCACCCTGAAGCTGCGCCGGTCCGACGACCCCCTGCGGACGGCGGCCCAGGCGGTGGAGCGGTACGCCGCCCTGCTGGCCCCGAAATCCTGATTTGCATTTCCCTGCCGATGGGTGTATAATGCTCCCCAGCGGCATTTCACCTGAAAAAACTCACCGCATGGATTGGAGAATCACATGAAACTTTGGAAACGCCTTGCGGCCCTGCTGTTATCCGGGGCCATGGCTCTGTCCCTGTTCGCCTGCACCGCCGGAGACAGCACGGAAAGCCCTTCCCCTGGCCCCTCCACCTCTCCGGACCCCGCCGCCTCCGCCGGCCCCAGCGCCTCCCCCGCCGTTGACGTGGACCTGACCCAGGACGTGCTGCAATTCGCCGCCGGCCTGTCCTCCGACGATGTGCTGCTCACCCTCAACGGCACGGACATCCACGCCGACCTGTTCCTCTACATGCTGGCTGTCAACTGCGCCCGTAACCAGGTCTATCTGTCCTACTACGGCAAGACCCTGGCGGACGTGGCCAGCGAGCTGCTCCAGGACGCGGTCTATATGACCAACTATCACACCGTCATCCGGCAGAAGGCGGCGGAGCTGGGCTGCCTGCCCACCGATGCCCAGGCGGAGGAGATCGCCAAGGCGGTGGAGGACTCCGGCCCGGAGGACGCCGTCCTCTACTGGGGCCTCACCCCTGAGAGCGCCGAGTTCATCACCGCCACCAGCACCTATTACGACAACGTGCTGGCCGCCGTCACCCACGAGCCCACCGAGGAGGAGCTGAATCAGTATATCGCCGGTCAGGGCATCTTCTCCGTCAAGCACATCCTCCTCAAGACGGTGGACGACGCCAACCAGCCCCTGGCCGAGGACGTGATCGCGGAGAAAAAGACCCAGGCCGGGGACCTGCTGGCCCAGCTCCAGGGGGCGGAGGACCTGCCCGCCAAGTTCGACGAGCTGATGAACGAGCACAGCGAGGACGGCCGCACGGAGGACGGCGCCCTGGCCGCCCCCGACGGCTATGTCTTTGACAGCACCGACAACCTGGTGGGCGGCTTCCGGGAAGCGGCGCTGGAGCTGGAGCCGGGCCAGCTGTCCGGCATTGTGGAGACGGACTACGGCTATCACATCATGCTCCGCCTGGCCCTCACCGACGAGCAGCTGGAGGAGCACCGGGAGGCCTGCCGCCAGGACGCCTTCAACTCCCTTGTGTCCCAGTGGCTGGAGGAGGCGGAGACCTCCCAGTCCGATGCCCTGACGGCGTTGGACGTGGCCGATTTCTACAGCCGTCTGACCGCATATCAAAACGCCCTGTCCGCCCAGCGCCCCGCCGAGAGCGCCCCGGTGGAGAGCGGAGGGGTGGGCTGAGCCGCCCAGCGCGCCCCGGCTCGCGGTCCGTCCGCTGCCTTGACAGCGGGCGCGGGCCGTTCAAATCCTCCCCTTGACAAATCCTTCCCCATCTGCTATCATCTTTCCAATGTGATAGGGGAGTAACCGGCGGGATTTATCCCGTGACAAGGGCCAACAGCAAGGCGGTTTCCGCCTGGTCCTTGCCGGCACAGGCCGCGCTCACTCGCTTCCCCCTTTGGGGAAAGCCCGTCCGCCGCGCCGCGCCTCCTCTCCCCGCAAAGCCAAGGGACGGCTTTGCGGGGGCCGGGGATGAAACGGTAAGACCTATCCGCAGTCTGAGACTGCGGATAGGTCTTTTTTGTTTTCTGCTTGTCCCCTTCCCTACCATTCGACCCGGCGAATCGCTATAGTTAGAGGTAGTAAAAAGGAGTGTTAATCACATGAGCCAATGGTATGCCAAGACCCCCGGCCAGACGCTGAAGGAGCTGGACACCAGCCGCGCTTCCGGCCTGTCCCCCCGGAAGGCGGAGGAACGGCTGGCGCAGTACGGCCCCAACAAGCTGGCCGGACAGGCGAAAAAGCCCTTGTGGGCCCGGTTCCTGGACCAGATGAAGGACCCGATGATTCTCGTTCTGCTGGCGGCGGCGGCTCTGTCCCTGCTGTCCTCCGGGGGGGAGGACTGGGTGGAGGCCTTCATCATCCTGGTCATCGTGGCGGTGAACGCCTGTATCTCCATCTCCCAGGAGGACAGCGCGGAAAAGGCCCTGGAGGCCCTGCAAAAGATGTCCGCCCCCCTGGCCAAGGTGATCCGGGGCGGGGAACAGCTCCGGCTGGAGACCGACGCCCTGGTGCCCGGGGACATCATCGTGCTGGAGGCGGGGGACCTGGTGCCCGCCGATGCCCGGATTCTGGAGTGCGCCAACCTGAAGGCGGACGAGTCCGCCATGACGGGGGAGTCCGTCCCGGTGGACAAACAGGCGGATGAGGCGCTGCCCGCCGGGACCGTGCTGGGCGACCGGAGCAACATGGTGATCTCCTCCACCGTCATCACCAACGGCCGGGCCGTGTGCGTGGTGACGGACACCGGCATGAACACCGAGGTGGGCCGCATCGCCGGGATGCTCCTGGGGGAGGAGGACACCTCCACCCCCCTCCAGCGAAAGCTGGCGGAGATCTCCAAAACCCTGTCCTTTGTATGTCTGGCGGTGTGCGCCGTCATGTTCGGGGTGGGAATGCTGTACCACCGCCCCATCCTGGAGATGCTAATGGCCGCCGTGTCCCTGGCGGTGGCCGCCATCCCGGAGGGCCTGCCCGCCATCGTCACCATTGTGCTGGCCCTGGGAGTCCAGCGGATGGTGAAGCACAACGCCATTGTGAAAAAGCTGCCCGCCGTGGAAACCCTGGGCTGCGCCGGGGTGATCTGCTCGGACAAGACGGGCACCCTGACCCAGAACCGCATGACGGTGAAGCAGGTGTGGACCTCCGGCGACCGGCACCGCCGGGAGGTGCTGGCCATCGGGGCCCTGTGCAACGACACGGTGCTCCATCCCGACGGCAAGACCACCGGAGACCCCACCGAGACCGCCTTTGTGGACGCCGCCCTGGCCGACGGCCTGGACAAAAACGCCCTGGAGCGGGAGACGCCCCGGGTGGCCGAGCTGCCCTTCGACTCCGACCGGAAGCTGATGAGCACTGTCCACCCCCTGCCCGGCCGTCCCGGGAAATACCGGGTTATGGTGAAGGGGGCCCCGGATGTGCTGCTGTCCCGGTGCACCCACATTCTGGCCGGATCCGTGGTCCCTCTCACCGCCTCCCTGGCCCGGGACGTGGAGACCGCCAACGCCTCCATGGCGGACCAGGCCCTGCGGGTCCTCGCCTGCGGGTATAAAGATATCGATCAATTACCCTCTGGAAACCCCGCCAGCGGGGAACTGGAGTCCAACCTCACCTTTGCCGGGCTGGTGGGTATGATCGACCCGCCCCGGCTGGAGGTGAAGGACGCGGTGGCCCAGTGCTACGCCGCGGGCATCCGCCCGGTGATGATCACCGGGGACCACAAGCTCACTGCCGTGGCCATCGCCCGGGAGCTGAACATCTTCCGGCCCGGCGACCTGGCCATCACTGGCGAGGACCTGGACTTCATGCCCCAGGAGCTGCTGGAGCAGGATGTGGACAAATTCTCCGTCTACGCCCGGGTGTCCCCGGAGCACAAAATGCGCATCGTGAAGGCCTGGCAGAAAAAGGGCATGGTGGTGGCCATGACGGGAGACGGGGTGAACGACGCCCCCGCCCTGAAGGTAGCCGACATCGGCTGCGCCATGGGGATTACGGGGACGGACGTGGCCAAGGGCGCGGCGGACATGATCCTCACCGACGACAATTTTGCCACCATTGTCAAAGCGGTGGAACAGGGCCGGGGCATTTACTCCAACATCAAAAAGGCCATTCACTATCTGCTCTCCTGCAACATCGGCGAGATTGTCACCCTGTTTCTGGCCACCTTGTTCAACTTCCACCAGCCCCCCCTGGTGGCGGTTCAGCTGCTGTGGCTGAATCTGGTGACGGACTCCCTCCCCGCCCTGGCCCTGGGCATGGAGCCGGTGGAGCCCTCCGTCATGGAGGAAAAGCCCCGGTCCGCCTCGGAGCCCCTCTTTACAAAGCAGTTTTCCATCCGGCTGGCCTGGCAGGGGCTGATGGTGGGCCTGCTGACCCTGGCGGCCTATTATTTGGGGGAGTACGTCCTCAGCGACCCCTCCCTGGCCGACGCCACCGCCAACACCATGGCCTTCGCCACCCTCACCTTCTGCCAGCTCTTCCACGCCTACGACGTGCGCAGCGAGACCCAGTCCATCGCCCACATCGGCCTGCTGACCAATCCGGCCATGAACAAGGCGTTTCTGGTGGGCATGGCTTTACAGCTGTCCGTTCTGCTGGCGCCCCCCCTCATGTTGGTGTTCCAGGTGTGTGCCCTGAACGCCGTGGAGTGGCTGGTGGTGCTGGGGCTGTCCCTCACGCCGCTGGTGGTGTGCGAAATTGAAAAGGCCGTCCGGCGAGGAAGCCCGGAGAAACGGCCGGCCAAAACCTAAACTGTCTGCCGTAAAAAACGGCGGGAGGGTTCAGCACCCTCCCGCCGCTCTGTTTTGTGGGTTTTAGATCAGATCCGGGCGTCCTCCACAAAGGCCCGCTGGAGGAAGGTGACGATCTGCCCGCGGTCGCACACCGTGTTGGGGCTGAACTGGCTGCCGCCGGCGCCATTGGTGATCCCGTTGTCCACCGCCCAGGATACAGCCTGAGCATAGGACATAGAGCTGGGCACATCAGAGAAGCTCCTGCCGCTGCCGCCGGGCTTGCCGAAGGCCGTCCAGATATATTCCATGGTCTGGGCGCGGGTGCAGTAGACGGAATCAGGTTTTCCCTGGGTTCTCAGGTGGCTGAGCATCCCCAGGGAGTCGGCCCAGCCCAGGGCGGTATAGGCATAGTGCCCGGGGGAGACGCCGCACCAGGAGGGCGCTGTGTACGAGGGATCGGTTGGCTTGCCCATGGCCCGCCACAGGAAGGTGATGATCTCCATGTGGGTGCACTCCCGGGTGGGGCTGAAGGTGGTTTCCCCGCTGCCGTTGGTGATGTCCTCCAGCACCGCCCAGACCACCGCGCTGGAGTAGTAGGAGCCGGCGGGGACATCACTGAAGGTGATATCGGTGTGCAGAAGCAGGGCCTTGTGAAGGGCGTTGCGGTCATAGGACTTATAGGAGCAGAAGTAAATGGGCTTGAGATCCTTGTCCAGCACGCACACGGCGGGCATGGTGGCCGTCGCGCCGGAGGGATACACCCCGTCGCAGATATCGCTGATTTTCCAGAACAAACCGTCGTAGACGTATCTCCCCTGGCCGTCCTTGAAGTCGGCGGCCACGTGGGCATGGGGCGAGGAGACGTTCTGGACGTACTGCCGTATCTGGCTCGTCTCCGTGTCGCGCAGGGTCTCAAAGAGGTAAACCTGGCAGTTGGACACGTTCAGATAGACCATGTCCCGCAGCACGGCTGTGACCACATCCTTCGCGTTGCCGCTTCGCACGCTGCCAAACACCAAAACGGACAGATTCGCCCCGGTGTCGCCCAAGGTGTAGGACCGGTCCTCCCCGGACGTGGCGCCCAGCTCGTTGATCCGCAGCTTGGAGAAGTCTACCCCCAGGTCGCCGGCGGGCGCGGGGGTGGGCTCAGGCTCCGGGGCCGGGGTGGGCTCGGGCGTGGGCTCGGGCGTCGGGGCCGGGGTGGGCTCGGGCGTAGGCTCAGGCGTCGGGGTGGGGGGCGGCGTGACCCCGGCGCCCGATAGCTCGGCGGGGTCCACGTTGGCGGGGGCCAGCGTGATGAAAGAGCCGCCGTACACCTGCTTCATCTCCACATCGTAGCTGTAGTGGATGGAATATTTATCGCGGGCCGTAAAGCCGTTTTCCGTGGCGTCGGCGGCCCCGTTCAGGAACGGGAACGACCGGTCTCTGCCGTCGCAGTTCGTGACGTCCACCACATAGCTTTCGCCGTTGATCCGGATCAGGTTCCACATATGGGGCCCGGAGGTGTCGCCCGTGGCCATGTAGCAGTCGATGTCGTTGGTGAAGGTGGACAGGTCGCACAGATATTGGAACGCCTTGGAATACCCCTCGCAGACGATGTTGGTGCTGGGGTTATTGTCAAAGGCGCCGATCAGCTGCCAGGGGTCGCCGTAGCTTCGGTCGGTTTCGACGGCGTCGTAGTCGTACTCCACCTGGTCGCAGATATAGTCCCGGTAGGCGGTCAGCTTCTCGTAGTCGCTCTTACCGCTGTTCTGCTGCACCACCGCCATGGCGTTGTTCATGTACTGGCGGGCCGCGCTGGTTTTGGCGGTATCCAGCCGGTACCGGTAATAGTTTCCCTGCCCGGGGGCGGCCTTGGCATAGTCCACGGAGGCGGTGCATTTGAAGGTCATGGAGCTCACTCTTCCGTTAGAGTCATACTTCCACGAGGTCGACCAGCCCTTGGTCTTGTCAAACCAATACTGCTCATAGGGGCAGTCCAGCAACAGCGCGATCAGAATGTTGTAGCCGGTCACATTCTGAATGCCCCGCGACGTGCGCACGAGGCCCAGGCTCCTGGTGTCCAGCACGAATTCGGTGCTTTCGGTCTGGCCGTTGGCCGCTCTGAGAAACTGCGCCTTCAGCAGCTGGAGAACGGCCCGCTCCTGAGTGGACAGCCAGCCGCTGATGCCGCTGGCCAGCTCCATGGACGGCTCCAGCCGTTCCGTGTAGCCATCGAAATCCACCCTGTCCGTGCCGCCGTCCTCATAGAACAGCGTCTTGGGTTCGGAGGCGGCGAACGCCCGCCCGCACAGTCCAAAGCAGAGGGCAACAGCCAGAAGCAGGGGAAGAATCCGTTTTTTCATACCTATCTCCTCTTTTCCGCAAAAATTTGCTTGATATGTCCTCACCGCAGGCGGACAAATACTTTTTGCATTATACAGCACGCAAGGAGGAATTGCAAGAATTTCCTCACCCCGGCAAAGGCCCGGCCCGCCCTGATTTTTTGCGAAAACAAGCAAAACTCACCGTTTGCCTGTTGCAATTTCAGCGGGACCTGTTTATAATGTTAGTTAGAATTCTAACAATCGTCAGAATTCTGACAAAGGAAGGGATTCAACAAAATTTTTTAATTTGGAGGTCGATTCCCATGAAAGATTTATACGTGGTCAGCTGCTGCCGCACCGCTGTGGGCTCCTTCGGCGGAAGCCTGAAGGATACCCCCGCCACCGACCTGGGCGCCGTCGTGGTCAAGGAGGCCCTGAAGCGGGCCAACGTGGCTCCCGAGAATGTGGACGAGGTCATGTTCGGCTGCATCCTGACCGCCGCCCAGGGCCAGAACCCCGCCCGCCAGGTGGCCATCAAGGCCGGCATCCCCTACAGCATCCCCGCCTACACCGTGGGCATGGTGTGCGGCTCCGGCATGAAGTCCGTCATCGAGGCCGGCCGGGCCATCCGCTCCGGCGACGCGGAGATCGTGGTCTGCGGCGGCACCGAGAATATGAGCGCGGCCCCCTTCGCCTCCATGGACGCCCGCTGGGGCGCCCGCATGGGCGACAAGAAGCTGGTGGACACCATGATTAAGGACGGCCTGTGGGATGCCTACAACAACTACCACATGGGCACCACCGCCGAGAACATCTGTGACATCTGGGGCATCACCCGGGAGGAGCTGGACGCCTTCGCCGCCGGCTCCCAGCAGAAGACCGAGGCCGCCCAGAAGGCCGGCAAGTTCGAGGACGAGATCGTCCCCGTGATGATCAAGAAGAAGAAGGAAATGGTGGAGTTCAAGGTGGACGAGTTCCCCAAGGCGGGCGTCATCGCCGAGGGCATCGCTAAGCTGCGCGGCGCCTTCCCTGTGGGCCCCGAGGGGGTCGAGGATGAGGTCGTCCACACCTTCGAGGTCACCAAGGTCCACGAGGCCGACACCAAAAAGCACGTCCAGCGGGTCACCGCCGCCAACGCCTCCGGCATCAACGACGGCGCGGCCGCCATCGTGCTGGCCTCCGGCGAGGCGGTGGAGAAATACGGCCTGAAGCCCATGGCCAAGCTGGTCAGCTGGGGCCACGGCGGCGTGGATCCCAAGATCATGGGCGTGGGCCCCGTGCCCGCCTCCCGGGACGCCATGGCCAAGGCCGGCGTGACCATCAAGGACATCGACCTGGTGGAGGCTAACGAGGCGTTCGCCGCTCAGTCCATCGCCGTGGCCCGTGAGCTGGAGTTCGACATGGACAAGGTCAACGTCAACGGCGGCGCCATCTCCATCGGCCACCCCGTGGGCGCCTCCGGCGCGCGCATCATCGTCACCCTGCTCCACGAGATGGCCAAGCGGCCCGAGGCCAAGAAGGGCCTGGCCACCCTGTGCATCGGCGGCGGCATGGGCGTCGCCACCATCTTCGAGAAGTGCTGATCTTTGGGGTCTGACATGGATTATCAGGCGCTTTACAAAGAGAAGCTCACCACCGCCGAAGAGGCGGTGAAGGCGGTGAAGTCCGGCGACTGGGTGGACTACGGCTGGTGCACCAACCACCCCGTGGCCCTGGACCGCGCCCTGGCCGGGCGCAAGGATGAGCTGTTTGACGTGAAGGTCCGGGGCGGCGTCACCATGTGGATGCCCGAGATCGCCAAGGCGGAGGACTCGGGGGAGCACTTCACCTGGAACGCTTGGCACTGCTCTGGGGTGGACCGCAAGATCATCTCCAAGGGCATGGGCTTCTTCGCCCCTATCCGCTACTCCGAGCTGCCCCGGTACTACCGGGACAACTGTCAGGTGGACGTGGCCATGATTCAGGTCACTCCCATGGATGCCCACGGCAATTTCAGCTACGCCTTGGCCTCCTCCCACCTGGCGGATATGCTGGACAAGGCCAAGACCATCATCGTCGAGGTCAACAAAAACATGCCCTGGGTGTACGGCCTCACCGGCTGCGAGATCAACATCAAGGATGTGGACTTCGTGGTGGAAGGGGACAACCCCGCCATCGCCCAGCTGGGCGGAGGCGGCGAGCCCTCCGAGGTAGACAAGGCGGTGGCTAACCTTATCGTGCCCCAGATTCCCAACGGGGCCTGCCTCCAGCTGGGGATCGGCGGCATGCCCAACGCGGTGGGCTCCATGATCGCTCAGTCCGACCTCACCGACCTGGGCGTCCACACCGAGATGTATGTGGACGGCTTTGTGGACATCGCCCTGGCGGGCAAGATCACCGGCAAAAAGAAGAACCTGGACAAGGGCCGTCAGGTGTACGCCTTCGCGGCGGGCACCCAGAAGCTCTACGACTACGTGGACCGCAATCCCGACGTGATGGCCGCTCCGGTGGACTACACCAACGACGTGCGGGTGCTGGCCCAGCTGGACAACTTCATCTCCATCAACAACGCCATCGACCTGGACCTGTTCGGCCAGGTGAACGCGGAGTCGGCAGGCTTGAAGCACATCTCCGGCACCGGCGGCCAGCTGGACTTCGTCATGGGCGCGTACCTGTCCAACGGCGGCAAGAGCTTTATCTGCCTGTCCTCCACCGTGAAGGGCAAGGACGGCAGTGTGAAGAGCCGCATCGTGCCCACCCTGACCCGGGGCTCCATCGCCACCGACCCCCGGTCCTGCGTGCAGTACCTGGTGACGGAGTACGGCATGGTGAACCTGAAGGGGCTGTCCACCTGGGAGCGGGCGGCGGGCATCATCAACATCGCCCACCCCGATTTCCGGGAGGACCTGATTGCCGAGGCCGGCAAAATGGGCATCTGGCGCTCCAGCAACAAACGCTGAATTACATACCAACGCATAAAAGGGCCCGCGCGGTTTACGCCGCGCGGGCCTCTTCTTATTCCTTTGCCTTGACCACGGGAATCCACACCTCAAATTTCGTACAGCCGGGGTCCAGGTAGACCTCCACGTCCGGCCCCTCGGCGTACTCGTAGCCGGAGGTGGGCAGCCACTCCGTCACCACCCGCCGCTCCAGAGCCTGGACGGCGGCGGCGCTCTCCCCCGCTCCGGGGAACACGGCCCAGGTGAAGGCGGGGACGGTATACTCCTCCAGCCCCTCCCCCGCCGGGGCGGAGGAGGCCACGGCGATATAATACCGGGAGCTCTCCAGGCCGTCGCACACCCCCAGCAGGCCCCGGGGCTCCCCGTCCATCAGCGCCGCCAACCGGGGGATGGTGCCGTCCACCGCCGCCCTGCCCCACAGCTGAGGCACGCACTGGAAGTTCTCCTCCATGTCCTTTTTCAGGGGGCCGGACACGCCCACGATACGGAACGCCTCCCGTTTTTCAATACGGTACTCCATTTCTTCCACTCCTTGTACTGTGATGGCAAAACGCAGGGGCGGCTGGCTCCTCAGGACCGTCCCCGGCGTTTTTGCCGCCGAGGGCGGCAGGCCGTGGACGGACTGAAAAGCCCGGTTGAAGGCGGTGGGCGAGCTGTATCCGTATTTCAGGGCCACGTCCACAATCCGCTCCCCGTTTTGCAGGTCCGCCGCCGCGCGGGACATCTTCCGGCGGCGGACGTACTCCGACAGCGGCGTACCCGCCAGCAGGCTGAACATTCTTTGGAAGTGGTAGGGAGAGCAGCAGGCGATTTTCGACGCCTCCCGCAGGTCGGGCTCCTCCAAATGCTCCTCCAGATACGCCACCGCCCGGTTGAACCGGTTGATCCATTCCATTTTGCCTCGCTCCTTCAGTTACGTAACTGAGGATAGTATACTCCAAACCGCCGGGTTTTTCCTCTCTTTTTAGAAACAATATTTGAGAGGCGGGGCCCTGCCGGGGGCGGTACTTTCTCTCACATGAGAGAAAGTACCCAAAGAGAATGCTTAGGAGGAAACCCGCCCGGTTCGCACGGCCCAAAGGACGGGACCGCGCTCTCAGGCCGGTCCTCCCCCTAAGGACCCCCTGTTACGGGGGACGCCCTATACGAAAAGTTTGGTCTTAATCCTTCCGGCGCGCAGTGCTTTCGACTGGTTTTCCCCTATTAGCGCTGCCGCTTGTATCTGAACTCAGATAACAGGCGGGGTCCACGATCCCGCGCCTGTGCGGCAACGCCGTCTGTTTCCGGCTCTGCCATACTGGACCGGTGCGTCCACATCCGCGCGCCTGAGAGCGCGGAACCTTCGGCCCCTGCTTTTTTGTTGAAACCAAACGGACCAGTTTTGTGTTATGATAGGTGAAAGACGTTTTTCGAGCTTAAGAACCTGTATTCACAGCCGAAACCACCGGATGGCCGAGGGATCTTTCCGGCAGGCAAGGCAGATCTTCGCAGGAACAGAGGTCGTGGATACAGGTCCTAACATCAGGGGGTGAGATCCGTTTGACGGAAGAACAACTGGTGAAGGCGCTGGGCCGGGGGGAGCTGTCCGCCCTGGAGGCGCTGATGGACCGCTACACGCCCTATGTGTCCTCGGTGGTGTCCCGCATCCTGCGGGGCCGTGCCGCCGACACGGAGGAGCTGACGGCGGATGTGTTTTTAGCCGCCTGGGACCACCGGGACCAACTGCGCCCCGGCAAGGTCAAGGGCTGGCTGGGGGCAGTAGCCCGGAACCGGGCCTTCAACCTCCTGCGGGCGGACCGGGAGGCCCTGCCCCTGGAGGAGGACGTGCTGCTGTTAGAGACCGACGGCCCCGACAAGGAGCTGGACAAGAAGGAGACCACCCGGGTGGTCAACCAAGCGCTGGCCCGGCTGGATCGCCCCCAGCGGGAGCTGTTCGTCCGGCACTATTATTATGGGCAGACGGTGCGGGAGGCGGCGCTGGCCATGGGGCTGAACCTGTCCACCGCCAAGACCTGGCTGCGCCGGGGACGGGAGGAGCTGAAAACCATTTTGGAACAGGAGGGCTACGGACATGAAGCGGCTGGAGGTATCGAAGCTCATGGATGAATATGTGGACGACGAATTTTTCCCCGAAGGGGGCGAAACCGCCGACGTACAGGCGGTGAAGGACCGGGTGCTGGCCCAGGCGGCCCCGGCGAAGCGGCGGCGTGCGCCGCTGAAAATGGTCCTGCTGGCGGCGGCGCTGGCGGCGGGGGCTGTGCTGTGCATCGCGGCGAGCCTGCCCACGACCGTATTTCACCTTGTTACGGGCGGGATGATTACTGTTCAGCATGGCCCGGACGGCTATCATTCCTATGACTTTTCCCAGGACGGAGCACAAGACCTTGTGCTTTTAGAAGGCGGTCGGCTTTGGCTGAACCTCAAAGGCGAGCGCACCGACATCACTGACCTCATTGACACCGAAACGCCTTATATCGTAGAGAGCACCGACCCTGGGACCGGGTTTCCCGGCATCCTGGTCGTTGGCGGCACGCCGGAGGATTTTGGCTGGGCCTATTGGCAGCAAAAGTCTGAGGACGGCTATGGCTTCGGGGGCGGAAGCGGCGGCTGCTATACCTCGTATTGCACTATTGGCGGCGAGGTCTACGCTCTTCAGGACCTGACCGAGGAACAGCGGGATATGATCGACCCCAACAGCCATTATAATGTGTGGCGGCCCTGGTATCTGAACGCCGTGGAGCAGCTTCGTGAGCGTGGGCTCAACATTCGCTGATTCCCTTCCCTTTTCCCCCATCCTATGATAAAATGGACTCCCCGCCTGGGGAGTCCATTTTGTTTCACGTGAAACGCCCCAGGCGGCACACCCCGGAGGCGCGGCATCGTGGACCGCAGTCGTTTCCAGTGTTGGGACACCGGCGGCAGCGCCAATAGGGGACCCCGCATCGAAAGGACCACGCGCCGGAAAGCGCCCGCTCCTTTCCGTATAGGCCAAGGGGGTACATAGGGGCGCAGCCCCTATGCGCGCTCTTTGGTTACTTTCTCTCGCGTGAGAGAAAGTAACCCCCGCGGAGCGGAAGCCGGGGCGCGCTGCCCCGCAAGGAGGAATGCCCCATGACCCACGAGGACTATATGAGAGAAGCCGTCGCCCTGGCCCAGGACTGTCTCTCCGACGGCGACGTGCCTGTCGGGTGTGTGGTGGTGTCCCCCGACGGCGCCATCATCGGTCGGGGCCGCAACCGCCGGGAGGCAGACCGCCGGGCCACCGCCCACGCGGAGATCGAGGCCATCAACGAAGCCTGCGCCGCCCTGGGGTCCTGGCGGCTCACGGGCTGCACCCTCTACGTCACCCTGGAGCCCTGCCCCATGTGCGCTGGGGCTATCATCAACGCCAGGATCGGGGCGTTGCGCTACGGGGCGAAGGAGGACAAATCCGGCTGCTGCGGGTCTGTGCTGAACCTCTTCGAGGAGCGGTTCAACCACCGGCCCCGGGTGTATGGCGGACTGCTGGAGGCGGAGTGCCGTGGGCTGCTGGAGGAATTTTTCCAGAATCTGCGGAAGATTTAATACTACTGTAACACTTTAGCGCAAACTTTCGCAACATCTCAGGCGTATCTTAATACTTGCAAGAGACATCCTTTCTTTTTCATTCTATCCTCCATCCTCATTTCAAAGAAAACTCTCCAATGTTTCACGTGGAACATTGGAGAGTTTTCTTCTGACGCTTCATTCACAGGTAAAACCTTACGAGGCAATTCACGCAGATCTAAACGTTTCTTTTTCGCTTCCCGTTGTCCCGCTTCGCCTGTTCGCAACGCGCGGCTTCAGCAGAACTCGATGTGTCCCGGCGACATGGATTGGATTCGGGCCAGAGACTCCACCCGCAGGCCCTTGGCCCGAAGACGGTCCCCGCCGGGCTGAAACGCCTTTTCCACGGCGACGCCCGCCCCCACCACCAGCGCCCCGGCCTGACGGGCCAGCTCCAGAAGGCCCTCCAGCGCCGCGCCGTTGGCCAGAAAGTCGTCGATGAGCAGCAGACGGTCGGCGGGCCCCAAAAACCGCTTGGACACGATGACATCACTGACCCCGCCGTGGGTAAAGGAGGGCACCTCCACCCGGTATACGTCCCCGGCGATGTTTTTCGTCCGGCTCTTCTTGGCGAACACCACCGGCACCCCGAACTGCTGGGCGGCGACGCAGGCGATGCCAATGCCCGACGCTTCGATGGTCAAAATCTTGTTGACCCCCTCCTCCGCGAACAGCCGTGCCCACTCCCTTCCCATGGCCGCGAAAAGCTCCACATCCATCTGATGGTTCAGAAAGCTGTCCACCTTCAGCACGTCCCCGTCCTCCACGATGCCGTCCCGGCGGATGCGCTCCTCCAATTCCCGCATGGCTTTTCCCCCTTCCTTTTCTGACTCTATTCTACCAGAAGTTCCGCAATTTTTCCACCATTTTTCCGCCGTTACCCCTTGCCCTTTCTCCGCTTTTTTGGTACAATCGGGGTCGGCCGTGGAAATATGCTCCGCGGCTGAAACACTGTCCGAAAGAAGGGCTTTGCTATGGAGCGCGTCAAGCGGATTGTACGCGAGTATTCCCTGCTCACCCTGGGTACCTTTCTGGTGGCCGCGGGCGTCTATTTCTTCAAATTCCCCAACAGCTTCAATACCGGCGGCGTCACCGGCCTGGCCGTCATCCTCAATGCCGTATTTCCCACCGTCAGCCCATCCACCTTCTCCTCTGTCATCAATATCGCCTTTTTGGCGCTGGGCTTTCTGTTCCTGGACAAGAGCTTCGGCATCAATACGATCTACTGCTCTGTTTTGTTCTCCGCCATGCTGTCCGGGCTGGAGTGGCTGTGTCCCCTGACCGCCCCCCTCACCGGCCAAAAAACGCTGGAGCTGTTTTTCGCCGTCATTCTCCCCTCCCTGGGGGCGGCCATCCTGTTCAACATGCAGAGCTCCACCGGCGGCACCGACATTCTGGCCATGATCCTCAAGCGGTTCTCCAGCATGGACATTGGCAAGGCCCTGCTGTGCGTGGATGTGCTCATCGCCTCCTCCACCCTGTATTTTGTGGGCATTGAGGCGGGGCTGTATTCCATCCTGGGTCTGGTGCTGAAATCGGTGGTGGTGGATACGGTGATCGAGTCCCTCAACCGCCGGAAGAGCTTTATCGCCGTCACCTCCTGTCCGGAGGAGGTGTGCACCTTTATCACCCACAGCCTCAACCGCTCCGCCACCTACTGGCCGGCCAAGGGGGCCTATTCCCACGATGAAAAATGGGTGGTGCTGACGGCGCTGTCCCGCTCCCAGGCGGTTGCCCTGCGGCTGTATCTCAAGTCCGTCGATCCCCACGCCTTTATTCTGGTCACAAACTCCAGCGAGATTTTTGGCAAGGGCTTCATGCGGGCGTGAGGTGATGCGTCTGCCCTCGCGCTTCGATTAATTTCGCTCTCCCGTTGTGGTATGCTTCTGGTATATTGACAGCGGGAGGCGTTTTTATGTCCCTCTTCCAGAAAACAGCCAAACGGCAGGTGCTGGACCTGCCCATTGGCGACATTCGGCCTAACCCCCACCAGCCCCGGCGCCAATTCGATCAGAGCGAGCTGGCCGAGCTGGCCCTGTCCATCTCCCAGGTGGGCGTTTTGCAGCCCCTCTCCGTCCGACGAACCCGGGAGGGCTGGGAGCTCATCGCCGGGGAGCGCCGGCTTCGGGCGGCGGAGCTGGCGGGGCTGTGTTCCGTCCCCTGCCTGCCCATGGAGGCGGACGACAGCTCCTCCGCCCTGCTGGCCCTGGTGGAAAACATCCAGCGGAAGGATCTGGACGTGTGGGAGGAGGCCGCCGCCCTGCGCCAGCTCATCGACCGCCACCATCTCTCCCAGGAGGAGGCCGCCCGCCGGGTGGGCAGAAGCCAGTCCGCCGTGGCCAACAAGCTGCGGCTGCTCCGGCTGCCCCAGGACGTGATTGACGGCCTGCGGGCCGGCTGTCTCACCGAGCGCCACGCCAGAGCCCTGCTGAAGCTGGACAGCCCGGACCTCCAGCGCTCGGCGCTAGCCTACATCACCGCCCGCCGCCTCAACGTGGCCCAGACCGAGGCCTATGTCGAGGGGCTGTGCCGTCAGGCGGAGGCCCCCCGCCGGGCCAAGCCCGTGTACCGCATCCGGGATGTGCGGCTGTTTTTGAACACCGTCAAGCACAGTTTGGCAGTGATGCAGTCCGCGGGCATTCCGGCCCGGTGCGGCCACGAGGAGACGGACAGCGAGATCACTCTGACCATCCACATCCCAAAATAGGGCGCGTGTTTCACGTGAAACATTATTAACAAAGAAGACAGGCCGCAGCGCCTGTCTTTTTATTTCCGAAACTAGTTGAAATAAAGGGCGGAACAGGCTATAATGGATTTTACCGTTGCAAACGGCGGTCCCGCCGCCGGTAAGGAGGAGCGACCCTATGGGCAAAACCATCGCTATCGTCAATCAGAAGGGCGGCGTGGGCAAAACCACGTCCTGCGTCAACCTGGCCGCCGCCCTCACCGCCCAGGGGGCCAAGGTGCTGGTCTGCGATTTCGACCCTCAGGGCAACGCCACCTCCGGCTTTGGCCTGGACAAAACTCGCTCCCCCAGCGTCTATGAGGTGATTTTGGGAAATGTGCCCCTGAGCCGCGCCATCCTGTCCACCAAGTGGGCGGACGTGGCCCCCGCCAACAAGGCTCTTTCCGGGGCCACGGTGGAGCTCATCGCCCTGGACCGGCGGGAGTTCCGGCTGAAGGACGCCATTGAGGAAGTCAAGGGAAATTACGACTTCATTTTCATTGACTGCCCCCCCTCCCTAGAGCTGCTCACCCTGGACGGGCTGTGCGCCGCCGACACCCTGCTGGTCCCCGTCCAGTGCGAGTACTACGCCCTGGAGGGACTGTCCGATCTGCTCTACACCGTCCGGCTGACCAAGCAGCGGCTCAACCCCAGCCTGGAGATGGAGGGCGTTCTCCTCACCATGTACGACGGGCGGACGAATCTGTCCCTCCAGGTGGCGGAGGAGGTCAAGCGCCATCTCCCCGGCAAGGTGTACGCCTCGGTGATTCCCCGGAATGTGCGGCTGTCCGAGGCCCCCAGCCACGGGGTGCCCGTGTCCGTCTACGACCCCCTGTCCCGGGGGGCGGATGCCTATGAGACGCTGGCCAAGGAGTTTTTGAGCAGGAATCCCATTGGGGTGAAGAAATAAAACGGGGCCCCCGCGAAAGTGGTCTTAGCTTTCCTGGGGAGAGGAGACACAGCGGAGCGGAGGAGCTTTCGCCGAAAGCGGAAGCGACTGAGCACAGCTTGTATCGACGACGCGACGACGAAAGGAGACACCTAAATGGCAAAAGCCAAAGGTTTGGGCAAAGGGCTGGACGCCCTCATGGGGGACGCCGCCACTCTGCAAAGCCAGGAGGCCGGTTCGGTCATGCTGCCCATCTCCCAGGTGGAGCCCGGGCTGAACCAGCCCCGGAAGCGGTTCGACGACGAGGCCCTGGCCGACCTGGCCAGCTCCATTGAGGAGCACGGCATCATTCAGCCCCTCACTGTCCGGCGGCTGTCCACCGGATATTATCAGATCATCGCCGGGGAGCGCCGCTGGCGGGCCGCCAAGCTGGCGGGCCGGAAGGAGGTGCCGGTGGTCATCATTGAGGCGGACGACCGCAAGGTGATGGAGCTTGGCCTCATCGAAAACCTCCAGCGGGAGGACCTGAACCCGGTGGAGGAGGCGGAGGGCTATCTGGCCCTGCTCACCGACTTCGGCCTCACCCAGGAGGAGCTGGCCAAACGGATGGGCAAGTCCCGGCCTGCCATCGCCAACGCCCTGCGGCTCACCGCCCTGCCCCCCGCCGTCCGGGAGCTGCTGGCCCAGGGGACCATCACCGCCGGACATGGCCGGGCGGTGCTCATGGTGGAGGGCGAGCAGGCCCAGACCGCCTTTGCCCAGAAGATCGCGGCGGAGGGGCTTAACGTGCGCCAGGCGGAGGCCGCCGCCAAACACTTCACCCTGGAGCCCCCCAAGGAAAAGGCCCCCAAGCCCGCGGATGAGAACCGCATCTATATCGAGAAGGCCCAAAAGGACCTGTCCCTCCGGCTGGGGCGGAAGGTGACCATCTCCAACGGGCGGAAAAAGGGCAGGCTGGAGCTGGAATACTACGACGTGGAGGACCTCAACGACCTGCTGGAGCAGCTGGGGCGGCTCACACCGGCGGAGAGGCCCGCGGAAGGGGGCTCCGCGGAATGAGCGAGAAGGAGACGCCCCTGGGTCCCCCCGGTGAGGGGGAACCGGCGGAGAAGAGCGGCGGCCCGGAGCGGACGATTATCGACGACATCATCGAACAGGGGCTGGCCGGACAGGCGGAAGCGGCCGCACCGGCGGACTCCCCCGCCCAGGAGGACCCCCCCGGCCGGGAGGAGAATCCCCCTCCCCCGCCCTCCAAAAACAAGCCCTCCTCCGTATACCTCTATCTGCTGGTGATGTTCGGCGCGGCGTTTTTGATGCTCCTGCTGGCCTACTTTGTCCAGCAGCGCAACAGAGACGCCGTGCAGGACGACCTGGAACTGCTCACCGCCTCCCGGCAGGAGCTGTTGGAGCAGATCAAAGGGCTGGAGGAGGAAAATGTTCAGCTCCAGGCTGATCTGAACCGGGAAAAGACCCAAGGCGGCAAAACAGAGGAGGAAAACCAGAATTTGAAGGAATACCTGGCCAGCATCCAAACACAACTCACAAAAGAGAACAATAAAGCGCTGGCTGCCTCCTACCTCTGGTATGTGGATCAGTTTATGCGGGACAGAGACTACCCCATGGCCGCCGCCGCCATCGTGTTCTCCGCAGACCCATATCACGGGAAATACGAGCGCAACCCCGCCCAGAACCAGCAGTATCAGTCCTACCGCCAGGAACTGATCGACAGAGGCTATTTGCAGCAGCTGGACCACCCCCGGAACGGCGGCACCGACATCTACTTTACCGACCGCTGGAACCCCAGCCAAAACGTGGACGCCGCCAAGCTGTCCATCCTCTGGTGCGTGCTGGAGGCATACTTTGTCCAGGAATACGGTCAGGCCGCTTCCCAATACCTGTCCAACACTGTTTTGGCGTTTCCCGACACCG
This sequence comes from uncultured Oscillospiraceae bacterium, assembly GCA_910577525.1. Classification (GTDB taxonomy): domain Bacteria; phylum Bacillota; class Clostridia; order Oscillospirales; family Oscillospiraceae; genus Enterenecus. The sequence continues at coordinate 9,874 of CAJTLI010000014.1, read as the reverse complement.
ATTTGAAGCAGACAGGCAGCTTTGCCCTGGAGCAGCTCCAAAACGCAAAGGACGGCTTGGTGGAAAGCAAATGGCTGACCGTAGACGGGGACGGGATCCTGCACGAAGGGTTTGGCCCCGACGGTGCAAAACCTGATATCTTGTACAACCTGCCCTTTGAGTTGCCGGCGCAGATGATACTATACCGATAAAGGAATGATTCAATTATGTTAGACATCAAATTCATCCGGGAGAACCCGGAAGTGGTCAAAGAAAACATCAAGAAGAAGTTCCAGGACGAGAAGCTCCCCCTGGTGGACCAGGTCATTGAGCTGGACCGCCGCAACCGGGACGCCATGACCGAGGCCAACAACCTGCGCTCGGAGCGCAACAAGCTGTCCAAGCAGGTGGGGATGCTCATGGGCCAGGCCAAGAAGGACCCCTCCAAGCTGGAGGAGGCCGAGGCCGCCAAGGCCCAGGTGAAGGCCAACGCCGACCGGCTGGCGGAGCTGGAACAGCTGGAGGACGAGCTGGCGGCGGAGATTCGGAAGATCATGCTGGTGATTCCCAACATCATCGACCCCTCCGTGCCCATCGGCAAGGACGACAGCGAAAACGTGGAGGTGGAGCGGTTCGGGGAGCCCGTGGTGCCCGAGTTCGACATCCCCTACCACACCGACATCATGGAGCGGTTCGACGGGGTGGACATGGACGCGGCGGGCCGGGTGTCCGGCGCCGGGTTCTATTACCTCATGGGGGACATCGCCCGGCTTCACGAGGCGGTGCTGGCCTACGCCCGGGACTTCATGATCGGAAAGGGATTCACCTTCTGCGTGCCCCCCTTCATGATCCACGGCAACGTGGTGGAGGGCGTCATGTCCCAGACCGACATGGACGCCATGATGTACAAGATCGAGGGGGAGGATTTGTATCTCATCGGCACCTCCGAGCACTCCATGATCGGCAAGTTCATCGACCAGATCATCTCCGAGGAAAAGCTGCCCCAGACGCTGACCTCCTACTCCCCCTGCTTCCGGAAGGAGAAGGGCTCCCACGGCATTGAGGAGCGGGGCGTGTACCGCATCCACCAGTTCGAGAAGCAGGAGATGATCGTGGTATGTAAGCCCGAGGACTCCATGGACTGGTATGAGAAGATGTGGCGGTACTCCGTGGAGCTGTTCCGCTCCATGGACATCCCCGTGCGCCAGCTGGAGTGCTGCTCCGGCGACCTGGCCGATTTGAAGGTGAAGTCCTGCGACATCGAGGCCTGGTCCCCCCGGCAGAAGAAGTATTTCGAGGTGTGCTCCTGCTCCAATCTGGGGGACGCCCAGGCCCGCCGCCTGAAAATGCGGGTCAAAGGGGAGAACGGGACGTATCTGCCCCACACCCTGAACAACACCGTGGCCGCGCCCCCCCGTATGCTCATCGCCCTGCTGGAGAACAACCTGCAAGCCGACGGCTCCGTGAAGGTGCCCGCCGTGCTCCGGCCCTATATGGGCGGGACCAGCCTGCTCACACCCACTCACTAATCCCTCCGTGACCGGAAAATTAATATGAAGGAGAAATCATCATGAAAGCATTCTGGAAAGTTCTCGGCATCACCGCCCTGGCCGCCGCCGTCCCCGTCCGCTTCAAAAAGGACGAGGAGACCGGCAAAAAGACCTATCAATCCCTGCTGCTCTCCGTGGACGTGGGCCCCGGCGAGGACGACATCCACACCGACATCGGCATCAACCTCGGCGAGGGCGTTCTCACCCAGGCCATCGGCAATCTGGTGAACGCCAAGAAGGAATCCAAGCTGTTCACCGACGACCCCCAGGAGGCCGTGCTGTTCGCCGACGGGGACCCCGAGGCCGCCGTGGTATCCACCGGTTATCTCGAGGAGGAAGAGCCCGCCGAACTTGACCCCGCTGCGGAGGAGCCCGCCGGGACTGAGGCCACCGAGGAGGACTTTGACCCCGATCTATAAGGAATTGGTATCCCAATGAAACATTTTGACGAGGACCTGAATCACGGCGGGGAGGAAAACTCCGGCGGAGCGAATGAGCCCTGCCCCGGGGAAGACGGCGACTGGGAAGGCGGGGGCTACACCCCGGCCTCCTTTGATAAGCGGACCGCCGCCTGGATGGGCATCGCCTACGTGCTTATGATACTGTTCGTCATCAACTTCGCCATCTATACCGGCGGACGGCAGCTTCCGGGCACCTTTCCCCTGTTTTTGATCCCGGTTTTGACGGCGCTGTCGGTCATCATCGTCCGCCGCATGAGGACCGGGGAGGCCCTCCCCGGCGGCATGGCCGGGGCCGCGCTGATGCTCATCGCCTGCGCCGGGGGGATTGTCCTGGGGCTGGCCCTGGGCGTCCCCGCCCTGCTGGCGGCCTTTGGGGGCTAGGACATGGAAAGGCTGATTGCGGACGGACTGGCACAGCTGGGCCTCACCGGGCGCGTGCCGGAGGACTCCCCCGCCCTGCTGGCCCGGTACGGAGAGCTGCTCCTGGAAAAAAACAAGGTGATGAACCTCACCGCCATCACCGAGCCCAGCGACGTGGCCGCCCTCCACATGCTGGACTGCGCCGCTCTGCTGAGCCGCGGGGATTTTGCCGGGAAAACCCTCATCGACGTGGGCACCGGGGCGGGCTTCCCGGGGATGGCGCTGAAAATTTTGGTTCCCTCTCTGGAGGTCACCCTGCTGGACAGCCTGAACAAGCGGCTGGACTGGCTTCAGGAGACTGCCCGGGCGCTGGGCCTGGAGGGTGTGCGCACCCTCCACCAGCGCGCCGAGGAGGCGGGGCTGGACCCCCAGTTCCGGGAGCGGTTCGACTTCGCCGCCGCCCGGGCGGTGGCGAGCCTGCGGCTGCTGTGCGAGCTGTGCCTGCCCTTTGTCAAGGTGGGCGGGCTTTTTCTCGCCATGAAGGGGGCGGGCTGCGACGGGGAGCTGGAGGACGCTTTGCCCGCCATCTCCCGCCTGGGAGGCCGGACAGAGGAGGTCTTTGACTACGCCATTCCCCGCACAGAGGTTGTCCACAGGGTAATTTTTATCAAAAAAACCGCCTCAACACCGGAGATTTATCCCAGACGCTGGGCTAAAATACAAAAATCCCCATTATAATCCAATTTTTTCATAAGGATATGAAATTTTTCGAATAAATTTTCATTATTTTCATATTTTTTGTTGCTATTTTCACAAATCCGTGCTATGATTTTGAATGTATCGGAAGGAGGCCGGCCCATGAGCACTGCCGTCATGGTCACATCGGGAAAGGGCGGCACCGGAAAGACCTCCCTCACTGCGGGGGTGGCCTCCTGTCTGGCGGCGCTGGGGAAAAAGGTGCTGTGCATCGATATGGATATCGGCCTGCGCAACCTGGACCTGGCCCTGGGTCTGTCCGACCGGGCGCTGATGGACTTCTCCGACGTGATGGACTACCGCTGTCCCCTGATGAGCGCCGCGGTGGAACAGCCGGAGATCAAGGGGCTGTATCTGCTCACCGCCCCCCTGGGCCCCGAAGGCCTGGAGGAACGCCGCTTCCGGGAAGTGGCCGAGGAGGCGGAGGAATTTTTTGACTTCGTCTTCATGGACTCCCCCGCCGGGCTGGGCACCGGGTTCCAGCTGGCCAGGGCGGCCGCCGACCGGGTGATCGTGGTGTCCGCTGTGGACCCCGCCGCCCTGCGGGACGCCCAGCGGGCGGTGTCCGAGCTGCGGGACCTGGCCCAGCTCCACCTGGTGATAAACCGGGTCCAGCCCAAGCTCATCGCCCGGCTGCGCACCTCCATCGATCAGGCCATGGATACCGCCGGGCTCCCCCTGCTGGGGGTGGTGCCGGAGGACCCCGCCGTCACCCTGGCCACCGCCGCCGGGGTGCCCCTGATCCTCACCACCTATAAGGGGGCGGCTCCCGCTTATCTCAATATCGCGAAGCGGCTGCTGGGACAGCGGGTCCCGCTGCTGCGGATTCGATAGACCCTCCAAACCGGTCTTCAATTTCATAGAAAGGACGATCTGCATGAACATTGCCCTGATGAGCCATGACAACAAAAAAGAACTGATGGTCCAATTCTGCATTGCCTACTGCGGCATTCTGTCCAAGCACACGGTCTGCGCCACCAGCAATACCGGCAAACAGGTGGCAGAGGCCACCGGACTGCCGGTCCAGCTCTTTCTGGCCCACGCCCAGGGCGGCAGCCAGCAGATCGGCGCCCATATCGCCTATGACGAGATCGACATGGTGCTGTTTTTCAACGACCCCACCACCGACGAGCTGGAAAAGGACCTGAACTACATCATCAACCTGTGCGACCAGCACAACGTACCCGTGGCCACCAACGCCGCCACCGCCGAAATGCTCATCCACGGCCTGGCCCGGGGCGACCTGGACTGGCGGCAGATCATCAAGCCCACCACCCCCATCAAGGTGTAAGTCTTGACTTTTGGAGCGGGATTGATATAATATCTGTGTCCGTAAACGGTTTCACGCTCTCGTCCCAGGTTATGGAGGCGGGAGCGTATACTTTTTAAAGGAGAAAATCACCATGGCAAAACAAAAACCCCGCACCCTGTCGGGCTTTATGGAGCTCCTCCCCGCCCGGCAGATGCAGTTTGAGCGGATGGCGGAGCTGCTGCGCCGCTCCTACTCCCTCTACGGCTTCACCCCCCTGGACACCCCCATCATCGAGGCCAGCGAGGTGCTGCTGGCCAAGGCCGGCGGCGAGACGGAAAAGCAGATCTACCGCTTCACCAAGGGGGACAGCGACCTGTCCCTGCGGTTTGACCTCACTGTCCCCCTGGCGAAATACGTGGCCCTCCACTACGCCGACCTGTCCTTCCCCTTCCGCCGGTTCCAGATCGGCAAGGTCTACCGGGGGGAGCGGGCCCAGCGGGGGCGGTTCCGGGAGTTCTATCAGGCGGACATCGACGTGATCGGCGACGGAAAGCTGGACATCGTCAACGAGGCGGAGATCCCCGCCATCATCTACCAGACCTTCACCAGCCTGGGGCTGAAGCGGTTCCAGATCCGGGTCAACAACCGGAAGGTGCTCAACGGGTTTTACGCCATGCTGGGCCTGACGGACAAGGCCGGGGACGTGATGCGCACCGTGGACAAGCTGCCCAAGATCGGCGCGGACAAGGTGCGGGAGCTGCTGATGGGCGAGGAAATCGCCGTCACCGGGGACCAGGCCGACGAGATTTTGTCCTTTATCTCCATTACCGGCAGTAATAAAGAGGTGCTTGATTCCCTGGAGGCGTATCGGGGCCGCCATGAGCTGTTTGACACCGGCCTGGACGAGCTGTCCACCGTGGTGAAGTACCTGGGGGCCTTCGGGGTCCCCGAGGAGAGCTTCGCGGTGGACCTCACCATTGCCCGGGGGCTGGACTACTACACCGGCACCGTGTACGAGACCTTTATGACGGACCACCCGGAGATCGGCTCCATCTGCTCCGGCGGGCGGTATGACAACCTGGCGGAATATTACACCGATAAACAACTCCCCGGCGTTGGAATTTCCATCGGCCTCACCCGCCTGTTCTACGTGCTGGAGGAGCAGGGCTACCTCAACGACGCGCTGAACACCGCCCCCGCCGACGTGCTCATCCTGCCCATGACGGAGGACCTCTCCCCCGCCATCGCCTTTGCCACCCGGCTGCGGGCGTCCGGCGTCCGGGCCCAGCTCTACACCGAGCCCAAAAAGTTCAAGCAGAAGATGAGCTACGCCGACAAGCTGGGGGTCCCCTTCGCCGCCTTCCTGGGAGAGGACGAGATCGCCCAGGGCAGGGTATCCCTGAAGGACATGGCCACCGGGGAGCAGAGCCTGCTCCCGGCGGACCAGGTTATGCCCGCCGTGCTGGCGGCGCTGGGGGAAAAGGACGCCATCCCCCCCGTCAGAGAGCCGGATAAGGACTGAAATTTTTCGCCAAATATGCAAAATGATCTGTAACAAACCCGCCTCCCGCGCGTTATTCCGGTGAAGGGGGTGACAGCCGTGGAATTCGAAGAGATCTACCGGCGGTATTTTCGAGACGTGTACCGCTTTTCCCTCAGCCTAGCCCAGGACGGGCCGCTGGCGGAAGAGATCGCCCAGGACACCTTTTTCAGGGCCCTCAAGGCGCTGAACACCTTCGACGGGTCCAAGGACATCCGGGCCTGGCTGTTCACCATCGCCCGCAACGCCTACTACTCCCACTGCCGCGCCCAAAAGCGCACCATCTCCGCGGAGGACCTGCCCCAGGAGCGGCCGGACGGGGTACGCGTCGAGGAGCGGCTGGAGGACGAAGAGACCGCCTTTGCCATTCACCAGTTTCTCCATGGAATGGGGGAGCCCTATAAAGAGGTGTTCACTCTGCGGGTGTTCGGGGAGCTGCCCTACGAGAAGATCGGGCGGCTGTTCGGCAAGAGCGCCAACTGGGCCCGGGTGACGTTCTACCGGGCCAAGGTACAGATCGTTGAGCATATGGAGGCGATGAAGCAATGAAAGAGGCAAATTGCGATGTGATCCGGGACCTGCTGCCCCTATACGAGGACGGCGCGGTGAGTGAGGAAACGGCCAAGCTGGTGCGGAAGCACCTGGCGGACTGCCCCGACTGCCGGGCGGAGCTGCGGAAAATGCGCACCCCCATCTCCCTGCCCCCCGACGAGGACGAGAAGGCGGTGAAGCGGTTTTTGGAGCGCCGGGCGGAGATTCGGAAAAAACAAAACGTCAAACTTGCCTGCGCGGTGTCGGTACTGGCAGTTATCGTTGTGTTCTGCCTCTGCTATACCCTGATTCCACGGAGCTGGGACACGGCCTCTCGAAAAGCGGAGCCGGACCAGATCATGGGCCACTATTCCGCTATGATTTTTCAGCCGGACCTCCACGTCGAAATCTGGCAGCTGGACGGGGAACAGGAGACAGATCCCGCCGTGATTGGCACGCTGATGGACACCCTGCGGGCCGGGTCCTACCGGCCGGAGCTGCGAAACGTGCTGAATTACACGCCGCTTGGGGAGCTGCTGGACACGTCCGTAAAAGGGGCCTCGGACATCGCACAGCTGTACCTGGTGCAGGACAATGAGGTTGTGGCCACCGCCTCGTTTTATAACGACTACAGCCACACGGTCCAGGTCAGTGTAAAGGGAAACCCCAACACCTTCTTCTACCACACGGACGGAGCTGTCTACGACGCGCTGTCCGCCCTGATGATGGAATACGGGGTTTTAAAGTAAACATATAGCAATCATATGCAACTATTATACAGTTTGGAGTTGATTTTCATGGTTCAATCGCGTACCCACACCTGCAATGACCTGCGCAAGGAACACGTGGGCCAGCAGGTGAAGCTGGTGGGCTGGATGGAGAACGTCCGGGAGGTGGGCCAGAATCTGGCCTTCCTGGTCCTGCGGGATTTCTACGGCACCACCCAGATTGTCATCGAGACCGAGGACATGATGGCGGCGGTGAAGGGGCTGAACAAGGAGTCCACCATCTCGGTGGAGGGCGCGGTCCGGGAGCGGGACAGCAAAAATCCCAATATGCCCACCGGAGACATCGAGGTGGTACCCAGCAAAATCGAGGTGCTGGGCCGCTGCCAGCACAACGAGCTGCCCTTCCCCATCAACCGCTCCCGGGAGGCGGACGAGTCCGCCCGGCTGAAATACCGCTATCTGGACCTGCGCAACCCCGAGGTAAAGCGGAATATCATTCTGCGCTCCAACGTGGTGGCCGCCCTCCGGGCCGCCATGACTGCCGAGGGCTTTTTGGAGATCACCACCCCCATCCTCACCGCCTCCTCCCCCGAGGGGGCCCGGGATTATCTGGTGCCCAGCCGGAAGCACCCCGGCAAGTTCTACGCCCTGCCCCAGGCCCCCCAGCAGTTCAAGCAGCTGCTGATGGCCTCCGGCTTCGACCGCTACTTCCAGATCGCCCCCTGCTTCCGGGACGAGGACGCCCGGGGCGACCGCACCCCCGGCGAGTTCTACCAGCTGGACATGGAGATGGCCTTTGCCAACCAGGACGACGTACTGGGCGTACTGGAGCGGGTGCTGGTCCCCGTATTTGAGCAATACGGCCTGTACAAGCGGGTCACTCCCGCCCCCTTCCGCCGCATCCGCTACAACGACGCCATGGAGCTCTACGGCACCGACAAGCCCGACCTGCGCATTGACCTGACCATCCGGGACGCCACCGGCCTCCTGTCCGGCTGCGGCTTCGGGCCCTTTGAGGGAAACACCGTCAAAGCCGTCGTGGTGTCCGGTTTCGAGGGCACCCGGAAGCAAATCGACAAGCTTTGCGCCGGCGTGGAGGTCCAGGCGGGGGAAAAGGCCTACTGGTTCCGCTATGACGAAAATCAGGAGATTGTGGGCGGCATCGCCAAGTTTATCCAGCCCCTCAAGGAGCAGGCGGTGGAGGCCCTTGGCCTCACCCCCGGCTGCTTTGTGGGCCTGACGGCGGGCAAGCTGGCCGCCGCCCAGAAAACCGCCGGTGTGCTCCGCAGCAAGCTAGGCGCCCTCTGTCCCAGCCACATGGACAGGGAACAGTATCAGTTCTGCTGGATCGTCGATTTCCCCATGTACGAGATCGGCGAGGAGTCCGGCCAGCTGGAGTTCTGCCATAACCCCTTCTCTATGCCCAACGGCGGACTGGACACCCTGAAAAAGGCGGCGGCAGGGGAGATTGACCCCCTGACCATCACCGCCTTCCAGTACGACCTGGTATGCAACGGCTACGAGACCGCCTCTGGCGCGGTGCGCAACCACGACCCGGAAATCATGATCGAGGCGTTCCAGCTGGTCCGGCTGGGGGAGGACGACGTAAAGGCCAAGTTCCCCGCCATGTACAACGCCTTTACCTACGGCGCGCCCCCCCACGCTGGCGCCGCCCCCGGCGTGGACCGCATGGTTATGCTCCTCACCGGAGAGGAGTCCATTCGGGAGGTCATTCCCTTCCCCATGAACCAGCGGGCCCAGGACATTATGATGGGGGCCCCCTCCCTTGTGGATCAGCGGCAGCTGGACGAGCTGTCCATCGCCTGCACCGCAGAAGAAGAGGAATAAGAGAAACCCTCCGCCACCCGGCGGAGGGTTTTCTTCTTCCTAAAATGGAGGGTACGCCCCTCCGGGGGGTTACTTTCTGCCTGTGCAGAAAGTAACCAAAGACACACTTAGGGGGTCCCCCGCCGGACGGACATGGCCCCAAAGGCGGGCCACGTCCTTTAGGCGGGTCTCCCCCTAAGAACCCCCGCTGCGGGGGAACGCCTATACGAAGGCTGTCCCTGACCCTTCCGGCGCCAGCGGCTTTCGACTGGGGTCCCCCTATTAGCGCTGCCGCTTGTGTCTAATCACTGAAAAGCGGTCCGGTCCACCGCCCCGCGCCTGGGCTGATGCACCGGGCCCGCCTGGGCTGTCACTCCCCCCGCTCCTCCCGCTTCGCGATTCTCATGACCTTCCCAATATCAGAACCCAGCGCCGCCTTCCACCCAGCCGTGAACGCCGACCGCACCAGCTCAAATAATGCCTCATTCGTCTTCTCACATCCCTCACTGTCCAAAAATACAGACAGCGCCTGGTCAAACTCAATTTCATTCATAATATCACCCTATAATATTATATATTATATTCTATCATTCGTCAATATATAATACTAATAAATGGTATAACATAAACAGGTGATGTTTATGAAAGAAAAACCGCTAAAAACACAAATCAGTATTACAATTGACGATCCTATTTTGGTAAAAATTAAGGAACGAGCAGAATATCAAGATAGATCTGTCTCAAGCTATATCAACCTGGTGATGAAAAAGCATTTTGAACAGCTGGAGAAGCTCAAAAATAAGAACGCGCCGGAGTGAAGTGCGCCCAAAAAGTTAGACAAAAATAAGGCGGTAAAATTGTTCAAGCAGCCGAAAGGGCTTGTTGTCTGT
>CAJTLI010000013.1 GCA_910577525.1 uncultured Oscillospiraceae bacterium | reverse complement strand
ATGAAAGCTGAGTTATATAAATAGGAAGCGTTTGCAGCTTCCTGTTCAAAATCAGATACCATGCGCTGGCAGTTTCGGCTGCCAGCGTATTCATGTGGCTTTGAACAAACATGATGACAAACTTGACAGATTGGAGGAAATATGCTTTATGGAAAAACTTATTACACGAAAAGAAGCAGCAGAAATTTTAGGTATCAGCATTGCAACGCTGGACGCGGCCCGTAACAATGGTCTTATTTCTTATGTGCAATATGTGCAGAATGGCTGTGTGTACTTTACTTCAGCGGGCCTTCAGGAGTATATCGCAAAATGCACCCACAGAGCAAAGCCAGCAGAAAAGAACGCAACTTATCGTAAACCTCGCAGAGCTGGAGTGTGAGCCGGTCCGTATCCTTGTCGAAATCATAATGGTCTGATAAAACATAGATACAGCGCTGGAGTCTATTCTTAGGAGGTGACGGAATTGGCAAAAAGAAAAAGAGCAATTCCACAATACGGTACAGTTACGCTTAACGGCATAGATTATTATAGAACCCGGGTTCAGAACGCAGATGGAAAACTGGTGGCCCTTTATGCGAGAACACCGGAAGAATTATATGATAAAGAGTTGGGAGCATTAGAGCAGATCGACAACGATACATTCTGTCGGAAATCCCCGACGGTTGCAGACTACTGTGAAAAATGGCTTTTGATGCAGTCGGTTCATGTGAGGGCAACCACGCTGATAGATTATACCTCAAAGGTCAGACGGCACATTATAAAAGAACTGGGACAGATGCGGATGGCAGATGTGACACTGGATGACATTCAGCTTGCACTTGTTCCTGTTTCCGAGAAGTCCGCTTCGGTATATAAGTCAGTGGTTATCCTGTATAAATCCATTTTCCGTGCAGCAAAGGAAAGTAAGATTATTGATAACAACCCAACGATTTACCTTACGGCCAAAGGTGGAGGCGTTCCGCAGAAGGACAAAGCTGCATTGACGGATGAACAGGCCGCCAGACTGCTGGATGCCATTCAGGGACTTCCGCCGTATGTATTTGTCATGTTAGGGCTGTATGCAGGATTGCGGCGAGAAGAAATTCTTGCCCTAAAATGGGATTCTGTATATCTGGATGTGGATTGCCCTTATTTAACGGTACGCAGGGCATGGCACACGGAAAATAACAGACCGGTGATTCTGGATGAGCTGAAAACGAAAGCCGCGCATCGAAATATTCCGTTGCCGGTTTGCCTGGCGGACTGTCTGAAAGAGACAAAAGCTAATTCACAGTCAGAATATGTGGTGCCGAACCGGGAGGGTGATCCGCTGTCCTATACACAGTTCAAGCGGCTCTGGCAGTACATTGTAACCCGAACAGTCAAGGAGCGTTTCTATTATCGCTACGAGGATGGAAAGCGTGTAAAGCACACGGTTACGCCGGTCCTCGGTGAAAAGGCAGCGCATAACGGCAAAGTGATTTACAGTTTGGATTTTGAAGTGACACCGCATCAGCTGCGGCATACATACATTACGAATCTGATTCATTCGTCCGTGGACCCGAAAACGGTTCAATACCTGGCGGGGCATGAGAGTAGTAAAATTACGATGGATATTTACGCAAAGGTTAAATACAACAGACCGGATGAGCTGGTAAGAACAATGGGTGGTGCATTTGCCCAGTGGGATGCAGCACAGGCATAACAATTATAAAGAGTAGGAAACAAAGCTGGAGCGAGGCAAGGATGTCTCGCTCTTTGTTTTACATAATCCGTATCTTTGATTAAGTGGGTGCTTTCTGATAAAAAGAAGGTGTGAATTTAAGAACACTCATTATCAGGAAAGGAAGATTTGTATGGCTAAGAAAAAACAAAGCGTTCCAGAGTACGGAACGGTTACAAGAAAAGGAACACTGTATTACAGAACCAGAATTACAGATGCCGATGGAAAGCAGGTCAGCTTATATGCGACCACCTGTGAAGAATTATATGAAAAGCAGTTGGAGGCACGGAGACAGGTGGATGAGATCATCTTTCACCGAAAGCATCCAACGGTTGCCGAGTATTGTGAGAAATGGCTGCTGATGCAGTCAGCAAAGGTGTCTACGGCTACTATAAAAGGATACAGACAGAATATGAAGAATTATGTCATTAGCTCTCTGGGAGATATGTATATGGAGGAAGTGACTGCGGATGATATTCGTCTGACGCTTGTTCCGCTGTCTCAAAAATCGAAAGGACTGTATGATACGGTAAATATGCTGATTAAGTGTGTGTTTTATTCGGCAGAGCGCAGTCAGCTGATAACCGATAATCCATGTGTGGGAATTTCAGCAAAGGGCGGAAAAGCATCGAAAAAGAAAGATGCCTTAACAGATCAACAGGTTGCGGTTCTGTTGGATACGGTGAAAGAGCTTCCGCCATATCTTTTTATTATGATTGGTTTGTATTCCGGCTTGCGTCGGGAAGAAATTCTTGCATTGCAATGGGATTGTGTATTCCTGGATGAATCCACACCATACATTTCCGTGAGACGTGCATGGCGCGCGGAGCATAACAGGCCGGTGATTTCTACCGTTCTAAAGACAAAAGCAGCTAAAAGGGACATTCCCATTCCGAAGTGCCTGGTGGCCTGCCTGCGGGAAGCAAAAGCCAATTCCATATCGGAGTATGTGATTGCGGACAGTGAGGGACAGCCGCTTTCCTATTCTCAGTTTACGAGAGTTTGGCAGTATGTAGTTGTTCGTTCTGCGAAAGAGAGAACTTACTATAAATATGTGAATGGACAGAGCATCAAATATACCGTCAAGCCGACATTAGGAACAACGCAGAGGAACAATCCCAAGATTCGCTATACCCTGAATTTCGATGTAACACCGCACTTGTTGCGGCATACCTACATCACGAATCTGCTCTATGCGGGCGTTGACCCTAAGACAGTTCAGTACCTGGCAGGGCATGAGAATAGTAAGACAACTATGGACATTTACGCGAGGGTCAAGTATAATAAACCAGAGGAACTTTTCGAGGTAGTGAATGATGCTTTGAACCAGGAGAATTTCGATGAAAAATCACCGATTTCCATGGTTAAGGAATAGGACAACCGACAACAGAAAATGCGAAAAAGCCCGTAATATCAAGGAAAAACGCACCATAGAGATGTTTAGTACGGCCTCAAGGCCACCCGCCGCGCTCCCCAGTTCAGCAAGCGCTGATTTTCAGTCCGAATCGTTCAAAATCTCCGGAAATCCATGGATTTCCGGAGATTTTTTATCTAATATTCCGATGTGCTTTGCCGAAATTCGACGCGATTTCACCCGGCTTAACCCCGTTCACCGCGGTTCATTATGGGCTGAAAGAGCTTACGCGTCCCGCCGTCCCGCTTTTTCGATGATCGCCCATATTCCTTTTGGTTGTTGCCGGGCGCTTTCATGGCATGTTTCCTGATTCCTTTACGCGTTGGAGCTGTTAAGGTACTCCTCCTGCTCCGGGGTGAGCCGGTCAATGGTGAGACCAAGCGCTGCCAGCTTGGCCCAGCCGATCTGATCGTCGATCTCAGCGGGGATATCGTAGAGCTTTCGGGCCAGCTCCTCCTTGTGCTTCACCAGCCACTCGGCGGCCAGGGCCTGGACGGAGAAGGACATATCCATAATCTCCGCCGGGTGTCCGTTGCCCCCGGCCAGATTCACCAGACGGCCCTCGGCCAGCACGTTGAACACCTTGCCGTCCGCCAGCCGGTAGCCGGTGATGCCCTCCCGCTGCTCCCACTTCTCCACGGCGTTCTCGTTGAGCCACTTCACGTCCACCTCGCAGTCAAAATGGCCCGCGTTGGAGAGCAGGGCGTTGGGCTTCATCACGGCGAAATGGGCGGGCGTGACCACGTCCTTGCAGCCGGTGACGCTGACGAACACATCCCCCAGGGGGGCGGCCTCCGCCATGGTCATGACCCGGAAGCCGTTCATGGTGGCGTCCAGGGCTTTGAAGGGGTCGATCTCGGTGACGATGACGTTGGCCCCCATGCCCGCGGCCCGCAGGGCCACGCCGGAGCCGCACCAGCCGTACCCGGCCACCACCACGGTCTTGCCTGCCACCACCAGGTTGGTCATGTGCATGATGGCGTCCCAGACGGACTGGCCGGTGCCGTACTTGTTGTCGTAGTAGTGCTTGGCCTTGGCGTCGTTTACCGCCATCATGGGGCAGGGGAGCGTCCCCTCCCGGTCCCGGGCCCGAAGGCGCAGAATGCCGGTGGTGGTCTCCTCACAGCCGCCGATGAGGCAGTCGGCGTACTCCTTACACTTGCCGCTGAGCAGGTTGATGAGGTCGCCGCCGTCATCGATGACGATGTGGGGATGGCACTTCAGGGTTTCAATGAGGTGGGCCTCGTACTCCTCGGGGGTGGAGCCGTGCCACGCGAACACGTTGACGCCCCGCTCCGCCACCCCGGCGGCCACGTCGTCCTGGGTGGACAGGGGGTTGGAGCCGGTGAGGTACACGTCCGCCCCGCCCGCCTTCATCACCAGGGCCAGATTGGCGGTCTTGGCCTCCAGGTGGACGGAGACGGCGGCGCGCAGACCCTTGAAGGGCTGCTCCTTCACAAATCGGGCCTCGATCTGGGACAGGGCGGGCATGAAATTGCGCACCCAGTCGATTTTCCGGTGGCCGGAGGGGGCCAGGGCGGGGTCGCGGATGATGCTCATAGATAACCTTCCTCTCAAATTTTGGTTTGGTAAGGCAAGTATAGCACAGGGCGGGGGCGTTTTCAAGCGGGAGGCATTTATTGCGCATACCGATAATACTTAAATCCGTCCGTTTCCCGTATGTACTGAAAGCCTACTTTTTCAAGAACGTGTTGGCTTCGGGTATTCTTTACAACGGTGTCGGCATTCACCACGGCCATTCCCAAAACATCAAAAGCGTACCGCAAAGCCAACCGCTCCGCGCAGGTTCCATATCCATGCCCTTTTACGCCGTCATTTTGCATATGGATGCTTAACGTGCACTCCCTGTCCTCGTAATTGATCCGCTTCAGCTGAAGCTCCCCAATTGGTTTGCCATCCTTCATAATGGCAAAAAGGACGCGGGAGGGGTCCTGCCTGGAGTCAAAATATCTGTTTACCGCCGTTTCATCATATTGGTAAGGCGCAAATTGATCCATATCCATATATATCGCAGGATCATTTTCCCAGCCCTTATATAATTCGTGGCAAAGCTCCCTGGTCATAATACATAGAGCGATTTCTTCCATGAGGCCCTCCTAATTTTGGCCCGCCAAGCTGATTTATCATAGCCGCAAGGAAACGGGGCCGCAGCCGTATACGCCGCGGCTCCGTTTTCTCAGTGCTTCTCATTGTCACGCTTCGCCTGTTCGCAACGCGCGGCTTCCCTCCGACTCGGGCAAAACCCAGTCCCACCTTGTGGGCCTTGGGCTTTTGCCCTCGCTCCAGTCCATCCGCGCTGCTCACGACGGCTCAGTGCTTCTCCGACAGCAATGCCGCCCGCACGTCCCACAGCTTCTGGGACAGGTCCACATAGTAGTTGTGGGGGTACTCGAAGCGCTTCACCTCGTCCCACAGGCTGTCCACCTCCCGCTGGCAGTGGGCGCGGGACTGCTGGATCGTGGGGATCTGATACACCAGCTTGCCGCCCTGGAAGATGGGCACCAGCAGGGGACGGACGGTGAAGTCGGTGACGGTCTTGCGCTTCCAGGTGGCCTCCGGATCGAACAGCTCCAGGGGCTGGGTGAAGTCAGGCTGCTCGTCGTGGACGCAGATATAGTCGGCCATGGCCTTGCCGGTGGCGTTCTCGAACAGGCGGTACACCTTCTTGAAGTGGGGGATGGTCACCTTCCCGGCGTTCTCGCTGATCTTGATCTTGGGGACGACGGCGCCGTCCGCCTCCTCGATGGCGGCCAGCTTGTACACGCCGCCGAACACCGGCTCGCTCTTGGAGGTGATCAGCCGCTCGCCCACGCCGAACAGATCGATCCGCGCTCCCTGGCCGATCAGGTCCCGGATGATATACTCGTCCAGGGAGTTGGAGGCCACGATTTTGATGCCGGGCAGGCCCGCGTTGTCCAGCATCTTCCGGGCCTGCTTGGACAGGTAGGTCAGGTCGCCCGAGTCGATGCGGATGCCGCCGGACGTGATGCCCAGCTCCTGAAACACCCGGATGGCGTTGGGCACGCCGGAGTGGAGCACGTTATAGGTGTCCACCAGCAGGGTGGCCGCCCGGGGGTAGACCTGGCAGTAGGTCTTGAAGGCGGTGTACTCATCGGGGAACATCTGGACCCAGGAGTGGGCCATGGTGCCGGTGGCCGGGGTGCCGTAGAGCTCGTCGGCCATGGCGCAGGCGGTGCCGCTGCACCCGGCGATGTAGCTGGCCCGGGCCCCCAGCACCGCGCCATCTGACCCCTGGGCCCGGCGGGAGCCGAACTCGGACACCGGGCGGCCCTCGGCGGCCCGGACAATGCGGTTGGACTTGGTGGCGATGAGGGACTGGTGGTTCAGGGCCAGCAGGAGATAGGTCTCCACGAACTGGGCCTGAATGGCGGGGGCCCGGACGGTAAGGATGGGCTCCCGGGGGAAGATGGGGGTGCCCTCCGGGACGGCCCATATGTCGCCGGTGAAGCGGAAATTGCGCAGGTAGTCCAGGAACTCCGTGGAGAAGCAGCCCTTGCCCCGCAGATACTGGATATCTTCCTCATCAAAGTGCAGGTCCTGGATGTAGCGGATGACCTGCTCCAGCCCCGCCGCGATGGCGAAGCCGCCCCCGTCCGGAACGCTGCGGAAAAACACGTCGAAATAGCATACCCGGTCCCTCATACCGGTCTGGAAATAGCCGTTGCCCATGGTCAGCTCGTAGAAGTCGGTGAGCATGGTATAATTTACGTCATGCCTCATGGGAATTCATCCCTCCTCCATCATAAGTGCCTCCCATTATAAGCCGTCCCCACCGCAAACGCAAGCATAAATTACGGCCCCCGCCCGCGGGCGGGAGCCGTTTTGCCGGTTTTAGGACGCGCCGCCCTCCCCGGTGAAGGGAGCCATATCCAGGCGGACATAATACCCCTGGTTGTGGCGGCAGACCGGGCACGCCTGGGGCGCGATAGAGGATTTGACGATCTCGCCGCAATTGAGGCACATCCACAAAGTCTCCCCTTTTTCGGCGAACAGCGTCCCCTGTTCCAGCCGGTCGGCGAACAGGCCGAAGCGGTCTCCGTGGGTTCTCTCAATCTGAGCGATCAGCTCAAACTGCCCGCCGATGAGGTCGAATCCCTCCTCGTGGGCGATCTGGGCAAATTCGGCGTAATCGTGCTCGAATTCCTGATATTCATTGTGCCGGGCGGCCTTCAGCAGGTCTGCCGTGCGGTCGGACAGGTCGATGGGGTAACAGCCGTCCACGGAGATGTTTCTTCCGGCGCTGGGCAGCAGCAGGTCGTAAAAGACCTTGGCGTGGGCCCGCTCCTGGTCGGCGGTGAACTCGAACACCCGGGCCACCACCTCCAGCTTCTCCTTCCGGGCCGCAGAGGCGGCCATGGTGTAGCGGTTGCGGGCCTGGCTCTCCCCGGCGAAGGCGCGCATCAGGTTTTCCCGGGTCCGGCTGTCCATAAAGTCGAGCTTGCCCTGATGGTAATTTTGGTAGGCGTTTGCCATGTTTGATCCCTCCAGACAGATTGGTGGAATCAGTATGCCCCGATTGGCAAAAAACTTGCGCCGGTCCTTGGTCTGTCACCCTTTGTCAAAGCGGGAATACACTGGGTTGATGACGAACAGGGCCAGGCGGCCCGGACAGGAGGTTGATTATGCTGCGGGCAAAAAATTTCTGGGTGGCGGGGGGCGACCCCCGTCAGGCGGCGCTGGCCGCGCTGCTGGCCGACGACGGCCACTGCGTACACCCATTCGCCCTGGAGCAGGGCGAGGGAATCCAATGCGAGCCGTCCATGGCCGGGGCGGACCGGGCGGACTGCGTGGTGCTTCCCCTCCCCGCGGCAGGGGCGGACGGGGCGCTGAACGCCCCGCTGTCGGCACAGCGGCACATGCTGCCCGAGGTGCTGGACGCCCTGCGCCCCGGCCAGCTGGTGTGCGCGGGGATGGTGGGGGAGGCGTTGGACCGCATGGCGGCGGAACGGGGGCTGATTCTGCGGGACTACTTCGCCCGGGAGGAGCTGGCGGTGCTGAACGCTATCCCTGTGGCGTTAGCGGTATGGTAACAGTGGGGAGAAGGGGGCGAATGCCCGGGCGGGTGGGTCCCGCTCGGGCATTCAGCTAAATAAAGTGCATACAGGATGTAACTGGGGCTATTGTGGAGCTAACAAGTTTTGTATATTGGCATCTGTAAACTCATAAAATACGGCTTCGTTATTCCAATCCCAACCTATTTCGGACAAATAATTTTCGTATTCCTCCTGAGATACTTGGGCTTCAAAAATATAGTAGCTGTTTTCGTCTTGATATAATTCGCAGGCTAAATCCCAAACGCTTGCATTGTCTTCATAGAATTCGAACCTGCTGATATGAAAATCCGACGCTCCGCTGCTGCTGCCGAACAGCCCATTTGTTAGCAACGGAGTCATTCCTCTATATCCAACCGTATATCCGTACACGGACCCTTCATACTCATGCATAACCGTGTACAGTCCATCGAACCCGGAATCACCAGATAGAATGATTTCATTTTCGCCGTCTCCATCCATATCTACAACTGCAAAGCTGACTGTGTCATACCATTCGCCGCTCCAATCAAAGTATATGGAGTCACAGGATAACATTCCAACCTGTGCCGGTTCATCATATTTAGCATAATATGCATCACGGACAGGAAACAGTGTCTTCTCAGATATAGCCTGGTATAGACGGTATGGAATGCTAAAGGATGTAGCAAAAGGTTCCTTAGATGGCTCACTTGATTCAAATGCTTCATAGTCAGGTTGTTTATATATTTCTTCATCGCGCATTAAATTACGAATTCGTGCCAATTCAAATGCACTTGTCTTTATGAAAAACGTATCACTTTTAAAGTAGAGGTAATCACCGCCCAAATAGCCTTTGACTTCCCCATCTGATGATTTTAGAGTAACATTTTTTCCGTTGACTCCATTAGCCTTCCATGTACCATAGACTGATTCGGAATATCCTGTTTCATCACATAAGACCCACTCAAATGAGTGGTTATCAAAAAATTGTATATAGTTGTTGGAGAACAATAACTTTATTTCCTCATCTGTATATCCCTGTGCCAAAAAGATGTCATAGGAGTACACTGCTGTTCCGTTGTCCTCCACATACTGTACTCCCCATTCGCCAATCAATTTTTCCTCAATTTCGTGTGCAGGTGTAAGCCGCCCATCCCCCGCTAATAGTATGAATCCAATAATTACGGCAATCCCAGCTGTAATAGCTAGGATGATTATTCCGGCTGCGCTTTGAAATTCTTTGGGGCCGATTCCAGCCCTATTGGTCAGTTCGTGCTCAAGCTGTTGAAGAAGTTCCCGCTTTCCGCCCTTTAAAACAGTTTCCTTGCCGCTGTGATCCGCGATGACGAGTTCGTTATGAAGAAGCTGGAACGAACCAAGCCAAGCGTAAACTGCGGCAAAGAGAGCGAGTAGAACACACGCTGTTGAGTTAAGGGCACCCACGACAAAGGCAACAACGCCCAACGTGACCAAAGCCGCGAATAAGCCCCAGTACAAAAAGGATGCCTTTGAGCTGATATGTACCTGCTGGATATCTGTCAGCGCAATATCTGTTTCGTTTGATGTTGGTTTCCAGCCGAAACGCTTCTGCTCCTTGACCTGAAGCGTTTCGGCAGTTAGTGTCGCAGTAATGTCATACCTCCGAACTCCCAATGCCCCCATTCTTACATAAGACCATGAAAACTGCCGCGCATCATCGTCATTATGGGTTCTCTCACCGTTTTGCGGAGGTTCAGTTGGGAGATCCTGCCTGGATGGTGCAGCCGACTCCATACCTTGCGCAGAGTTTTCGGCGGGCACCTCGGGTTGAGGCTCCGACCCGGGCAAGTGTATAGGCGTGGACGGCTCATCCTTTTTTGTTGTGAGGGAATTCCCGCAGTAAATGCAGAAATCCATTCCATAATCAATTTCTTTCCCACAGGCGGGGCAGCGGGGTATTTCAACTTTTGTCCCGCATTTCGGACAGAAACCGGCGTTCTCAGGTAACGAAGTGCCGCAATTCACACAAAAACCGCTCATGTTATGTAGATCCTTTCTAAGTTATTGATGTAACGACCCATTTGCAAATCATCAAAAATCCGCAGATATAGGCATAGCCGCACAGCACGCCTGTGATTAACCTTCTCAGATTGGTGGATTCCCGCCAGCCAAGGGACTGGATGCCCCAGTCCAGCAGCATCAGACCACCCAAAACGGGGATTGCCCACAGAGGGGGCTGAAACCAGCGGTAACTGATTAACCCAGCGAGTTCTCCCAAAAACACCCCAGTGCATCGGGCACAGATTGGGAATTGTTTTCCGCGAAAGAAAAGGCTGCGTTCCGGCATTTGGTGACAGCCGGATAACCGCCCAAGGGTCATACAGAAGGAGTATACTTTACTCATAGTCCTGACAGAAAATCAATAACGAGAGGCCCCCCGAATAAAAGCACCAGAGCTGTTGCGATTTCCGCAATCAGTAAATAGCTTGATACCGATGTGCCGGGAGGTAGGATTTCTTTGAAGGGATAACCAAGTTCCTTTGATAATTCATCGTCTATTATATTCCAGGCAACCAATGGGCTGAATGCCCAGGCAAAGGGGATCAGCCAAGTCAAGCCGCCATTCGAGTGCCACGCAGAGAGGAAAAGGGCAATAAGTAAAATTGTCATCGCATAGCTGGCAACAGTAGTTTGCGCTTTGTCCAATGCTGATTTCTGAGATAAATGCTCTTTTCCGCAATTTTTGCAGATCCAGACAGTCTCATTTTTTGTATCAATCTTGGAGCCTGTGCCACACAGCCCGCACAGCAGTCCAAATGGCCCCATAAAAAGCATCCCGCAGCACCCAGAGCTCCAACTGTACCCGGAAGTTTTGATATTTGTAATGCTGCGCATCATAGGCTGACAGTCCTTTTGACCACAGTGGGGACATATGGTATCCTGCGGTGTCGAGACAACTTCCGGCCTAAGTTCGGAAGCAGGCTGCTGTTTCGGAGTAGGTTTAGGCTGTTCCGCCATAACCGGCTTGCCGCATTTTCTGCAAAACTTAGCTGTATCGGGGTTTCCAACCCCGCAATGCTGACATTTCATTCGCACAACTCCTTTAAAATATTTTTCTATGTCGCACGATACTTGTGTCATTATAGCTTTGATTATACCCTACAAGTTCTCAGATGTAAACCCTGTAAGTTTATTTATAACTACAACTTTCCGGGTTAAACTACAGAAGGAACGGAGGGGTTGAATGGACTGGGGCGCGATTGGAAAGCGAATCCGTACACAGCGGGAGTTTATGGGCTACACCCGGGAGCAGTTTGCCGAGCTGCTGGACGTGACGCCCAAGTTCTGCTCGGATATTGAGCTGGGGGTGAAGGGAATGTCCGTCCCAACCCTGTGTAAAATATCCCGTGCCCTCCGGCTGTCTACGGACTATATTTTATATGGTACGTCCACAGTGGAGGAGAGCAATACCATAGCCCTCATGCTTCAAAGCGCCACACCCACGGAGCGGGAGTACGCGGAGCGGCTTCTGCGGACGTTTCTCATGGCAATGGACGCAAAAAAAGACCAGCCAATGGGCGGCTGATCTTTTTCTTTACGGCAGGGCTTTCACCCTCCGATAAAACGTGCGCGGCTTCATATCCAGCCGCCGCATAGCCTCCACCGCCGTGATCTTCCCCTCCCTCCAGAGCTCCGCCACCTGGGGGAACTCTGGGCGCTGGATGGGCCTCCGGCCCTTGTAGATGCCGTTGGCCTTGGCAATGGCAATCCCCTCCTGCTGGCGCTGTAGGATATACTCCCGCTCCAGCTCGGCCACAGCTCCGAAGATGGTGAGCATGAACTTCCCGCTGGGGGTGGTGGTGTCGATGGCCTCCTTTTTGGATACGAACTCTACCCCCTTGGCCGACAGCCGTTCCACCAGCTCCAACAGGTCGCGGGTATTGCGGGCAAACCGGCTGATGGATTCCACGATCACCGTGTCGCCCCGGCGCACGTACTCCATCAGCTTTTTTAGCTCCGGCCTGTCTGTGCTTTTGCCGCTCATGCGGTCGATGTAGACCTCATCCGCACCCAGGCTTTCCATTAGCAGCTCCTGCCGGATGGTGTTCTGCTCCTGGGTGCTGACACGGACGTAACCTATTTTCAAATCAGCCACTTCCTTTCAAGCAAGTTTTCTTGACGCGAGGGAATACTTGTAGTACAATAGCACTACAAGGAGGCGGTGGATATGGCAATGGATGCCACCCTGCAAATCAGAATGAACAGTGACCTCAAGGCCGAAGTGGAGGAGCTATACCGCAATTTAGGCACTTCTTTTGCGGAGGCCGTGCGCATTTTTGCCCAGCAGAGCTTGCAGGAGGGTGGGATGCCTTTCCGTCCCACCCTCAAAGCCTGGGAGGATATGACGGCCCAGGAGGTAGATGCCAAGCTGCTCCGAAGCGAGGCCGATATTGCGGCGGGCCGGGTATACAGCCAGGACGAGCTTGACCGCCGCATGAAAGGACAGTTCGCCCATGGCACAGATACCGCAGTATAAGATTGTCTACACCGAAAGCGCCATACAGGACATTGAGGAAAAGGCGGACTATATTGCGGCCCAGTTTCATGATCCTGATTTGGCTGAGGAGTGGTATTTTCGGCTGAAATTTGAGATTCAGAAACAGCTTACCACTTTCCCGTTCAAGTATCAGCCTTATCATGTGGAGCCGTGGGCAGGGCGGGGTGTGCGGCAGTATGTCACCTGGAATGATGTGGTGCTGTACAGTGTGGACGAGGACGGGCGGCAGGTCTTTATCCGGGCCGTCTGTACCAGGGGTCAGGATTTGGCGGCGCACCTGGCAGAACAGGACTAAGCAGATTGGTGCCAATAGGGTCGGTTTGCGGGCTGGCATATGCCAAAACCCGGAAACCGGCCCTATTGCTATGCTTTTCCGCCGTGCCGTTCGGGTATACCCCAGCGGCACGCTCACCGCACCCCGTACTCCGCCAGAATTTCCCGGAGGCAGTACGCCCGGAACTGCTTGTTGTAGATCATCTCCTCCAGATCCAAGGCGTCGTACTCGGCCTCTGTCAGCAGCCGCAGCTCCCCTTCCGGCACACCCCGGCGCTTGCCGTACTCCACCACCATCTCCAAATAGCTGTCCGCGTCATATTCGCGGATGGGGCCGCTCCATCCCCAATCAAAACAAAACTGGGTTTGGATGTGGGCATCGTCAAACCGGGAGGCGGTACGTCGGCCTTGGGCGTCAACGGCCATGATATCCCCCTGGCCGATGGGAATTTCCGTATAGGACAGCCCGGACAGTCCCAACCCCGCCAGCGCCGCGTTTAATATCTCGTCGGTGGAGGCGTAGAGGTAGCAGCCCAGTCGAGGGTACAGGCGGATGGCGAGTGGATTATTCCCCCGCACAAAGTACAACGTGTTGTCCCCGTCTAGCACCGTGAGGGTGTACGTTCCCCGCAACGCCTCGGCCATCTGCCGCAAGCCGTCCATGGACAAGCCGCCCTGCCCCTCCAAAAGCTGCACCGCCACATAGCTGTCTGTCTCAATTTTTGTGGCGGGCAGATTCCGGGCCTTACGCAGCTCCACATCGTTATAGATCACCCCGTTGTGGGCCAGGGCAAAAGGCTGGCTTCCGGCCCTGCCAGGAAAGGGATGGTTGTTGTAGTTCCTGCTGGCCGCGCCCTGGGTGGTCATGCGGGTGTGGCCCATGAGATACCGGGCCTGGGTATGGATGCGCCAGCGCATTCTACAGGCGGGCCGGGGGGCTTTCTGAATCTGCACGACCCCGTTATGAATGTAGGCCACCCCGCTGGCATCGGTGCCCCTCGCCTGGGCGGCATCCGCCAGCGCCCGAAACAGCCCGATCCGCTGGGGCGGGGTCAGCTTTCCCTGATAGTCCAGCACTCCGAAAATGGCGCACATGGTCACACCTCCTCGGGGACGGCCACCGGCTCGTTGATGTAGAGCCGCCGCTCCTTGAGGTACTGCACCAGCTCCGGGGCCTTGCAGCCCAATACAAAATCCGTCCAGGTCAGGCCCTGCATCTCCTGGTCGGACAAATACAAAGCCACCTCACAGATGCGGTCAACCATCTGCAAGGTGGCAATCAGGGTATTGAGCTTCAGCGTCCTCCGGAACATCCGAAACTCTATGGTATCATAATTGGTCAGGTTCACACATTTGTATCGCTGGTAGTGTTCCTTTTTGGCGCTGTCCAGCACCGCCTTGGGGTCGTCCTTCCGGCCATACCGGGCCGCCCACTGCTCCATCTGGTCCCGGGTGCGGCGGCTGAACCGCAGCAGCTCGTTCCAGTGGTTTTCCACGAAGAACAGGATGCGGGCGATCACCGCCTCCTGGGCCTCCTCGGACGAGCCAAAGGCCGAGCGGTTGACGTGGACATGGAGGCCGCAGGTACAGGCTTTATGGCTGGTGTAGCCCATGCGGACGGCCTCGGCCACTACCGCGCCCCAGGGCATCTCGGCAAGGTGATAGCCCAGAGTCATAGGATGGGTGACAATCTCCATGCCGTCCTCCAGGGAACCGTCATGCTTGATGTAGATGTGTTCCAAACCGTTGCTGTTGGCCGCGTTCACCAGCTGCCACGCCCGGTCGCTGCGCTCCCCCGCCCCGTCGATTTCCAGCTCCACGCCGAAATAGCGGCCCCCTTCCCCGTAGAAAATGGGGTCCGGCTTGTAGTAATAGCTGTGAATTTCCCCGGGATCGGTACGCAGCGCATAGCAGCCGTGGCATAACGGCTCCTCCTCGTCCGCGTCATCGCTGAGGTAGTAGGCGCGGTCCAGCTCCAGCAGCGCCCCGCAGCGGGTGCAGTTGGTGTAGTAGCGGTCATAGCAGTTCTGGCACAGGGGCGTGGTATCGTCCCCGGCGTTGTTGTCACGCAGGATGCGCCGGCCGCACTCGTGGCACAGCAGGGTTTCTTCCTCCAGGCAGGGGCGGCAGAACTCCTGCCCGTCCACCACCGTCCGATCCTCCAGCGGGTGGACCTCCCCACAGGCAGAGCAAATAAAGGTTTCTGTCATCAGTCTGTTTCCTCCTCTAAAATGTAGTCGATGGCCGCGCACAGGCCGGCGGCCACAGCGGCGGCTAAAAGGCTCAGGATATCGCTGCCCAGTTCATCATTGGGGATCGCGCTCCTTTCCGGGTGATTTGTGGTGTTACGCGCGGCAGACGCCGCGGAGCAGACAGACCGCCACTTCGTATAAGACGGCGCGGAGTGCGGACAGGAACAGGTACAGCATGGGGCTTCCTCCTTTCAATTTTTTGGGAAAATCGCGGCTGATTTTTGGATTTCAGGCGTTTTCCCCGGTTTTTCCGCAAGAAATAAAAACATCCGCAGAACCCGTAAGCGTAAGGAAACGCCGGGTTCTGCGGATGTTCTCTTAAATAATGTATCGTTTAGGAATACCAGGATAACGTCAAACAAACCGATAAGGCCCGAAATGGGCCGGAAAGGAGTAAAACCATGTACGATTATGATGATTATGAGGGTTTGGACGAGCGGGAGCCCATCAGCGAGTACCTGACGCCCAAAGAAGTTATGGATTTGCTGTATATCGGAAAAAACACGCTGTACGGGCTGCTCAACTCGGGGGAATTGAAGGGGTTCCGGGTGGGGAAGCAGTGGAGGGTGACTAAAGACAGCCTGCGGGCATTTACAGAAAAATTATAGTACTGTGGGGCGGATGGGCAGATGGGCGGATAAAAACTCTGTCTTTGCATCGGATATTTGGCATCTATGCTGCTATGATTTAAGCCATTTTCGCGGTGCCCATCCGCCCATCTGCCCAAGAATGAGTTGATTTGGGTTGACATTATACTTCTGCCATGTATAATTTTTGTGTGCATCCTTTAATTGAGATTTTTGAATGGGAGGGTATTCATATGGGTGAGGAGTACGAAAGCCTGAGTTCTATTATAGAACGGGTGTATACACGAAAAAAGGAGCATGGGAAGCATAAAAACGATCCGGATCTTGAGAATGCAAAAAAAGAATACCGCGAAATATTTTTTTCGCTTTGCAAGGTGATTGGTTTAGATAAGAAAAGCTTTCTTGATAACAGGGGTTATTATTGCTTTGCAGAAAAAGAGAGTATGTACCTACATAGATTCCTACTCAATGCGTCGGATACCCCATTCCGGGAATTGCGTAAAGGACAGTTCGATAGGGTGCCAATTACTGAATTTAAACAGTTAGAGGAATTCATATGCGGATGCATGAAAAACGCGGAAAAAGATTCTGAGAGCATTGAGAATCAAATCGTTGCATACAGGCAGCGAACAGGCTGGCTCTATAGACGGGATATTGACAATGTCCTGAATTCGTCACGCAGTAAACTGTGTCGGCTGTTTTCTCAAATACAAGGGACGCCCTGCTTCAATGCTAACAATAGGCTGGATATGATCTCCGCGATCAATTATTCGCTGGGTAAGCTGCTGGATACATTTTGTGAGCAGTGGAATGATGCGATGGGCGAGGCAAGCGAGAGCCTGAACGAGATTTTGATTGACCATGGGATAAAAATGGGCGATTGCGCACCGCCTGAATATTGGAGCGCTATAAAAGAAATGGAAGATAAAACTATCGGAGATATGCAGGACGAGACGCTTCGCGAGTTGGAGAAAAAGTTGTCAAAGTTGGAGAATGGAACGATAGGCAGTGTGAATGAGGCTGCGAAAGTGCGTCTACAAATAGAAAAGCGCAAAGCGGAAATTGAAAAGGAATGCTTTGAGAGGTATGGCGTTGACCCTGCGGCTGTGGAAGAAGTAGAGAGCATGGGGGCGGCAGGGCATGGGAAAGATGGCTTGGTTATCAAAATAATTGAAAAGACGCTGAAAGAGGTTTTACAGAATGCCGATAACGCAAAAGGCACAGTGGAGGCGGGAACTGCGGAAGATGGGGGTAGTCCATTAACGGATGAAAGAATTGAGGAAGTTCAGAAAGAGCTTGAAAGCAAAATGGATACAAGAGTTTTGAATAATTGGTTTAGGTAAAATATCGGAGGTATTGGGAAATGATTGGCTTCCCAATACCTCCGATATTTTTTGTGGTGCCTATTGACACTGGGGGGGAGGGGGAAAAAGTTTTTTTAATCCCCCCCTACAAGCACACCAGGGGACGTGTTACACTGAAAATGCGAACGGCGCCGAGCAAACACACAATCGACGAGGAGGAGCTTGTTATGAAAAATTTCCAAACCACGACCCTGCTCAACGAGCTTTTTGAGAACCTGAACCTGGGATATCCCAACTGCTTCGGTGTGAAGCGAGAGCCAGACTGGGAGAACCTGCCCACGCTCTACACCCAGCGGCGGCGGGCGATCCTCACCGATCTTTTTATTTCCTTGCGCACAGTTAACGGGCAGCAGATTATGTTCACCAAGGACAGCTTCCGGGGCTTCATGCTACTGGACAATAAGGGCGAACGGCCCAACCGTGTCCGCGTCGTTCTCTTGGACGAGAACGGTACCCCGCTGCTTGCGTCTGACCGCGAACAACTGTGCGGGCAGATTATCGTCATTGCCGACCAAGCAGTTAGCTCTGACCCAAAACTCGTTGGGATCAAAACGGTCTTCGGTGAAGGTGAGGATGGGCCGTCTAGTGCTATACTGTGGGATTGCTCAAGGCAGCTCATCAGGCTTTGGACGCTGGAAGCGCAACTGATGGGACAGGAAAGAGGTGCCGTTTGTGAACCTGTCATTCATTTTTGAGCCGGGTCCAATCCCTTGTCCGAGGGGTGAGGTGGACTTGGAAGAGCCTGCCCTGGATTCGTTGCCACTTGCGCCAGATTTCGGCTCGCCGCCCTTCCTTGTCGGAGGGTGGCAGCCGGAGGGCGAATTTGACCTGCCCGAGGACAGTGAATTCACCCCTTGGGAGCTGCCGTTCAAGGGAAACGTGGAGTTGGAGCCGGACATTTCCGTGGATGCCTGGGCAAGGGACGTAAATGGGTTTGAACTCCCAGACAGCGCCAAACCTAAAATCCCAGATATTTCCAAGGGCTTGGGGAAACGCAGGGATCGAGTGGATTTGGTGGCGCTACAGAAGTTTGTTGCCCAATCGCAACGCTTTATACTCCTTGGCAACCAACTATGTGTCTATTACCCACCCTGCTGGAGAAAACTGTCCGACCTGGAAGCCGAGCGAGAAATTCGGGCGCTCATAGAGTCACATAACCAGGGATACTGCCTGACAAACAGGGAGTATGAGCAGCTACGAAAGGGGCTCCTCGGCGATCCAAGCGTGCTGTGCCTGACAGGAGAAGTCACTCCGGCGGCTGGCAAAATCAACTTTTTGGATGGGGCCTTCGATATTGCGAGCGGGCGATTTCTTCCCCATGACCCTCGCGACAACTTCTTTTCAGCAATAAACGTCAAATTCAAAGACGTTTCACGTTGTTCTGGACGAATTTTTGAGGATTTTGTGTCGCATATCTCAGGCGGGAACCCGGATGTGCGGGAGCAACTGCTCCAGCTTGTTGCCCTGACCATTCTGTGCAGACCGCTCAAGCACTTTTTTGTGCTTGTCGGCCCCAGCAACACGGGCAAAACCCAGTTTGGACGTTTTTTAGAGGAACTGGTGGGCCAGGAGCAAACGATGTGTGTCCGTGATGTCCACGATTTTGGTGATCGGTGGACAATCGGCAGTCTGGAGGGAAAAATGCTGGCGCTTTGCCTGGATTTGCCGGATTCTGTACTTCCACCTCGGGCTGTTGGGATTGTCAAGCAGCTTGTGGGGGATGACGCAATCAAGGCGGAGCGCAAATACGAGAACTCGCGTACCTACCACAGTAAACCCCTGCTCTTGATGGCAGGGAATCACCCTCTGCGCATACCAAAGCTCGAACGTGAAGCAGCGCTCCTCAATCGAATGGTCACAATTTATTTTCAAAACCCTGTCGGGGAACGGGAAATGCGGCAGGAATTGTACAAAGATTTGCTGGATGAGGCTCCATATATTGTCGGGGAGGCTATTGAGGCGTATTACCGGCTGGAACAAAATGGGTTTGAGTTGACCAGAGTACCAATTCCTGCGGAATACGCGCCGCAGGACGCCCGCAACGGCTACCGCTCGGTTGGGCGTTTCCTGGAGGAGTGTTGTGAATTTGCGCCGGGATCTGAAACGACAACCCAAGCGTTGTTTGAGGCGTATTGCACTTATAATGAATCGGCTCCGATTTCGCAAATTGATTTTTCGCGGAAGCTCAAAGAGCAGATGAAGCAAAGGCCGCAGGTATCTTGGCAACCGCGCATTGGTGGCAAGGATCAGCGGGGATATCGCGGCATTCGCCTTTTGCCCCAATTCTAACACACTGAGGAGCTGTTTACAAGCTCGTCGGGTGCTAAAACAGTGGCCAGGAGTATATATTATTTCTGTAAATATATGGAAAGAAGGGCAACTATGCGTCAACAAAACCATGAAAGCAGCGGCCTGGGCAGCCTCATCAAGCAGGGCCTCATCCGCGAGCTCTACCGTCAGCACCACATCACCCAGGCCCAGTTTGAGCAGCTGATGCGTCTCCAGCGGGCCTGACCAGCCGTGGGCGCGGTGTCAAACCCTGACCCGCGCCCACCCCATTTCAAAAGGAGGAGGTGAACGCCATGCCGCTGCGGGTAGCGGCCTACTGCCGCGTGTCCACAGACCGGGAGGACCAGGCGAACTCCCTGCACAGCCAACGAGATTATTTTACGCGATATATCCAGGCCCGTCAAGATTGGATTTTGACCACAGTGTACGCCGACGAGGGCATCTCCGGCACCAGCACCCGCAAGCGGGAGGCGTTCAACCGCATGATCGCCCAGGCCGAAACAGGCGGGCTGGATCTGATCCTCACCAAGGAGGTGTCCCGTTTCGCCCGAAACACCGTGGACACCCTGGAATACACCCGGAAACTGAAAAGCCTGGGCGTCGGGGTTCTGTTCATCAATGACAACATCGACACGCGGGAGAATGACGGGGAACTGCGCCTAACCATCATGGCCAGCATCGCCCAGGAGGAGTCCCGCAAGACCTCCCAGCGGGTGAAGTGGGGCCAGCAGCGCCGCATGGAGGCGGGGGTGGTGTTCGGCAACAACTCCACCTACGGCTTTGACACCCGAGGCGGGAAGCTGTTCGTCAAGCCGGAGGAGGCCCAGGTGGTGCGGCTCATCTACCACAAGTTTCTCAACGAAGGAAAGGGCACCCACGTCATCGCCCGGGAGCTGTACGAGGCCGGGATCGACCCGCCCAAAACCGCCACGGGGAAGTGGTCCTCCGTGATGATCCTGCGTATCCTGCACAACGAGAAGCACGTGGGCGATCTGCTCCAGAAGAAGAACGTCACCCCTGATTTTCTCGACCACAAGAAGGTGCCCAACCGAGGCCAGGAGAAGCAGATCCTGCTTCGGGACCACCACGAGGCCATTATAGACCGGGAGACCTGGGACGCTACCCAGCGGGAGCTTGCCCTGCGCAGCGCCAAGCAGGGGGACAAGTCCAAATACTCCAACCGCTACTGGTGTTCCGGGAAAATCCACTGCGGAAACTGTGGAAGCCGCTTCACCCTGCGCAAGCGGAAGCGGCCCAACGGGGATCTGTACATGGCCTGGGGCTGTCACAGCCGGGTGCATTATGGGAACTGGAAGCGGGACAGCCAGGGGGAGGCCGTGGGCTGCAATATGCGGATGGTGAACAACAAGAGCCTGTTCGCCATTGTGGGCTTCGTGCTGGGGCAGCTGGAGCTGGACAGCGACGCCATCGTGGCCGAGCTGCTGGCGGACATCCAAAAGCTGCAAAGCGCCCCGGATGACGGCGGGAGCGCAGACCGCCTCCAAGCCAAGCGGACGGCCATTGAGCGCAAGCGGGAAAACACCCTGGACGCCTTTCTCAGCGGGACAATCTCCGATGGGGAGCTACAAACCATGCGCTCACGGTATGACCGGGAGCTGGCGGCCATCGACCGGGAACTCCTGGCAATTACGGAGGCGGCCCAAACTCTGGAGAGTCAAAAAACGGGGCTGGAGGACATTGTGCGCACCATCCGGGCGGGGCTGAACGGCTCGGAGGAGGTCTATCGGGAGGTCATTGAGAGCGTCACGGTGTTTGAGGACTACATAAACGTGCGGGTAAAGTTTGTGCCCGGAACCTTCCGCATCTGGTACACCACCAGCGGCAAACGGGAGGAATACACCACCACCATCCAGCGATGGGAGGTGGTGTGAGCGTAGAAACCCCGGCTTCTGTTGTGTTCAGAAGCCGGGGTTCTTCATCCGGGAAAACAAAATTCTCCCATGTGTCAGTTCGATTTGCCTTTTACTTTTTTCTCTGCTGTGCTATACTAAAAATAATACAGATATTTTTTAAAAGAGGTGGGATATATGCTGGCCGGAACCGGGATCAAAGAGCAGGTGCAGAGGGAAATCTGCCGGTTTGCGCAGCGGCATCAGCTGGACAAAGTGGTTCTGTTCGGCTCCCGCGCCAGGGGGGACCACCACCGGGCCAGCGATATTGATCTGGCGGTCTGGGGCGGCAGCGTCGCACGGTTCGCGACGGACATTGACGAGGAGACCTCCACTCTGTTGAAGTATGATGTGGTGGACATGGGCCAGGATGTCTCTCCAGACCTGCTGGCTTCGATTCAAAAGGAGGGACGGGTTCTCTATGAAAAAGCTTGACCATTACCGGGCCAATCTGGAAGTTCTGTCAACGGCGGGCCAGCAGGACCTGGAAAATGAGTTTGTCATAGGCGGAATCATCGACAAATTTATGATTCAATTTGAACTGGGGTGGAAGGTGCTCAAGGAACTGCTCCAATACGAGGGCAGGAGTGAGGCCAGATCCGGCTCCCCCCGGGAGATTTTAAAGGTGGCGTTTCAGGTCTATGACTTTGTGGATGAGGACGTTTGGATTGCCATGCTCCGTGACCGCAATAATATGAGCCATATATACGATGGAAACGCCGCCCGGAGATTGGCGCTGACCATCATTGACACCTATATCCCCGCGTTCCAGCGCATGGAGCGGGAAATTGTGAAGCGATATTCTGCGGCTGACCTGTCATGGCTGTAACACCTCCCCCTCCAGCGGTGGAAGGTGGCGCGGCTATGTCAGACGGAGATAGAACCCCCGGTCTCCCCTCTCAGGAGGCCGGGGGTTTGCTCGGTGCAAAAATTGTCGAAAAAAGAAAAGTTTTTGCACTGTAGTGCAGAAACTATAAAAAGAAGAAAGTTTTTGTAGTATAGTGCAGAAACTCAAAAATCCTGCGCAAAATTTTTCCTGTCCTGCTTGGTTGGCTTGACAGGCACTCAAAGATATGCAGGGAAGTGAAATCCTTCGAGCCTCAGTTCGATTTGTCTTTTACTTTTCTTTCTGCTGTGTTATACTAAGATATTGATAATGCGCGTTTGAGGTGATGGTGATGATTACCTATTTGAAAGGCGATATATTCAGCAGTCCGGCGCAAGTGCTGGTTAATACGGTGAACACTGTAGGGGTGATGGGAAAGGGCGTTGCGCTGGAGTTTAAAAAGCGCTACCCTGCGATGTTCAAGAGCTACGAGCGGGTATACGACGAAAAGCAGTTGGAGATTGGAAATCAAAGTTTTTTGAAAGATAAAAAGGGGCGGCTGCAAACCAGCCGTCTCTCTTTTTTGCGTTGCCATACCGCTAACGCCCTACCCACCGCCGAGGGCGCCATTCAGATCGCCATGGAGGAGCTGCCCATCACCCTCCACGACGCGCGGGTGCTGGTGATTGGCTTCGGGCGGCTGGGCCAGGCGCTGGCGCCGCGGCTGCGGGCGCTGGGGGCCCGGGTGTGGGTGGCCGCCCGGCGCTATGCGCAGCGGGCCGCCGCCGAGAGCATAGGCCTGGGCAGCGAGGGGATGCACCGTCTGCCCGACTGGCTGTGCGGCTATGATCTGGTGCTCAACACCGTCCCCGCCCCGGTGCTGGGGGCCAGGGAGCTGAACGCCCTGAAGGAGCGGGCCCTGGTCATCGACCTGGCCTCCCGGCCCGGCGGGGTGGACATGGACGCCGCCGCTGCCCTGGGCGTGCGGGTGATCTGGGCCCTTTCCCTGCCCGGCAAGGTGGCCCCCGTCACCGCGGGGCGGTACATTAAGGACACCATTTATCATATCATGGAGGAATCAAACCTGTGAATCAGAAGGAATTGAGGGTGGGCTTCGCGTTCTGCGGGTCCTTCTGTACCATGTCCAAGGCGCTGGACGCCCTGGAGCAGACCGCCGCCCGGTTCGGGCCGGTGACGCCCATCGTGTCCGGCGCGGTGGCGTCCACCGACACCCGGTTCGGCGCGGCCCACGACTTTATGCGGGAGATGGAGCGGCTGTGCTCATGCCGGGTGATCTCCACCGTGGCCGGGGCGGAGCCCATTGGGCCCAAGGGGCTGCTGGACGTGCTGGTGATCTGCCCCTGCACCGGCAACACCCTGGCCAAGCTGGCCCATGGCGTCACCGACACCTCCGTCACCATGGCGGCCAAGGCCCATCTGCGCAATGGCAGGCCCCTGGTGCTGGCCCTGGCCACCAACGACGGCCTGTCCGCCTCCGCCCCCAACCTGGGGACGATGCTGGGGCGGAAGAACGTCTATTTCGTCCCCTTCGGCCAGGACGACTGGGCGGGCAAGCCCGCCTCCCTGGTGGCGGACTTCTCCCTGGTGCCCGACGCCGTAGAGGCAGCCTGCCGGGGGGAGCAGATTCAGCCCCTATTGCTGCGACGATAGGCGCATAGGGGAGCTTGGACCGGAGCGAGGACAAAAGCCCAGAATTCACGCAGTGAAGTCGGGTTTTGTCCGAGTCGAAGGGAAAGCGACCCGGCTATGCGCCCAATCGGAGCGCGAAAACGCTGCGAAGATAGGCGCATAGGGGCGGATGATTTTTCTTCTTGCAATCGGAGGAGAAAAAGCATATAATGGATAAGGCCGCAGAATGCGGAAATGAGACATATAAAGGAAGTGAGATGCGTCGTGTCAAGCGATCCGTTTGGTCGAAGTTGCACATTCCAACCACGGCGCACCTGCTGAAGCCGGTTCTGCCCCGCCTCTCCCGTGCGCCCCGCTCCCGCCGGCACCCGCCGGGGGGAAGATTTTACATGGGCTGCGGCGGGGGATTTTTTTGCCTTTTGGGGCCCTCCCCTCCCCCCGGGAAAGGCGTGAATGCTTATGATGACCATACACAAGACGGTGGACGGCAAAATGATTCCGCTGAGCTCCGTGACGGACGGCTGCTGGGTCAACCTGGTCAACCCCAGCGAGGACGAGCTGAAAACCGTGGCCGCCACCCTGGCAGTGGAGCCCTCTTTCCTCCGGGCCGCGCTGGACGAGGAGGAGACCTCCCGCATCGACAAGGAGGACGGCTGCACTCTCATCATTGTGGACACACCCGCCATGGAGCAGGACGAGACCGGCGTGGTCTACTCTACCCTGCCCATGGGCATCATCGTCACCGACCGGCACATCATCACTGTGTGTCTGAAGGAGACCTCGGTGGTGACGGACCTCCAGGCCGGACTGGTGAAGGACGTGCGCACCCAGCAGCGCACCCGGTTCATCCTCAACATCCTACTGCTGGTGGCCAAGCGGTATCTGAACTACCTGAAGCAGATCGACAAGACCTACAACCATATGGAGCGGCAGCTCTACCGGTCCCAGCGGAACAAGGAGCTCATTCAGCTGCTGGACCTGGAGAAGTCCCTGGTCTATTTCAACACCTCCCTCAAGGCCAACGAGGTGACGCTGGAGAAAATTCTCCGGGGCCGCATCGTCACCCTCTATGAGGAGGACCACGACCTGCTGGAGGACGTGCTCATTGAGGTGCGCCAGGCCATTGAAATGGCCCAGATCTACTCCGACATCATCTCGGGCATGATGGACGCCTTCGCCTCCGTCATCTCCAACAATCTGAACGTCATCATGAAGCTGCTGGCCTCCGTCACCATCCTCATGACGGTGCCCAACATCGTGTTCAGCTTCTACGGCATGAACGTGGGTGTCCTGCCCTTTGCCGGGAGCTTCTGGCCCCCGTTGGGCATATCCGTGGCCATCATTGTGGCGGCGGGGATCATTCTGAAGAAAAAGGATCTGCTCTGACCCGAACCCCGGCCCAGTCCGCCGGACGGCAAGCCGTCCGGCGGATTTTTCACGCCCTCACCAAATCCCCTCGTTCATCAGGGCCGAGGCGGCCGCCTCCTGAACCCCGGCCAGGAACGCGGCCTCCTCCTCCGGGGGCCGCTCCGGCCGGCTCAGGGTGTAGCTCCTGCTGGTCCCCATATTCCCCGGCCACAGGATTTCGGTGGCCAGCTCCGACAGGGCGGGCGCTCCCCGAAGGGTCAGCTCCACCGGCCCCCGCCGCGTGACGGTGTGCCGGTATTCCCTGCCCCCCAGAGCCGCCGTCCGCTCCTCCACTTTGGTCTCCATCGCCGTCGCCTCCCGTCCAAGCATATGCGGGAGGGCCTGTCCACCTTTCCCGCCGGGTCATATCCGCCCGGACGGCGCCATATAAGACCCTAAGCGGCAAATATGTGGGGAGGGATAGCATGTCGGGAAAACAAGATTTGTCGGGGGGTGCCGCCGCCGTATACCTGCGCAAATCCAGGGCGGAGGAGGGCCTGGAGACAGACGAGGTCCTGCGGAAGCACCGGGAATGGCTGGTGGAGTGCGCCCAGCGCCACGGGCTGAACATCGCCGCCTTCTATCCGGAGGTGGTCAGCGGGGAGAGCCTGTACGCCCGCCCCCAGATGCTCCGGATGCTGGAGGCGGTGGAGGCCGGGACCTACGACGCGGTCCTCTGCATGGATCTGGACCGGCTGTCCCGGGGCCGGATGAAGGACCAGGGCGTCATTCTGGACGCCTTTCGGGACAGCGGGACGCTGATCGTCACCCCGGACAAGGTATACGACCTGTCCGACGAGATCGACGACGAGCTGGCGGAATTCAAAACCTTCATGAGCCGCCGGGAGTACAAGATCATCAACAAGCGCCTGCGCCGGGGGCTCCAGCGGTCCATTCGGGACGGCTGCTACGTGGCCAACGCCCCATACGGCTACAAAAAGGCCGTCACCGGCCGGAAGCCCACCCTGGAGATCTTCGAGCCGGAGGCCAAATTTGTCCGGCTCATGTTCCAGCTGTACCTGGGCGGATACGGGTGCGTTTCCATCGCGGGCCAGATCAACGCCATGGGGGCGCGGCCCCACAGGTCCTCCGCCTTCTCCCGCAGCAGCGTGGCCCAGATTCTGCGCAATCCGGTATACATCGGAAAGGTCGTCTGGGACCGGAAAACACATGTCAGCAAAAACGCCGGCGGCGTCCGGCGGCGGGTCGCCGTCCCCAATCCCCGGGAGAAGTGGACCGTCACCGACGGCCTGCACCCCCCCATCATCGACGCCGGGACCTTCCGGCGAGCCCAGGAGATCATGGACGGGCGGTATCGCCCCTCCCGGCAGGATGGCACGGTCAAAAGCCCGCTGGCCGGGCTGGTCCGGTGCGCCGCCTGCGGCGGGTTCATGCAGCGCATGGTCATGAAGGGCGAGCCCTATCTGCTATGCCCCAGGAAGGGGTGCTGCGCCTCCGCCAAGTTCGCCCTGGTGGAATACAGCGTGATCACCCATTTGACACCGCTTCTGGAGGGCCTGACCCTGCGCCGGCCCCAGCAAAGCGCCCCCTCCCCGCTTCAGGACGCCGTGCCCGCCATGGAAAAGGAGCTGGCCGCGGCGGCGCGGCAGAAGGAACGCCTTCACGAGCTTCTGGAACTGGGGGAATACGACCTGCCCACCTACCGGGAGCGCATGGAGGCGGTGTCGAAAAAGCGGCGGGAGCTGGAGGCCCGGCTGGCCGAGGCCAAGCGGAAAGCGGGCCGTCCCCGCCGGGACCCCCGGCAGGACGGCATACAAAACGTTTTGAGCGCCTATTGGGCCGGCGGCCCGCCGGCGCGGAACGCCCTGCTCCACGCCGTGGTGGATCACATCGTCTACAGCAAGGAAAAGAAGTCCAAACCGGCGGAATTTCAGCTGGAGTATCACCTGCGGTAACGCTTTTTTATTTTTGCCAGTGGTCTCTAAGGCGTCATATCCTCCTCGCGGCAGCTGTCGAAGATTTTTCGGGTGTGGATGCACACGGCCTCGCGGATACCGGTGGTATCGCAGATTGGGCCCGGCTCAATAAATTCAGCCATTTTTGTACCTCCCGATGGTTGATGCGAAGGGTGGATAGGACGGTCCCCTTCCACTCCCATTGTATGCCGGGGGCAAAAGCAGGTGAAAAGCGCCGCCCCGCTGGCGCGGGGCGGCGATGCGAATTTGCGGCGGGGCGTCAGCCCAGCAGCAGCTTGTCGTCCGCCGCTCCCCGCCCGGCAGGCCGGGCGGGGGACCCAACGGCATTTCAATCCTCGGGCGAAATGAATTCGCCCTGCGGAAATTCTCCGCTTCGCTTCGAATTTGCGCCGAGGCGTCAGCCCAGCAGCAGCTTGTCGTCCGCCTCGTCCGAGCCGGTGGCCTGGCCGAACTTGGCCAGCAGGTCCTCCACGGTGAGCTTTTTCTTGTCCTCCCCCGAGATGTCCAAAGCGATGCGCCCCTCATACATCATGATGAGCCGGTTGCCGTGGACAATGGCGTCCCGCATGTTGTGGGTAATCATCAGGGTGGTGAGCTTGTCCTTTTGGACGATGCGCTCGGTGGCCTCCAGCACCTTGGCGGCGGTCTTGGGGTCCAGGGCGGCGGTGTGCTCGTCCAGCAGCAGCAGATCGGGCTTGCGCAGGGCGGCCATGAGCAGGGTCAGCGCCTGGCGCTGGCCGCCGGACAGCAGCCCCACCTTGGAGGTGAGCCGGTCCTCTAGGCCCAGGTCCAGAATTTTCAGCATCTCCCGGTAGTGCTCCCGCTCGTCCTGGGTGATGCCGGGGCGCAGGGTGCGGGCCCTCCCCCGCCGGGCGGCCAGGGCCATGTTCTCCTCAATCTGCATGGTGGCGGCTGTGCCCATCATGGGGTCCTGAAACACCCGGCCAATGTATTTGGCCCGCTTGTGCTCCGGGAGCTTGGTCACATCCGCCCCGCCGATGGAGATGGAGCCGGAGTCCACCGGCCACACCCCCGCCACCGCGTTGAGCAGGGTGGATTTGCCCGCGCCGTTGCCGCCGATGACGGTGACGAACTCCCCGTCGCCCAGGGTGAGGGACACCCCGTTCAGCGCCGTCTTCTCGTTGACGGTGCCGGGATTGAAGGTTTTGCGGATGTTCTTTACGTCAAGCATGGGCGCTCCCCTCCTTTTTCGCGGTCTGGACGGGCTTGGAAAAATACCGCTCCCTCCAGTAGGGCACGGTCAGGAACACGGCCACAATGGCGGCGGAGATCAGCTTCAGGTAGTTGGTGTTGATCTCGCTGAAGCTCAGCACCGCCTGGATGACGATGTAATAGACGACGGCGCCGATGGACACCGCCAGCAGCTTCAGCGCGAAATTGCGGAACAGCTTGGAGAACAGCACCTGGCCGATGATGACGGCGGCCAGGCCGATGACGATGGCCCCTTTGCCCATGCTGGCGTCGGAAAAGCTCTGATATTGGCTGAGCAGCGCCCCGGACAGGGCCACCAGGGCGTTGGAGAGCATCAGGCCGATGACCTTGTTCACGTTGGTGTTGATGCCCTGGGCCCGGGCCATGTGGGGGTTGGCCCCGGTGGCCCGGAGGGAGGCCCCCAGCTCGGTGCCGAAGAACCAGTACAGCACGGCGATGACCGCCAGGGTGAACAGCCCCACCACCAGGATGGGATGCCGCCACAGGGGTTCGTTCCCCTTGGCCACCTCCTGAAGGAAGCGGGAGGATACCAGCAGCTTTTCCAGGTTGACCTTGTCCTGGAGGTTGATGGCCATATTGGCCTTCATGCCCATGATGGCCAGGTTGACGGACCACAGCCCCAGCTGGGTGAGGATGCCCGCCAGGATGGCGGGGATACCGCACAGGGTGTGGAGCAGTCCCGTGGCAAGGCCGGTGAGCGCCCCCACCGCCAGCGCCGCCAGCATGGCCAGCCAGATGTTCACCCCCGCGCCGAACAGCATCACGAAGGTGGCCCCGCCGGTGCAGAAGGAGCCGTCCACCGTCAGGTCGGCCACGTCCAGAATTTTATAGGTAATATACACGCCGATGGCCATGATGCCCCAGATCAGTCCCTGGGATACGGCCCCCGGCAGCGCGCCGAGAAAGTCAGTCATGGTGAAAATCCCTCCCTGTATCGTTTCGGATGCGCGAAAGCGGCGGGAGGGGGACGCCCCCTTCCGCCGCCCGCGTCATTCAGTTCTCAGCCGATGGCCTCATAGCCCTCGGGCACGTCAATATTCAGCGCCTCGCACATGGGGGCGTTGTACTTCTTCACGAACTTGGGGGCGTACTGAATCTCCATCTCAGAGATGTTTGCCTCGCCCTTGAGGATCTGAGCGGCCATCTCCCCGGTCTTGTAGCCGATGTCGTAGTAGCTGATGGACAGGGTGGCCACGCCGCAGCCCTTGCAGATGCCCTCCTCGCCGCAGAACACGGGGATATTGCCGTGGCAGATGTTGTCGATGATGGGGGTGCTGGAGGCGGCGGAGTTGTCCGTGGGGATATAGAGCACGTCGCTGTTGTCCGCGGCGGTCTGGCACACGGCGGCGATGTCGTTGGAGTCGGAGAAGGCGTACTGCTTGCAGGTGTAGCCCATACCCTCCAGGTAGCCCTGGACGGTGTCCACCTGGTACTGGCTGTTGTCCTCGTTGGAGCAGTAGAGCAGGCCGATGTTCTTGGCGTCGGGATACCACTCCTTAATCATCTGGGCCTGCTGGTCCAGGGGGGCCAGGTCGGAGGTGCCGGATACGTTGTTGCCCAGGGTGCCGGAGAAGTTCTCAATGCCGAAGGCCACGCCGTACTCGGTGACGGAGGTGCCCAGGATGGGGATATCGCCGGTGGCGGCGGCAGCGGCCTGGAGAGCCGGGGTGGCGTTGGCCATGATCAGGTCCACCTTTTTGGACACAAAGGTGGTGGCGATGGTGGAGCACATATTGGGGTCCTTGGCGGCGTTCTGGAGATCATACTCCCAGCCGTCCTCGCCGAAGATGTTGTTCATGGCGTCGATGAAGCCCTGGGTGGCGGCGTCCAGCGCGTCGTGGGTGACAAACTGGGAGATGCCCACCACGTACTTCTTGTCCCCGGCGGGGGCGGAGTTCTCGGGTTCGCCGCTCTCCACGCTCTGGGAGCCGGCGGAGTCGCTGTTTTCGGCGCTGGGGCTGGAGCAGGCGGCCAGGGACAGGGACATAGCCAGCGCCAGCAGCAGCGCCAGCCATTTAGATGTCTTTTTCATTCTTGATTCCTCCAAATTGCTTTATCGCTTTGTTTCATCAAAGTGCCGGGGCGCAAAGAAGGGAGCCTCTCAGCTCACGACCGCAAGTATAACGCTTTACAGCGTTGATGTCAAGGGCGAATTGCGCGAATTCCAGAAAAAAGAATCGAATTTCCAGGCTGTTCCATGGGAAGAGGATGAACGGTCTGTAAACACTTCAAATACTTCCCTCCATGGGTGGACTTTTTTCCTCCGCTGTGGTATAGTGGACAAAATGGATTGGTATGCCAAAGAGGGGGAATGCGCCATGCGGGTGGACGTACTGGGCGTGGCCTTTGACAATGTGACGCTGGACGAGGCGGTGGACCGGGCCCTGGCTCTGCTGGAGGAGGAGGGCCCCCATCTGGCCGTCACCCCCAACCCGGAAATCGTCCAGCGGGCGGCCAAGGACCCGGAATTCGCGGAAATTCTGTCCAACGCCGACCTGGTCATTCCCGACGGCATCGGCGTCATCTACGCCTCCAAAATCCTGGGCCGTCCCCTGAAGGAGCGCGTCCCCGGCATTGATTTCGCCTCCGCTCTGCTGGACCGGGCCGCCGGGGCGGGCAAGCGGCTGTTTCTGCTGGGGGCCGCCCCCGGCGTGGCGGAGCAGGCCGCGGTCAATCTACGGGCAAAGCACCCTGGGTTGACGGTCTGCGGCACCCACGACGGCTACTTCAAAGAGGACGGGCCGGTGGCGGACGCCATCCGGCGGGCCCAAGCCGACATTGTCTTCGTCTGCCTGGGCTTCCCCAAACAGGAGAAGTGGATCGCCGCCAACGGCGCGGCCGCCGGGGCAAGGCTGTATATCGGCCTGGGGGGCTCCCTGGACGTGTTCGCGGGCAAGGTGGAGCGGGCACCGGCGTCCTTTCAGCGGCTGGGCCTGGAGTGGCTGTACCGGCTGATGAAGGAGCCCTCCCGCATTGGCCGCATGGCCAAGCTCCCCCTGTTCCTGGTGTCCGCTGTGGGGGCCAGGCTCACGGGCCGGCGCCCGTCCGCCGGCTGTAATCAAGAAGGAACCGGTTAATCCGGCGCCTCCTTTTAGGATGCGCTGAAGAACGAATTTTAAAAATAGAAAGGCAGATGCTTTATGGTCTACATTTTGCTGGGCGCGGGTTTTGAGGAGGCCGAGGCCCTTGTCACCGCCGACGTGCTGCGGCGGGCAAATCTCCCCGTCGCTCTGACGGGCATCGGCGGCCCCGCCGTCACCGGCTCCCACAAGATCACCGTCCAGGCCGACCTGCCCGTGGAGGCGGTGGAGCTGACGGAAGGCGATATGGTGGTGCTCCCCGGCGGCATGGGGGGCGTGTCCTCCATTGAGGGCAGCGGGGCTGCCATGGCCCTGGTCCGCCAGGCGGCGGAGGACCCCGACTGCTGGCTGGCCGCCATCTGCGCGGCCCCCACGCTGCTGGCCCGGGCGGGCCTGCTGGATCAGGGCGTCCGCTGTGTGTGCTACCCCGGCATGGAAGGGGAACTGGCCCGGGCGGAGGCCGCCCCCGAGATGGACCGCTCCGTGGTGGCGGAGGGCAGGCTTATCACCGGCCGGGGACCCGGCTCCGCCTTCGACTTCGGCCTGGCGCTGGC
This sequence comes from uncultured Oscillospiraceae bacterium, assembly GCA_910577525.1. GTDB lineage: Bacteria > Bacillota > Clostridia > Oscillospirales > Oscillospiraceae > Enterenecus. The sequence continues at coordinate 34,993 of CAJTLI010000013.1, read as the reverse complement.
AGCGGCGCTGGCGGGCCCCGACGCCGCCGAGCAGGTCCGCGGCGCACTGCACTACGGCGTATGACGGTTCAGGAGCGCAAGGCAGAGCTGCGCCGTCACGCCGCCGGACTGCCTCAGATGGAGGCGGGCCCGCTGTTCCGGCGCTTTCTGGCCCTGCCCCAGGTGGAGGCGGCGGACACGGTGATGGTGTTTTACGGCACCGGCCGGGAGCCCAACACCGTCCCTCTCATCCAGGCCCTGCTGGAACGGGGCAAGCGGGTGGCCCTCCCCGTGGTGCTCCCCCACCGGGGCATGGAGGCCCGGCAGGTGCTGGACATCGACCAGCTCATTCCCAACCGCTTCGGCATCCCCGAGCCGGACGGCTCCTGCCCGGTGATCGGCAAGGAGGAGATCGCCGTGGCCCTCATCCCCCACCTGATGTGCGACCGGGAGGGCTACCGCCTGGGCTGGGGCGGGGGCTATTACGACCGGTGGCTGGCCGGCTTCCCCGGCTTCACGGTGTGCATATGCCGTCCCGGCCGGCTGGCCCGCCGCATTCCCAGGGAGGAGTTTGACGTGCCGGTAAAGCTCGTCCTGATTGAGGAATAATGAGGGCGGAGGGAAATCCCTCCGCCCAGTGAGTATGGGGTGCCCGCTGTTCGCGGCCTTGTCACGCTCCGAAGCGGTCAGGCCGCTTGGCCGCTTTCCCTCCGGCTCGGCCTGGCCTGCGGGCGGCTATGCCGCCCTGCGCCCGGCCTCGCTCTGGTTCAAGCTTCCTCGCTGACCGCTTCTCTGCGCTTCTTGTCAGCAGCAGCCGTCTTCGCGCTTCGCCTGCTCACGACGCGGTTCTAAGCCCTCCGACTGCGCAAAAGCTGTCCGGCCCCTGCGGGGCCTCCCCGCTTTCGCTCCGCTTCGGTCTTAGCCCGCTGTTCGCGTCGGCTCAGCAGCAGCCGTCGTTGCAGCCGCAGCCGTTGTTGCAGCCGCAGCCATTGTTGCAGCCGCAGCCGCAGTTGTTGCCGCCATTGCAGCAGCAGCAGCAATTATTGCCGCCCCAGCTGTTCCCGCCGCCGCAGCAGCAGCACAGGAGGAGAATCAGGATGATGATCCACCAGCAACCCCCGCCGAAACCACCATTGTTACCACAACACATGATTTTGTCACCTCACATTTGATATCCCGGTCACGGAGACCGGCTCGGACGCCGCGGGACCGCGGCGCCGGAGCTGACCCCTGTGTTTTCCGGCCTTCCGGCCGGCCATTTTCCCGTTGCTGGCTCATACTATGTGGGCGCCGAAAAATTGGTTCCCCGCTCCGGGCCCAGCCCCAAACCCCATAAGGAGTGAATCTCATGGCAGAAGACAATCGCGCGCACCGGCCGGCCCAGCCCTCCCGGAATCCATCCCCCCGCGACCCATCTCAGAGCGGTCAGCCCCAGCGCCGCCAGCCCCAGCAGCGCGCCGACGGCCAGTCCCGGACCCACAGGCCCCGAAAGCGCCGCAGTGCCGCGGCCCGGGTGGCCGGCGGATTCCTGTATATCCTGCTGGTCATCGGCGCCTCCGCCATCCTGGCCACCCTGGGCTGGCTGTGGGCCTGCGACCTGCTGGGCCTCAACAAGGAGTACGTCTCCATCGAGGTCATCATCGACGACGACACCCAGTTCTCCGACGTGGTGGACCTGCTGGAGGAAAAGGGCCTGATCCAATACAAATTTCTTTTTAAGCTCTACGCCCAGTTCTCCCACGCCGCGGACAAGATCGCCCCGGGCACCTACGAGCTGAACACCAAAATGGACTACCACGCCCTGGTGTCCAGCATGGGCTCCTCCTCCGCCACCCGGCAGGAGGCGGATATCACCATCCCGGAGGGCTATTCCATCGACCAGGTCTTCCAGCTGCTGGACGACCGCGGCGTCACCTCAGTGGACAAGCTCCGGGACATGGCCGCCAACTGGGACTACGCCTTCGACTGGCTCCGGGACATCCCCCTGGGGGACTACCACCGCCTGGAGGGCTATCTGTTCCCCGACACCTACACCTTCCAGCTGGGCGAAAACCCCAAGTACGTCATCAACAAGATGCTGGTGAACTTCGACGCGAAAATGGACGAGTATATGGCCCAATATGCCGGGGACGAGGTCCAATACTCCCTCCACGACATCGTCACCATCGCCTCCCTCATCGAAAAGGAGACCGACAGCACCGACTACCGGAACATCTCCTCCGTCATCTACAACCGTCTGGAAAACCCCACCGCCGAGACGGCGGGCTACCTCCAGATCGACGCCACCCTGGTCTACCTCAACGGCGGAAAAACCCCCACCCTGGCCGACCGGAACATCGACTCCCCCTACAACACCTACCTGTACCAGGGCCTGCCCGCAGGGCCTATCTCCAACCCCGGTATGCAGTCGCTGCTGGCCGCCATGAACCCGGAGAACACCAACTACTATTTCTATGTCCTCAACCCGGAGACCAAGCGCCACGAGTACACCCGCACCTATGCCGAGCACCAGGCGCTGGTGGAACGCTACCAGGGCAATGAGGGCTAGGCCGGAGGTGCTCTCCCCCGCCGGGGACCGGGAGCGGCTGGACATGGCCCTGGCCTACGGGGCGGACGCGGTGTACCTGGCCGGAAGCGCCTTCGGGATGCGGGCCTTTGCCGGCAACTTCGACCGGGACGGCCTGCGGGACGCGGTGTCCGCCGCCCACGCCAGGGGCGTCCGGGTCCACGTCACCTGCAACACCCTGGCCCGGAATCACGAAGTGGCCCGGCTCCCGGAATACCTGGAATACCTGGACGCCATCGGCGCGGACGCGGTGATCGCCGCCGGGCCGGAGGTGCTGGACTTGTGCAAACGCCACGCTCCCCGCGTCCAGGTCCACATGTCCACCCAGACGGGCATCACCAACTACGAGATGGCCCGGGTGTGGCACGAGCTGGGGGCCAGCCGGGTGATCTTAGCCAGGGAGCTGTCCCTGGAGGAGGTGGCGGAACTGAAGGCCAAGGCCCCCAGAGGGCTGGAGGTGGAGTGCTTTGTCCACGGAGCCATGTGCGTGAGCTGGTCGGGCCGCTGCCTGCTCAGCAACTATATGACCGGGCGGGACGCCTCCCGGGGGGCCTGCGCCCAGCCCTGCCGCTATCAATACGCCCTGATGGAGGAGAAGCGCCCCGGCGAGTACTTCCCCGTCTTTGAGGAAAACGGCGAAACCTTTATTCTGAACAGCCGGGATATGTGCATGATCGACCACATTCCCGAGCTGATGGACGCCGGGGTGGACTCCCTGAAAATCGAGGGCCGGGCCAAAAGCGCCTACTACGCCGCCATGACCACCGCCGCCTACCGCCGCGCCGTGAACGCGGCGGCGGAAAACCGCCCCCTGGACCCGGTGTGGCGGGCGGAGGTGGACAAGGTGAGCCACCGGCACTACTCCACCGGCTTCTGGTTCGGCCAGCCGGGACAGTACACCGACTCCGCCCGGTATGTCCGGGACTGGCAGGTGCTGGCCATTGTCCAATCCTGCGACGGGCTGGGAAACGCCGTTTTGTCCCTGCGCAACAAGTTCGCCGCCGGGGACGGGCTCGAGGTGGTGGGGCCCGGCGTGCCCGCCTTCCCCTTCACCGCCCCCGTGATGCGGGACATGGACGGCTTTGAGCTCCAGGAGCCCCGCCATCCCCAGATGAGCTTCCGCATGAAGCTGCCCCGGCAGGTGCCGCCGCTGTCCATTGTGCGGGCCTGCCGGCCCAGCTCCTAGCAAATACGGCATCTGCCTGGGCGGAACGCCCAGGCAGATTACTATATCCCCTGTTTGGGGCATACTGCATAAAATGGGGTACGTCCCGCAGTAAGGAGGAGGTTTTATGCTCAACGCGATTCTGCGCCGCTTTGTGCCCGGCTGCGAGAACATGGCCAGCCCCGCCGTCCGGGAGCGCTGCGGCCTGCTGGCCGGCGGGCTGGGGCTGGCGCTGAACCTGCTGCTGTTTGCCGCCAAGCTGTGCGCCGGCGTCCTCACCGGCGCCATCTCCGTCACCGCCGACGCCTTCAACAACCTGTCCGACGCCGCCGGGTCCGCCGTGACCCTGGCGGGCTTCAAGCTGGCCTCCCAGCGGGCGGACGAGCGCCACCCCTTCGGCCACGGCCGCATCGAGTATCTGGCGGGGCTGGCGGTGTCCATGCTCATTCTGCTGGTGGGGGTGGAGCTGGGCCAGAGCTCCATGGAGAAAATCTTCCACCCGTCGGACGCCGTCCTCTCCCCCCTGTCCGCGGGGCTCCTGCTGGCCTCCATTCTGGTCAAGCTGTGGATGGGCTGGTTCTACGGCGCCCTGGGCAAGCGCACCGGTTCCGCGGCCCTGGGGGCCGCCGCCGTGGACGCCCGCTCGGATGTGCTGGCCACCTCGGCGGTGCTGGCGGGTTTGGTAATCTCCCACTTTTTCCAGGTCCAGCTGGACGGCTGGCTGGGCCTGCTGGTGGCGGCGTTCATCCTGCGCTCCGGCTGGGGGGCGGCCAAGGACACCCTGGACCCTCTGCTGGGCACGCCCCCCGACCCCGCCATGGTGGCGGACATCAAGTCGCTCCTGCTGGACCAGCCCCAGATTCTGGGGGTCCACGACCTCATCGTCCACGACTACGGCCCCGGACGGCGGATGATGTCCGTCCACGCCGAGGTGCCCGCCGGCGGCTCGCTGGTGGAGCTCCACGAGGTCATCGACCGGGCGGAGCGGGAGCTGGAGCGCCGCTTCGGCCTGGAGGCCGTCATCCACATGGACCCGGTAGAGCGGGGGGACCCCCGGTCCGACCGCCTGCGGTCCCTGGCGGAGGCGCTGGCCCGGGAGATCGACCCCACCGCCACCGTCCACGACTTCCGCCTGAGCGGGGAGGACCAGGTGGCCTTCGACGTGGTGGTCCCCTACGATGTGTCCCTGTCCGACCAGGAGGTGCGGGAGGCTTTGGCTGGAAAGCTGCTGGAGCGGGAGCCGGGCTGCCGCCCCGCCATCGGGGTGGACCGGTCCCCTGTGCCGTAAATTTCGCGCCGTTCATAAAAACCTGTGGAAATTTGCCGCGGACAGGGTTATAATGTTGAGTATACACTGATTCAATGCGTCTGCGGCATCCCATCCCAGAGGTCCGGCTTGCCCGGTCCCTGTTCCAACACGAAAACGGGAGGGGCGGCCCTGGTCCGCCCCTCCCCTACACGAGAAAGGGTGTGTCAAAATGCCCCGCACGATTTTGATTGTGGAGGACGACAAAAACATCGCCGACCTGCTCCGGCTCTACCTGGAAAAGGAGGGCATGACCTGCGCCGTGGCCGGGGACGGTCTGGCCGGTCTGGAAAAATTTCAGCAGGTCCAGCCCGACCTGGTGATCCTGGACATCATGCTGCCCGGCATGGACGGCTGGTCGGTGTGCCGGAAGATTCGGGAGAGCTCTAAAACCCCCATCATCATGCTCACCGCCAAGGGCGAGCTGGAGGACAAGGTCAACGGCCTGGAGATGGGGGCGGACGACTACATCACCAAGCCCTTCGAGACCAAGGAGGTGCTGGCCCGGGTCCACGCCGTGCTGCGGCGCTTCGGCGAGGAGGAGCAGCCGGAAAAGCGCCTCTCCTTTGACAAGCTGGTGGTCAATCTGGACTCCTACGAGCTGCTGGTGGACGGAAAACGGGTGGACACCCCCCCCAAGGAGCTGGAGCTGCTGTTCCACCTGGCCTCCTCCCCCAACCGAGTGTTCACCCGCAACCAGCTGCTGGACGAGGTTTGGGGCTTCGACTATTTCGGCGACTCCCGCACGGTGGACGTGCACATCAAGCGCCTGCGGGAAAAGCTGGAGGGGGTCTCCGAGCAGTGGTCCCTGAAGACCGTGTGGGGCGTGGGCTATAAGTTTGAGGTGACTTCCGCGTGAAAACCATGTACGGCCGCCAGTTCGCCACCATGGTGGGCATGGTGCTGCTGTCCTTCCTCATGCTGGGGGCCTCCTTCGCCACCCTCAGCTATCAGTACACCATCCGGGAGAAAAAGGACACCCTGGAGCGCAACGCCCGATACATTGCCCAGTTCACCTCCGACTCGGTGCAGTCCGGCGGGGAGCTGGTGTGGCAGACCTCCGCCTTTCAGAACTACCTCAACTCGGTGGCCCTGGTGTCCGACACCCACATCATGGTGGCCACGCCGGAGGGGGTGGTGGTGTACGCCACCATCGCCGGGGACTTTCAGCCCGCGCTGCAATACGTCTCCCTGCCGCAACAGACCGTGGAGGTCATTACCGGAGGCTCCTACCTGGGCATGACCACCCTGGACGGCCTGTACGGCGAGCCCCGGTATCTGGTGGGCCTGCCCGTCACCAACACCATAGGCCAGCTCCAGGGGCTGGTGCTGGTGTCCTCCTCCGCCTCCAACATCAGCGGCGTGTGGCGGGACCTGTTCAGCATCCTGCTGGTCACTACCCTGGCCGTGGTGCTCATCGCCGCCATCATCAGCTCCGTCACCAGTATGCACATGGCCCAACCCATCAAGGAGATCGCCGCCGCCGCCCGGCAGTTCGGCCTGGGGCAGCTGGACGTGCGGGTAAACGTGGGCTTCCGCCGGGATGAGGTGGGGGAGCTGGCCGACGCCTTCAACGCCATGGCCGACTCCCTGTCCAAGAGCGAGCAGCGCCGCACCGAATTCGTAGCCAACGTGTCCCACGAGCTCAAAACCCCCATGACCACCATCGCCGGCTTTGCCGACGGCATTCTGGACGGCACCATTCCCCCGGACCAGGAGCGCCACTATCTTCAGATCATCTCCTCGGAGACCCGCCGCCTGTCCCGGCTGGTGCGCTCCATGCTGGACCTGTCCCGCCTCCAGTCCGACGAGCGGGCCGCCCAGCAGCAGTTTGACATCTGCGAAACCTTGGTGCGGGCCCTGCTCACCCTGGAGAGCAAAGTGACCGCCAAAAACCTGGAGGTGGACGCCCAGCTCCCGGAGGACGAGCCCATCCCCGTGTGGGGCGACCAGGACGCCATCACCCAGGTGTGCTACAACCTGCTGGACAATGCCATCAAGTTCTCCAAAGAGGGGGGCGTGCTGGGTCTGGGCGTCACCGTAAAGGGCCCCAAAGCCACCGTCACCATCAGCAACCAGGGGGAGACCATCCCCCCGGAGGAGCAGTCCCTTATTTTCGACCGGTTCCATAAAACCGACCACTCCCGCTCCGCCGACCGGGACGGGGTGGGCCTGGGTCTGTATATTGTCAAAACCATCCTCAACAGCCACAAGGAAAACATCATCTGCACCAGCCAAGACGGCGTGACCAAATTTATCTTTACGCTGACCAGAGCGTAAGCCGCGCAGGCTCCCCGTCACCCCGCGCCGCCCCCGGGCTCCCCGGGGGCTCAAGAATCGCAGCGCTCCACACCTCAGTTTTGAACTTGCAAGGAGGGCCATCCCATGGACAATTATCTCAACCACCGCTGGCCCCAGGGCCCCGGCGTTCCGCCGCCCCCCGTCCCCTCCCTTCTGACGCCGCCCCCTCAGAAGCCCCGCCGCCGGGTGCAGCGCTGGGTCATCGCCGTCACCGCCGTCGTGCTCTGCCTGGCCCTGGTGGGCGGCGTATGCTGCTGGGCGGTGAACGGCATCATCCAGACGCTGGAGGAGAACCGCCGGCCCGGCTATTCCCACGACGACCCCCGCCCCTGGCCCAGCCGGGAGGCCTCCTATGACCCGGAGTGGTCCCCCGACGACCTGCCCTGGGGAGATCCCGACCCGTCGGTGAGCCTGTCCTCCCATCCGGCCGGACCCGCCCTCAGCGGCAGGCAGGCCTATCAGAGGTCTCTGCCCTCTCTGGTGTCCGTGGAGGCCGGCCACCCCGACAACTACTGGCAGTCCGGCGGCCAGAGCATCGGGACCGGCGTGATCGTCACCGGCTCCGGCTACGTACTCACCAACTATCATATCATCGACGAGGCCGTGGATGTAAGCGTCCGGCTGCTCATCGACCAGAGCCTGGTCTACTCCGCCAAGGTCATCGGTTTTGACGAGCAGTTTGACCTGGCAGTGCTGAAATTTGACCCTGAAGGCGCGGAGCTCACCCCCGCCAGCCTGGGCGACTCGGACCAGCTGGCCGTGGGCGACTGGGTGTACGCCGTGGGCAATCCCATGGGCTATCTGCGGGGCTCCATGTCGGTGGGCATCGTGTCCGCCCTGGGCCGGGACGAGGACGAGTCGGGCAGCCCCCTGGGCCTTATTCAGATCTCCAACCCCCTGAATCCCGGCAACTCCGGCGGCGCGCTGGTCAACGAGGCCGGGCAGGTGGTGGGCATCACCTGCGCCAAAATCACCGGCCTGGTCCGGGAGGAGGGCGAGGCAATCGACGACGCGATGGTGCTGGAGGGGATGGGTCTGGCCATCCCCATCACCGACGCCCTGCCCTTCGTCAACCACATTCTGGCCACTGGCCGGAGCTGGCGGCCCGCCATCGGTATCCAGTGCCGCGCCGCCCAGGCGGAGGACCGGAAGGGTATTCTGGTCGTCGAGGTAACGGGCGACGCCCCCAAAGAGGCGGGCCTGCGGGAGGGCGACCTCATCCTGTCCGCCAACGGCTCCTCCGTGACCTCGCTGGTGGAGCTGCGGCGGGTGCTCTACCGCACCGGCGCGGGCGGCGAGCTGACCTGCACCGTTCTCCGGGAGGGCCGGGAGCTGGAGATCTCCTTCCCCCTGACCGACAGCCTGGAGGAGGGCTGACCGCCATGGAACGAGATCAGGTGGCCGCCCTGCTGGCCCGGGCCTCGGGCTATGTCTCCGGCCAGGAGATGAGCCGCGCCCTGGGCGTCACCCGGGCGTCGGTGTGGAAGGAGATCGAGGCCCTGCGGGCTGCCGGGTGGCCCATCGAGTCCTCCACCCGAAAGGGGTACCGGCTGGCTGGCCCCCCTCCCGCCCTGTCCGCCCCCTATATCTCCGCCCGTCTGGGGGAGGATAATCTGTTTGCCGGAAAGGTTCTGGTGGAGCCCCTGGTGGACTCCACCAACACCCGGCTGAAGGCCATGGCCGCGGCGGGGGCGCCTACAGGGACCGCCCTGCTGGCGGAGGAGCAGTCCGGAGGCCGGGGCACCCACGGGCGGTCCTTCCAGTCCCCCAAGGGGGACGGGCTGTATCTGTCGGTGCTGCTGCGGCCCAGCCTGGTCAGACTGCCGGACCTGCTCACCCTGACGGGCTGGGTCGGGGTGGCGGCGCGGGAGGCCGTGGAGCGGGCCAGCGGAGCCCCGGCAGACATCAAGTGGCTCAACGACCTCTACCTCAACGGGAAGAAGCTGTGCGGCATCCTCACCGAGCTGTCCTTTTTGGGGGAGAGCGGCGAGCCGGATTATGTGGTGGTGGGCATGGGCGTCAACATGGGCCAGACCGCCGAAACCTTCCGGGCCCAGGGTTTGGAGGACATCGCCACCTCTCTGGCGCTGGAGGGCTGGCCGGTGGAGCAGAATCACCTGGCCGTGTGCCTGCTGGAGGCGCTGGACCAGCTCAGCCGGGACTTCCCCGCCCGGCGCAGGGAGTATCTGGAGCGCTACCGGAGCCGCTGCCTCACGCTGGGGCGGCGGGTCAGCTTCGACGGAGAGGGGGTGCTCCTGACCGGGACCGCCGTTAGGCTGGACGAAAGCTTCGCCCTGCGGGTGGCGGGAGACGACGGACGGGAGCACATGATCTCCTCCGGGACGGTAAAAATGATATGAAAAACCCCCCTTCTGCGCGGCGCACAGAGGGGGGTATCATTTATGCTCACTGGGGATATATACCAGCACATCCTCCACGCGGCAATTCAGAATTCTGCAAATATCATCCAGAGTTGCCGTGGATATATTTCGGTCATGCTTCAGTGAGTCCAACGTGCCGCGGCTGAATTGATGGTTCTTAATCAGAGCATATGTTGTAATATTTTTCTTGCGCATGGTCTCCCAAAGCGGCTGGTAAGAAATCACAAGCAGCGCCTCCTTGTGATTTCTATTATATTTTGCGTGATAGGGCTTGAATATTCCCGAGATTACGGGTATAATGCCACTGAGGTGAATGAAATGACTGACTCTGCCGTCCATCAGATCTACGCCAAGGCCCTGGGCGACCTGGTCCTCTCCTATCTGAGCGCTCAGGGCGCTCCTCCCCTTCCCGCCGCTGTGGAATCCCGCGCCCTGGACGCCATCGCCGCCATCCAAGCCGTCCTGGACGACAAAACCCTGGACGATCCCCACTGCTTCCAGCGGATCGAGGCCATTGTGGAGGCTTTTTCCGCCGCCGGGCTGTCCACCTCCCGCCATGACTGGGGATAATTTTTCCTCCGCGCCGGTTTCCTCTTAACCCCGCCCCAAAACCTTCCGATATATTCCACAGAGAAGCAAACGGAAAGGAAGTGGTGAACGTGGAGCTGCGCGCTGCAAGGGAAATGCGGCGAAATGAGAAATTGGACAGGGCTCTGGCAAAAAAGGGGGACGCTCCCTCCAAGGGGCAGGCTCAATTCCCCCAGAAAAAGCCCGCCGCGGACAAGCTGTCTCTGTCCAAGCAGGCGCTGAACTATCTGGACCGGCAAAGTCAGCTCCAGCGGGAGCTGGAGGAGCGTCACGCCAGGCAGAACAGCCTGATCGAAGGCCACCTCGACGCCATGGAGACCAAGAAAAAGCAGCTGGACACCATGGAAAAAACCCTGAAGATGATGCGCAAGTGCGACAAAATCGCCGCCGCCGTCATGCGTGGGGACCGGGTGCCCCCAGAGGATCTGCGCTACCTGATGATCCACGACCAGAACGGCTATAAGCTGGCCATGGCCATGCGGCGCCCGAAAAAGGACCCGGAACGGGTGGAGAGCGTGCTGGATGAGGAGGACCGGCGCGGCGACTCCAACGAGACCGTCGGCGACAGCCGGCCCACAACCTCCCTCAGCCCCTCCGGCCCGGACTAGCGTACCAAAAAACCTCCGCCTCCCACGTCTGGGAGGCGGAGGTTTCTGTGTCCGCCGCTATTGCAGCACATCCAGCTTGCCGTGTTTTTTCAGCCCCCGCACAATCCACCGCCGAAGCAGGTCGTAGATCACCGCGAACACCGGCACCCCTACCAGAATGCCCACAAAGCCGAACAGGCCCTGGAACAGAGTGATAGAGAACAGCACCCAGAAGCTGGTGAGGCCCACGCTCCCCGCCAGCAGCTTGGGCCCCAGCACGTTGCCGTCGAACTGCTGCAAAATCAGCAGGAAAATCAGGAAAATCAGACAGTTCCGGGGGCTGGAAATCAGGATCAGCAGCGCGGCGGGCACCGCGCCGATAAAGGGCCCGAAATAGGGAATCACATTGGTCACGCCGATAATCACGCTGATGAGCACGGCGTTCTGGAAACCGGCGGTGGCGGTCATGATGGCGCAGAATATGTAGCAGATCACCCCTACAATGGCGCTGTCCAAAATTTTCCCGCCGAAAAAGCCTACAAATGTGCTGTCGACGAAGCGGAGCTCCCGAAGCGCGGCCTCAGCCCACTCCGGCTTGAGGGCGGCGTACACCAGCGCTTTGCCGTGCTTGGCAAATTTCCTGCGGCTCAGCAGGGAGTACACGCAGATGATGAGGCCCAGCACCACATTTTTCAGCACCGTCAGCACCGAGCCCACTGTGGTCATCACGTCGCCCATCATGCCCATCATGCCCTGCATCATCCCCTGCACCGTAGGCAGCAGGTCCGTGGTGGCCCAGTTTCTGAGCCAGTTCTCCATATCGGAAAACATGGCGCTGGCATAGCTTTGCAGCTCCTCATTGCCCTCCAGATGCTCCACCACCCAGAGGGCCAGGTCCTCCACCCGGCCGGGAACCATCAGAGCCAGCGCCACAATGCTGTCAACCATCTCCGGAATCACGCTGCTCAGCAGCAGGTAGATCACCAGCAGGCTCAGCAGCAGCACCGTCACCACGCTGAGCACATTGGCGTACCGCTTTCCCTTCTCCGGCAGAAGGGCCTGAAACTTCCCCTCCAGGTAGTTGCAGGGGGTTTTCAGCAGATAGGCCAGCGTGCCCCCATAGATGAACGGCATGAGGATATCCATGATCCACCGGAAGCCCCGCCGCAGCTCGTCCAGACTCCGGATGCAGAAGAACAGCAGAATCGCCAGGGCCAGAGACAGGAAACCCGTCAGCGATTTGTAAAAGATTTTCTTCAAAAATTCCTTGTTCATATGGCCCCAACCTTTCCCATGGGTCTTTTTGTATCATACATCAAAGGACCCGTGCTTTTCAAGGGCGTTTTCCCGATCTTAAAACTTTTAAAAAGATTATCTAAGAAAGACCGCCGGCCAGTTTCCTGGCCGGCGGCTTTTTGAAACTTGTGCGCCCGTTGGGGTCAATCAGGTCCGCCCCATGAAGGTCTGGGCATACCGCATGAGCATGGTGGCCGCCTCATAGCGGGTGGCGTTGCCGCCGGGATTCAGCTGATTGCCGCTGCCCTGGACGACGTTGTTGCCCACGGCCCACTGCATGGCCGCCAGGTGATAGGCATGGACCCGGTTGGAGTCAACAAACCGGGACAGATTGCCGGTCACGCCGGAGGTGCCGCCGCGGTAGCTGTTGTAGCCATACAGCATCTGGGACAGCTCCTCGCGGGTGACGTAGTTCAGCGGGTAGAACCGGTTGTTGTCGCCGCCCCGCACGATGTTGTTCTGGGTGGCCCAGGTGATGGCCTTGGCATACCAGGCGCTGGGGCTCACATCGCTGAAGCCGCTGTTGCTGGTGGTGGCGGGCTCGTTGGACAGGCGGTACAGGATGACCACCAGCTCGGCGCGGGTCAACTTCTCCATGCCGGCAAAGCGGGTGCTGGAGCCGTTATAGCCCGTGAACATGCCGTGGCGGTAGCCGAAGCTCACCGCGTCGGAGTACCACTGGCCGCTGGCCACGTCGGTGAAGGGATGGCCACTGGCGGAGAAGGTGGGCGTAATCACCACCCTGGTGGCGGTGACGGGCACCACGAAGGTATAGGTGTTCTCCGCGATGCGGGCGACGGCCACGGCGGCGCCGGTGTTGGTCACGGCGGTCACGGCGCTGGTGCGGTAGCCGTTGAAGGGCCGGGTGGTGACGGTTACGGTGCTGCCGCCCGCCGCCTTGTTGTTGGCCGCGTTGGTGCTGGCCAGACCGTTGACGGTATCCGTCACCGAGATGACGGCCACGCTGCTCACCGCGAAGGTCGGGGTGACGGTGATGGTGGTCACGTCCTGGGGCACCTTGAAGGTAAACACGTTGGTGGTGGTGCTCTGATAGGTCACGGCCGCGCCGGTGTTGGTGCGGACGTTCAGCGTGCTCAGGCCGTAGCCGGCGTTGGGCTTGATGGTGAGGGTGATCGTGTCGCCGTAGTTGGCCTTGGTGGCGCTGGCCACGGCGGAGCCGTTGGCGGCGCCAGCCACAACGATGCTCACCGGCTTCTCGTCGGGCACCTCAGTGTCGGAGCTGAGGGTGACGGTATAAGTCATGTTGCCGTTGGCCTCATCGCCAGTGAACTTGGTCTGGCTGCCGGTGAAGTTCAGCTTGGTCTGGCTGTTGGCGTCGGTGACGACCTTGAAAATTCTGGCCTTGCCGCTGACAGGCACGTTGGTGGTGCCGGTGGCGAAGCCCGGATACAGCTTAATGGTACCCTTGTCGGCCACCTCGGCCACGGCGGTGTTCAGGTTATCGTACAGGTACTTAAGCCCTGCATCAGTTGTATCGTTAACGTCACCTGCCGTTGTGCCGTTCTTGATGATGGCGTTGACCTTGGCCACGGGGGTCTTCTCGTTGAGGGTGAAGGGGGAGAAGCCGTGGCTGGTGGTGAAGGTGACTGTGCGCAGATTTGCATCAGCTCCGGTGCCTGCTACCACAGTCTCGGCCTGATACGCGTAATCACCGTGGTGGGCGTAGAGCTGCGTACCACCGGGCGCGAAATCATCGGGCAGCGCCAGGGTGAGCTCAATGTCGCCGTAGTTGCCGGTGAGGTTCAGGGTCCCCGTGGTGACTTCATAGCGCTCAAGCGCCGCCAGCTTTTTCTCATCATCGGAACCCTGAGTGGCATAATCGGGATACTTAATCTGCAAATCATTCCAGGGCTTGCTTGTTCTTGTGACGTTTACCGCTACCACACGGTACTTGAGGGTCAGATTCACGTTCAGGCTGGCGCTGCTCTGGCTGCCGGTCTTGTTGGTCCAGTTGGTCACCTGGATGTCCAGGTAGGGCTCAATCTCGACGCTGCCCCACTCCGCGTAGGTGTCGGCGTACTTGGCGCTGTTGGTATCCTTCAGCTCGGCGGCGATGGCGCGCCGGGCGGTGGCCAGCCAGTTATCCACCTGGCTCTTGGTGATGCCCTTCAGCACGGTGTTCAGTGCCTGCTGCACGGCCTCGCTGTCCTGGAGCGTACCAGCGGTAAACTCGCTGTCGGCCTCCAGGCGGGCCTTGTAGCTGTCCCGGCCGGCGGAGCCGCCGATGCCGCCGCTGACGGTGGCCTTGGTCGGGCCCGCCTGGATGTGGTTGGGATTGGCATTGGTGCTGCCCGCCACGGACACCGGCAGGTTCACGTCACGAATAGTCAGGCCGGAGCCGTCCAGGGTGAACTCCTGGGTGCTGTTGTTGACGGCCAGGATCTTGTTGTCGCCGCGGATGGTCAGGCCGGGGTCAGAGCTGGAGAAGAAGAGCCGGGTCTGGCCGTTCTGCCGGTCTACCAGGGCGGTGGCATGCAGGATCATGCTGCCCCGGGAGTTGACCAGGTTCAGAGGGATGGTGGCCTGGTTGCCCACCAGGGTGATCAGGCCGCTGAGCTTGATGACCTTGCGGCTGCTGTCCAGACCCACGGTCAGGCCGCTGTTCACGGCCTCGACGGTGTTGCTCAGGTTCACGGCGGTGATGTCGGTGCTGGTGCTGGCGGTGCTGTCGGCCACCAGCTTCACAGCGCTATCGGGCAGATTACCAGCATCATAAGCATCCACGTCCGCCTTAGTGATAATGTAATTGGTCTTGTGAGGGGCCTCGCCTTTATACCAGTTGGACACGTTGCGTCCGCCCGCCTGACTGGGCAGGTCGAGCACGGCGTCTTTGTTGGCATACATCCGCAGGATGGACACGGGGGTATTCAGCTGGCCGCCGGTCTGGTCGTGGTCCAGCTGGAAGTAAACATAGGTATAAGTGCCGCCTGTGCTGTCAAAATTGGCGGGCTTGATCACGGTGCTGTTCACACCGCCTGCGGCCTGGGTCATGTCAATCAGGGTCTTGAACACGTCGTTGACCGCGCCGGAGGGGATGTAGGTATAGGTCGTGGCATCGCCAGCTTGTATATCCGTCCCGAACTCGTAGGCGATGTTGTAGAGCACAGGGCTGCGCAGCAGATGGCACTTGAAGGTGCCGCCCTTGACGGTGGTCGCACCCAGCTCCAACATAGCCGCAGTCTGACTTGTGCTGGTAAAGTTGCCGTTGTTGATGGTCAGGGTGACGTTCTTATTTCTGGGGGTAATATCCCCCGTCACGGTGGTGTTCGCGCCGGAGATGGTGGCGGTGGTCTGGCCCGCGCCAAGCAAGGTAAGGGCGCCATTTACCGCAGCGCCGTTGTCAATGGTCAGAGTGCCTTTTCCCAAAGAAATAGCGTCCGTTGTAGCGTGGGACACGGTGACAGTGCCGCCACAGTTCGTCAAATTGATCATGCCGGTCTTGGCGGTATCCTCCACCTTAACGATGGCGTTCAGCGTATCGCCGACCATCTGCTCAATGCCGCCTCCAACGCTGGTCTGATAACCGGAGACATTGACGGTAACGCCGGACCAGTTGGGGACCCCCTTATTCGTGCTGGGGCCGTCGCCGTCCTTGCCGCCCAGGAAGGAAATCTTCCCTTCGACGGCGGAGGTATCCTTCACGTTGATGGTAGTCTGGCCGTAGGCCGTGATATTGCCGGTCACGGTGGCGGCGGTGGTCAGGTCGATGGTGCCGCCGGACTTGTTGTCCTTAGCGCCAAGAACAGCGTCGCCCAAGTTGATGGCCGCGATAGTGACCCGTTTGCCAAAGGTGCCGGCGGCGTCGATGTCGGCCTTAGCGCCCTTACAGGTGACGGCGCCCACAATGGAACCGGCGCCCGCGTTCAGGCGCAGGGGGGCATTCTCGGTGTCAAGGGTGCCCACCGTGCTGTCATTGGACATGGTGACGGACAGGGTGCCCTTATAGGTGTCGTTGCCGGTCACCTTCAGGTTGCCCACCACGGCGTTATTCAGCGTGGCGGAAATGCCGTAGGCGGCGTTGGCCGCGCTGGTCACCTGAACGGCGCCGCTGACTGTCGCGTTGGTGACGTTCAGGGTCAGGCTGCGGTCTGTAAGGCCGCTGAAATTAGGATAGGTGCCCAGCGTGAGCGTACCGGCGGGACGGGGGGTAACAGGCACCGTGGAGTCCGCCGGGCTGTTGGTGACCGTCAGGCTGGTCAGTTTGGTGTTGTTGCTTTCATTGACATTCAGCGTCAGATTCCAGCCGTTCAGGTTCACGTTCAGAGAGGATGTTGCGAAAGCATCCCACTGCCCCAGGCTGGAATAATCGGCCAGCAGGGTAAAGCTGCTCAGTATCGTGACGGCAGTGCCGGGGACCCATGGATTGACATGCCAGCGGCCTCCGGAGGCGTTAATGCCCTCAATGACGCCGTCTTCGGCGTGATACAGCTTATGTGCGTTGGAATCCCACCAATAATAACCGGGGGCCGTCGATTTTACATCGTTGCCATCATTGTCTTTGCCGAAGGTATGCTCGGTTTGATACCAGGTAACCGTAACGCCTTCCTGCGCAGCTTCCATTTTAGTTCCGGATGACGAACTCAAACTGGCTCCGCCGCGCGACGGAGCCGCGCCCGCAAACGCCGAAACGGGCAGCAATGTCAGCACCATGGCCAGGGCCAGGGCCGCCGACAAAAGTCGTTTCTTCATGTACTTCTTCCTCCTTATGTCTGATTTGAGTTGCTGGAGCGCGCCGAAAATCGGCTCAAATTGTCCCTGTGGGACGTGGCCGGGCATACGGCCCTCCTTCCATCGGACTGATTGGCTGACGCCTCCGACGCCACAATTATACGGCTACTATTATACTCTATCGGCAAAATTTTGCAAGGCTTAACCCATAAATTTTTACAAAAATAAATGGCAGGGCTGGCACAATCCGCCAGCCCTTGCAATTTCGCTTTTTATATGGTATACTTTTTTTATCCTGATGATAAGGAGGCTGGGAAAATGCCCACCGAAAACGAGCGCAAGGACATCCAGAAAGCCATGGCGTATGACCTGCTTCGTGTTTTCAAGCAGGAACCGGACAAAACCTTCTCCTATGAGGAGTTGGAAAAGCTCATCGACGCCTATATCTCGGGGCTGAAGCAGTAAATCACACGCGGGGGGCCGGATTTCCGGCCCCCTGTGCCTTGCGCTTTGTGCTGGATTGTGGTATGATGATTTACATATCCCCAAACGCATATTGACCGCTCGGCTGCACCCAAGCGGTCAATATAGGACTTTATCCAATTGACATGTGAGGGCTGACTTGCCTGCGGCAGCGCCCCTATATCTTCATTATACCACGCCCAACCGTTTTGTCAAGGGAAAAGGACGGCGACGACATGGATTACGACATGCTTTTATCCGGCTGCTGCGAGATGGGCCGGCGGCTTCTGGCCTGCGGGGCGGAGATCCCCCGGGCGGAGGACACCGTGCGCCGCCTGCTGGCGGCCTACGGCCTGGAGGGCGAGGTGTTCGCCATCCCCAACTGCGTGATTGCCAGCGCCCACTGCCCCGATGGCCGGACCCGCACGGTGATGCGCCGGGTGCCTCCCTCGTCGGTGGACATCGAGGCCATCGAGCGGTTCAACGACCTGTCCCGGCGGCTGTGCGCCGCCCCCCCGGAGGACCCGGGGGACATCCTGCGCCTGTGCCGGGAGGCGGCGGAGGGCCTGCGGCGGTATCCGGTTCCGCTGCGCCTGCTGGGGTACTTCGTGGGCGGCTTTTTTTTCGCCCTGTTTTTCTCCGGCGGCTGGGCGGAGGGCGCCGCGGCCGGGCTGGCGGGGCTGGCCTGCGGCGGGTGCCTGACCCTGCTGGACCGGTTGGGGCTGAACTCCTTTCTGTCCACCCTGGGGCCGGCCTTTGTGCTGGGCGGCACGGCCTGCGGCCTGGCGGCGCTGGGGGTCCCCATCAGCGTGGAGATCACCGTGGCCGGGGCCCTCATGGTGCTGGTGCCCGGCCTGGTGTTCACCAATTTTATGAGCGACCTGCTCACCGGCGACATGGTGGCGGGTCTGGCCACCTTTGCCCGGGCGGTGCTGTCGGCGGGGGCCATCGCTTTGGGGGTGGGGGTGTCCATGTCCCTGTTCCGGGGGATGTACCCCGCCCACGCCGGGACCGCCGCGGACTACAGCCCGGCGCTGTACTGCCTGTTCGCCTTTGTGGCCTGCCTGGGCTTCTGCGCCCCCTTCAACGTCCAGGGGGTGGGCGCGCTGCTGTGCTGCGCGGGGGGCGCGCTGGGCTGGGCGGTCTATCTGGCCGCCATGGGCCTGGGGGGCAATTCCTTCGCGGCCAGCCTTCTGGCCGCGGTGGCGGTGTCCGCCTGGTCGGAGTGGATGGCCCGGCGGCGGCGGTGCCCGGCCACCTCCTATCTGGTCATCGCCATGTTCCCGCTGGTGCCCGGCTTCACCATCTATCAGGCCATGGACTACGGCCTTCGGGGGGACACCGACCTGTTTCTGGAGACCTTTTTCCGCACCATGGGCATCGCCGGGTGTCTGGCGCTGGGGCTGCTGCTGGTGTCGGCGGCCATGGGGCTGTGGCACAGCCGGAAGGGGTGAGGGGGGTTGTTACTGTTTCGACACCGATTCGTAACTCTTCGTTCCTTGACCCGCAGCCCCTTGTGTGTTAACATAACAAGCAGTTCAAAATAAAGGAGCTCGTTGCTGAAATGCGCCGTAACATCCCGTTTGTCCTCTGCGCCCTGGCCCTGGTCCTGCTGGCGGCCTGCGGGTCCACCTCCGGCCACTACGTTCCCCCCTCCCAGCCGGCCAGTCCGCCCCCCGCCGCCTCCGACGCTCTGTCCATGCCGCCGGAACCCACGCCCACACCCACGCCGGAACCCACCCCTACCCCCGAGCCCACGCCGGAGCCGGCGGCGCCCTACCAATTCGGCACGCCGCTGGAGGAGAGCGAACCGGTGGAGGACGACAGCTTTTTTGACACCGCCGTCTTTCTGGGGGACTCCCGCACCGAGGGCCTCCAGCTGTTCAGCGGCCTGAAACACGGAGATTTTTTCTGGGCCCGTGGTATGACCGTGTTCCGCACCGACGACGCCAAATATCCGGTGTGCGAGATCGACGGCCAGTCTTACACCCTGCTGGGGGCGCTGGCCCGAAAGCAGTATGACAACGTGTACATCATGCTGGGGGTCAACGAGCTGGGCTACCCCGCCGGGAGCTATGAGAGCGGCCTGATGGAGCTGCTGGACCAGGTTTTGGAGCTTCAGCCCGAGGCGGTGGTATATTTGCAGGTCATGCCCCCGCTGAACGACGGCCTGTGCCGTCAGAATAAGCTGGCCTCCTACATCAACAACGCCAACCTGGCCGCCTTCAACCAGGCCATCGTCCGGGCGGCGGCGGAGAAAAAGGTGGTGCTGCTCAACACCGCCGAGGTGTACACCGGACCGGACGGCCAGCTGCCCGCGGAGCTGGCAAACGATGGGTGCCATTTCGCCTACGGGGCCTACGGCAAGTGGGCCGATTATCTCCGGAACCACGTCATGGACCGGGAGCGCTTCTTTGCCAACCGGGAGGCCGCGCTGGCGCAGGAGTCATAATCTTACATCAGTAAAGCGGCTGGCCGGAGCGTTCCGGCCGGCCGCTTTTTTCAAAAAATGCTTTCGGGCCTGTGATAATCGGGCCCCCTCAATCGTTTTATGGGCGTGATCACAAAGAAGCGCAAGCGTGACAACAGCAAGGCGCCAAGCGAAACAGCAGCGAGGCGGCGAAAGGAGGTGCCGGCAATGGACACGGAGCAGCTGGCGGACCTGTTCCGCAAATACGGGGACGACGTGTTCCGGCTGGCCTACAGCTACCTGGGGAACCGGGCCGACGGCGAGGACGTGTGCCAGAGCGTATTTCTCAAGCTGGCGGAGGGAAAGGCCGTCCTCCTGCCGGGGCGGGAAAAGAGCTGGCTGCTCACCTGCGCCGCCAACCTGTGCAGAAGCCAGCTGAGATCCTTCTGGCGGCGGAACGTAGGAGAGCTGGACGAGTCCGTCCCCTTCAAGGGCGAATCTGACCGGGAGCTGTGGGACGCGGTGATGGCCCTGCCGCCCAAGTACCGGGCGGTGATCCACCTGTACTACTGGGAGGGATACGATCAGGGGGAGATCGCGGAAGTGCTCCGCGTCTCCCGAACGGCGGTCCAGACGCGCATGGCCCGGGCCCGGGACATGCTGAGAAAGGAGCTGAGCGGCAATGAACAACTATTGGCACATGATGGAACAGGTCACGCTCAGTGACCGGAAAAAGGAGGAAATCATGGACATGATCGAGAATAAGCAGACCCAAAAAGGGCGCAGGCCCTCCGTGAAGGTGCTGGTGCTGGCGGCGGCGCTGGCGGTGGGGTGCGCGCTGTCCATCGCGGCGGGCCTGCCCGCCCAGGTGTACAACTTCATAAGCGGCGGGTCGATGATGATTATGCCCGGAAGCGACTATGGGGAGTCTGTAATGTCCCCGGACAATCCCGTCACCTTGGAGGACGGCCGCATCTGGCTCACCGCCAACGGTGAAAAGCTGGACATCACCGACAAGATGGACGAGAACACCCCCTATATCGTGGAGCACACCGACAAGGAGAATGGGACCACCGGCTATTTCGTCGCGGGCGGCACCCCTGAAAACTTCGGCTGGGTGGAGTTTCCCGTGATCGACGGCGTGATTGCCGGGAGCTCAGGCTGCAATTATGAGGACTGGTGGTACACGATGCCCGACGGCTCCGAGATCCTCCTCAGCGACCTCCCCATGGAGGAGCAGATGAAGCTGTCGGAGGAGAACGGCGGCGGCCTCACGTTCACCACCGTCAGTCGCCCCTGGTTCCAGGCCGCGCTGGACCGGCTGGGGCTCGAGTGGTAAATCAGACCGGCAGACAAAGCACCCCGCCCGGAGCGTCGCTCCGGGCGGGGTGCTTTGGTCCAATCAGGCGTTAAACACGTATTGATCCAGCCGCCGGAAGGCCTCCTTCACCCGGGACAGGGGCAGGGCCAGATTCACGCGGATGTGGCAGGGGCCATGGAACATCCTGCCGTCCTGCCAGGCCACCCCCACGTCCCAGCCCGCCTGCTCCAGCTCGCCGATGGTCTTCCCGTGGGCCGCGCACCATTTGGTGCAGTCCAGGAACAGCATGTAGGTCCCCTGGGGCCGGGACACCTCCACCCCCTCAAAGCGCCGGGCGATATAGTCGCAGGCGAAGTCCACGTTGCCGGTGAGCACCTGGCACAGCTCGTCCACCCACTCCCGCCCCTCCGGCCCGTAGGCCCCGATGAGGGCGTGCATGGACATCACGTTCATCTCGTTGTAATGGCACAGAGAGGACTCCTTCTCCACCCGCTCCCGGAGGGTTTTGTTGTATATAATGTGGTAGCTGCCCACCAGCCCCGCCAGATTGAAGGTCTTGGAGGGGGCGTAGAGGGCCGCCGTCCGGTTCCGGGCGTCCTCGCTGACGCTCTGGGTGGGGATGTGCCGGTGGCCGTTGAGAATGATGTCCGACCAAATCTCGTCGGACACCACCATCACATCGTGCTTCTGGAACAGCGCCATGGCCTGTTCCAGCTCCCAGCGCTCCCACACCCGGCCGCAGGGGTTGTGGGGCGAGCAGAACACCGCCGCGTGGATTTTGTTCTCCACGATTTTCCGCTCCATGTCGTCAAAGTCCATCCGGTACACGCCGTTTTCGTCCTTCACCAGCGGGCTGTGGACGATCTGATAGCCGTTGTTGCCCAGCGCCCCGGTAAAGCCGATGTAGGTGGGGGAGTGGAGCAGCACCTTGTCCCCCCTGGAGCACAGCACGTTGAGGGCGCTCACCACCCCGCCCAGCACGCCGTTTTCATAGCCGATGTGTTCCCGGGCCAGCCCAGCCGCTCCGTTGCGCTCCTCCTGCCAGCGGATGATGGAGCTGAAATACTCCTCCGAGGGGGAGAAGTAGCCGAAGGCGGGGTGCCCGGCCCGCCGGATCATGGCCTCCTGCACCGCGGGAACGGTGGGAAAATTCATGTCCGCCACCCACATGGGGATGGCGTCAAAGCCCTCCCTGGGCCGGCCGGGCGCGAAGCCGAAGCCCAGGCCGTCCACCGCGATGGCGTCCCGTCCCCGGCGGTCGAGGATGGAGGTAAAATCGTATTTCATCGAGCTTCGTCCTTTCCGTGCATTCTCCGCTCAGCGCAGGGCGTCCCAAAAGGCCTCCAGCAGCCGCTCTTTCCCAAAAGGCTTGCCCACAAATCCCCTTGCCCCCAGGGCCTCCGCCTCCTCAAACGTCCCGTGATAGGCCAGCTCGGACACCATCACAATCCGGGCGTCCGGGTCCCGCTCCAAAATGGTCTGGGCGGTTTTCAGCCCGTCCATCCCCGGCATAATAATATCCATCGTCACCAGGTCGGGGCCCACCTGCCCATAGCGTCCCACCGCCTCCTCGCCGCTGCGGCAGAACGCGGCTACCTCATAGTCGGTATCCTCCAGAAGGCTGGCCATCTGTACATGGACCTCTCTGGAGTCATCTACCACCATGACGCGCTTTGCCATATCAAATCGCCTCCTTCGTTTCATTTCTTTGGGCCGGGTTTCCCCCTTTTTCAGCGGAACAGCCGGCCCGCGCTTTTCAGCCGGGTAGATGATACCACAAAGGAGCGGATATGGCAACTGATTTTTTAAATTTTGTGTCTTGTGCGCTGGAAATTCTGTAAAAACATAGAAAATTTGGCGTTAAATATAAATTTTATCCAGACACTTCTTTTCCGGAACGGCCTATCGACGAACGCCTCCGCCTGTGCTATAATCAAACCGGTTATCATTTGAGGCCCTTGGGGGCGGGAGGTGAGAGCATGGGCGCAGGCTCCGGCCAAAAACCGGTCAAGCGAATCTGTACGGGCCTGCTGGCCCACGTGGACTCCGGCAAGACCACCTTGTCCGAGGCCATTCTGTATCTGTCCGGCGCCCTCCGGCAGCTGGGGCGGGTGGACCACGGCGACGCCTTCCTGGACACCGACCAGCAGGAGCGGGAGCGGGGCATCACCATCTTCTCCAAGCAGGCCCGGCTGCGCTGGAAGGACACGGAGCTCACCCTGCTGGACACCCCCGGCCATGTGGATTTCTCCGCCGAGATGGAGCGGGCGGTACAGGTGATGGACTGCGCCGTGCTGCTCATCAGCGGAGCGGACGGGGTGCAGGGCCACACCGAAACCCTGTGGAAGCTGCTGGAGCGCCACCAGGTGCCCACCTTCCTGTTCGTCAACAAGATGGACCAGCCGGGCACGGACCGGGACAGGCTGCTGGCCCAGCTGCGGGAGCGGCTGAGCGACGGCTGCGCCGACTTCACCGGCCCCAGGGAGCAGCTGCTGGAGCAGGCCGCCCTGTGCGATGAGGAGCTGATGGAGCGCTATCTGGAGACGGGGGAGCTGGACGACGGGGACCTGTCCGCTCTGGTCGTAGGGCGGAAGCTGTTCCCCTGCTTTTTCGGCGCGGCGCTGAAAACCCAGGGGGTGGAGGAGCTGCTGGACGGCCTGGACCGGTACGCTCTGGAGCCGGACTGGCCCGGGGAATTCGCCGCCCGTGTGTTCAAAATTTCCCGGGACGAGAAGGGGGAGCGGCTCACCTGGCTGAAGGTGACGGGGGGCGTTTTGAAGGTCCGGGACACTGTAAAGGGCCCGGACTGGGAGGAGAAGACCACCCAGCTGCGCCTCTATTCCGGGGCGAAATTCACGCCCGCTGAGGAGGCCCCGGCGGGGACGGTGTGCGCCGCGGCCGGGCTGAGCCGGACCCGGGCGGGCCAGGGCCTGGGGGCGGAGGAGGACTGGGAGGGCCCCCAGCTGGAGCCCGTGCTGGCCTATCAGGTGCTCCCGCCCTCCGGGGGGGACGTGCACACCCTCTTAGCCCAGCTGCGGATTCTGGAGGAGGAGGACCCCCAGCTCCAGGTGGAGTGGAACGAGCTGCTGGGGGAGATCCGGGTCCACCTCATGGGCGAGGTGCAGCTGGAGGTGCTGTCCCGGCTGATGGAGCGGCGGTTTGGGCAGGCGGTGTCCTTCGGCCCGGGGCGCATCGTCTACCTGGAGACCATCGCCGCCCCGGCGGAGGGGGTGGGCCACTTTGAGCCCCTGCGCCACTACGCCGAGGTCCACCTTCTCCTGGAGCCGCTGGAGCGGGGGGCGGGGCTGGTTCTGGACACCATCTGCTCGGAAAACGTGCTGGACGGCCACTGGCAGCGGCTGATCTTAACCCACCTGATGGAAAAAACCCATCTGGGGGTGCTCACCGGGTCCCCCATTACCGACATGAAGCTCACCCTGCTGACGGGCCGGGCCCACCTCAAGCACACCGAGGGGGGCGACTTCCGCCAGGCCACCTACCGGGCGGTGCGGCAGGGGCTGATGAGCGCGAAAAGCGTGCTGCTGGAGCCCTGGTACTTCTTCCGGCTGGAGGTGCCCACGGGGAACGTGGGCCGGGCCATGACTGACCTCCAGCGGATGGGGGCGGACTTCCAGCCCCCGGAGACGGCGGGGGAGCTGTCCGTCCTCACCGGGTCGGTTCCGGTGTCCGAGGCGGGGGGGTACTGGACAGAGGTGGCGGCCTACACGGGGGGCCGGGGGCGGCTGTCCTGCGCGGTGGAGGGCTACCGGCCCTGCCACAACGGGCCGGAGGTCATCGCCGCGTCGGGCTACAGCCCGGACCGGGACGCGGACAACCCCGCCGGCTCGGTGTTCTGCGCCCACGGGGCGGGCTTCAACGTGCCCTGGAATGAGGTCCGCGCCCATATGCACCTGGACAGCGGCTGGCGGCCCCCGTCGGACAAGCCAGCCCCCCAGGAGACCCCCGCCCGCCGGGAGCCCCCCATGAGCTACGAGTCCCGGGCGGCGCTGGACAAGGAACTGGAGGCCATTTTCCAGCGGGCCTACGGCCCGGTAAAGCCCCACGCCTTCCGGCCCGTTCCAAAAAGCGCGCCCCCCAGGCCCAAGCCCTGGAAGGGGCTGAAAACCCGGGACGGCGACGACTATCTGCTGGTGGACGGCTACAACATCATCCACGCCTGGGACAGTCTGCGGGCCGCCGGGCGGGAGGACCTGGACGGGGCCCGGGAGCAGCTCATCCACCGGCTGCGCAACTATCAGGGCTGGAAGCGGAACAAGGTCATCGTGGTATTCGACGCCTATAAGGTGAAGGGAAACCCGGGCTCCGTGGAGCGGCTGGGAGACCTGTTCGTGGTGTACACCAAGGAGGCGGAGACGGCGGACATGTATATCGAAAAGACCACCTACGCCCTGTCCAGGGAGCGCCGGGACCACCGGGTGCGGGTGGCCACCTCCGACGGGCTGGAGCAGATGATTATCCTGGGCCACGGGGCGGTGCGCGTGAGCGCCGCCGAGCTGGAGTTTGAGGTCAGGCAGGCGGAGGCGGACATCCGCCGGACCATCGGCGGCTGACAGGGGAGGCCTTCCACCGGCCTCCCCTGCCGGCGTGTTTTGGCCAAATCCATGGAATATTATGTAAAACGTATATTTTTACCAGTTTTTCCGGGGCATTTGCCGGAAAAAATTTTTTATTTTCTCTTGACGGAATCCCCAGCGGCAGGGTATGATAATGGTGTCATGAACGAGTCCGTCCGAGCAGTCCGCCGGGACAATCTGCGGACGGGCGGAGAGGAGACGCCATGAGCAGTGCAAACGTATTCACCAAGATCAATCGCGAGTATTATCAGCTGACCGGGGCAGAGCGGAAAATTGCCGACCATATCATGCTACAGCGGCAGGAGTGCCAGTTCATGTCTATCTCCGAGCTGGCGGAGGCGGCGGAGGTGGCGGAGGCCACCGTATCCCGGTTCTGCCGGCGGCTGGGCTACAGAGGGTACAGCGCCTTCAAGCTGGCGGTGGCCGGCTCCACCGCCGTGGACCCCCCCGCCAATCCCCCCTACGACGAGGCCGCCCCAGAGGACAGCGTGGCCGAAATGTGCCGGCAGCTCTACGCCGCGGACGTGGACGCCATCACTCAGACCCTGACCACCCTGGACCCGGCCTGTGTCACGGCGGCGGCGGACCTGCTGCTGGCGGCGGACCGGGTGCTGTGCATGGGGCTGGGCGGCTCCATGATCCTGGCCCGGGAGGCCGCCCACCTGTTCTCCACCGCCTTTCCCAACTTCTACGCCGTGGACGATTCCCACCACCAGGCCATCCGCGCGGCCATGCTCACCCCCAAAGACGCCATTATCTATTTCTCCTATTCCGGCTCCACCCGGGACATGCTGGACCTGATGAAGCTGGCCAAGGAGCGGGGCGCCGGCATCGTGCTCATCACCCGCTTCCCCAAATCCCCCGGCGCGGCCCTGTCGGACATCGTGCTGGAGTGCAGCGCCAAGGAGGCCCCCCTTCAGATGGGCTCCGTCGCCGCCCGCATCGGCCAGCTCTATCTCACCGACGTACTGTTCAACGAGATGTGCCGCCGGGATATGGAGGGCTGCCAAGAGCGGCGCAGGCAAGTGGCCGAAGCCCTGGCCGGCAAGCACCTGTGAGCGCGGCCTATGGAAGATATTTCTAAAACTTTCCCTCGCCGTATTGACAAACCGCGGATTCAATCATACAATTCAAGATGATACCCCGGCTGTACATACCTGTTCCATTCCAGGCTCTCGCCGGCCGCCGCGGGCCGGACATTAAAAATTTGTCAGAGGTGTAACGGATATGCGTATTTATCGGGAAAAAGACTACGACGCCATGAGCCGCCGGGCGGCCTCCATCATCGCCGCCCAGATCCTGTCCAAGCCGGACTGCGTGCTGGGCCTGGCCACCGGCTCCTCCCCCGTGGGGGCTTACCGGCAGCTGATCCAGTGGCATAAGCAGGGGGACCTGAGCTTTGCCGGGGTGCGCTCGGTGAATCTGGACGAATACTACGGCTTGGCCCCCGACCACGACCAGAGTTACCGGTATTTCATGCAGCATAACCTGTTTGACCACGTGGACATCAAACCCGAGAACACCAACGTGCCCGACGGCCTGGCCGCCGACCCGGCGGAGGAGTGCCTGCGGTACGAGAAAAAGGCGGCTGAGCTGGGCCCCGCCGACCTCCAGCTGCTGGGCCTGGGCCGCAACGGCCACATCGGCTTCAACGAGCCCTGCGATCACTTTCCCCGGATCACCCATCTGGTGGACCTGACCGAGAGCACCATTGAGGCCAACGCCCGGTTCTTTGCCAGCGCCGGCGACGTGCCCCGTCAGGCCCTCACCATGGGCATCGGCACCATCATGCGGGCCCGGAAGATTCTGGTGGTGGCCAGCGGCGCGGACAAGGCCGGCGCCGTGTACAGCGCCTTTACCGGCCCCATCACCCCGGAGGTGCCCGCCTCCATCCTTCAGCTCCACCCCGATGTCATCCTGGTGGGCGACGAGAGCGCGCTGAGCCGGCTCGCCGCCCCCGGCGCGTGACGGCCGGAGTCTGAATAGCGGCAAGGGAGACGCGACCCGCGCCTCCCTTGCTTTTTCCCCGCGGCGTTGTTTTCTTTGAGCGGCGGGAAGCGGACTTTGCGCCCTGCCGCCGGGGGGGCCCCCGTTGGAGCCCAGCGAAGTGGGTCCAACGGGGAGAGGCGGCGCAAGGGAGCGCCCAAAGCTTTCGCCCTCAGGCGGAAGCGGAGGGAAGCGGACTTTGCGCCGACGACAGGCCGCGGAGAAAGCTCCCGGAGGAGGACTGAATCTGTCCGCCCACCACCTTGTTCTTGTAGATGAGCAGGGCGATCTGCACCGGCTCCGCCTGGGTCGGATAGTTGGTGAGCTGATAGGTGTACCGCTTCACCCGCTTGCCCCGGTATTGGGTCAGGTCAAAGCCCTGGTCCGTCTGGAGCTTCAGATAGCCCTCGTAGCTGTCGTCAAACTCCTCCGGGATGAGCAGCTCCTCGGTGGCGATGGGCTGGGGGGAGACCTGCCAGCCAAGGCCGTTAAGATAGGCCAGCCGGTCGTCGTTGCTTTTGATGTTTTTTACCTCCGCCGAGACGGCCACCGCCCCCCTCCCCAGGCCGGAGGTCAGGGCCAGAACCGCCAAAATACAGCAGCACAGGGCGGCGGCTCCCCCGGCCAGCACCCGTTTCTTTGGTAAGCGCGCCGTGATGATGAACATGATACCACAACCTTCCATGGGATTGAAAAGCTTACCCGGCGGGCCGGGGCATTCCTTCGGTGTCAGGAAAGAATATGTGGCGTTTCCCCGCAATATGATATGGCGGCGGTACATTGTGAAAAGCGAGGTGAGTGCGTTGGAGCGGCTGGACAAACGGCTGGCGGCCACGGGAAAATGGAGCCGCCGGGAGGCCCGGGACCTGATCCGGGCGGGCCGGGTGCAGGTGGACGGCCTGCCCTGCCGCAGCCCGGAGGCCAAGGTGGCCGAGGACGCCCCTGTGGCCGTGGACGGCGCGGCCGTGGGCCCGGACCGGCCGGTTTACCTCATGCTCCACAAGCCCGCGGGCGTGGTGTCCTCCACCGGCGAGCCCGGGGAGCGCACCGTGCTGGACCTGCTGGGCGGCGAGTACCAGAACATCGGCCTGTTTCCCGCCGGGCGGCTGGACAAGGACACCGAGGGCCTGCTGCTGCTCACCAACGACGGGCCCCTGGCCCACCGCCTGCTGGCCCCCAAAAACCACGTGGACAAGGTGTACTATCTGGAGGTGGACGGCGTCCTGGACCAGGGGGACGCGGAGGCAGCGCGGCAGGGAATCGTCCTGGCCGGCGGATACCAGTGTCTCCCCGCGGTCCTGGAGCCCATATCCGGCAGCAGCGCCTATATCACCCTCCGCGAGGGAAAATACCACCAGATCAAGCGGATGATGGCGGCCCTGGGCAAACCGGTGACGTATTTGAAGCGGATCAGGTTCGGCCCGCTGGAGCTGGACGAGCGCCTTCCAAAAGGTGGTTGGAGAGCACTAACCGGCTTGGAATTGGAGGCCATTTTCCGTCATTGATACGAATTTTTTGGCAGTTTCAACAAAAATTTTTTCCAAAACTATTGAAATTGGCAAGGAGAACCGTTATAATACCACTTATCAGCGTATCAAATTTGATAGGAGTGGCGGAGTGTTCGGCTGTCGGCCGCATAGAAAGGAGAAAGCGCAATGTCCAGCAGGATTTTCCAAAGCGTCGTTCTTCAGATGAAGGACTGTTCCGACCGGGCTGTCGGAGTCATCGACGAGCAGGGCACCGTGGTGGCCTGCAACGAGCTGGCCTGCATCGGCGAAAAATGGGCCAACGCCGCGTCCCTGCTGGCCGCGGAGCAGGACGCCCAGGTGATCAGCGGCGGCTTCACCTTCAAGGCGCTGCCCGGCTGGAGCGGCCAGTTCGACTACGCCGCCTTTGTCAAGGGCGAGGACGAGCGGGCCTCCCTCATCTGCTCCATGGCGGTCATCGCCCTCAACGGGGCCAAAACCTACTACGAGGAGAAAAACGACAAGGCCGCCTTTGTCAAGAATATCCTGTGCGACAACATCCTGCTGGGGGACATCTACGTCCGGGCCAAGGAGCTCCACTTTGTCTCCGAGGCCCCCCGGGCGGTGATTCTGGTCCGCCAGCTGGGCGCCCCCGACGTGCCCGTGGTGGATGTGATCTCCGGGCTGTACCCCGACAAGCAGACCGACTTTGTGCTGTCCGTCAGCGAGACGGACGTGGCCCTGGTGAAGCACCTGCCGGACACCGCCGACACCCGGGACCTGTACAAAATCGCCCAGACCGTTCAGGAGGCCCTCACCCGGGACCTGGGCGTCAAGACGGTGGTGGGCATCGGCACCATCGTGGGCCACATCCGGGACCTGGCCCGGACCTACAAGGAGGCCCAGGTGGCCATCGACGTGGGCCGGGTGTTCGAGACGGAGCGGTCCATCATCAACTATGAGAACCTGGGCATCGGCCGGCTCATCTACCAGCTGCCCACCACCCTTTGCGAGATGTTCCTGCGCGAGGTATTCAAGAAAAACCCCATCGACGCGCTGGATCAGGAGACCCTGTTCACCATCAACAAGTTTTTTGAGAACAACCTGAACGTGTCCGAGACCGCCCGAAAGCTGTTTGTCCACCGCAACACCCTGGTATACCGGCTGGAGAAGATCAAAAAGCTCACCGGGCTGGACCTGCGGGAGTTTGACGATGCCATCACCTTCAAGGTGGCCCTGATGGTGAAAAAATACCTGGTCTCCCGGGGAATCGAGTCCTGAACGCGCGAAAGCCGCCCAGATGGGCGGCTTTCTTGTTCCCGGGCGCGGGTCCGCTTCACCTGTGATAGAGCTGGCTCCCCTGATACTGGGGGGTGCAGGTGAGCCGCAGCCCCAGCTTGGCGTAGGTGGAGGCGTCGGCGGCAGTGAGGATGACGGAGGAGTGGGCCTCGCAGTCCCGCAGCCTGTCCAGGCTGTCCAGGGCCTGGGCCGCCAGCGGCACGGTGGCGGTGGAGATGGCCAGGGCGATGAGCACCTCGTCGCTGTGGAGGCGGGGGTTCCGGCTTCCCAGGTGGCCGATTTTCAGTGCCTGGATGGGCTCGATGGCCTCCCGGGAGATGAGGTGGGTCTTGCGGTGGATGCCGGCCAGCGCCTTCAGCGCGTTGAGCAGGGCGGAGGCCGCTGCCCCCATGAGCCCCGAGGTCTTGCCCACGGCCAGCTGCCCGTCCGGGAGCTGGATGGCGGCGGCGGGCTCTCCCGTCTCCTCCGCCCTGTCCTCGGCGGCGGCAATGACGGGCCGCAGCGCCCGCCCCGCCTGGGCCTGCTTCATCAGCAGCTCCAGCTTGTACACGATCTCGTCGCTGCCCTGGCCCCGGCGGCGGTCGCACAGGGCGGCGTAGTACCGCCGGATGATCTCCTGCCTGGCGGCGTCACATACGGCGGAGTCGTCTACAATGCAGCTGCCCACCATGTTCACCCCCATGTCGGTGGGGGACTTATAGGGGCTCTCCCCCATGATCTCCTCGAACATGGCCTGGAGGACGGGGAACACCTCCACGTCCCGGTTGTAGTTCACCGTGGTCTCCCCGTAGGCCTGGAGGTGGAAGGGGTCGATCATGTTCACGTCGTTCAGGTTGGCGGTGGCCGCCTCATAGGCCAGGTTCACCGGGTGCTTCAGGGGCAGGTCCCAGGTGGGAAAGGTCTCGAACTTGGCGTAGCCCGCCCGGACGCCCCGGGCGTGGTGGTGATAGAGCTGGGACAGGCAGGTGGCCATCTTTCCCGAGCCGGGGCCGGGGGCGGTGACTACCACCAGGGGCTTTTCCGTCTCGATGTAGTCGTTTCTTCCAAACCCCTCCGCCGACATGATGCGGGCCACGTCGTGGGGGTAGCCGGGAATGGGATAGTGCAGGTACACCCTCACCCCCAGGTCCTCCAGCCGGCGCTTGAAGGCGTCCGCCGCCCCCTGGCCGGCGTACTGGGTGACGGCCACGCCGCCCACGTACAGCCCCTCTCCCCGGAAGGTGTCGATGAGGCGCAGCACGTCCTCGCCGTAGGTAATGCCCAGATCCCCCCGGACCTTGTTCTGCTCGATGTCGGCGGCGTTGATGGCCATGACCACCTCCACGCTGTCCCGCAGCTCCAGCAGCATCCGGATCTTGCTGTCCGGGGCGAAGCCAGGCAGCACCCGGGCGGCGTGGTAGTCGTCAAAGAGCTTGCCGCCGAATTCCAGGTACAGCTTGCCCCCGAACTGGGCGATGCGCTCCCGGATGCGGGCGGACTGGGTCTCCACGTACCTCTGGTTGTCAAATCCAATCCTGTACATACGATTTGGGGGCCGCGTCCCGGCGCGGCCCCGCCCCCCTCTCGATTCTGTAAACGTTCACTCCCCAGATTTTAGCACATTCCGCCAGGGAGGGCAAGGGGGATTTCGCGGGGCGGGCGGGAGCCCCTCGCGGCCACCGCCTCCGGGAGGAATTGACAACAGGGCGGATTTTTAGTAAAATAAGGCGGTATTACCGGCAGGAGGGATTTCCATGGACATCAAAAAGACCATCGAGGGCATTGTGGACAAGCTGAAAAACGACAGCGAGCTGCAAAAGCAGTTTCTCAGCGACCCCACCGGCGCGCTGGAGAAGCTCACCGGCATCGACCTGCCCAACGACCAGATCGACGCCGTGGTGGCCGGGGTAAAGGCCAAGCTCACCGCGGACAACATCGGCGGCATCGCCAAGGGCCTGGGCGGCCTGTTCAAAAAGTAACTCTACCTAAAGGGAGGGGCGCCGTGTCCACGGCGCCCCTCCCTTATCTTGCGGACGTGCGCTCAGTTGAACAGCTCCGCGTTCTCCTCAAACAGCTTCCGCACCTGGCGCTTGAGAAGCCGGTGGGCGGGCTTTTTCAGCTCCGGGTCACGGGCGACCAGCTCCTCCGCCGCCGCCCGCGCCTCCTTCAGCAGCTCCATGTCGGCGGCGAAGTCCGCCACCCTCAGCTGGGGCAGGCCGTGCTGCCGTTTGCCGAAAAAGTCGCCGGGCCCCCGCAGGCGCAGGTCCTCCTCCGCGATCTGAAACCCGTCGTTGGTGGCGCACAGCGCCTTCAGGCGCTCCCTTGCCGTCTCGCTGCGGCTGGCTGTGACCAGCACGCAGTAGCTCTTGTGTCTGCCCCGGCCCACCCGGCCCCGGAGCTGGTGGAGCTGGCTCAGCCCGAACCGCTCCGCGTTCTCGATCACCATAAGGGAGGCGTTGGGCACGTCCACCCCCACCTCCACCACGGTGGTGGACACCAGCACATCCAGCTCCCCGCCGGTGAAGGCGGCCATCACCGCCTCCTTGTCCTTCGGCTTCAGCTTTCCGTGGACAAGGCCCACCCGCAGGTCGGGAAACACCGTTTCCCGCAGCTGGCGGGCATAGGCGGTGACGGCCTTCAAATCCATGCCCGGGGCCTCCGCCCAGTCCCCGCCGCCGTTCTCCTCCACCGACGGACACACGATATAGATCTGCCGCCCCTCCGCCGCCTGCTTCCGGATAAAGCCGTACATCCGCCGGCGCTTGTCCTCCCCCACCAGGAAGGTGTCCACCGGGGTGCGGCCCGGGGGCAGCTCGTCTATGACGGACACATCCAGGTCGCCATAGATGATGAGGGCCAGCGTCCGGGGGATAGGGGTAGCGGACATAACCAGAATATGGGGCGGGGAGGGATTTCCGGCGGCGGGAAGTAAATCCCCGCCGCCTTCGCGCCGCCCCGCCGGAGGCGGGGACCCCGCGCCCCCCTTCTCCGCCAGCGCCGCCCGCTGGGCCACGCCAAAGCGGTGCTGCTCGTCCGCGATCACCAGGCCCAGATCGTGGTACTCCACCCCCTGGGAGAACAGGGCGTGGGTGCCCACCAGCAGGTCGATCTCCCCCGCCGCCAGCGCCGCCAGCAGCGCCTTCTTCTCCCGCCCCTTCACCGCGGCGGTGAGCAGCGCCACCCGCACCCCGGCGGGAGCCAGCAGCGCGTCCATGGTCCGGGCGTGCTGCTCCGCCAGCAGCTCGGTGGGGGCCATCAGGGCGCACTGCACCCCGTTTTGCGCCGCCGTCCAGGCCCCGAAGGCGGCCACCGCCGTCTTGCCGGACCCCACATCCCCCTGG
Source organism: uncultured Oscillospiraceae bacterium (assembly GCA_910577525.1). Lineage (GTDB taxonomy): Bacteria > Bacillota > Clostridia > Oscillospirales > Oscillospiraceae > Enterenecus. Next base: position 1,276 of record CAJTLI010000013.1, on the reverse strand, counting down.
ACCAGCCGGTTCATGGCCCTGCCGGACCGCAAATCGGCGGAGATGTCCTCCATGGCCCGCCGCTGGGCGTTGGTGGGGGCAAAGGGGAGCAGGGCGGCAAACTCCTCCGGATCGCCGGCCAGCCGCCGCCCCTCCCCCCGGCAGCGCCGCTCCTTCAGCTGGGCCAGGCCGCAGGTGAGCACAAACAGCTCCTCAAATACCAGCCTCCGGCGGGCGATGGCCAGCTCCTCAAAGGAGGCGGGATAGTGGATGTTCCTCCGGGCATACTGGGTCTGGCAAAGCCGGTGCTCCCTCCGGACCGTTCCGGGCAGCACCTCCGGCAGGCCGTCCAGGCATTCCTCCACCGCCCGCCGGGTCAGGCCTGCCAGCAGGTTGTTGGAGATGCCCGCCGTGAGGGGATACACCGGCATGATGAGGCCGGTGGTCCGGCCCGATCCCTCCCGCTCAAACACCGGATTGGTCATGGAGAACAGGTTCCCCTGGCGCTCCACCGTGCCGTAGAACACGTACTCCTCTCCGGGGCGCAGCACCTCCCGGATGTAGTCCTGGTTGAAAAAGGTGATGTACACCGTGCCGGCCCCGTCCACCGCCTTCACCTTCACCAGAGACAGCCCCCGGCGGACATAGCTGATCCGGGGGGACTCCGCCACCATGGCGGACACGCAGCAGGGCCGGTCTGCGGGGGCCTCCTGAAGGGAGCAGCGCTCCCGCCGGTCCTCATACCGCTGGGGCAGGTGGTTCAGCACGTCGCCCAGAGTGCGCAGGCCCAGCTTTTCCAGTTTTCCGCCCCGCTGGGGCCCAACCCCCGGCAGGTCGGTCAGCGGGGTCTCCCGCGTCAGAGCCATTGTGTTCCCTCCTCGCTCCGTTTCTTGACCAACTATACCACATCCAGCTTGTCAAAAACAATCCCCTGGGGATTTTTCCCGGGAAACCTGGTATAAACTTCCCCGCCCCCGTCCACAATATGGGCGGAGGTGTCATTATGAACAACAAAAGAACATGGATCGAAAAGCTGAGCGATTTCATTTCAGGAAAGGGTTTCTATCTTGTGGTACTCATCTGCGTGGCCGCCATCGCGCTGTCCGGCTGGTATCTGGTGCAGGGGGTGCGCAGCGGGCTGGACGACGCGCTGGACCAGCCGGTGTCCGGCTCCGCCGCCATCACCGAGCCCTCCGCCGCCCCGTCGGCAAGGCCCTCCGCCCGGCCCACCACGCCCCCGTCGGCGGCCCTGATCACCCCGTCCCCCGCCCCCGCGCCCACGCCCACTCCCGCCCCC
>CAJTLI010000012.1:14838-74245 GCA_910577525.1 uncultured Oscillospiraceae bacterium | reverse complement strand
TCCGCTTTCTTTCAACATAGCCAGATTTCCTATGTTCTAATTCGGGAGTAATAGCAGCCGAAGATCAGGTAGGCCAGGGGCTCCTCTTTGCTGTAAAGGGGCATGAGGGCCTCGCAGATGCCCAGATGGCAGCGGTAGAACTGAAAGCCGCCGTCGGCGTGATAGTGTTTGGCCTTCCAGGCGTCGCAGCGGATGCAGCGGGCGTGCCCCTCGGGGTCGGCGTTGATGGCCTTGCAGAAGGGGGGATGGCCGCCGAACAGGTAGCGGTCCCGGCCCTGGGCGTCCAGAATATTGGCGGGTACGCTGGTGAGAATGTTCAGGTTGGCAATCAGCCTGCACAGACGTTTTACGTCAAAAAGTGTGTTCATCACCGCGTCACCCCGCAATCAAAAAAGCGCACACGGGGCGTACGCCCCGTGTGCGTCAATCTTTTTAAATTCTGTCAGCCCTTGCCGTACCTGGCCACAATGGTCTCCAGCTCGGCCCAGCGGGCCTCCATGTCGGACACCAGCTTGAACTGGGTGCGGCAGCGGTCCAGGTTCTGCTTTTCCCTGGAAATATGGAAGTAGGTGTCTCCCTCCAAATAGTCGGTGAGGAAGCGCATCCCGCACTCCAGCGTCATCAGCTTGGCCCCCCAGGGGAGGTAAGCGATCTCCGCGCTGGTGAGGGCGTCCCCCGCCTCGCTGAGAAAGGCCTCGGTGTAGGCGGCAAACAGGTCCACATCCAGATTCACCTTGGTGAGGTCCGGCTCATCCTCGGCGTTATGGTTGGCGCCGAAGCGGATGGAGTCGCCGAAGTCGTTGATGGACAGCCCGGGCATCACGGTGTCCAGGTCGATGATGCAGATGCCCTCGCCGGTTTTGTCGTCCATGAGGACATTGTTCAGCTTGGTGTCGTTGTGTGTCACCCGCAGGGGCAGCGTCCCCGCCCGCAGGGCGGACAGGGCCACGGAGCAGTCCGCCTCCCGGTCCAGCACAAACCGGATCTCCGCCCCGCATTCCGCGGCCCGGCCCAGGGCGTCGGCCTGGACGGCGGCCTTCAGCTTGGCCAGCCGGTCCTCGGTGTTGTGAAAGTTGGGGATGGTCTCATAGAGGGTATCCGCCGGATAGCCCTGAAGCAGCCGCTGGAAGCGTCCGAAGGCCCGGCCGGAGGCCGCGAACAGCTCGGGCGTCTCCGCCGACTGATAGCAAACCGTGCCCTCCACAAAGGGATACAGCCGCCACGCGCCCCCTTCGCTGTCGGTGAAGAAGGGCTTGCCGCTGCGGGGCCGCAGAACCTCGAGAGACTCCCGGGCGCGGTCGCCGCCGTTTTTTTCGATCTCCCGGCCCAGATACTCGGTGACGCCGATGATGTTCTCCATCAGCTGGTCGGGCCGCTTGAAGGCGGCGGGGCTCATGCGCTGGAGAATGAAACGGCGGCAGCACGCCGTCTCAGGCTGGGTGTGCACCACAAAGGTGTCGTTGATATGCCCCTGGCCGAAGCGGATGGCTCCCACCACGGGCGCGCCGAAGTCAAAGGCGTCCAGCGCCTCATGCAGGGCCTTCTGTATTGCCTCCATGTTATGCCTCCCTCGGCTGGTCAGAATGGAGACCAGCGTTTTTTCAACTGTGCTGACGATAGGAAGCTGATTCAATGCGCCTCCCGCCAATCGCGCTTGTCGATTGAATCAGCCCTTCCTATATTGTAAGCGGGTCCGGCTGGAAAGGGAATATATGATTGTGTACATTATTTGCACTATCGTCCGGTGAAATGCCGGGATTCTCCGACAGCATTTTGACGCTGCGCGCGTATTCGCTGGGGGACATCCCGGTGGCCATGCGGAACCGGCGGGAGAAATAGTGGACGGACTGATAGCCCAGCTGGGCGGCGATTTGGGTGAAATTGAGCCGGCCCTCCCGGATGAGCCGCCGGGCGGCCTGGATTTTCAGCGCCCCGAAGTAGGCCATGACGCCGCCGCCGGTGTGGGCGTGAAACAGCTTTTGCAGCTGGCTTCGCCCCACCAGATTGTCCCGGCAGATCTCCCCCAGTGTGAGGGGGCGGTCCACCCGCCGCTCCAGGTAGTCCATGACCTGGGCCAGAATTCCGCCGTCCTCCGCCGGACCGGGGCAGGGGGAGTCCGTCTGTTCTCCCCGGCGGATCAGGCGGACCAGCAGCTCCTCCAGGGCGGCGCACGCCAGCTGCTCACAGCCAAAGGGCTGGAATTCCCGGCGCTCCAGCGCGGTGGCGGTGGAAAGGTTGAGGGGGGTGGAAAAGGCGGCCGCGCTCTCAGACACCACCCGGCCCAGCAGAGAGCGCTCCGCGCCGCCCACGGCCGTCACCCGCGTTTGAAAAAACTCCATGGCGGGGCTGTGGGAGTCGAAGCCGATCACCACCAGGTCGGGGGCCACCCCGGCGGCGGAAAAGGCGTGGAACTCGCCGGGGGCATGAAAGACCGCCTGCCCCTGGTCCAGACGGAAGCGCCGGTCCCCCGCGGTGACGTGGACCGCGCCCTTGTCCACATAGAGGAGCTCCCAGAAGTCGTGGCGCTCCCCGGGGTAGGCGTAGGTGCCGGTATACTCAAAATAGTGCACGGAATAGAGCCGGCCCACCTCTACGGGGCGGCGGGGAACCAGCGGACGGTATTGCAGACAGCCGGTCTCCGGGATTGCGGCGTTTTCAGCGGACATACCAGCCCCTCCAGACAAGGTTGTTGGGAAACGCTGATCCGGCGGTCTGCCGGTTTCATCAGCCCTCACGCGGTGTTTTATGATTGAAGCCGCCGTGCTACTGCCTCGGAGAGAAGTCCCGGCTCCGGCGGACCAGCTGGGCGGCGAAGGGGGTGGCCGGGCTGGCCATGAGGGTGCTGGGCGGGTCAAACTGGGCCGCCCGGCCCTCCTCCATCACCAGCACCCGGGTGCCCAGCTTGAGAGCCTCCTCAATGTCATGGGTGACGAACAGGATGGTGATGTCCCGCTCCTGATGGAGGCGCAGGAGCTCGTCCTGGAGCTGGCGGCGGGTGATCTCGTCCACCGCCCCGAAGGGCTCGTCCATCAGGAGAATGTCCGGCTGGGCAGCCAGGGCCCGGGCGATGCCCACCCGCTGGCGCTGCCCGCCGGACAGCTCCCGGGGATAGCGCCCCGCCAGCTCCGGCTCCAGCCCCACGGTTTCCAGCAGCTCCGCCGCCCTCTGACGGCGCTCCTCCCCCCGCCAGAGAGGGGGCTTGGAGAGAGAGGGCACGTAGGCGATGTTTTTCTCCACGGTCATGTGGGGGAACAGCCCCACGTTCTGGATGGTGTATCCGATGCTCCGGCGCAGTGCGGGGGGATCGCACCCGGCCACATCCCGGCCCTTGACCAGAACCCGGCCCGAATCGGCGGAGATCAGGCCGTTCACCAGCCGCAGGGCGGTGGTCTTCCCGCAGCCGGAGCGGCCGATCACCGTCAGGAAGGTCCCCCGCTCAACGGACAGGGAGAAATCCCGCAGCACCGGGTGGCCGTCAAAGGACTTGCACACCCGGTCAAATTGAATCACAGGCTCCGCCATGGCCTATCCCTTCAGAACGCCCTTTTCCACCAGGAAATTCCGGGCCGCCTCTCTCTCGTCCGCCCCTTCCACCTCCACCAGGTAGTTGAGCCGGGCCATCTCCCCGTCGGACAGCAGGCCGTCCAGCTTCAGCAGCGCCGCCTCCAGGCCGGGGTGCTTCTCCAGCGCGTCCTGACGGACCACGGTGGAGCAGAAGTAGTTGACCTGCAAGTGAAGGTCGTCCTCCAGCGCCACCAGCTTGGCGGACTCGCTGCCCAGCTGGGCGTCGGTGGTGAAGGCGTTGGTGACGTCGATGTCCCCGTTTTGAAGGGCCTGATATTTCAGGCCGATGTCAATATCTCTGACATCCTTGAACTCCAGGCCGTAGGTACTGGCCAGCAGATTGAACCCGTCCGCCCGTTCGAGATAATCCGGGTTGCCGCCGAAGGTCAGCTCTCCCGCGGCGGCGGCCAGGTCGCTGGTGGTTTTCAGCCCGTACTGCCGGGCGGTCTCCTCCCGCACCGCGATGGTGTAGGTGTTGTTGAAGCCGTACAGGCCCACCCAGGTCATCTGGAATTTGTCCTGATACTCCGTTTTGAGCTTGTCCAGCATCTCCCGGTCGTCCACCGCCCCGGCCTCGTGGCCCAGCACCATCACCCAGCCGCTGGAGGTGTACTCCGGATAGAGGTCGAACTCCCCCTTTTCCATGGCGGGATGGATGTTGTTGGTGCCGCCGCCGATGCCCTTGGTGAGCTCCACCTCATAGCCGGCGTCCTCGACGAGCAGCTTCAGCATCTCCCCCAGGATATACTGCTCCGTCATGGGCTTGGTGGCGATTTTCACGGGCCCGGCGGCGGATTTCGTCCCGCAGGCGGACAGGCTCAGGGCTGCGGCCAGGGCCAGCAGGCAGGCAAGAATTTTCTGTTTCACTGCGATCAGCTCCCACGTTTTTTAAAGTGTTTTTCCAGGCGGCCCAGGGCAAGGTCCAGCAGGACTGCCAGGGCCGCGATCAGAATGCTCCCCGCGGCGGTCATGGCGGGGTTGTAGATGGTGATGCCCCGGTAGATGGACACGCCCAGGCCTCCCGCCCCCACAAAGGAGGCGATGCCCGCCACCGAGACGGTCATGACCACCATGCTGCGCACCCCGGCCAGAATCACCCCGGCGGCCATGGGCAGCTTTACCCGCGCCAGGGTCTGGGCCTCGGTTCCCCCCATACCGGCGGCCGCCTCCAAAATGTCCGGGTCCAGGGTGGTGAGGCCCACATAGGTGTTGCGGACCATGGGCATGATCCCGTAGAGGGTCAGGGCGATGACCGCCGTCTCGTTGCCGATGCCGGTGAAGGGGATCAGAATGCCCAGCAGGGAGATGGCCGGAATGGTGTAAAGCACGTTGCACACCCCCATGACGGCGGGGGCCAGCCTGGGGCGCTGGGCGATGAGCACGCCCAGCAGCAGCCCGATGCCCCCGGACAGGAGGATGGCCTGGCCGGACAGCAGAAAATGGTCCCACAGCAGTCCGAGAAACCAGTCCCCGCGCTCCCGGTAGAGGGCAAATATGGATTGTATCAAATCCGTCATGGCGTCTGATTGTTGTCGGCTTGGTTCATTTGTCAACACCTCCGGCGAGAGCGGGGGAGAGGCGCGTTCCCGCCCGCTATAGGGATAGTATAGCAAATACCGGCTGTTTCTGCAATCCATTTTAAACTTTTTCGCAGCCGGGCCGGACGGCCGGGCATTTGGGGCTGTGCTTGTCAGCTGAATCAGTCCTTCCCCAAAATACAGGTTCTGAGATTGCCATTGAAATCCCGCCCCGCCGGTGGTATAATATTAACATATTTTTTGCAAACCATTTTCTGGGGCCCCGCCCGGGGGGCGGAAGACAGCCCATGGAGAGGGCGGTTGAAATGCTGCAATCCCTGCTTTATCTTATTGTCAGCTTTCTGGCCTCGGTGGCCGGGGCGGTCTGCGGCATCGGCGGCGGAGTGATTATCAAGCCGGTCCTGGACCTGTGCGCTCTGTCCAGCGTGTCCACCATCAGCTTTCTGTCCGGCTGTACTGTGCTGTCCATGAGCTGCTACTCCGTGGTCCGGAACCTTCTGGCCGGAAGCAGCAGGGTGGACGCGAAAACAGGCACGCCGCTGGCCGTCGGCGCGGCGGTGGGCGGGGTGGCCGGCAAGCAGCTGTTCAGCTTCATCAAGGGCCTGTTTGACGCGCCCAATATGGTGGGCGGGGTACAGGCGGTCTGTCTGGCGGTCATTACCCTGGGTACGCTGGCGTATACCGTGCTGAAAAGCCGGATACCCACCCGCCGGGTGGAGAATGCCGGGGCCTGTCTGGGGATCGGACTGGTCCTTGGCGTCATGTCCAGCTTTCTGGGCATCGGCGGCGGGCCGATCAATCTGGTGGTGCTGTTCTACTTCTTCGGGATGGAGACCAAAACCGCCGCCCAAAACAGCCTGTACATCATTCTGTTCAGTCAGGCGGCCAGCCTGCTCACCACGCTGGCCACCCACAGTGTGCCGGAGTTTGCCTGGAGCGCGCTGGCGCTGATGGTCTGCGGCGGCATCGGCGGCGGCATGGCCGGCCGGGCGGTGAACAAGCGGATTGACAGCGCCGCAGTGGACAGGCTTTTTATCGGGCTGATGGTTGTGATCATTTTCATCAGCATATTCAATTCGGTGCGCTATTTTACAAGCTGAAGCGGCCAATCTCCCGCCCTTTGAATCGGACCGGCCCAAATAAAAAACGGGGACTGCCGTATGGCAGTCCCCGTTTTTTATTTGGGCCGGCGCGGCCGGTCACAGCTCTACATAGGTCTCCAGGTCCTTGCAAATAGCCATGGCCGCCGCTCCCTCGGCGCCGCTGAGGGGGTCCGGCTTTACAAAGAGGAACCGGGTGCCGGGGCGGATTACGCCGCACAGGTTGTCCCGCACGATCTCCAGCAGCCGATCCCAGTTTTTCGGGCGGGAGAACAGCTTTCCCTCAATGAGCATCAGGTCTGGACAGGCAAAGCTATTGATGTTGGACACCGCCACGCCCAGGACGTACACCGCCCGCTCCACAATTTCCGCCACAACGCCGTCCCCGGCCTCCTGAGCGGCCGCCACCTGCTCCATGGTGAGAGGGGCGTCGCCGCACAGGCGGCTGAGAATGGGGGCCCTGCCCTCCGCCAGGGCCTGGGCGCACTGGCTCAGCACGGCGACATCGCTGGCATAGGCCTCCAGGCAGCCCCGGTTGCCGCAGTTGCACGGCGCTCCGTTGGGCACCATCACCATGTGCCCCACCTCGCCGGAGCCCACCACCGAGCCGAAGTCCGAGGCGGTGTTCAGCACCAGGGGGCAGGCGATCCCGTTGCCGAGGAACAGATAGGCAAAGGTTTTGGCGTCCCCCAGCACATCCCGCTGGAGTAGCTGCGCGCCGTAGGCCCGGGCGCAGGCGTTGTTTTCCACGTGGATGGGCCCGCCGTACCCGGTGAGCGCGGCCATATCCCCCCGGACGTCTCTGTGGGTCCAGCCGTAGCTGGGCCGCACCTCCAGCACGCCCCGCCGGGCGTCCACCAAGCCGGGCAGGCACACGCCCATCCCCGCGATCTGCTCCAGCTCCAGACCCGCCGCGCACAGCGCCCGGCGCATCATATCCTGTGTCAGCTCCAGGTTTCTGCGGTAGTCCCGCTGTTCTCCGGCGTTCTCCTGGGCGTACAGCGCCCGCCCCCGGTAATCCAGCAGGCACACCGCCCGCCGGGCGCCCTGGATCTCCGCCCCCAAAAAGTACCGGGACTCGGGCACAATATCCACAAGATGGGCCCGGCGGCCCACAAACCGCCCGCTGGGCTGTGAGGACCCGGTTTCCCGGACAATTCCCCGGGCCATCATGCTGTTGACGTTGGTGGTGATGGTGGGCAGGGTCAGCCCAAGCCGCTGGGCCACCTCGGAGCGTTTGATGGGCCCATAGTGGTAGATGGTCTTCAAAATGGCGGACTGGTTCGCCGCCTTTACCCGCGCGGAGTTGGCCCCCTGCTCCACTTTCATCTCCAGCGCCCTCCTTTCTCAGTTACCCGGGCTGGAAGCGCCTCCCCATGAGGAAGACCGTCTCCACCCGGTTGTCCGGGCTCAGCACCACCAGGTCGGCGTCCTTGCCGGCGTCGATGGAGCCCTTCCGGTCGAACACGCCGATGAGCCGGGCGGGGTTCTCCGTCAGCAGGGGAAGCAGCTGCTCCAGGGGCCGGCCCGTCCAGGCCAGCAGGTTGCGCAGCGCCGTGTCCTGGGTGAGGGTGCTGCCCGCCCTGGCGTTGTTTGAGACCAGTCTGGCGTCGCCGTCCGCCACCACAACCTCGTTGACCCCCAGATGGTAGTTCCCGTCGGGAAGGCCCGCGGCCATAATGGAATCGGTGATGGCCACCACCCGGTCCAGCCCCTTGGTCTTCAGCAGCAACCGGACCATGCCGGGGTGGAGGTGCCGCCCGTCGCAGATGGCCTCGCAGTACACGTCGCTCTCCAGCACCGCGCCCAGAATGGCGGGCTGGTGCTGGTGGAGCAGCCGCATAGCGTTGCCGGTGTGGGTGGCGGCGGCGGCTCCGGCCTCGATGGCCGCCATGGCCGTCTCGTAGTCCGCCCCGGAGTGTCCGATGGCCACGGTGATGCCCAGCTCCCGGGCGGCGGGGATCATCTCCAGCACGCCCTCCACCTCGGGGGAGACAGTGAGATAGCGCACACAGCCCTCCGCCCGCTCCTGATAGGCCCGCAGCAGCTCCTTGTCTCCCCGGCGCAGCAGGTGTTCCGGCATGGCACCCTTGTAGTCCGGGGACAGGAAGGGCCCCTCCAGATGGACGCCCAGCAGCTCCGCTCCGCCGTGTTCCCCCGCCCGGTACGCCTTGCACTGGTCCAAACACCAGCCGGTCTGCTCCTCCGTGTCCGTGAGGACGGAGACCAAAAAGGACGTGGTGCCGTTTCCGGCAAAAAACCGAGCGATTTTCTCCAGATCCGCCGGGGCCGCGCCGTTCACGTCCACCCCCACCGCCCCGTGGGTGTGTATGTCAACAAAGCCGGGGATCACACGCTTTCCCGCTGCGTCGAATACCTCTCCGCCCACCGGGGCGTCCGGGGGCAGCAGGCTCAGCCGCCCCCCCTCTATGGCCAGCGTCTTCGCCTGGAAGCTGCGGCCGGTGTATACCTGACCATTGACAATATACTGTGTGCTCATGGAACTCTCCTCCTAATCCGGCAGATTGGCCACAAATTCAGTGATCCGCAGCAGGGCGTCCGGGTGCTCCTGGAGCAGGGTGACAGGGAAGTGGGCGGACGCCTCGCCGTGGGCCGCGTGGCGGACCACCGCCCGGTGCCAGCCCCGGAAACAGCCCAGGCGCACCTTCCGGGCGCCGTAAATCTCCCGCATCCCGATGGTGACGCACCAGCGGGGCATGTCGTCCACCGCGCCGTTCAGGTCGCCGATGGCGTTGGCGGTGCGGGTCTCCCGGGAGATCTCCAGCACCCGGGTGGGCAGGGCCCGGAACTGCTCCGGGGTGAGCTCATCCTGGGCCTCGTTGAAGGCCACATGGCCGTTGATGCCGATGCCGCCGAAGCAGATGTCCACCCCGCCCAGCCGTTCGATCACCCGGCCCATGTTCTCCGGGTCCCTTGGGTCGGGAAAGACCCGCTGTTCCGGCCCCATCACCAGGTCGGGCCGGATCTGGCTGTATACCGCCCGGTCCATGAATCCCCGGAAGCTGAGGGGGTGGGATTTGTCCACCCACTCCTTTTCATCGGTGAGATACTCATCCATGTTGAGGAACCACACGTTTTTCAGGCTGATATTCTCCCTGTTCACCAGCTCCACGAAATAGGGATACTGTCCCACCGGCCCCACGGGGCAGATGAACACCGTGGTCTCTCCCAGGGCGTTCTTCCGCCGGATTTCATCCGCCATCTCCCTGGCCATGGCGCGAAAAACCGCGTCGTTGTCCGCCATCACCTCCACCGGCAGTCTGGGCCGGTCCAACAGCTGGGCTTTGGTGTAATAATAATACTCGTGGCGCATTTCGCCTTCTCCTTTCATCCGCCCCGGCCCTTTGGCCGGGGCGGCGCTCAGGGGCGCAGCCCCGTATAGTTTTCCGTTACCTCCAGCACCCGGTATACATCCAGCCAGGGCTGAAAAACCGGCTCTTTTTCACAGATCAGCCTGATAAAGGAACGCCGGCTTTCCTCTGCCCGTTCCGTCTCTCCCAGGGCCAGGAGGCGCAGGGCCCGGGACAGTTTCAGCACATAGTCCCGGTGGTAGTCCAGCGGCTCCCAGAGGGGTGCGGCCCAGCTGGCCGGACCCCGGTGGGCGTCCAGCGCGGGGGCAAAGTCCAGGCACAGCTCCCGGACGGCCTCCATCCGGGCGGCGGCGTCCCGGCTTTGACGGGGCCCCTTTCCGTTGACGTAGTCGGTGCTGCTCAATTCGGACAGCTGGAAGAGATAGTCGGCCACGATGGGCCAGTCCTCTCCATAGGCGGCGGAGAAATATTCCTCCATCAGCTGGTTCACATCCGCGCTCTCGTCCATCAGCGTGCGGCCCAGCACATAGTTGGGGAAAAAATTGGGCAGTCCGGCGCGCAGCTCCTGACAGCTGATATAGCCGTTCAGCCCCAGCTTGCTCAGCTGCTTTACGTCTCCGCTGATGACCCGGGCCAGCCTCACATAGCCGAAGTCCCCGTAGTGGGCCCGGCCCAGGGGATAGTCGTAGACGAAGCTGTCGCCCTTGAACTGCTCCTGCCAGCCCCGGAGGAAGGCCAGATTCTCGTCCAGACCGGCGGGCAGAGAGATTTTGTTGCGCGCATAGGGCGGAATGGGGGGCAGGGCCTCCCCCACCTGGTAGGAGCGCTCAAAGGTGCGGCTGATGGGGGCGAACATGAGCACAAACCGCTCCGGATGGAGCAGGCGGGCCTTGACCGGCGGCCACAGCAGCTCCTGATACAGCAGAAACACGATTTTGGTATCCAGCCCTTCCGCCGCCAGCCGGCGGTCGATTTCATTGAGCAGCTCCACATATTGGTCGGATGGGGTGGTCTTTTGGCAGCCCCCGCACTCGCACACATTGTTGTACTCGTCCGCCAGCCAGACGTGGAGGTAGTCCACACCGGGGTGTTCCCTGGCATAGTCCGCCACCAGGGCGGCGAAGGCGTCCGCGGCCTCCCCGCTGTGGAAGCACAGGTTGGTGTTGGCGGCCACCCCCCTCCACAGCCCCCGTACGCCCCCCACCTGGGCCGCCAGAGGGCGCTTGTCCGCCGAAAGCTCCTCGGAAGCGGCGTCCCAGGACCGGGCCTCCCGGCCCAAAACCTCTCCCGTCCAGCCGTGGCCCACCTTGTGGAGCAGCAGCCCCCGGCGTCTCAGCTCCCGCTCCGCCTCCTCCATCCAATCCTGGGCGTCTGCGGGAGTGAAGGGCTCGGCCTCCCGCAGCGGGTTGTTCCGGTGCTCGTACCACCGGGCGTAGAAGATGTACGGCGATTTGAATTGCAGGAAAAAACTATTATACCCCGCCTTGGGGAGCCAGTCAATGAAATCCAGCACATTTTCCCGGCTGTCAGCCCCCTCAATGCACACCCCCCGGTGATAGAAAGAGGCCCGGTGCTCATACCGCAGGGCCAGCTCCTTCCGGGTGAGGCTGGGCACTGTTTCGCAGCCCTTGACGGGGGCCAGAAACCGGCACCCCAGGCGGCGCAGGCAGTCGTAAACCCCCAGCAGCGCGGCCCGGCCGCTGTTTCCGGCGACGGTTCCGCCCTCCGGTCCCAGCTCCACCCAAAACCAGTCGGGCCGGCCGGGCGCGGGGTCCGGCCGCACCTCCAGGCCGACGGTCAGGGCCCCCGTCTCCGACGCCAGCATCCGGCTCAGATAGCCGGACAGCTGGTTGGCGGCAAAGGCCAGCGCCTCCCCCGCGCCGGGGGAATAAACCGTCTTGATTTCCATATGCGTTCCTCCGTTCTGCGGGAATGGACCGAAACGGACCCTATGGGACGAACTTGAGCTCCGCCCCATAGGGTCCGTTCCTATGCGCTAAAGGCTGTTATGCCGGTGGCCTTACTTGAGGGCCTCCTGCATCACGTCGAACAGGACGAAGTCGCTCACGTCCTCCTTGGCCTCCTCGGGCTTGATGTTCTCGCCCTGGACCATGTCGTTCTGCATTCCCTCATAATAGCCCTTGATGGTGCCGTCGGCCAGACCGGCGGTCAGGTCGGCGATGTTGAACCAATGGGCGTCGCCCAGCTGGAGCTGGTTGGACTCCAGGCTGGTTTTGGTCTCGTCGGCGCAGTACTGGGCCACGGTGTTATAGTTCTCCTCCTTGGAGCCCCAGTCCATGCCCTTGAACAGGGCGCGGGTGAAGCGCACCAGGATGTCGTGGTTGTCCTCGGCGTACTTGGGCAGGCAGATCCAGCTGGAGATGTTGGTGGAGCCGTCGGCAAACTCGATCTCGTAGGAGCCCTCCACCTGCTGGAGGATCTGGCCGGAGTAGGGGTTCCAGCAGATGGCGGCGTCGATGTCGCCGGACACGGCGGCGGGCACGATGTTGTCGATGCTCAGCGACATGGCGGTCACATCGTCAACGGTCAGATTGGCCACCTTCAGGGCGTTATTGAAGGTGGACTCGGAGGAGGAGCCGGCGTTGTAGGCGATCTTCTTGCCCCTCAGGTCCTCCACGGACTGGATGCCGCTGCCGGGCATGCACACTACCTTGTCCACGGTGTGGACGGAGCTGGGGGCAAAGATGACGGCGTTGCCCAGGATGCACAGGCGGTGGGCGCCCTTGCCGATGTAGGCCAGGTCGATGGAGCCGCCCTCCATAGCCGCGATTTCAGAGGGGCCGTCGTTAAAGGGCGTCAGCTCAATGGTGATGCCCTCCTCCTCGAAGAAGCCCTGGTTGATGGTGGACAGCACGCCCCAGAGGGAGGCGTAGTTGGCCATGTAGCCGATGCGCAGGGTGATGGGATCGGGCTTGGCGGGCTCGCTGGCGGGAGTGCCGGGTTCGCTGGCGGGGGTGCCGGGCTCGCTGGCGGCAGGGGTGGAGCCGGTGGGGGCCTTGCTGCCGTCTGCGGCGGGGCTGCCGCAGGCAGCGAGGGACATCGTCATGACCAGCGCCAGCAGCAGAGCGGTGAGTTTCTTCATTTCATTTTCCTCCTTGAATTTGTTTGAACCTGCCTGTATGTCAACCGTGAGAGACGGTCAGGCACGATTTATTTGCGGACCTCCAGATACTCCTGATACACCTCGTTCCAGATCTCCGCCTTGAGCTCCATAAAATGGGGATCGCTTTTGGTGGCCTGATCCCGGGGATAGGGGATGTCGATGTCCACCACCCGCTTGATGCGCCCCGGCCGGGCGGACATGATGACCACCCGCTGGGCCAGCAGAACCGCCTCGTCCACGTCATGGGTGATGAAGAAGCAGGTTTTCTGCTCCTCCTCCCAGGTTTTCAGCAGCTCGGTCTGGAGCTGGGCCCGGGTCTGGGCATCCAGGGCGCCGAAGGGCTCGTCCATGAGCAGCACCTCGGGATTGTTGGCGTAGGCCCGGGCGATGGCCACCCGCTGCTTCATGCCGCCGGACAGCTCCTTGGGGAAGGAGTTCTCAAAGTCCTCCAGACCCACCATCTTGATATATTTGTGGGCGATGGCCTCGCACTCCGCCTTGGGCATGCGCTTCATCTGGGGGCCGAACATGACGTTTTGCAGCACCGTCTGCCAGGGGAACAGGGCGTACTGCTGGAACACCACCCCACGCTTCACGTCGGTGCCCTTGATGATCTCGCCGTCCAGATAGCACTCGCCGGAGCTGGCCTCGTGGAGCCCCGCCAGAATGTTCAGCAGGGTGGACTTGCCGCAGCCGGAGGGGCCCACCACGCAGATGAACTCGTTCTCCATGATGTCCAGATTGACGCCGTTGAGGGCCACTGTGGTGCCGTGGTCGCCATGGTACTCCTTGACCACATTTTTGATCTGGATTTTTACGCCTCTTCCCGCTTCTCCTGCCATGAGGTCAGCCTCCCTTCAATGATGTCCACAAAGGTGTTCAGCAGCGTGCCGATGATGCCGATGATGATGATGTAGCCCAGCATGGCGTCGGTCTCAAAGGTGCCCTTGAGGTTCATGATGCGCATGCCCAGGCCGGCCTGGGCGCCGGCGGACTCCGCCGCCAGCAGGGTGGTCAGCCCCGCGCTCAGGCCTAGCCGGACGGCGGTGAGGATGAAGGGCACCGTGGCGGGCAGGGTGATGCGGAAGAAAATATCCACGTCGTTGGCGCCCAGCACCCGGGCGGCCTTGACCAGGGTGTTGTCGATGTTGCGGATGCCGTGGAAGATGGTGATGCTCATGGTCATGAAGGTGCAGATCCAGATCAGCACCACGGCCGGGGTCCGGCCCACGCCCAGCAGCAGGACGATGAGGGGCGCATAGGCCAGGGCGGGGATGTTGCGGATGAAGTTGATCCAGGGCTCGATGATCTTGCGCACCGGGGTGTACCAGGCCATGAGAAAGGCCATGGGCAGAGAGGTGACAAAGCCCAGGCCGAAGCCCATGGCCACGCAGATCATGCTGTTGGCGAAGTCATCCCACAGCGCCTTGCGCTCCACCATGGTCTGAAGGCCGCCAAGCACCGAATTCCGCCCGTTGATGGAGAAGATAAACGGGAAGCTGCGCCCGGTCTTTTCCCCGATGGACAGCAGGTACAGCACCACCAGCGCCACGATCAGCGAGAGCAGCAGCCACAGACGGTTTATCATCCTGGTGTGTCTTTCCGATTTGGTCGGGGGCCTTTTCGCGCGCTTTACTTTACTCATACGACACCTTCCTTTACTCGTTTCTCGTACTTGCGCAGTACGGCGTTTTGTGCTCAGCAGCCGCAGCCACAGCAGCCGTTGGTGCCGTCGTAGGGCTCGTCCTTCATGCACAGGTGGACGGCGCCCACCTTGAAGGTGCGGGGCAGTGCCAGGATGTTGGGATTGGGCCCGACAAACTTCTTTTTCGCGTCCTCCAGGGCCTCCTCAAAGGTGGCCCGGGTTTTCAGGCCCATCCCCCGGGCGATGCCCGGCTCCTGGGCCCCCACGATGTAGATGGCGCTGGTGTTCATCTCCGCGATGTGGCCGCAGCTCATCATGGAGAAGCCGTGGAAGGGATGGAAGGCGTTGCAGAAACGGTACTTGCGGATATACTCCTGGTTGGTGGCGAAATACTCGCCGTAGCGGTCCATGTCGGGCAGGATGTTCATGTGGTCGTGCTGGAACATCTCGTACAGCTCCCGCAGGTAGGGCCAGCGCTCGTCGTGGAAATAGCCGTTGCAGATGGAGGAGCAGATGATGACGCAGTTGTCCTTCATCACCCGCTTGTGGCGGATCACCTGGGCGGAGAGCGCCTGCATCATCTGGATGGGGTTGGTGCCCATGCCGTCCCCGTAGTGGAAGGCCTGGGGCATACCGAACACCATCACGTCGTACTTCTTCTCCGCCCAGGGCACGTAGGTGCGCTTGTCGGCCACCTCCCAGGAGACGGGCATCATCTCCTTGGCGTAGCCGGAGAAAATGGCGATCTGCCGGGAATAGGTGTCCAGCACCGCGTCGCAGCAGAAGAAGGGGTGGCCCATCTTCTCCTCCATCCACATGCCGATCTCGTCGAACTTGGTGCGCATGAGGTTTTTGCCGGACACGGGGGTGAAATCGGCGCGGTGCATCACCTTGGGGACGTGGTGGCTGGCGATGGACCGCCAGTGGGTGATGCCGGTGGCGCAGTGCTTATACCCCCCGGAGTAGCCACCGTAGGGATTGCCCTGGGTGTGGCCGATCAAAATGGGGATGTCGCAGTCGAAGACGTATTTGTTCATCAGCACCGGGTCGCCCCGCCGGGTGGTCCCCAGGTCCTCCATGTGGTCGTAGTCCTCGCTGTCGTGGCTGGTGATCTGGTTGGTCCAGTAGAACTCGTTGAACAGCTCTTCCCCCAAAATCTGCTTCATCTCGGAAACAGTGGCCCGGGGGTGCAGGCCGTTGGAGAACAGCAGCAGGATGTCTTTCTTGTCCACCCCGGCGGCGTACAACTCATCCAGGCAGGCCCGGATGGACACCTTCCGGTGGGCGGTGGGCTGACAGCCGCCCTTCACGATGTCCGGGATGACGAAAACAACGGTCTTACCGGGCCCGGCCAGTTCCCTGAGGGCGGGCATCCCGATGGGATTGCGGATGGATTCCAGTGTGGCGCTGTACAGGCTGTCCCAGTCCTGGGGCAGGCAGGGCGGATCGGCGACGGTTTCTCCGGGGATGAACACGTCGGTGCTGTCGGGCAGATTCGCGGCCATCAGGCCGTGGCCGTACTCAAATTCTAATCTCACCGTTTCTCCTCCTTGTAGGGGCGCACACTGTGCGCCCGTGTTTTCTGGCCTTCGCGTAATCGCGCGGGCGCACGGTGTGCGCCCCTACTCGCCCAAGTAGAGGCGGATGATTTCCAGGTACTCCTCAGGATAGAAGCCGATCTCCCCTTGGAACCGGGTCAGGGCGATCAAGCCGCCGTCGATCTCCTCAATGGAGGCCAGCATGGCGGCGTTGTCCGCCTTCAAGCCGCCGCCGTATACCACGTCCATGCCCCCTGTGCGCTCCTTGACGAACCGGGCGATTTTGGTGATGTAGTCCTTGCCCGCCGGGGTCTTGCCCGGGCCGATGGACCACACCGGCTCGTAGCCGATGACCACCCGGCTCTTGTCCACGCCCGCCAGGCCGACGTCCAGCTGTTCTCCCAGAACCTGTTCCCATTCGGGCTGCTCCTCGCTGGTTTCGCCGATGCAGTACAGCACCGTCAGCCCGGCCTCCTGGGCGCACTTGATCTCCTGGTTCAGCAGGCGGTTGACGGCGCTCATGTCCGTGACGCCCGCCTCGGCCAGAATGCCCTTTTTGTCGTTTCGCTCCTCGCAGTGGCCGATCAGGGTGGAGGTGCAGCCCATAGCCTTCACAATGGAGGCGGGCCGGTTGGTGGTGAAGGCCCCGAAGTTTCCCCCCACCGCCGTGTTCATCCGGTACACTCCCTGGCTTCCCAGCTGGACGGGGCTGCCCTCGGTGAGGGCGGACACCGCCCCCAGCAGATGGGCCTCGGGCAGGTACTGCACGAACTCCACCTGAGCCGGGTCGTACCTGCGCAGCGCCTCCTGGGTGCCGCCCACCACCGCCGCGCCCCAATCCTTCACAGGAGCCAGCCGGTTCACCCCGCCCAGCTCCACGGGCACGTCGAAGCGCTTCAGATTTAAATAGATATGTTTCATAAACACTCCTGTAGGGGCGCACATTGTGCGCCCGGTTCGAATATTATTGGTGGCTGTGCGGGCGCACGATGTGCGCCCCTACACACGCAAAACAGCGTATTCCGGGAACGCCTCCCCCATCAGAGGCAGGGCGTAGTCGAAGAAGGCGCCGGCGATCTGGTTTCCGTCCACGATCCACTCCAGGGGGAATTTTTTCTCCACGTTGGCCACCTTGTCCAGGGGAACCAGGGACAGGCTGCTGGAGTAGGCGGGCCGGCGCACCGCGTTGATGGCCACCATATAGCCGCTCTCGCCCTTCAGCGCGGACTCCACCGCGAATTTGCCCACGGCGTAGGCCTCCTCCCGGTCGGTGGAGGACACATAGGGGATGCTGGCCCGGCCCAACAGCCCCGGCTTTTCCGCCCGGGACTTGAGGCCCAGCTTCTGGATGATCTGGTCGGTGATGTGCTGGGCGGCGCCGCCGGGCACCGTGTGGCCGAAGCCGTCCACAATGCCGGTATCCGCCAGGGGCTTGCCGTCCAGGCCGCAGATGCCCTCGCTCACCGTCACCAGCAGGCCCCTGCCCTTGGCATAGGCCTTCTCGATGTCCGCCAGCATCCTGTCCTCGTCCACCGGCAGCTCCGGCAGGTAGGTCAGCACCTGGCAGTCCGTCAGCCGCCCGGCCAGGGCGGAGGCGGCTGTGACCCACCCGGCGTTGCGGCCCATCAGCTCCAGCACCACCACGTGGATGGGCAGGCCGGAGGCGTCCAGGGCCAGTTCGGCGGCGCTCAGGGCGGCGTACCGGGCGGCGGAGCCGAAGCCGGGGCAGTGGTCCGTCAAATCCAGGTCGTTGTCCATGGTTTTGGGGATGCCGATGACCCGGACATCCAGCCCCTCCTGCTTTGCCAGCTCGTTGACCTTGTTGCAGGTGTCCATGGAGTCGTTGCCGCCGTTGTAGAAAAAGCAGTCGATGCCGAATTTTTTCAGGGTTTCCAGCACTGTGGGGTAGTCCGCGTCCGTCAATTTCCTCCGGCAGGAGCCGATGGCGGAGGCGGGGGTGTGGCGCAGCTTGGAAATGGTGGCGGCGGGCACGCCGGTGAGGTCGATGAGGTCCCCGGCCAGGATGCCCTCCGCCCCGAACCGGGCGGCGTAAATTTTGTCCACCTGGCCCGAGGCCCGGGCCGCCTCCACCACCCCCTGGAGAGAGCAGTTGATGACGGCGGTGGGCCCGCCGCCGTGGGCCACTAAAATATTTTTACCCATAAATCATATCTCCAAATTTTTGTAGGCGTTTCGCTGCCGGGTGAAACCGTTGCGGTTTTCACCCACTCTCGTAGCGGCCTAAACGTTCTTTTTCGGTTCCTTTTTCTTACAAGAAAAAGGAATAAATTAAATGCCCTTCTTCCGATACCGCTCCGCCATCTCGTCCAGGCTCACGGACTCAATCAGCGGGGCCCTGCCCACGGAGTCGAACTCCACGATGAGGGTGCCCACCACCTCGCGCACGCCCCGCTCAATGCAGTCCACCACCCGGGCCACGTCCTGGTCGGGCACATTGCCATACATGACGGTGTCCATGATGGGGGGCAGGAACACCCGGGGATCGAAGGTGGAGGGATTCTCCAGCAGCAGCTTGTAAATCCCGCCGATGGAGGCGCTGTCCCGCAGGGCGGCGCTGTCCCGGAACAGCTCCCGCAGGTTGCGGGTGACGGCCAGGCGGATATCGGTGTCCACGTTGATCTTGCGGATGCCCAGCTTGGACACCTCTTTGAGCTGCTCCTTCTTGATGCCGTAGGCGTCGTGAATGTCGCCGCCCAGGGCGTTGATTTCAGAGACGATGTACTGGGGCACGGTGGAGGAGCCGTGGCTCACCAAGGTGCCCTCGATGCCCTCGTGCATCATGCACTCCTTGGTGGCGATGGCGATCTCCTTGCGGATCACCGTGTCCTTGCCCTTGTTGGCCCCGTGCTTGGTGCCGTAGCTGATGGCCAGGGCGTCCACCCCGGTCTGGCGGAAAAACTTCACCGCGTCCATGGGGTTGGTGTAGGTGGAGGTGGCGGCAAACACGTGGTCCTCCACCCCCGCCAGCACGCCCAGCTCGCCCTCCACGGTGACGCCCCGCTCATGGGCGTACTTGACCACCTCACGGGTGAGCTCCACGTTTTCGTCAAAGGGCAGGGAGGAGCCGTCGATCATGACGGAGGTGTAGCCCCCGGCGATGGCGGCCACACAGGAGTCCAGGTTTTTCCCGTGGTCCAGGTGGAGGGCCACCGGGATGGGGGAGTGCTCGGCGTACTTCTTCACCGCGTTGGCGATATTCAGCGCGCCCTTTTTCTTGTCCTCCAGGGTTCCCTGGGCGAAGTCGGCACGGCCGCCCATAAAGGCGTTGGCTAGGTCCGCCCCCTGCAAAATAGCGGCGGAGCGGAACATCTCGTGGACCTCGATCACCGCCTTGGCCTGACAGACCGCGTTGACGTTAAAGGCCCCCTGGGCGTAGTTGTACTGCTCGGTGGCGTCTAAAATTGCTTTCATTGGAACCAGCGGCATGACAATTCCCTCCCGCGGCGGCGGACCGCCTGAATTTTGATTTTGGGCTGAGACGAACGGGGTATTTCTTATTTAATTTAAATAATATACATATTCATATAATACCCCAAAAAGATTTCCCCAGCAAGTTGGAAAAAACGCCAAATTTACTGGCAGTTTTTAGTGGACTGTCACAAAGAAAATAATTTTCCTGTCCGTCCGCGCCGAAACAAAACGGGACTGTGGCAGTTCAGCCCTGCCACAGTCCCGCGAAATGCCGCTCCGCGCTGTTTATTCCTGACACGTCCAGACCGGGCGCACGTCGTCGCCCCGGGCCCGTTCCAGATCAATCTGTTTTTTCCTGCCGGAGGCGGCGGCCAGCATGGCCCGGAGGGCGTCCCGGTCATTGTTCTCAATGGCGGTCCGGTACTGGCGCATCCGCTCCTCCAGCATCCCCACCACCTGGGCCAGGGCGGGGGCGTTGAGGGTGAACAGCTGGGTCCACATGGCCGGATCAAGAGCGGCCACCCGGGTGCAGTCCCGGAAGGAGCCGCCCTCAAAGCCCTTGCAGGAGAACAGCCCGTCGTTGTCGCACACGGACACGGCAATCACGTGCATCAGCTGGCTGGTGTAGGCGATCATCTGGTCGTGGCGCTCCGGGGTGGTCTCGATCACGTCGCCGAAGCGGCAGTGGTCCGCCATGCGGCGCAGCAGGTCCAGGTGCTCCCGGGTGGCCCGGGGACCGGGCGTGACGATAAAGTGGGTGTTGCGGAACAGCCCGGCCTCGGCGTTGTCGATGCCGGACGCCTCCTTGCCTGCCATGGGGTGGCAGCCGATGAAGTCTACCCCGTCCGGCAGGCATTTGGCCGCCTCCATCACGGCGGTTTTCACGCCGCACACATCCCAGATGAGGCAGCCGGGCTTGAAGCGGTCCCGGTGCTCCTCCAGGAAGCCGATGATGCCCGCCGGGTCCTGGCACAGGATCACCACGTCCGCCCCGGGCAGCTGGCCGGCGGGGTCGAAAGTGAGCCGGTCCGCCGCGTGCTTTGCCGCGGCTTTATCATAGGTGGCCTGGGAGCGCACCGCCCCCACCACCTCAAAGTTCTCGAAGCCCTGAAGGGCCATGGCCAGGGAGCCGCCGATCAGCCCCAGGCCCACCACTAAAATACGCCGTTTCTCCATGAAAAGAGCTCCTCTCTTTTTACAGCTCCCGGCCCACGCACCGGGCCACCGTGCGCAGCTTGTCCATGATGGAGCCGAACTGCTCCGGCGTCACCGACTGGGCCCCGTCGCACAGGGCGCAGGACGGGTTGTTGTGGACCTCAATGATGAGGCCGTCCGCCCCGGCGGCCACGGCGGCCATGGCCATGCGCTCCACCATCCACGCCTTGCCGCAGGCGTGGGAGGGGTCCACCACCACAGGCAGGTGGCTCTGGCGCTTGACGGCCAGCACCGCCGACAGGTCCAGGGTGTTGCGGGTGTAGGTCTCGAAGGTGCGGATGCCCCGCTCGCACAAAATCACGTTGGGGTTGCCCCCCGCCATGATGTATTCCGCGCTCATGAGCCACTCCTCGATGGTGGAGGACAGCCCCCGCTTGAGCAGGATGGGCTTGCTGCTTTTCCCCACCTTTTTCAGCAGGTCGAAGTTCTGCATATTCCGGGCGCCGATCTGGATCACGTCCACCGCCTCTTCAAAGAGGGGCAGCTGGTCGGCGCTCATCAGTTCGGACACGATGGGCAGGCCGGTGGCCTTCCGGGCCTCGTCCAGCAGGAGGACCCCCTCCACCCCCTTGCCCTGGAAGGCGTAGGGGGAGGTGCGAGGCTTGTACGCGCCCCCCCGGAGGGCGGCGGCCCCCGACTGCTGCACGGATTTGGCCACCTCCAGGATCTGCTCCTCGCTCTCCACGGAGCAGGGCCCGGCGATAACGGAGATTTTATTGCCGCCGATGGATACGCCGCCGCCCAGGCTGATGACGGAGTCGTCCGGATGATACTTTCGGTTGGCCTTTTTGTAGGGCTCGCTGACCCGCATGACCCGCTCTACGCCGTTCAGCTGGGCCAGCTGCTCCTGGTTCAGCCCGCCGGCGTCGCCCTCCGCGCCCAGAATAGTGGTTTCCGAGCCCTTGGACACCATCACCCGGACGCCCCCCGCCTCCATGGCACGGATGGCGGTTTCCAGCTGCTCGGGAGTGAACTCCCGCTTCATAATAACTACCATAGTGACTTACTCCTTTGTCAATGTTTGAATTTTCCGTTACGCCGCGCGGATTTTCTCCGGCTCAAACGCCCCTATGCGTCTGCCCTCGCGCTTCTGCAAAAAAAGCGGCCGCCCTCCGGCAGCCGCGCTCAGCAGAAAGCGGGAACCTTCATGGGCATGACAAAACGCCGCTACCATCATAATAGCGGTAATAGCCATACCCATAGTTCCGGCTGTTCATACGCAGCGCTCCCTTCCGAATTTCTCTGTTACTCTACCACTTTTAATTGTAAAAGTCAAGGGGGAATTTGCCGCCGGAATCCGGCGGACTGTATTCACCACCTCAATTCACCGCATGGGGGGCTCAAGCGGTGATCCGGTGCGTGGGCCGCCCGCCAAAAAAGAAGTTGACAATGCAACTTTTCCGGTATATGATGCAGAAGCCAGAAGCCGCGCCTGCGGCTTTTTGTGATGGAAAAGGGGGGACCAGGGGTGATAAACCGGTTTGAACGCTTTTCATTGGCAGTTTTTGAGATTTCCCGGTACTGGCACAAGCTGGCGGCGGAGGAGATGGCGGTCTATGGACTGAAGGGCGAGCACGCCATTTATCTCACCACCATGTACCGCCGCCAGGCCGGAGTGACGGGCCCCCAGCTGTGCGAGCTGTGCGGCAAGGACAAGTCCGACGTGTCCCGGGCTGTGTCCGCCCTTCAGGAGCGGGGCTTTGTGACCAGGGAGGGGGTCCACCGGAGTCTCTACTGCGGCCTGCTGAAGCTCACCGCCCAGGGGCGGGATGCCGCGGAGCAGGTGGGCAGGCGGGCCGGGCTGGCGGTGGAGCTGGCGGGGGCGGACCTGGATGACGAGACCAGGGCCTGCTTTTACGGCGCGCTGGAGTCCATCGCCGGGCGTCTAATGTCAGGGCATCATCGCGTTTGGCGGCGGTTCGCCCATGGACTGCGCCAAGGCCCTGGGGGCCCGGATCGCCCACCCCAAGCGGACCGCCAACCAGATGAAGGGGCTGCTGCGGGTTCTGCGCCGCCTGCCGCCGCTGATCGCCATCCCCACCACCGCCGGCACGGGCAGGGAGGTGACGGTCACAGCGGTCATCACCGACAGCGAGCGGAAGCACAAGTACACCATGAACAATTTTTCCATGATTCCCCGCTGGGCGGTGCTGGACCCGGCGGTCACTTGCACGCTGCCGCCCGCCCTCACCGCCGCCACCGGCATGGACGCGCTGACCCACGCGGTGGCCCACTCCCTGGGCGGACAGTACAATATCCCCCACGGCCTGGCCAACGCGGTGCTGCTGCCCCTGGGGCTGGAGCTGTATGGCCCCTGCGTCAGCCGGAAGCTGTGGGAGCTGGGCCGGAGCGCCGGGGTGGTGTCGGAAATAGGCTCGGAGGAGCGGGGGGCTGAGGCGTTTATTGCCGCCGTCCGGGCCCTGAACCAACGGATGGGAATTCCGGAGAAGCTGCCGGACATACGGAGCGAGGATGTGCCCGTCATGGCGGTCCACGCCGCCCGGGAGGCCAATCCGCTCTACCCAGTGCCCCGGCTGATGGACCGGACGGAGCTGGCGCGGCTTTATGAATATGCGCCGGGGGGAGCATTTGACATGGATATTCACGGTATTGTGGAAAGACAGCGCGAATTCTTCCAGACGGGGGCCACGCTCCCGGTGTCCTTTCGGGTGAAGGCGCTCAAAAGGCTGCGGGACGAGGTGAAGCGGCGGGAGGCCCAGATCGGGGAAGCGCTGGCCGCCGACCTGGGCAAAAGCGCCTATGAGAGCTTCATGTGCGAGACCGGGCTGGTGCTGACGGAGCTGAGCTACATGATCCGCCGCGTGGGCCGCTTGGCCGGGGAGCGCACGGTGTACACCCCGCTGGCCCAGTTTGCCTCCCGGAGCTTCCGCAGGCCCTCCCCCTACGGCAGCACCTTGATTATGAGCCCCTGGAATTATCCGGTGCTGCTGACGCTGGACCCCCTGGCCGACGCCATCGCGGCGGGGAATACCGCCGTGGTGAAGCCCAGCGCCTACGCCCCCGCCTCCAGCGCCCTGCTGGGGTCGCTGATCGGGGCCTGCTTCCCGCCGGAATATGTGGCGGTTGTCACCGGCGGCCGGAGGGAAAACGCCGCCCTGCTGGACGAGCGGTTCGACTTCGTGTTTTTCACCGGCAGCCAGAGCGTGGGCAGGGAGGTGCTGCGCCATACGGCGGAGCGCCTCACCCCGGCGGTGCTGGAGCTGGGGGGCAAAAGCCCCTGCATTGTGGACGAGACGGCCAAGCTGTCCCTGGCGGCCCGGCGGATCGTCTTCGGCAAGTATCTCAACTGCGGTCAGACCTGCGTGGCCCCGGACTATGTCCTCTGCCACAGCGGTGTGAAGGACCGGCTGGTGGAGCTGCTGTGCCGGGAGGTCCGGCGGCAGTACGGGGAGGCTCCGCTGGAAAACGCCGGCTACGGGAAAATCGTAAACGAGAAACACTTCCAGCGCCTGCTGGGCCTCATCGACCCGGCCAAGGCGGTGCTGGGCGGACAATGGTCCCAGTCCACACTGAAAATCGCCCCCACCATCCTGGACGGCGTGACGGAGGACGACCCGGTGATGGGGGAGGAGATCTTCGGCCCCATTCTGCCCATCCTCACCTATGACGACTTTGACGAGCTGTACCGGCGGCTGGCGGACCGGCCCAAGCCCTTGGCGCTCTACCTGTTCTCTCAGAACCGGGTCCGGGTCCGGGAGGCCATGTCCCGCTTCCAGTTTGGCGGCGGGTGCGTCAACGACGTGGTCATTCACCTGGCCACCAGCGAGATGGGCTTTGGCGGCGTGGGGGAGAGCGGCATGGGTGCCTATCATGGAAAGGCGGGCTTTGAGGCCTTTTCCCACAGCAAAAGCGTGGTGGACAAGAAGACCTGGATGGATCTGCCCATGCGCTACCAGCCCTATGAAAAAAAGCTCTACGGCAGGCTGCTGCACATGTTTTTGCGGTGAAAATTTTTGTGTTACCGGTAAAATCTTCGATGGGAAAAACGCGCAGCCGGGTTCGGCCTCGGAACCAGGCTGCGCGTTTTTGCCCGCTATTTTCAATAAAAGGGAGAGAAAGAGGCGTGTTTTTGGTGGAAATATACGTCTCCACCGGCGAAACCTGCGGGGGCCAGGCGGGCGTCTGCCGTCTGGCCGGCAAAGTTTTTTGATAGAAATGGAAAGAATTTTCTATCGTTTTTTTCCAGGGAAGCTGTTAATATGTGCTTGCTGGCTGGCCGGACGATGGAAGGCCGGCGAATTCTAAAGTTTCATAGGAGGAACTAAGAATGAAGAAAAGAATCGCTCTTGCTTTGGCCGCACTGATGATGCTGGGCCTGTTTGCCGGCTGCGCCAACGAGCCCGCCGCCGACAGCACCGCTCCCTCTACCCCCGGCAGCGCCGCCAGCAGCGACCCGGCCGGGAGCAGCAACCCCGCCCCCGCCAGCGACCTGCGGGTGGACGTGTTCTACTATGACTTCTCCGACGTGTATATCTCTACCGTCCGCGCCTCCCTGGACGAGCAGCTCAAGGCCATCGGCATCGAGCCCAAGAACTGGGACGCCGCGGGCAGCCAGCCCACCCAGTCCGACCAGGTGAACACCGCCATCGCCGATGGCACCAACCTGCTGATCGTGAACATCGTGGAGACCTCCACCTCCGACCCCGCCAAGGACATTGTGGAGGCGGCCCGCGCCAAGGACATCCCCGTGATCTTCTTCAACCGCGAGGTGGCCGACAACGCCGTCATCAACAGCTATGACAAGTGCGCCTTCGTAGGCACCAACGCCCCTGACGCCGGCCATATGCAGGGAGAGATGATCGGCAAATATCTGGTGGACAACTTTGACGCGCTGGACCTGAACGGCGACGGCAAGATCTCCTACGTCATGTTCAAGGGCCAGGAGGCCAACGCCGAGGCCGAGGCCCGCACCCAGTTCGGCGTGGAGGACGCCAACAAGGTGCTCACCGCCGCGGGCAAGCCCGAGCTGGAGTACTATGACACCGGTGCCAGCACGAAGTACCTGGTGGACACCAACGGCAAGTGGTCCTCCACCGCCGCCAACGACTACATGGTCACTCTGCTGGGCTCCTACAACAAGGACAACAACAACATGATCGAGCTGGTCATCGCCAACAACGACGACATGGCTCTGGGCGCCATCTCCGCCCTCCAGAACGTGGGCTATAACAACGGCGAGGGCACCACCACCATCCCCGTCTTCGGCGTGGACGCCACCGACGCCGCCAAGGAGGCCATCGACAAGGGCACCATGACCGGCTCCATCAAGCAGGACAACGTGGGCATGGCCTCCACCATCGTCACCCTGGTGAAGAACGTGCAGTCCGGCGCCGCCCTGATGGACAACACCGGCGACTTCACCGTGGACGCCGACGTGGCCAAGATCCGCGTCCCCTACGGCGTGTACGACGGCAGCTCCAAGTAAGGGAGCGTCCGATCCCCGCGCATATATAACCGTTCATGACCCACAGACAAGCGGGGCTGCCGGTGGGCAGTCCCGCTTGTCTATATAGGAAGCGCTGATTTCAATGCGCCTGCGGCATCTTGCCGGTTGAATCAGTCCTTCCTATAGCCTGAGAGAGGAGGAACCATATGGATCAGCCGGTACTGCTGGAAATGCGGGGCATTTCCAAATCGTTCCCCGGCGTCAAGGCCCTGGACGGGGTGAGCCTCACTGTCCGGCCCGGCACCGTCCACGCCCTGATGGGGGAGAACGGCGCGGGCAAGTCCACCCTGATGAAGTGCCTGTTCGGCATCTACCGCCGGGACGAGGGCACCGTCACCCTGGACGGCCGGGAGGTGGAGTTCAAAAGCTCCAAGGAGGCGCTGGAAAACGGCGTGGCCATGGTGCACCAGGAGCTCAACCAGGCCCTCACCCGCACGGTGAAGGACAACCTGTGGTTGGGCCGCTACCCCAAGGTGGGCGGCTTCATCGTCAGCGAGCGCATTATGGACAAGCGCACCCGGGAGATTTTTGAGGAGCTGGAGGTGGCGGTGGACCCCAACGCCGTCATGTCCACCCTGCCCGTCTCCCAGCGGCAGATGGTGGAGATTGCCAAGGCCGTGTCCTACGACTCCAAGGTCATCGTCTTTGACGAGCCCACCTCATCCCTCACCGAGACCGAGGTGGAGCACCTGTTCCGCATCATCAACATGCTGAGAAGCCGGGGCTGCGGCATTATCTATATCAGCCACAAAATGGAGGAGATCCTGCGCATCAGCGACGACGTGACCATCATGCGCGACGGCACCTGGGTGGCCACCCGCCCGGCCAAGGAGCTCACCATGGACGAGATTATCCGCCTCATGGTGGGCCGGGAGCTCACCAACCGCTTCCCCCCCAAGACCAACAAGCCTGGGGAGATCATTTTGGACGTGCAGCACATCTCCGGCAGGTACACCCGGCTGAAGGACGCCACCTTCCAGCTGAAAAAGGGGGAGATCCTGGGCGTCGCGGGGCTGGACGGCTCGGGCCGCACCGAGGTGCTGGAGAATCTGTTCGGCGCCATGACCCGGGAGGGAGGGACCATCACCCTCCACGGGAGGGAGATCCGCAACAAGGGCCCCAAGGAGGCCATCAAAAACGGGTTTGCCCTGCTCACCGAGGAGCGCCGGGCCACCGGTATTTTCGGCATCCGGGACATCAAGGAGAACACTGTCATCTCCAATTTGAAAAACTACCTCATGGGCGGCGTCTGCCTCAGCGATAAGAGGATGAGGGACGATACCGATTGGTCCATTCAGGCCATGCATATCAAAACCCCCAGCCAGAAGACCCAGATCCGGTCCCTGTCCGGCGGAAACCAGCAGAAGGTCATCATCGGCCGGTGGCTGCTCACCAAGCCGGAGATCCTGCTGCTGGACGAGCCCACCCGGGGCATCGACGTGGGCGCAAAGTATGAGATCTACCAGCTGATTATCGACCTGGCTAACGAGGGAAAGGGCGTCATTATGGTGTCCTCGGAGATGCCCGAGCTGCTGGGCGTGTGTGACCGCATCATTGTCATGTCCGGCGGTCAGGTGGCCGGCGAGGTGAACGCAGCGTCCACCAGCCAGGAGGAGATCCTGACCCTGGCGGCCAAATACGTGTAAAAGAGGAGGAGTCCCCATGAGTAATGAATCCAAAAAGCTGGCCGAAAAGGCCCAGGGGCTGACGGCCCAAAAGGTGGGCGACGCCCTGCTCAACAACGCGCTGATTATCATCATGCTGGTGGTGGCGGTGTACGTGGCCATCAAGAAGCCGTCCTTCCTGGGGCCCACCTCCCTGGTGAACCTCATCAGCCTGACGGCGGCCTATCTGCCTGTGGCCCTGGGCATCGCCGGGTGCATCGTGCTCACCGGCACCGACCTGAGCGCCGGCCGCGCCGTGGGCCTCACCGCCTGCGTGTCCGCCTCGCTGCTCCAGTCCGCCACCGCCGCCAACAAGATGTGGCCGGGCATCGGCACCCTGCCCATCCCGGTGGTGATCTTCATCGCCATGGGCCTGGGCGCGTGCATCGGCGCGTTCAACGGCTTTTTCGTGGCCAAGTTCAAGCTCCACCCCTTCATCGTCACCCTGGCCACCCAGCTGATCCTGTACACCACCCTGCTGCTGTACGTGCAGATGGGCAACAACGGCGGCCAGGCCATCTCCAGCCTGGATCAGGGCTACCGCAACTTTGTGGTGGGCGACCCCCCGCTGTTCACCTTCGGCTCGGTGCGCATCCCCAACTACGTGATCTACGCCTTGCTGCTGACGGCCATCATGTGGTTTATCTGGAACAAGACCACCTTCGGCAAGAACATGTTCGCCTTGGGCGCCAATGAGGAGGCCGCCCGGGTGTCCGGCGTCAACGTATTCGCCACCACCGTCGGCGTGTTTGCCCTGGCGGGAGCCATGTACGGCTGGGCGGGCTTTGTGGAGAGCGCCCGCATCGCCTCCAACACCGCCAACACCGGCGTGAACTACGAGCTGGACGCCATCGCGGCCTGCGTCATCGGCGGCGTGTCCTTCGTGGGCGGCATCGGCAAGATCAGCGGCATCGTCATCGGCGTCATCATGCTGCGGCTGATTTTCGTGGCCCTGCCCCTGGTGGGCATGGACCAGCAGCTCCAGTACGCCATCAAGGGCGGCATCATCCTGTTTGCCTGCGCCCTGGATATGCGCAAATACCTGGTGAAGAAGTAAACGTTTTCCTGTGCAAATGTCCGTCCGCCGGCGCGGACGGACATTTGTTGTTTGCAAACCGCACCGGATATGGTACAATATGACATGCCGCCGCCCATGGGCGGCGGGCGCTTTGTCCGTCAAAGCGCCGATACCTTAGATAAAGGCTGGAGGTGCGCCGCCCATGGAGGAATACCGCGTCCTGCTGGTGGACGACGAGGAGGAGATCCGGGAGGGAATCCGCTGGAAGATCGACTGGGCCGGGCTGGGCTTTTCCCTGGCCGGGACGGCGGGCAACGGAGTGGACGCCCTGGAGCTGTGCGAGCAGCTGCGCCCCGACGTGGTGCTCACCGATATCAAAATGCCCTATATGGACGGACTGGAGCTGTGCCGCCGGGTGAAGCCTCTGTTGCCTGCGGCAAAGCTGGTGGTGTTCTCCGGGTTCGATGAGTTTGAGTACGCCCGGCAGGCCATCGGCATGAACGTGTTTGAATATATCCTCAAGCCCATCAACGCCCCGGAGCTCAGCGGCGTGCTGGTCCGCCTGCGGGAGCAGATGGATCAGGAGCGCCTGGAGCGCCGGGATATCGAGGCGCTGCGCCGCCGGTATGACGAGAGCCTGCCCATCCTGCGGGAGCTGTTCTATACCCGCCTGCTGGACGGCCGCATTCCGGCGGACCAGGTGTTCGACCGGGCGGCCCGGTATGAGATCGAGCTGGCTGGGGGCTGGTGGGCGGCGGCGCTGGTGCTGGCGGACGTGTCGGGCAGGAGCTCGGACACAGGCCGGGACGAGCTGGTGCTGCTGTCCATTCAGTCCTTTTTCCAGCGCCGCTTTTCCCTGGGGGGAAAGGCCCCGCGCACGGTGCTGTACAACGACATGGTGGCCCTGCTGGTCCAGCTGGACGGGGAGGGGCAGATCTACGACCTCACCGAGGAGCTGGGCCGTCTGTGCAGGCTGGCGGCGCCCCTGCTGGGCATCACGCTGTTTGCCGGCGTGGGGCGGCCCTGCCCCGGGCCGGAGCAGCTCCACGAGTCGGTGGAGGGCGCCGCCACCGCGGCGGACTACCGGGTGCTGATGGGCGCGGAGCAGGTGCTCTACATCGGCGATCTGGAGCCCCGGCGGGCCGCCGTCCTCACCCTGGACGAGGCCGACCAGCGGGCGCTGGGAGCCGCCGTCAAGCTGGGGAGCAGGGAGGAGGTGGCCACGCTGGTCCGCCGTCAGGTGGAGCGGGTCCGGGAGGCTCAGCTGCCGCTGCCTCAATGCCACATGTTTTTCCTGGAAATGCTCACCGCCCTCACCCGTTTGGCGCGGACCGGCGAGGCGGATATGGAGGCGGTGTTCGGTCCCAACTTCACCGGTATGGTGTCCATCACGGATTTCCGCTCCCTGGAGGAGCTGGAGGGCTGGCTGCTGGACCGGGCCCTGCGGCTGTGGGAGCAGCTCAGCCGCCAGCGCAGCGACTCCGCCTGGAAAACCGTGGAGCAGGCCAAGGGCTTTGTGGCGGAGCACTACGCCGACAGCGATCTGAATGTGGAGATGTTGTGCGGCCACCTGCACCTGTCCCCGGCCTACTTCTCCACCCTGTTCAAGCGGGAGACCCAGAAGAGCTTTACCGCCTATGTGACCGACCTGCGCATGGAGCACGCCGCCCGCCTGCTTCGGGAGACGGACGAAAAGACCTACCGGGTGGCCGAGCTCACGGGTTACGCCGACCCCAACTATTTCAGCTTTGTGTTCAAGCGGCATTTCGGGCTGCCCCCGTCTAAGTTCAGGGCGGGGCAGGGCTGAGGAAGGGAGGCGCAGTATGGGCGCGTTGTTCAAGCGGCTGGCCGGGAAGCTGACCGAGGGCTACCGGGGCATGAGCATCCAGATGGTGCTCTCCCTCTCCTTTACCGCCGTGGCCCTGGCGGGCATCATCTTTTTGGGCGCGGGGCTGATGCTTCGCTTTTCCGACTCCACCCAGGCGCTGACCCAGGAGGCCACCCAGCGGGTGCTGTCCCAGGTGAACATGAATCTGGACAGCTACCTGCGCCGGATGATGCGGGTATCCGACGCGGTCTATTACCGGATCATCAAGAAGATGGACATCACCCAGCGCTCCATGAGCGAGTCCATGAGCCTGCTCTATGAGGAGAACCGGGACGCGCTGGTGTCCATCGCGGTGTTCAACGAGGGCGGGGGGATGGAGGCGTCCGTTCCGCTCTCCACGGCCAAGCCGTCCATCTTTCCCAACCAGACCTCCTGGTTCCGTATGGCCATGGACAAGATGGAAAACCTCCACTTTTCCACGCCCCATATCCAGGACCTGTTTGACGACCCAGACTACCGCACCCGCTGGGTGGTGTCCCTCAGCCGCCACGTGCAGCTCACTCAGGACGGGCGCACCGAGCGGGGCGTGCTGCTGGTGGACATGAGCTTCAGCGGCATCGCCCAGGTGTGCCGGGATGTGGAGCTGCCCAACGGGGGCTATGTCTACCTCACCGACCGCTCGGGGGAGCTCATCTATCACCCGCGGCAGCAGCTCATCTATTCCGGCCTGCTGGAGGAGAACAATCTGGAGGCGGCGGGCTATTCCGACGGCTCTCACGCCGAGCGCTTCCAGGGCCGGAGCCGGGTGGTGACGGTGAAAACCGTGGGCTACACCGGCTGGAAGCTGGTGGGCGTGACGCCGGACTCCCGGCTGTGGGGAGACGCGGACTCGCTGCTGCTGTTCGGCATATCTCTGCTGCTCTTCTCCGCTTTTTTGATGACGTTTCTCAACTTCCGGGTCTCCGCCTATATCGCCGACCCCATTCTGCGCCTGGACCAGGCGGTGAAGGAGCTGGAGGCGGGCCGGGAGGTGGAGATCGAGGAGAGCGGCTGCTACGAGCTGCGCCGCCTGGGGCACTCCATCGCCTCCATGGTGTCCACCATGCGGCATTTGATGGACGACATTATCCGGCAGGAGGAGCAGAAGCGGCGCAGCGAGCTGGAGGTGCTCCAATCCCAGATCAATCCCCATTTTCTCTATAACACGCTGGACTCGGTGATCTGGATGACCGAGTGTGGCCGGACCCAGGAGGCCGTCCAAATGGTCACATCCCTGGCCCGGCTGTTCCGCATCTCCCTGAGCAAGGGGCGGCGGGTCATTCCGCTGTCGGATGAGCTGGACCACGCCAGGCATTACCTGAATATCCAGCAGATCCGGTACAAAAACAAATTTGAGGCCCAGGTGCGGGCCCGGCCGGAGACGGAGGGGCTGTACACTTTGAAGCTCACCGTGCAGCCCCTGCTGGAGAACGCCATCTATCACGGGATGGCCGGGGCCGATGAGGACGGCCTGATTGTGGTGGACGCCTACCGGGAGGGGGACGACCTGATGATCGACGTGACGGACAACGGGGTGGGGATGACGGAGGAGACGGCGGCCGCCCTGCTCAGCGGCCAGCGGCTGGAGCTGCGCACCAGCGGCTCCGGAATCGGCGTGCGCAATGTCCACCGCCGCATTCAGCTCACCTTTGGGGCGCGGTACGGCCTGACGATTTTCAGCGAGCCGGACGAGGGCACCACGGTCCGCCTGCGCCTTCCAGCGCTGGACGCGGAGCAGGCCGCCCGGCTCCAACAGGAGGACAGCCATGAAGCATAGGCGGAACACGGCGATTCAGCTGATGATTTTGGCGGTATTGGGGGGCGCGGCCATGATCACTCTGCTGCTTCCGCGGCTTCCGGCCAAGCGGAGCAGCGCGCCGGTGGAGGTGTCCGTCATTCTGCGGGAGGCGGACAGCTCCCTCTGGTCCAACGTCCGGCTGGGCATGGACCAGGCGGCCGGGGAGCTGGGGGCGGAGCTGCGCCTGCTCACGCTGGCCGGCGCCAACGACGGGGAGGACCAGGTGGACATCCTGCGCCGGGAGGTGGAGCTGGGGGCGGATGTGCTGGTCATTATCCCGGCGGACTCCGGCGGGCTGGCCCGGGCGCTGGCGGAGCGGGGGACAGGCTGTCCCATTTTATCCATGGAGTCCCCGCTGGAGGGGGCCGGGCTCACCGTCGCGCCGGACAATGAGGCTCTGGGGCGGGAGCTGGCCCAGGCGGTGCTGGAGGACGGGCCCGGGCCTGTGATTCTGCTCCTGGACGCCTCGCCCAACAGCGCGGGCGTGTCCGCGCGGGTGGAGAGCGCCCGGGAGACGCTGGAAAACGCGGGCGCTGAGGTCCGGTATGAACTCGTCGGCCTGTCCGGCACGGGGGACAGGCTGAGCGCACTGCTCCGGCAGCCGGACCTGTCCGCTGTCATGGTCTTTGAGCCCGCTCTCACCGAGCGGGCGGCGGCGCTGAAGGAGAGCTCGGGGCTGGAGACGCCGCTGTACGGCGTGGGCGTGACCGCTAACGGAGCGGCCTGGCTGGAGCGGGGGGTGATTTCCGCCGTCGCGGCCTGGAGCGATTTTGCCGGCGGGTATCTGGCCGTGGAGGGGGCGGTGAGCCTGGCCCAGGGGGAAAAGCGCCCCCTGGAGCAGCTTCCGTTTTTCATTGTGCGGGGGGAGGAAATTTATGAGCCGGAATATCAAAAGCTTCTGTTCCCGGTCACAGGCTAGCCGGGGGCTGGCTCTTCTGCTTGCGGCGGCGCTTCTGAGCGCGGCGGGCTGCGGCGCGGCCAGGGAGAGGGACGGCGATACCCTGCGGCTGGGGGTGGCTCTGTACACCCAGGACGATACCTTTATCTCCTCCGTCACCCAGAATCTGGAGCGCATGGTCCAGGAATCGGAGGTAAAGCTGGGCCGGAGAATCAATATCTCCGTTGTGGACGGCGCCAATAACCAGACGACCCAGCTGGAACAGGTTGACCGCTTTTTGGATCAGGGCTATGACGCGCTGCTCGTCAACCTGGTGGACCGCACCGCCGCCGCGGTGCTCTTGGACAAGACGGAGGAGGCCCAGGTTCCGGTGGTCTTTTTCAACCGCCAGCCGGTGGCGGAGGACATCGACTACCGGGAGCGGGTTTACTATGTGGGGGCCCGGGCGGAGGAGGGCGGCGTTATGCAGGGCGAGCTGGTGCTGGACGCGTGGCGGGACGCCTCCCTTGGGGTGGACCGGAATGGGGACGGCGTCCTCCAATATGTGATGCTGGAGGGGGAGCCCGGCCACCAGGACGCTCTGCTGCGCACGGAGTATTCCGTCAAGACCCTGACGGACGCGGGCGTGGCGGTGGAAAAGCTGGACAGCGACGCCGCCAATTGGAAGCGGGGGCCGGCGTCGGCGAAAATGGCGCAGTGGCTGGACGACTTTGGGGACGACATTGAGGTGGTGTTGGCCAACAATGACGACATGGCTCTTGGTGCCATTGATGCGCTCCGGGACTGGAAGGGCCCCCGGCCTCTGGTGGTGGGCGTGGACGCCACTGCTCCGGCGCTGGAGGCGGTGGCCGCCGGAGAGCTGTACGGCACCGTTCTGAACGACGCGGCGGGCATTGCCCGGGCCATGCTGGAGCTGGCCATCGCGCTGGCGGACGGGCAGGACCCGGCTCAGGCGATGGAGCTGTGGGACGGGCACTATGTCTGGCTGCCCTATCAAAAGGTGAATCTGCGCAATCTGGACAGATTTTCCTGAGGGGGCCCCGCGTCAGGGATGCCGGTACGTCAGACGGCCCCGGAGACCGGCGCGCTGCAAGGCGCGCCGGTCTCCGGGGCCGTTTTGTTCTGCTTTGTTATTTGACGGCCCAGCTGCCGGTGGCGGCGGCGGTGAGGTAGGCGTTGATAAAGCCGTCCAGGTCGCCGTCCATGACGCCGTTGACGTTGGAGGTCTCAAAGGCGGTGCGGTTGTCCTTCACCAGCTGGTAGGGCATGAACACGTAGGAGCGGATCTGACTGCCCCACTCGATTTTGAGCTGCACGCCCTTAATGTCGGAGATCTTGTCCAGGTGCTCCTGCTCCTTGATCTGCATCAGCTTGGAGCGCAGCATCTTCATACAGGTCTCCTCGTTCTGGAACTGGGAGCGCTCCGTCTGGCAGGACACCACGATGCCCGTGGGCTTGTGGATGAGCCGGACGGCGGAGGAGGTCTTGTTGATGTGTTGGCCCCCCGCGCCGGAGGAGCGGTACACCTGGCGCTCGATGTCCTCGTCCCGGATGTCTACCTCCACGCTGTCGTCCAGCTCAGGCATGACCTCCACGGCGGCGAAAGAGGTCTGCCGCCGGGCGTTGGCGTCGAAGGGGGAGATGCGCACCAGGCGGTGGACGCCGTGCTCGCTCTTGAGGTAGCCGTAGGCATTGTCCCCGTCAATGCGGATGGCGGCGGACTTGATGCCCGCCTCGTCCCCGTCCTGGTAGTCCAGCACGGAATAGGAGAAGCCGTGGCGCTCTGCCCAGCGGGTGTACATGCGGTAGAGCATCTGAGCCCAGTCCTGGGCTTCGGTGCCCCCGGCCCCGGCCTGAAGGGACACGATGGCGGGGGAGCTGTCGTACTCCCCGGACAGCAGGGTGGACAGCCGGGCGGTCTCCATCTCCCGGACCAGGGCGTCATAGCCGCTCTCCACCTCGGGGACGAGGGAGGCGTCCTCCTCCTCGTTGCCCATCTCGCACAGGGTCATCAAATCCTCCCAGGAGGACTCCCGCCTGGCCTGAGCCGTCACCTTGTCCTCCAGGTTGCTGATGCGCTGCTGGATTTTCCGGGCCTTCTCCACGTTGTCCCAGAACCCGTCGGCGGCGGACTGGGCGTGGAGCTCGTCCAGCTCCCGTTCGGCGGACTCCAGGTCCAGGGCCTTGCCCAGCTTGTCCAGGTCGGGCTTCAAATTGTTGAGCTTTACCCGGTATTCGTCAAATTGAAGCATTGCTTTTTCATCCTTCCGCGGCACTTGCCATGATATTCTGTCTCATTATATAAAACGCCGGGGCAAATGTAAAGGGAAAAAATGAGAAGTCCCGTTTGAGTAAAGTGCTGCTGGGATATAACTTCGGCGGTTTCTACAAAAGCGTGTTGACATCACAGGAGCCCTTTGTTATCATCAACTCAACAAAATAGAAAGGAGCTTTTCGATGAAATACAGGCAAATTTCTGCGCTTCTGTTGGCGCTGGCCCTGCTGCTGACCGGCTGTTCTCCCGCCGCCGGGGAGGGAGAGCCGTCCCCCGGCGAGTCGGAACCCGCCGTGACTGACACTGCTCCGGCGGAGCCCCCGGAATAACCGAACGAAACGCCGGGGGAACTCAGTCCATGGATGGGGGACTGGAACCAGTTCTGGAAAACGCTGGAGGAAAATTACCCCTTTGAGGGCGTGCTGCGCCGCACAACCGGAAGAAGTTTGGAAGATTTGGAGCGGTCGTACCACAGTATGGCGCAGCAGGCGAAGTCGGCGGAAGACCTGCTGCGGGTGCTCCGAACGGTTTCAGACTGTTTTGAATATACCGGGCATATGATGGTGTACGATGCAGGTACATACGTATCCAGGTATAGAAACGCACTTCTTTGGGCTGAGGACAGCGCATTCCTCCAGTATCAGGCGGAGCTTCTGGGAAGCGAGCAGTCCAGAAGCGTCTATCATTGGTCAGAGGAAGATACGAAAACTTCCGCTTCCGGCACTAACCGCTCCAGTTCTAGGAGCGCGGTGACGCGTG
This sequence comes from uncultured Oscillospiraceae bacterium, assembly GCA_910577525.1. Lineage (GTDB taxonomy): Bacteria > Bacillota > Clostridia > Oscillospirales > Oscillospiraceae > Enterenecus. The sequence goes on along the minus strand of CAJTLI010000012.1, from coordinate 38,011 downwards.
ATAATCTGGCCTTTGCCTACTATCCGGAGCAGAGCGCGGCCTATGTGGAGGTGCGGTCGATGTTGACTTCTGGAGAAGACTTCGACCGTGACCAGGAGCTTCTGCTGGATTTCTTCCAAACGATAGAAGCGGAGGGGTATGAGAACTGCATCATCGACATCAGGCGCAACGGCGGCGGGAGCGACCTGTATAGCAGGCGGCTGCTGCTCGCCCCGAACCTGACAGAGGCCATCGGTACGACGCATGTCGTGCTGGTCAAGGGCGGAACGGAAACACTGGATTACTACAATGCGAGGAAATATGATTCAATGTACTCCTCTGTGCCGGAACTGCATCCGATCGAGGAACTGGACCTGGACAACCTGCCGGATCTGGAACAGGAAGATTTGGAAGGAGTTGCATACGATACATCAGTGTATATTGGAGCACCGGTGGGCATGGACTATCCGGATGCCTCCGCGTTTTCAGGACAATTCTGGCTGTTGGTTGGTCCCGGCGTCTATTCTGCCAGTGAAATGTTTGCTATATTCTGCAAAGATACCGGCTTTGCCCCGCTGGTGGGGCAGACCACCGGCGGGGACGGAATCGGCGTTGACCCTATGATCTGTGTCCTGCCAAATTCGGGGATTGCCTATCAATTCACCACTATGAACGGCCTGAACCTGGGCGGCGGCAGCAACCAGGAGATGGGCACCGAGCCGGACATTGTGGTCCCGGTTGGCGTGAACGCGCTGGAGGTTTGCCTGCGGGCCATTGAGGAGAACCGCTGATTTAGAGACGAAGAGCCTGTTTATAATTTCTCAAAACGCCATATGCCGGGCCTTTTCCCGTCAGGCCTCGTTGTGATTTCTTGAAATAAACACAATGATTCCCGCGAAATTCCGCCTCGCCTGGCGCAAAATTTCTTCACAACCTGCTCTTGCCGGTTGAATCAGTCCTTCCCTTTTCGGCAGCATTGATCTGAAAAGGGAGAATGAAAACCGCCCGAGCCCCGCGGGCTGCGGGGCCGGACGGCTTATCGCTGACTGATCTGAGGACCGCTCTGCCCCAGGAAGATCAGGTCGTCGATATCCTCCCGCGGGGGCTCGGAGGCTCCCGCCGGCCTTTGTGTCTTTGTCATCGCTCATCGCTCCTTCTGGTATCTGTGCCTGGTTCCGGCCAATTGGCCATACAAACCAGTATATGCACGGAGCGGCGCGGCAGTCACAAAATTTTTTACAGCGGTCCCCGGGATTTTACCCGCAGGCGGTTCAGCGCCCGGGCCAAAGAGGCCTGGGCCAGCTGATACTCCTGGCGGCTCTTTTTTTGCAGAATGGCCTCCCGGGCCTGGTCCGCCTCCCAACGGGCCCGGGCCTCATCAATCTCTTCGGGGCGCTCGGCGGAGTCCACCAGCACCAGAACCTCGTTGTTCTCCACCTTTACCATGCCGGGGGACACCGCGGCCAGCTGGACCGGCTGCCCTGGGGGCTGCCAGCGCAGAATGCCGGGGACCACGGCGGCCATCATGCTGCTGTGGTGGGCCAGGATGCCCCGCTCCCCGTCGCTGGCGGGGATGGTGAGGCTGACGCAGGGGCCCTCGTACATGGTTTTGTCCGCCGCCAGGATGTGAACCTGAAAGGTGTCCATTATACGCTGCCCTCCAGTTTCCGAGCCTTGGCCACCACGTCCCGCCAGGCTCCCACGTTGTAGAACGCCGCCTCGGGGTACTGGTCCAGTTCGCCGTCCACAATGGCGGCAAAGCTCTCCAGGGTGTCCTTCAGGGGCACGTACACGCCGGGGATGCCGGTGAATTTCTCCGCCACATGGGTGGGCTGGGCCAGGAACCGCTGGAGCCGCCGGGCCCGTGCCACGGTTTTCCGGTCCTCGTCGCTGAGCTCGTCCATGCCCAGGATGGCGATGATGTCTTGGAGCTCCCGGTACTTTTCCAGAATCTCCTGGACCTTCCGGGCCACCCGGTAGTGCTCCGCCCCCACGATGTCCGCCTCCAGGATGCGAGAGGAGGACTCCAGGGGGTCCACGGCGGGATAAATGCCCTGCTCGGAGATTTTCCGGCTCAGCACGGTGGTGGCGTCCAGGTGGGCGAAGGTGGTGGCGGTGGCCGGGTCGGTCAAATCGTCCGCCGGGACGTACACCGCCTGCACCGAGGTCACGGAGCCGTCCTTGGTGGAGGTGATGCGCTCCTGCAATTCCCCCATCTCGTTGGCCAGGGTGGGCTGGTAGCCCACCGCGGAGGGCATACGGCCCAGCAGGGTGGACACCTCGCTGCCCGCCTGAACGAAGCGGAAGATATTGTCGATGAACAGCAGCACGTCCTTGTGTTCTTTGTCCCGGAAGTGCTCGGCCATGGTCAGCCCGGACAGGGCCACCCGCATCCGCACGCCGGGGGACTCGTTCATCTGGCCGAACACCAGGGCAGTCTTGGCGGACACGCCGCTCTCCCGCATCTCCCGCCACAGGTCGTTGCCCTCCCGGGAGCGCTCGCCCACGCCGGTGAAGATGGAATAGCCGCCGTGCTCCATGGCCACGTTGTGGATCAGCTCCTGGATGAGCACCGTCTTGCCCACGCCGGCCCCGCCGAACAAGCCGATCTTGCCCCCCTTGGGGTAGGGCTCCAGCAGGTCAATGACCTTGATGCCGGTCTCCAAGATCTCCACCGCCGGGCTCTGCTCCTCAAAGGGGGGCGGCGTGCGGTAGATGGAGCGCACCGGGGTGCCCTCGGGCACCGGCCCGCCGCCGTCGATGGGCTGGCCCAGCACGTTGAACATGCGGCCCAGGGTGGCCTCCCCCACGGGGACCTGAATGGTGCGGCCGGGCACGTCCACCGCCAGCCCCCGGGCCAGTCCCTCGCTGGGGGAGAGCATGATGCACCGCACCGTCCTGCTGTCCAGGTGCTGGGCCACCTCCATCACCCGGAGCTCCCCGCTTTTTTCCACGGTGAGCTCCTCCCGCAGGCGGGGCAGCTCGCCGCCTTCGATCTCCACGTCCACCACGGGGCCTGAGATCTGTGTGATGATCCCTCGTTCCACGATCATCTACCTTCCTTCCTGTGCTTTTGCCGCTGGGCTCTGGCCCCGGCGGACACCTCGGTGATCTCCTGGGTGATGGCCGACTGCCGCACCCGGTTGAATTCCAGGGACAGCTCCGCCAGCAGCTTTTCGCCGTTCTGGTTGGCGCTGTCCATGGCTGTCATGCGGGCCTGCTGCTCACAGCAGAAGCTGTCGATCAAAGCGCTGTAGATAAAGCCGGACACATAGCTGGGCATCATGTTGTCCAGCACCGCCTCCACGCTGGGGAGAAAGTCAAAGGGGGTGGCCACAGGGGACTCGGTGCGGGCGGTGTCCTCAAAATAGGCCCGGTGAAAGGGGAGCACCCGGGTGCACTTGGCCTCGAAGGCCATGCCGCCCCCCATGTCGGTATATACCACATAGATCCGGTCCAGCCGGTCGCCCCGGAATTCCTCCAGCAGCAGGGCGCTGATCTCCCGGGCCCGGGCCATGGTGGGGTTCTGGGCGGTGTAGAGGAAGCTGTGCTCAATGGGGATATTGTGGGCGGCGAAGAACCGCCGGCCGTACTCGCCCACCACGTACAGCTTGGTGTCCGGGTGGATCTCCAGCAGCTTCAGCGCCTCCTTGATGGCGTTCTGGTTATAGGCCCCGGCCAGCCCCTTGTCGGCGGTGATGACCAGGCAGGCGCTGGGTTTGTCCAGGGGCGGCTCCCCCTGAGCGGGGTAGAAGTAGGGGCTTTCCACCACCCGGTCCCCCACGGTGCGGAAGATGCGCTTGATCTCCCGGCGCAGGGCCTCGAAATAGGGCCGGGTGTTGTCAAGCTCCTGCCGGGCGCGGCGGAGCTTGGTAGAGGCGATGAGGTACATGGCGTTGGTGATCTTGCGGGTCTCCTGAACGCTCTCGATATGGGTTTTGATCTCCTTTGTTCCGGCCATGTCAGCCTCCCTGCTTCCCGCCGTCCCGGAAGCGGGCCAGATATTCCCGGGACAGGTCCAGAATCTCCTCCCGGTCGTCCTGGGACAGCGTTCCCGTCTGGTCGATGCGGGCGCACAGGTCCGGGGCCTCCTCCTCCAGGTGGGCCAGCAGTCCGGTCCGGAACCCGTCCATCCGGTTCAGCGGCACGTCCTGCATCACGCGGTCCATGGCGGCGGTGAGCAGGATGACCTGCTGGTGCTGGGACAGGGGGGCGTACTGGGGCTGGCGCAGCAACCGCATGAGCCCCTGACCGTAGGCCAGCTGCCGGCGGGTGGTCTCGTCCAGGTCGCTGGAGAACTGGGTAAACACCTCCATCTCCCGGTACTGGGCCAGCTCCAGCCGGATGGCCCCGGCGGCGGACTTCATGGCCTTTGTCTGGGCATCGCCGCCCACCCGGGACACGGACAAGCCCACGTTGACGGCGGGCCGCTGGCCGGCGAAGAACAGGTCGCTCTCTAAAAAGATCTGGCCGTCGGTGATGGAGATAATATTGGTGGGGATATAGGCGGACACGTCCCCCGCCTGGGTCTCCACAATGGGCAGGGCGGTCATGCTGCCGCCCCCCAGCTCGTCGGACAGGTGGGCGGACCGCTCCAGCAGCCGGGAGTGGAGGTAGAACACGTCGCCGGGGTAGGCCTCCCGGCCAGGGGACCGCTCCAGCAGGAGAGACAGGGCCCGGTAGGCGATGGCGTGCTTGCTCAGGTCGTCGTACACAATGAGCACGTCCTCTCCCTGGTGCATGTAGTGCTCCGCCAGGGCGCACCCGGCGTAGGGGGCGATATATTGCAGGGCGGGGGACACCCCGGCGGGGGCGGTGATCACGGCGGTATACTCCATGGCCCCCCGGCGGGCCAGATTCTCCGCCAGCTGGGCCACCGAGCTGGTTTTCTGCCCGATGGCCACATAGACGCAGATCACGTCCTTGCCCTTTTGGTTAAGGATGGTGTCCAGGGCGATGGCGGTCTTGCCGGTCTGCCGGTCGCCGATGATGAGCTCCCGCTGGCCCCGGCCGATGGGGAACATGGAGTCGATGGCCAGCAGCCCCGTCTCCATGGGGGCGTTCACCGGCTGACGGTCCAGGATGCCGGGGGCGGGATTCTCAATGGGCCGGTAGCCCTCCGGCCGGATGGGGCCCTTGCCGTCCACGGGGACGCCCAGGGCGTCCACCACCCGGCCCAAAAAGCCGTCGCCCACGGGCATTCCGGCGGTTTTCAGGGTGCGGCGGACCATGCTGCCCGCCCGGACCTCCTCCCCGTCGCCGAAGAGGATGCAGCTCAGCCCGTCGGGGCGCAGGTCCTGGACCATCCCCTTGACGCCGCCCTCGAACACCAGAATCTCCCCGTACTGGGCGTGGGCCAGCCCGCCCACGGTGGCGATGCTGCTGTCCACGGTGAGCACCTCGCCCATCTCCTCGGGGAGGGGGGAGGGCTCCCAGCTCTCCACCGCCTGGCGCATCAGGGGCAGGATGTCGTTTTCCCCGGGCTGGAGCCGGCGCAGATAGTCCTGGAACTGCCGCACCCGGCCGTCCAGGGTCCAGTCGTACACGTCGGAGCCCACCTGGAGGCGGAAGCCGTCCTGGAGGGCCTGGTCGAATTCCCAGTGGAGAGGGACCTTGCGCTTGTATTTGTGGGAGAGAAACTGGTCAAACCGCCGCAGCTGCTCCGCGGTGGGCTCGTCGGCGCTGCGCAGCTGGGCCGTCAGGCGGCCTCTATCGGCCCTCATGCGCGCCGCCCTCCTCCGCCAGATCCAGGAACTTGTCGAATATGTCGTCCCCAGGCTTGGCGGCCAGCTTTCTCGCCGCCTTGGCGGCCAGCTCCCGGACCTCCCGCTGGGACTCCCGAAGGGCCCGCTCCCGGCTCTGCTCCGCCTCAACTTTTGCCTTGGCTATCATGCGCCCGGCCTGCTCCTCCGCCTGGGCCAGGCGCTCCTGGGCGGCCTGCTGGGCGGCCTGCTGGGCCCGCATCCGCTCGTCGTGGATCTCATCGTCCGCGGCCTCCAGCTTGGCCTGAGCCTGGGCGCGCAGCTGCTCCGCCTGGGCCAGCTTGTCCGCCGCCTGGTTTTCCAGCTCCTGATAGTGGGCCGTCCGCTTGTCCATAAACTGCTTCACCGGCTTGTACAGGAGGAAGTACAGCCCCCCCGTGAGGATGGCCAGGTTCATCCAGTGCAGCAGAATCTGCTGCGGGTCGATGTTCAACGGAAATGGCATTTCCCAAACGCCTCCCTCGTCACAGCACGAAGATGATGAGGATGACCACCAGCAGCGCGTAGATGATGGCCGTTTCGATAAACACCAGACCCAGCATCAAGGTGGTGCGGATCTTGCCCTCCGCCTCGGGCTGGCGGGAGATGCTCTCGGTGGACTTGGCTGTGGCCAGGCCCATGGCCACAGCGCCGCCCGCGGCGGCCAGGCCCACGGCCAGGCCCGCGGCGATGGCCTTGAAGCCGGTGGAACTGTCTTCCTGGGTCTGAGCGGCGGGCTCAGCCGCGTCGGGGGCGCCGGCGGCAAAGGCGGGGACGGCCAAGGCCAGGGTGAGCGCCATGGCTCCGGCCAAGACAAGGATCTTTTTCAGCATATTCATGGGAAAGGACCTCCATTTATCTATAAAATTTGTGTGGTCAGGGGGTTTCCGCTTGGAGCGCCGGCTTTTTTTCCTTTTTCGGCTTGGGAACCGGCGGTTCGGACACCTCTCCGTAGTACAGCGCCACCAGCATGGTGAGCACGTAGGACTGAATCAGCGCGTGGAGCAGGGTGAACAGCACCCCCACCACCACCGGCAGCACAAAGCTCAGATGCACGTAGTAATAGACCAGCTCCGTCACCAGCAGGCCGCTGAGCAGCGCGCCGAACAGCCGGAAGCTCATGGATATGGGCAGGGAGAACTCCTTGAGGGTCCGGCCCACGCCGCCCAGGCCGTTGGAGGCTATGCCGCCGGACAGGATCACCAGGTAGGACAGGGTGCCCATGGCGATGGCCCCGTTCACGTCGGACAGGGGGGCGGGCAGGGTGATGGGATGCCCGTGCACCGTGACGGCCTGGAGGCCCAGCAGCTCCGACAGGGTCCCCACGAAAATATAGGACCCGGCGGAAAAGAGATACAGCCCCAGAAATTTGTTCCGGTGGGGGCTGTTTCCCTTGGCCATGCCGTCAAACAGGCCCACCCATTCCTCCAGCAGCAGCTGGAGCTTTCCCGGCTGAAGCCGGAAGCGGGGGATGACGAAAATCCTCATCACGGCGGCCAGCGCCAGCAGCGCCGCCGTCACCCCAAAGGCGGAAATCATCCCCGGACTGACTGTTTTGAGCCCCAGGAGGCTGACCTGATTGGCGTCGTGAAGCACGGCGTCCCGCATGGCCTCCTGAACGCTCTCCGACCGGCCCGGGGAGCCGGCCAGCAGCGCGGCGATGAGCAGCAGCAGCACAGCTGTCAGCCAGACCGCCAGGCCCTTTTTGTGTCGCTTCATCCAAGCATTCCTTCTTTCCAGCAATTCCCTCCGTGCCCATGGGAAAGGGCGCGTCAGCCATATTATACACCTGTCATTGGGGGTTGTCCACCGGATTTTGGGCCCGGGTGAGCCGATCCGGGGAAAAGCGCATGGACACCGTTTCCCTGGAGGCGCCGCCGAATACGCCCAGCTCAAACACCACGGTGGACGTGTCGTTTTCCAGCGTAAAGGCGCACTGGACCTCCGATGTGACCCCGGGCCGGACGCTGTGCCCGGAGGTCCCGGGCTCGTATCGCGGCTCCCTGGAGATGGCGGCGCTCACCAGCTGGGCGCTGCCCTGGCGGGCCGTCCAGGTCAGCTCGGCCAGGGCGCTGGTGGTCTCCGGGCCGTTGTTGGTCCACTCATAGGTGATGACGATGGCCGTCTTTCCCTCGATGTCCTGGGTGAGGAAGGCGGTTTTGATCTCCACATAGCAGTCCCCCAGGGTCCCCGCCCCGGACGCCGGCGGGGTTGAGGGCGCGGCGGTGGGCTCGACTGTGGGGGAGGGCAGGGGGGAGGGGCTCTCCGGCGGGGGCAGGGTGGCGATGGGGGAGGCGGTGGCCGCCACGGGGCCGGGCCCGTTCTGTCCCGCGCCGCCCAGCACGGAGAACATGATCCCCAGCGCCACCACGGTCAGGATGAACACGCCCAGCACCGCCAGGACGGCGATCAGGGTCTTCACCAAGCCGTCGTCCGGGCCGGACTCCTGCTGCCGGGGCACGAAGACGTTCAGCAGCTGCTTTAAGTAATGCTTGGCCTCCCGCTCCGGGAGGGCGTCGACGGCGGCGTTGCGCACCCTGGGGTCCCGCTCCGACAGAACGTCGTTCAGGGTGACGGGGCCCTGCATGGGCTTGACCGGTGCGGCCCACTTACGAAACGCCTCGTCCTGCGCTCTGTCGCAGCCGCCGGTGCCGATGTCCGCCATGGCCGCGATGGCGCAGGCCAGACTCCACACCGCCCACACCCGCAGGCTGGTCGGCTCCCCCGGGGCGGCCAGGCCCACCACGCCGCCGATGCCGAAGAGAATGGCCATGGCGATGTCGCCGCCCCGGCTCCCGCCGCAGGTGGCGATGGAGACGATGCCTCCGGCGGCCAGCAGAAGGGCCACCGCCAGCCCGGCGGCGCCGGAGAACTGGCCGTTTTCCGCCAGCGCGTCCCACACCCCCGAAAAAAAGGACTGGAAGATCAAAACGATGCTCAGCCCCACCGACAGGGCCCCCGAGCCAATTTTCCAAATTTTCATACGGCCTCCCTCTCTCTGTTCCATGTGCCGCCGGTCTGGGGCGGAGGTCAGCTCCGGGCGCTCTCCCCACAGCGGCGCAGCAGGGCCTCGTGGGACAGCGCCATCACCGCCAGGATGACCAGCAGGTAAACCGGCAGCAGCGCCGGGCTGATGTGGTTGGCGATGAGGCCGAACAGGGGCGGCATCAGGCAGGAGCCCACGTAGGCGCTGGCCATCTGGACCCCGATCACCGCCTGAGATTTGTCCGCGCCGAAGTGGTCCGGCGTGGAGTGGATGACGCAGGGGTAGATGGGGGCGCAGCCCAGCCCCACCAGCACCAGCCCGGCCAGGGTGACGGCCCCGCCCGCGGGGGCCAGCATGGCGGCGGCGCCCACGGCGATGATCCCCTGGCCCAGCCGGATCATCTGGGTGTCATTGAGCTTCATGGTGAGGAAGCCGCTGGCCGCCCGGCCCACAGTGATGCCGATGTAAAACAGCCCGGCGCAGCCCGCCGCCGTCTCCGCCGGGATTCCCCGGTGGAGGTGGAGATAGCTGCTGGCCCACAGCCCGGCGGTCTGCTCCAGGGCGCAGTAGCAGAAAAAGGCGGTCATCACCTCTTTGGCCCCGGGGATGGCGTAGATCTGCCGCAGGCTCAGCGGCGGGGCGGCGGGGGCCTCCGTCCGGTCCTCTTGGCCCTTGTGGACCCGCCAGAGGGGCAGGCTGAGCAGCAGCACCGCCGTCAGCACAATCTGTATGGCGGCGATGTACCGGTAGCCCGCGCCCCAGCCCTGCCCGCCGGACAGGGCATAGCCCATGACGTAGGGCCCTGCGGCGGCCCCCACCCCCCACATGCAGTGGAGCCAGCTCATGTGGCGGCTGGCATAGTGAAGGGCCACGTAGTTGTTCAGCGCCGCGTCCACGCCGCCCGCCCCCAGGCCGTAGGGGACGGCCCACAGGCACAGCGCCCAGAAGGAGCCGCTGAGAGAGAAGCCCACCAGGGCCGCCGCCGTCATGCCCACGCTGACGGCGGTGACTTTCCCGGCCCCCAGCCGCCGGGTGAGCCGGTCGCTTTGCAGGCTGGACAGGATGGTCCCCACGGAGATAATGATGGACACCGCGCCGGCCCAGGACATGGGTACGCCCAGGTCGGCGTGCATCACCGGCCAGGCGGAGCCCAAAAGGGAATCGGGCAGGCCCAGGCTGATAAAGGACAGATAGATAACGGCCAAAAGTAAACTTGCCATAGGCGGCGCTCCTCCTTGGAAGCTGTATTCACGCGGTCCGGACGGGACGTGCGGGCCCTGATCGCGCCGGTAATTATACCAGCGCGGGGGCGGTCTGTCCAGAGCGGTTTTCATTTTTCGGGGGGAAGGCCGGGGCGCTTGCGGGGAGGGCGTCCCGCCAGGACATAAAGGGGCGCGCGGACCATGCCGCGCGCCGTCCGCCCTATTCTCCGGCCCGGCCCCGCGCCGCCCGGTCCAGACCCAGCGCCCGCCTCTGCCGCAGGGTGGCCTCCCGCCGGGGCCCGGGCCCCTCCGCCGACAGCTCGTGGACCAGATAGTCCGGGCGCAGCCGCTCCACCAGGGAGGCCGCCGCCGTGTCGGTCCAGGGCTCATGGCGGTCGATGCGCTGTATGTGCCGGTAGTTGACGCTGTACTGCTCGATGCTGCCCCGGGGCAGGTCCGGGGGCACAAATCCGGTGTGCTCCCGCACGTACGCCCCGCTGAGGGACTGGTGGAGGTGCAGCCCCCGGATATACCGGCACAGCCCGCCGTGCCGGTCCAGCATCCGGTGGATGTAGTCCACCCCCTCCCGCTGGTCCCTCAGGGCGGGATTGGCGTTCATCAGGTGCCCCGTGTCCAGCAGCAGTCCCTTCTTCGGACAGCGGACCCGCTCCAGCAGCCGGGCCGTCAGTTCAGGCTCCGCCATGGTCAGCCCCGCCCACCACAGGTTTTCCATCAAAAAGTCAAAGCTGTCCTCCCGGTCCCCCAGCAGGGCGTTGACCACCTCCGCCGCCCCGTCGATGACCTCCTCCGGGCTGTGCCGCCAGCGGTAGGTGTAGCCCTCCTCAATGGAGACGTCGGACACGTGGAAGACGATGTACTTGACCCCCAGGGCCTTGGCCCGGGCCAGGTCGGCCCGGTAGACCTGGAGCAGGTAGTCCGCCCCCAGGCCGCCGTAGAACCGGCGGGCCTCCTCCATGCTGCCGTACTTTTCCAGCAGCATGGCCCGGTCCTCCCGGTACAAATCCAGCCAGTCGGTGAAAAAGGTCAGGTGCCAGCCCACCGCCAGCTCCCGGGGGAACTCCGCCGGGACGGGCTCGCCGGCCCAGATGGCCTCCACGCCCTGGCAGCCCAGGTCCGCCAGCGCCCGGCGCAGGCCCGCCGCCCCGCCGTACTCCACCAGCGTCCCGGCGGACAGGGGGAGCGGGATCAATTCATACATGCGTGTGTCCCTCCGGTTCGCCGCCCCCTCGAACCGGGGCAATTCTTTTTAAATCAGTATACATCACGGCGGAAGAAAATGCAAGGCCGTCGTGGAAGGCCCCCTGGGGAAAAAATTTGCGTCGGCCCCAACTTGGATATTGAAAAGTTAGCGAAAGGTTACTATAATAGGGTCGTCTGAAAAAACCGCGCCGCGGGCGGAGGAGGCAATGCTGTTATGACGCTGAGGGAACTGGAGATCGGAAAGAGCGCGCAGATCCGGGCGGTGGGGGGCGAGGGCGCCCTGCGCCAGCATTTTCTGGATATGGGGGTGATCCCCGGCGCGGAGGTCACGGCGGTGAAGCTGGCCCCCATGGGCGACCCCATGGAGCTGCAAATCCACGGGTATGAGCTTACCCTGCGCCTGGACGAGGCCGCCCAGATCCAGATCGACCCCATTGTACAGCGCAGCCGGAAGCACGAGGGGCCGTCCGGCATCGAGAAATCCTCCCACCCCGGCCTGGGCGAGGGGGGCAAATACCACAGGGAGGCGGCCGCGCCCCTTCCCGAGGGGACGGAGCTGGCCTACGCCCTGGTGGGCAACCAGAACTGCGGCAAGACCACCCTGTTCAACCAGCTCACCGGCTCCAACCAGCACGTGGGCAATTTTCCCGGCGTCACCGTGGACCAGAAAAGCGGCCCCATCAAGGGCCGGGCCAACACCTCCGTCACCGATCTGCCCGGCATCTACTCCATGTCCCCCTACAGCAGCGAGGAGATCGTATCCCGGAATTTTGTGCTCAGCGGCAGTCCGAAGACCATCATAAACATCGTGGACGCCACCAACATCCAGCGCAACCTGTACCTGACCATGCAGCTGCTGGAGATGGGCCTGCCCATGGTGGTGGCGCTGAATATGATGGACGAGGTGACGGCCAACGGCGGCGCCATCGACATCAACGGCCTGGAGGCCGCCCTGGGCGTCCCGGTAGTGCCAATCTCGGCGGCGAAAAACGAGGGTGTGGACGAGCTGGTGGCCCACGCCATTCACATCGCCCAGTATCAGGAGCGGCCCACCCGCCAGGATTTCTGCGGCAAAAACGACTTCGGCGGGGCGGTCCACCGCTGCATCCATGCCGTCATCCATCTCATTGAGGACCATGCGGAGGCCGCTGGCCTGCCCCTCCGGTTTGCCGCCAGCAAGGTGATCGAGGGCGACCACCTGATTCTGGAGCAGCTGCGCCTTACCCAAAACGAGACGGAGATATTGGAGCATATCATCGCGCAGATGGAGCGGGAGCGGGGGCTGGACCGGGCCGCCGCCATGGCGGACATGCGCTTCTCCTTCATCGAGCGGCTGTGCGAGCAGACGGTGATCAAGCCCAAGCAGAGCCGGGAGCGGGTGCGCAGCGAGCGCATCGACCGGATTCTCACCGGGAAATACACCGCCATCCCCTGCTTCATCGGCATCATGGTGCTGGTGTTCTACCTCACCTTCAACGTCATCGGCCTCTTTTTCCAGGAGCTGCTGGCGGCGGGCATCGGCGCGCTGACTGCCGCCGCGGACGGGTGGCTGACGGCAAACGGCGTCAACGAGGTCCTTCACGGTCTCATCATCGACGGCATCTTCGAGGGCGTGGGCAGCGTGCTCAGCTTTCTGCCCATCATCGTCACCCTGTTCTTCTTTCTGTCCCTGATGGAGGACAGCGGCTACATCGCCCGGGTGGCCTTTTTCATGGATAAGCTGCTGCGGAAGATCGGCCTGTCCGGCCGGAGCATCGTGCCCATGCTGGTGGGCTTTGGCTGTACGGTGCCGGCGGTGATGGCCACCCGCACCCTCCCCAGCGAGCGGGACCGGCGTATGACCATTTTTCTCACCCCCTTTATGAGCTGCACCGCCAAGCTGCCGGTGTACGCCTTCTTTGCCAGCGCCTTTTTCCCGGAGCAGGGGGGGCTCGTCATGGCGGGGCTGTACATACTGGGTATTCTGGTGGGCATTCTGGCGGCTTATCTGTACAAGGGGTTCCTCTTCAAGGGGGAGGCGGTTCCCTTTGTGATGGAGCTGCCCAATTACCGGCTGCCCTCCGCCAAAAACGTGATTCAGCTGCTCTGGGAGAAGGCCAAGGATTTTCTGGAGAAGGCATTCACCGTGATTCTGGTGGCCACGGTGGCCATCTGGTTTCTTCAGAGCTTCGACTGGCATTTTGACCTGGTGGCCGACTCTCAGGACAGCATTCTTGCCGCGGCGGCGGGCTGGATCGCCCCGCTGCTGGCCCCCCTGGGGCTGGGGGACTGGCGGATCTGCACCTCCCTCATCAGCGGCTTCATCGCCAAGGAGAGCGTGGCCTCCACCCTGGAGATCCTCTACGCCGGCGGCGTCGCCAACGCGCTGACCCCGCTGGCGGCGGCCACGCTGCTGGTGTTCAGCCTGCTGTACACGCCCTGTATCGCGGCCATCGCCTCCGTCAAGCGGGAGCTGGGCTGGAAATGGGCGGCGGGCATGGTGGTATGGCAGTGCGGCGTGGCCTGGACCGCGGCGCTGTGCGTCCGGGCCGTGGGGCTGCTTCCCCAGGCCGGCGCGGCCATGAACTGGGGCACCGTCATAGCGGGCGCCGCCGTGGCCGCGGCGCTGCTGCTGGCCGTGGGGCGGATCGCCCGAAACCGCAGGCAGGGCAGGCACTGCGGCGGAGACTGCGGCTCCTGCGGCGGCTGCGGCCGCCGGGAGGACAAACGGTGACAGGGGAGAAGGACCGCAGCAAGAAGGCCGGATGGCTGGGAGAAATCCCGGCCATCCGGCCTTTTCCGCAGGAGATAGAGGCGTTCAGCCAACTGCCCACAGGGGCGGGCGGTTTGACAAAGCCGCCGGTTACAATATGGCCTCCATCCCGATTTTCTGGGGCCTGAGGCCCAGCTTTTCATAAAACCGCAGCGCCCCTGTGTTTGCCGCCCACACGTTGAGCGTTACGTTATAGTATCCCCGCTCTTTCGCGTAGTTTAGGACGTATTCATATAAACTTCTGCCGATGTGCCCGCCCCGGGCAGCCCCGTCTACGCACAGGTCGTCAATGTAGAGGGTTTTGACGTCCGTCATATTTCCGCTTCCAGTATGCTGCTGGTGGACGCAGAAGGCGTAACCCAGAATGCTCCCATCCTTTTCCGCGACGAAAACCGGCCGCAAACCGTCCGTGAGAATCTGCCGCAGCTGATCATCGGTATATTTTTTCGCTCCGGCTTTAAACAGGTCGGGGCGCGCGTCGCTGTGCACCTTGTGGACCTGATAGAGCAGCCTGCCGATGACCGGAATGTCCTGTTCCGCCGCCCTGCGTATGTTCAGCTCACCCATGACCGGTTATCATCCTTCCTGTTCTCTTGCGAAGTAGTCCCGGGTCTGCCGGCTGTTTTCCAGAATGGCCTGGCGCAGCGCCTCCACAGAGGGAAATTTCCGTTCCGGCCGGAGGTGCGCGTAAAACTCCACCCGGATCAGCTGGCCATACAGAATGCCCTGATAGTCCAGAATCCAGGACTCCACGGTGACGGCGCGCTGGTCGTTGTTCACTGTGGGCCGGAAGCCCACGTTGGTCACAGCCGCTTTTACGCCGCCGTCCGGGAGGACCACCCGGCTGGCGTACACCCCGAAGCGGGGGGCGATGACCCCCGCGGGCACCAGCAGGTTGGCGGTGGGGGTGCCCAGCGTACGGCCCAGCTCGCTGCCGTGGACCACCGGGCCGGACAGGGTGTGGGGATGGCCCAGAAACCACCGGGCCCGCTCCATTCTGCCCTCCTCCACCAGAGCGCGGATGTATGTGGACGAGACCGTCGTCCCGTCGATCTCCACCTTGGGGATCACGTCGCAGCCCATGCCCAGCTCCCGGCACTTCTCCTGCAGCCGCCGGGGGTCGCCCTGCCCCCGATAGCCGAAATGGAAGTCATGGCCGGCCACCACATGGACCGCCCCCAGCTCCTTTTTCAGGTACTGGGCCACAAAGTCCTGCCAGTCCATCTGGCGCATCCGGCCGAAGGGGGCCACAATGACCTCCTGAACGCCGTACAGCGCGCGCATAAGGGCGGTCCGGTCCTCCACGCCGCTGAGCAGGGGGACGGCCTTCCCCGTGAGGGCGGCGGTGGGGCTGCGGTCGAAGGTGAAGGCGCAGGGGAGGGCGTCCAGGGTTCTGGCCCGTTCCGCCACCGTGCGCAAAAGGGCGCCGTGGCCCATGTGCACCCCGTCGAAAAAGCCCAGAGCAATCACTCTGCGTTGTTGATCCATTGGCTATTACACCTCTGTAGGGGCGCACATCGTGCGCCCTGATTCTTTGATTGGCGGTCTCGGGCGCACAGTGTGCGCCCTTACACCTCAAAAAAGCTCTTGACCGTGGACAGCCTTCCGTCCGCCGCCCGGCCCAGGGCCAAAAATGTCTTGTCCATGCCGTAAACCCGGTACTCCCCGTCGGGGATGCCCCGGGCGGCCAGCAACCCGCCGTTGCGCACCTTTTTTTCAGCCGCCGCATTCTTCAGCACCAGCACCGGCAGGCCGGCAAAGCAGCTGTCCACCGGCAGCAGCAGGGATTCCCCCTCGCCCCGGTCCACCGCCGCCTGGACCGCGTCCAGCGTGACGCTGTCCTCCAATGTAAAGCCCGCCGCCCTCACCCGCCGCAGTGAGGCCATGCACCCCCCGCAGCCCAGGGCCTGCCCGATGTCGTGGCACAGGGTGCGCACATAGGTGCCCTTGGAGCACACCACCCGCAGGGCGAAGTCCGCCCCCGCGGGAGGCGCGCCCTCCAATAACTCCAGCGTGTGGATGGTGACGGGCCGGGGCCTGCGCTCCACCTCTTTGCCCTTCCGGGCCAGCTCGTATAGCTTTTTGCCGTTGATTTTGACGGCGGAGTACATGGGAGGCACCTGCTCAATGTCTCCGGTAAAGCGTTCCAGCGCGGCCAAGAGCTGGTTCCGAGTCACCTCCACGGCCCGCTCTTCCAGAATCTCCCCGGTGGCGTCCTGGGTGTTGGTGATGATGCCTAGTTTTAACCCGGCGATATATTCCTTGTCGGAGCCTGCGGCAAACTCCACCGCCCGGGTGGCCCGCCCGATGAACACGGGGAGCACCCCGGTGGCCATGGGGTCCAGGGTTCCGGCGTGGCCCACCCGCTTTTCGCGGAACATCCCCCGCAGCTTGGCGCACACGTCCATGGAGGTCCAGCCCTGGGGCTTGTCAATAATGAGAATACCATTTGCCATGGGAGGCCTCCCTTGGTGTCTGTAGGGGCGGATATCATCCGCCCGTTGGATATGGTATGGGTCCGGGGAATGCGGGCGCACCATGTGCGCCTCTACAGGGTCAATCCTGGTTTGGTTCGCTTAATTGAGCGTCGATAGCGGCCAGGATGGCCCGCTCCGCCTCCTCCACCGTCCCGTGGACGGTGCAGCCGGAGGCGGCCTTGTGCCCCCCGCCCCCCAGCCGGGCGCACACCCGGGTGGCGTTCAGCAGGTCGGCGCGGGTGCGCACCGAGATGCGGCACTCGCCCCCCTCGTGCTCCCGGATGGTGGCGGTGTGGAGCACCCCGTCGATCTGGCCCAAAAAGGCGGCGATATCGTCGGTGTCCTCCATGGTGGCCCCGACTTGGGCCATCATGTCCAGGGAGACAGAGGCCACCGCCACCGTCCCGCCGTGGTACAGGCGCATGTTCTGCAAAATCAGGCTCTCCAGCTTCATCCGGGCCATGGACTTGGTGCGGAAATGCCGCTTGTTCAGCGCCTGGACGGGGATGCCCTGCTCCATCAGCGCCGCCGCGACCTTGTGGGTGTGTGGGGTGGTGTTGGCGTACACGAAGCAGCCGCAGTCGGTGGCCACCGCCACGTACAGTGGCGCGGCGATGTCCGCGCTCATCACGCCCAATTCATTGCAGATTTTCCAGATGATTTCCCCGCAGGCGGCCTTGTCCGCCTCCAGACAGGTCTCCTTGGCGAAAAACTCGTTAGAGGGGTGGTGGTCGATGGCCAGATCGATGCGCCCCTTGTAGGGCAGGGCGCTGCCGGGCAGTAGGTTCTCGGTGGCCACGTCGGTGCTGACCACCGTGTCCGGGGCGAAGCCCTCGGGGGCGGCGAGGCCCTCCAGATAGCCCGCCAGCAGGGCGGTGGCGTCCTCGTTGGGCAGGACGTGGGCGGTCTTGCCCAGGGCCCGCAGGGTCCGGCACAGCCCGGCGGCACAGCCGATGGTGTCGCCGTCGGGGCGCTTGTGGGTCAAAATCAGGTAGTTGTCATGGGCGGACAAAAAAGCCGCCGCTTCCCGGTAGTCCATGGCTATTGAACCTCCTCGTCCAGCACGATATGGGCGTTGGCGGGGTTGGCGGGCTTGACCACCTCGGGGTCCCGCAGCATATCCAGGATGTGGGCTCCCTTGTCGATGGAGTCGTCCCGAACAAAGGACAGCTCCGGGGTGTGGCGCAGGTTCAGCGCCCGGCCCAGCTCCCGGCGCAGCCAGCCGGAGGCGGATTTCAGCCCCTTCAGCGCCTGGGCGGAGGCCGGCTTGTCCAGCACGCTGACGAAGATCTTGGCGTATTTCAGGTCCTGGGTGGTCTCCACGGCGGTGACGCTCACCATGCCCGCCTCCGCCACACGGGGGTCCTTCACGGTGCGGATGAGGGAGGACAGCTCCCGCTGAATTTCCTCGTTGATGCGTCCGATGCGATTGCTTGGCATAGCGTTTCTCCTTTCCGGGGTGTCAAAAGCCCCGACGGGTCAAATTTCCACAGTGACACAGACCTGACAGATCAGATCGTCAAATTCTCCGGTGAGGTCCGGTTCCCGCTGTAGCTCATACAGCATTCCCAATGTGTCTAAATCAAATTCCGACAGCTTCCCCCGGTAGTGGCGGGTGCGGCCCGCGCCGCTGCCCACCCAAAGGGACCACAGCTCCACCTCCTCGCCGGGGGTAAAGTTGTCTCGCAGATAGGCCAGCAGGTGATCCAGATCTGTCCGGCAGACCTCAAAGTCCAGCCAATACTGGAAGGGCTTCATCTCCAGCTCCAGGGCGTCCACCGCGTTCCGGTAATATTCATGGAGCGACACGGAAAAACCGCAGTCAAAACCGACGGTGCAAGTTCTCCCGCCCATGGTGCTGGTGTGCTCCCGAAACTCTTTTTTATCGCACAGAGGCAGCGCCTTATCGGCGACGATCAGGTTAACATGGCTCATGGCCTGCTCCTTTCCCGCAAAAACGGGGCGGGCGAAACCGCCCGCCCCTCTCGAATCCCTTATACCTCGATCTGCTCCATCACGAAGGCCTCGATCACGTCGCCCTCCTTGATATCGCTGTACTTCTCGATCCCGATGCCGCACTCGTAGCCCCGGGCGACCTCCTTCACGCTGTCCTTGAAGCGCTGGAGGGAATTCATCACGCCCTCGTGGATCACGATGCCGTCCCGCACCAGGCGGATCTGGGCGTTCCGGGCCACCTTGCCGTCGGTGACATAGCACCCGGCCACGAAGCCCACCCCGGTGATCTTGTACACCTGGCGCACCTCCGCCTGACCCAGGGCCACCTCCTTGAACTTGGGGGCCAGCATTCCCTTCATGGCGGACTCGATCTCGTTGATGCAGTCGTAGATCACCCGGTACATCCGCATATCCACCTTGTTGCGGGAGGCGGAGTCGGCGGCGTTCTTGTCCGGGCGGACGTTGAAGCCCACGATGATGGCGTTGGAGGTGGCGGCCAGCATCACATCCGACTCGTTGACGGCGCCCACGGCGCAGTGGATCACCCGCACCCGGACCTCCTCGTTGGAGATCTTCTCCAGGCTGGCCTTGACGGCCTCGGCGCTGCCCTGCACGTCCGCCTTGACGATGATGTTGAGGTCCTTCATCTCCCCCGCCTGGATCTGGCTGAACAGCTCCTCCAGGGACACCTTCTGCTTGGCCGCGCCGGTGGTGGCGTTCTTCATCTCCGCCTTGCGCTGCTCCACCAGCTCCCGGGCCATGCGCTCGTCGGCCACGGCGTGGAAGTCGTCCCCCGCGCCGGGCACCTCGCCCATGCCGATGATCTCCACCGGCACGGAGGGACCGGCGGAGGCCACCTTGTTCCCCTTGTAGTCGGTCATGGCCCGCACGCGGCCCACCGCCATGCCGGCGATGATCACGTCGCCCTGCTTCAGGGTGCCGTTCTGCACCAGCAGGGTGGCCACGGGGCCGCGGCCCTTGTCCAGCCGGGCCTCGATCACCGCGCCGTGGGCGGTGCGGTTGGGGTTGGCCCTCAGTTCCCGCATCTCGGAGGTAAGGGTGACCATCTCCAACAGATTGTCGATGCCCAGCCCCGTCTTGGCGGAGATGGGGCAGATCACTGTGTCGCCGCCCCACTCGTCGGGCACCAGCCCGTGCTCGGTGAGCTGCTGCTTGATCCGCTCCGGGTTGGCCTCCGGCTTATCCATCTTGTTGATGGCCACGATGATGGGGATCTCAGCGGCCTTGGCGTGGTTGATGGACTCCACCGTCTGGGGCATGATGCCGTCGTCGGCGGCCACCACCAGGATGGCCACGTCGGTGATCATGGCGCCCCGGGCCCGCATGGCGGTGAACGCCTCGTGGCCCGGCGTGTCCAGGAAGGTGATGGGCTTGCCGTTCACCTCCACCTGGTAGGCGCCGATGTGCTGGGTGATGCCGCCGGCCTCGCCGCTCACCACGTTGGCGTTGCGGATGTGGTCCAGCAAAGAGGTCTTGCCGTGGTCCACGTGGCCCATGACCACCACCACCGGGGCCCGGGGGACCAAGTCCTCCTCCTTGTCCTCGGCGGTGTCGATCAGCCGCTCCTCAATGGTGACGATGACCTCCTTCTCCACCTTGCAGCCCAGCTCCATGGCGACAAGCGCGGCGGTGTCATAGTCGATGATGTCGCTGAGGGAGGCCATCACCCCGTTGCGGATCAGGCACTTGACCACCTCGGCCCCGGTCTTTTTCATCCGGGAGGCCAGCTCGCCCACCCCGATCTCGTCGGGGATCTTCACGGTGAGGGGGGTCTTTTTGGCGATCTCCAGCTGGAGGCGGCGCATCCGGTCCTGCTCCTCCTGGCGGCGCTTGCTGCCGAAGCTCTGGCCCCGGTTCCTGCTGTTCCGGTTCTGGAACTTCTGCTTGCCGGTCTGCATCCGGTTGGCCTTGTCGGGGGCCAGGTCCTCCAGCCGCTGGTCGTACTTCTCCAGGTTGGGGCCGCCGCCCTTGCGGGTGTCCACCACCTTCTTCTCCGGGGTGCGGCTGGCGGGCCTGGCGGGGGCGGCGGACTTGGGCTGCTCCTTCCGGCCGTCTCCGGCGGGCGCGCCCCTGCCCTGGTCCCTGCCGGAGGCGGGCCTGCCGTCCTTCTGGGCGTTCTTGGACTGCTCCTGGGCCTTGGGGGCGGGAGCTGCCTCCCGCTTGGGCTCGTGGTACACATCGGCGTAGATGGACTCGATGGACTCCACCTGGTTCTTCTGGGTCAGGTGCTCGAAGATGATGGTCAGCTCCCGGTCCGTCAGGACCTTGGTGGGAGACACGTTCTCTTTGGTGTGCTCGGCGAGGATGGCGGTAATGGCTTTGGCTTGCATCCCAAAGTCTTTGGCCACATCCCGGGCGTTCAGTTTCGCAAGGCTCAAACAGGCCACCTCCTAAGTTTCAGGTACAGCGGGCCTCTTTGCTGGAGCCCGCGCGGTCTTTTTCTTCATGGGCCGGGCCGGACGGATTTCCGCCGTCAGCCGGTCGGCCAGGGGCTGATATTGGGGATCGGTTCCGGCCAGCTTCCGGGCCAGCGCCGCCGCCAAGCCCGTGTCGGTGAGGGCGGCTACGGCGCACAGCCGCCTGCCCAGCGCGTTTCCCAGGGTTTCCTTGTCCCAGGGGACGCGCACCCACGGCACGCCGCCCAGCTCAGCCATACGTCCGGCGCGGCCCGCGCTGTTGGCCGCCGCGTCGGCGGCGGTGAGCACCAGCTTGGCCTGGCCGGTCTTGCAGGCCTCGGCCACCGGCTCCTCTCCCACGGCCAGATTGTTTCCCCGCAGGGCCAGGCCCAGCAGGGACAGGGCATTGCTAGTCACCGCCGTCACCCGCCTTCATCTGCGCCTCCAGCGCCTCCCAGACCTCCGGGCTCACCTGAGCGGACAGGGCCCGCTCAATGGCCCGGCTCTTTTTCGCCCTGGCCAGGCAGGCGGGGGCGGGGCAGAGATAGGCCCCCCGTCCCGGCTTTTTGCCCCGGAAATCCAATGACAGCTCTCCCTCGGGGGAGCGCACCACCCGGATGAGCTCCGGCTTGGGCTTCATCTCCCGGCAGCCAAGGCATTGGCGCATGGGTATTTTTTTAGGCACGGTGTTCTCCCCCCGTTCGATCTATTGGTGTGCGCCCCTACAGGTGTTATTCTTCTGTCACTTCGATATCTTCCTCATCCGCCGCCTCGGGCGCTTCCTCGACAGCCTCCTCCTCGGGGGGCTCGGGGGCGCTGGCGGGGCGGATGTCAATCTTAAAGCCGGTCAGCCGGGCGGCCAGCCGGGCGTTCTGCCCCTCCTTGCCGATGGCCAGGGAGAGCTGGTCGTCGGGCACCACCACCCGGCAGCTCTTGCCCGCCTCCAGCTCGGTGACGCTGAGGACGTCGGCGGGGGCCAGGGCGGCGGCCACATACTGGCCGGGGTCGTCGGAGTACTTGATGATGTCCACCTTTTCACCCCGCAGCTCCTCCACCACGGCGTTGACCCGCTGGCCCCGGGGGCCCACGCAGGCGCCGATGGGGTCCACGTTCTCATCGTCGCTCCACACGGCCAGCTTGGTGCGGCTGCCCGCCTCCCGGGCGATGGACATGACCTGCACCGTGCCGTCGTAGATCTCCGGCACCTCCAGCTCAAACAAACGCTTGACCAGGCCGGGGTGGGTGCGGGAGATGAGCACCTGGGGGCCGCGGGTGGAGCGGCGGACCTCCACCACGTACACCCGGACCCGGTCGCCCTCCCGGATGACCTCGCCCTTGACCTGCTCGCCGGCGGACAGAAAGGCGTCGGTGAACTCGGAGCCGGAGGTGAGCCGGATGACCAGGGAACCGCTGCGCTCGTCCACCCGGGTGACGGAACCGGTGAGGATCTCGTGCTCCTTGGCGGAGAACTCGTCGAAAATCATGCCCCGTTCCGCCTCGCGCATGCCCTGAATGATGACCTGCCGGGCGGTCTGGGCGGCGATGCGGCCAAAGTTTTTGGGCTTGATCTCAATGCGCAGCACGTCCCCCAGCTGGGCCCGGGGCAGGGCCTGCTGGGCGTCCGCCAGGGAGATCTCGGTGTGGGGATTGTCCACCGCCTCCACCACGTCCTTCTTGACAAACATGCGGACCTCGCCCTTTTCCTCGTTGGCGTCCACCACCACGTTGTCGGTGATGCCCTCGTGGTCCCGCTTGTAGGCGGCCACCAGCGCCTGGGTGATCTTTTCCAGCATGTAGGACTTGGGTATGCCCTTTTCCTGTTCTATATCGGAGATGGCGGCGAAAAACTCTTTGGCGTCCAGCTCCGTGCTCTTTACAGCGGTTTTTTTCTTAGCCATATCGTTTAACTCCTTCAAAACTCAACGTGCAGCCGCACCTGGGCCACGTCTTTCTTCTCAAAACGTACGCCGTCCACGCTGACGGCCCCGTCCTCAAAACCGGTGAGGACACCTGTGCGCTCCTTGGAGCCGTCCACCGGGCGGTAGAGCTTCACATCCACCTGCCGGCCCATGCAGGCGGCGAAGTGGTCCGGCTTTTTCAGCGCCCGGTCCAGCCCGGCGGAGGACACCTCAAGAGTGTAGCTGCCCGGGATTGGGTCGGCCTCGTCCAGGGCGTCGGACAGGGGGCGGGAGACCGCCTCGCAGCAGTCCAGGTCCACGCCGCCGGTCCGGTCAATGTAGACCCGGAGGAACCATTCGCCGGCCTCTTTGACATACTCCACATCCCAGAGGACGCAGCCCGTCCGCTCCACGATTGGCTGGGCCAGCCCGGCCACCGCATCCGTCACCTTTGCCATGCTGAGGCTCCTTTCCAAATGTTGTCCCGCTTCGCGGGCCTTGGGCTTTTACCCTCGCTCCGCTCCAAGCTCCCCTGCGCGGCTGT